>NZ_JANCOJ010000001.1 GCF_024295625.1 Streptococcus sp. CF8_St5-11
CAAAATTAGAAAAGTTTGCTCATCAGTATCATTTTTATTTACTACTTAACTTCTTGATTCCTTACCAAGAGGTAGAGAGTTGCCCCAAGTGAACATACAAATCCAACAACGTAAATACAGAGTTGCAAATTGGAAGCACTACCTAAAATGGTATCCGCAACAATATTATAAAATAGATAACTAGTCAATGGTTCCACTACTCTTTCTATGAATGGTTGTACCAAAATAGGAAATAGCAGCAAAATAGCTAAACTCCCCATTGGACTTTTGAAAAAATAACTTAAGAAGTAAGAAATTAAAAAATATTGGATGGAGCCAATCAAATAGAAACTGAAAAGTTCTAAACTGACACCATTTTCGCTACTAAAAAAATGAAACCATACAAGCAGTACAATGAAATACAAGGTTGATTGTAGTACTACATCACATAATTCTACGAACAGGATCCGAATTGAACTTAAGATCCTTTTTCCACTTACCAAATAAACTAGTTTTGTTTCGTGTGATTGTAACTCAACAAATGCATTAACACACCCAATACTAACTGAGAGTATTGATGCAAAAACAAGAGCTTGCTTTATAGATAATTGTACAACAGTATCATTGATTGCAACTGGTAAAATACTTAAGAGACACACAAAACCTATCAAAAATGACTGTATGGTTATCTGGTACTTCACGGGTTTTAAACTATATTTTTTGACAATAAGACTAAAAAATATTCTTGCCATTCTTCCTCCTCATTCGAATCATTTCTACAAGCATTATGAATACAAAGAACAAGATCCCTTCAACTACTAAAAGTGTAAATCCATACAATTGGCTCGTTTGAGTCCCTTCAATTCGGCCAAAAGCAAATGACTTTGCTCCAATCAAAGGCAAGAGATTTTCTATTTTAGAGGAAATTCCTCTTAGAATACCTGATAAAGTGATTACCAATAACAAAACGTCTGCAATTAATGAAGTCATTGATTTTTTCGTTACTATTACTAAGAGTAAAGCTAATAGAGTAAGAACGATTGCAAATATCATAACTCTTACCGTAACATCTAAAAACAAAGTAAATTCTAAATAATTCTTTAAAGTTGAATCCAGAAAAACGAGTAAAACAACAGCATTTACTATAGAAAATACTAAAGTAGAAAGTATCGATAAGACAACCGAACTTGCAATAAAACCAGTAAGACGAACTTTCCAGTTAGGAATCAATAACTGAGTAAAACTATCATCACCAAATTGGTAATGGGTTGAATAAACAAGTGAAACCAAGATTGGTAAGAAAATAACACTTGCTTGGTAGGGTGAAGATAAGAGGGCATCCCTGACTGTATAGACTGGATTCGATGATAACATAGACGGATCAAGGTTAACTGCTTGGCCATTTCCTTCCACTAAAGCATTTATCACCTGGATATTTTGAATTGAAAAAAATATGCTGACTCCCAAAATAAGAAAAAAAGTAAATTTAAAAGTAGGTAAACTACAATATTTATAAAGGTCACTAAAAAAGGAACGCTTCAACATATTATTCACCTTCTTTCCCTTCGAGCGCCTTAAAATATGCTTCCTCAAAAGATCCAAACTGTTTCAAAATATCTTTTGTAGGAGCATCAATAACAATTTTCCCATTAGAAATACCAACCAGATGATCTACAGTTAATTCTAACTCACTCATATAATGACTTGTCATTAAGACAGTTTTACCTTCACTGACAAAAGACTGCAAAAAATTGCGTACCCAGCGTATTCCTTCTGGATCTAGTCCATTGATTGGTTCATCTAAAATTAAGATGTCAGGATTTGCTAATAAGGCTGTTGCTAAACCAAGACGTTGCTTCATTCCTAATGAATAGTCTTTTACTTTTTTATTTTTAGCTTCACTTAACCCCACCAACTCTAAACATTCGTTGCACCTATTTCTGTCAACACCACAAGCCAAGCCAATCCACCGAAGATGCTGAAGTCCTGTTCTTGTTGGATAAGGTTGACAACTATCTAGGAATGATCCAACAATACAAAAAGGATTATCTCCCAATTGAGAGTATTTTTTCCCATCGATCAACGCCATTCCCATTTGACTATTTTCTAAACCAAGTAAAATTCTAATTAAAGTTGATTTTCCAGATCCATTCGGTCCAATCAATCCAGTAATCTCACCTTTTTTGGCTTTGAAAGACACGTTTTGAAGGACAATTTTATTATTATATTCCTTATGTAGCTTTTGAATTGTTATCATTCATTCTTTTTCCTTTCTGACTTTTAGTGAAAATCCATCTTCACTTGGAGCAAGTATAACAGGAGAAAATCAGGAAATTATCAGAATAATTATTTTCTTCATTTCTAACAAATTGCATTCTAGATTTGCTATAATATGCTCATATAATTGGAGGAACTATGAAGTATAAAATTTTAGCCATTGACGATGATGAAAAAATCTTACGATTAATAGCGAATGCATTAAAAGCGAACAACTTTCACGTGGAAACTCGTAAAAATATAGAGGAGATCAATATCTGTGACTTTACTGGATTCGATCTAATTTTACTTGATGTCATGATGCCTATTTCTGGTTTAGAAATCTGTCGTTCCATTCGTTCACAAATTACTACTCCAATTCTATTTCTAACCGCTAAAGATTTTGAAGAAGATTTACTAAAAGGAATACAAGCCGGAGCCGATGATTACATTACAAAACCATTCAGCATAAAGGAATTGATTGCAAGAATTCAAATGCATCTTCGGAGGGAAGAAAGATCTCACAATGCCTCTAAAGAAGAGATGGATTCAAATATAACTTTTTATCGAGATAGTCAAGAAGTTTATTATCAATCAAAGAGAATTTCATTAACTAAGCGAGAGTTTGATTTACTTTATCTTTTAGCAAAAAATGAAAACCGAATATTTAGCATAGAAGAACTTTACAATTATCTTTATCCTATAAGCTCTGACGCACAACTACGATCCATCACTGAATACATCTATCAAATTAGACAAAAATTTAAGATTCATAAAATTGATCCAATCAAAACCGTTTGGGGAGGAGGATACAAATGGAAAAAGAATTGACAATCAAGCAACTCATTAAGAGTACCTACCTTAAAATCATTTGGCAATTTCTTCTATGTCTGATACTTTTTTACATAGTTCCAGCTCTTCTATCTTCTGTATCTGGAATTAATGAGAAAAATGTCAATCGCTTTGCTTTATTTTTTAGCGTCAGTTCTTGGATTTATCTTTGCATCATTTTAATTTTTATCATTGTAATAAATATTAGACAATTATTAACCAAGATTCAAAAAGAAATGAACATGGTTTATCATAGTGGACTATATTTCACCAAAAATGAACATCACCATTTGCAGATTAAAGAATTCATTGAAACAAACGATCTGATTGAAAAAATGCAATCTGATATAAAAAATAGAATTCAAAATGAAAAAGATCAAAAAAAAGAACTCATGTTTCAAGTATCTAGCGCTGCACATGATCTTCGTAGCCCTCTAACTGTTATCAGAGGAAATGCTGAATTCTTACAATCTACCGAGCAAACACCTCAAGTAATGGAATGTCTAAAAGATCTTGAGCAAGCAAGTATTCAATTAAACGATTATTTTAACCACTTCATCCAATACTCCAAAACCTTTTACGACCATGATATTCAACTTGAAAACATATCAATTAAACAAGTAATTTATCAATTACAGGAACATATCTCACCTTTACTCCCCAAAAATACACATTTTATTTTTACAAACACAGTAACTCCATCAACACAAATTGCCATTCATTCCAATCTATTTTTCCGAGCAATCACAAATATCATTAATAATGCAATACAACATCAAAAAGAAAATGATGCACAAATCCAGCTAACAATTTCACAAGAAAATAGTCAATTAGTTCTAACTATATGGAATAACCAATCTAATTTTTCAAAAAATATATTACAGAATGCTGGAAATCTTTTCTATAAAGATGACCAAGCAAGAACACCCTCTCAAGAAAGTCACTATGGACTTGGTTTATCTTTCGTAAAACGCGTCATGAAACTTCATAATGGAACGATGCATTTAGAAAATATTAATCATGGTGCACAAGTCAAGCTAATTATTCCCATTATATAAAATAAGCCGAACTCATCAATATGTGTTCGGCTTTCCTTCATTTTTAATTTATAAAAAAGACCGGCATTTTGCCTGTCTTCGTATTTATCATTATTTCCTATCAGCCATTTCACACTTATTACTCAACAGCTCTTTCATTTCTTTCCCCTAAGAGGTAAACAATCACGACGGATACTAGAAGAACCAGAGTTGTGATGATCGATCCTTCCGCTCCAAATTCCCCTCCGGTCAACCAGTCAGGTCCTGACCCCATGGTAAATCTGAAGATAGAGGCATCTGCTCCCGTACCACTGACTTGAAAACCAAGGATATTTCCTTGTACATAGTTCCAAGTACCGTGTTGGGCGACCACTAGCCAGATACTATCCGTATAGATAAAAAGCAGACCAGCCAGTACTCCATCGAGGATGATATTCAGAACGGATAAGAAGGTCACTCCTGCATTTCCCATATGCAGAATGCCAAAGAGACTACTAGAAATCGCGATTGCGAAAGGCAGATTAGTTCTTGCAGCAATCCGAGTCAGAAGCCAACCTCGCGTCGCTACTTCTTCCGTCCCCCCTTGCAGAAGCCAAAATGGAAATAATCCTAGGATAAAAAGCAAGGGCTCTAAACTGAGCTCATTTAACACAAAAGACCCGATTCCACTGACTTGGTAGACAAGCGCGATCACTCCCATTTGAACAAGTGAAATCATGATCCCCCAGACTAGATACTTGAGCCAATTTCTTTTTACAAAGCCTAAGCTTGATAAAGCATTCTTCTCTATGACCTTCACCCAAAACATAAAGAGGAACAGAATGATTACAAAACTGAAAAGCTCATAATAGAGAAGATAATGGTAGAAAAATTCTTGAATACTTGCTGTCCCATTTCCTGGTGAAAAGAACTCCGCCAGAAAACCTATCACTAAGGAAAATGGTCCCACCAATTCACTACCAAGCCATAGTCCCCCTTCTATAAAGAGGGAGGCTAAAAATACATAGAATAGTGTAGAAATAAGAACTGGCCATGAGGTGTTAGTTTTTATATCCTGAATCATCTTTCCTTTCTTCATGATCAACCTCCATTTATCTGATAGGTCCATTGTAGCAAAGAAAATCAAGAGCTGCAATATCATTTCATGTCAGAAAACCTAACATGAAAACTCGATTTTTCTTGCAAAGCAAACTATTTTCTGATATAATAGCTTTTGTAGAAAAACATAAGACCATTCATACTCGTTTTGGTATGAATGATTTGTTTTTTTAAGGCCATCCTTTGGTCAATGTGCTCATGGGTCAAAACCCCAAAGAGAAAAGAATTAAAAGGAGACAGAAATGAAGAAAAAATTACTAGCATGTTTGCTTTTCTTATTTCCATTCGTTGCATTCGCTGGTCATGCTCATGCTGAGACGATCAAGGTTGTTTTCGACACAGCATATGCACCGTTTGAATTTAAGGATTCAGATCAAACCTATAAAGGAATTGACGTAGAGATCTTGGACAAGGTCGCTGAAATCAATGGCTGGGATTTGGACAAATCCTTCCCGGGATTTGATGCAGCGGTCAATGCAGTTCAAGCTGGTCAAGCAGATGCCATCATGGCCGGTATGACCAAAACAACAGAACGTGAAAAAGTCTTCACCATGTCTGATACTTACTATGATACAAAAGTTGTCATCGCGACTACGAAAGCCGATAAAATCACGAAGTACAGCCAATTAAAAGGGAAGACAGTCGGTGTTAAAAACGGAACTGCAGCCCAACGCTTCCTCGATAAAAACAAGGACAAGTACGGCTACAAGATCAAGACTTTTGATACGGGTGATCTCATGTACAACAGTTTAACAGCTGGTGCAGTGGATGCAGTCATGGATGATCAACCCGTCATTCAATATGCCATCCAAAAGGGTCAGGACCTAGCTATCAATATGGACGGGGAAGCAGTCGGTGGCTTTGCCTTTGGTGTTAAAAAAGGTGGAAATCATGAAAAGTTGATCACCGAATTTAACAAGGCCCTCGCTCAAATGAAAGCTGATGGAACACTTGATGAGATCATCAAGAAATGGACAGGTGAAAGCCAATCATCAGGGAACAGTGCTGTTCCAACAACAACTACTCCTGCTGGTCAAAAAGCAACTCCTAAAAAGTCAAAATATGTAATTTCAAGTGACTCATCTTTTGCACCATTCGTTTTCCAGAATGGGAAAAATAAGTATACAGGGATCGATATGGACTTGATCAAGGCCATTGCCAAAGACCAAGGATTTACCATTGAAATTGATAACCCTGGATTTGACGCTGCGGTAAGTGATGTCCAATCTGGTCATGCGCAAGGAATGATCGCAGGGATGACCGTGACTGATGCTCGGAAAGAAACATTTGATTTTTCTGAACCATATTATACTGCTAACTCTATTCTTGCAGTCCAAAAGGATAGCAAGATTGATTCTTACGATGACTTAAAAGGTAAGACGGTCGGTGTTAAAAACGGAACTGCATCGCAGACCTTCCTTGAAAAGAATAAAAATAAATATGGCTACAAGATCAAAACGTTCTCTGATGGAGCTTCTATGTATGACAGTTTGAATTCTGGTTCTGTTGCAGCGATTATGGATGACGAACCTGTTATCAAATACGCTATTAAACAAGGACGTAAATTCAAAACACCTATCGAAGGGACTCCAAGTGGTCAACTAGCATTTGCCGTTAAGAAGGGTGAAAATCCTGAATTGATCGAAATGTTCAATAACGGTCTTGCGAACTTGAAGAAAAGCGGTCAATACCAAAAGATTCTCGATAAATACCTTAAAGCAGATAGCAAATCAAGTACTTCAAGTACAACAGCAGATGAAACAACGATCTGGGGCTTGCTCCAAAACAACTACAAACAATTGTTAAGTGGTTTGGGTGTCACTCTTGCCCTTGCCCTTCTCTCTTTCGCCATTGCTATGGTGATCGGTGTTATCTTTGGGATGTTTAGTGTTAGCCCTTATAAATGGCTCCGCTGGACTGCAGAGATCTTTGTCGATGTTATTCGTGGGATCCCACTCATGATCCTCGCCGCCTTCATCTTCTGGGGAATTCCAAACTTGATTGAATCGGTCACAGGTCATCAATCCCCAATTAACGACTTTGTCGCAGGTACTATTGCCCTCTCTCTAAATGCTGCTGCCTATATCGCAGAAATTGTCCGTGGGGGGATCCAAGCTGTACCGATTGGACAGATGGAAGCTAGCCGAAGCCTTGGGATCTCTTATGGCAAGACCATGCGAAAGATCATCTTGCCACAAGCAACCAAACTCATGCTTCCAAACTTTGTTAACCAATTCGTCATTGCCCTGAAAGATACGACGATCGTATCTGCGATCGGATTGGTAGAACTCTTCCAAACTGGTAAGATCATCATCGCTCGAAACTACCAAAGTTTCAAGATGTATGCGATCCTTGCCGTCTTCTACCTCGTGATTATCACCTTGCTAACACGATTTGCAAAAAAATTAGAAAAGAAGGTTAACTAATGGCTAAATTAAAAATTGATGTCCATGACCTCCACAAATACTATGGTGAAAATGAGGTCTTAAAAGGAATCTCAGCAAAATTCTACGAAGGGGATGTGGTCTGCATTATCGGACCGTCCGGTTCTGGTAAATCAACCTTCCTTCGTAGTCTCAATCTCCTCGAAGAAGTTACAAAAGGTCAAATTACAGTTAATGGATATGATCTAACCGATCCAAAAACCAATGTTGATTTGGTCCGTGAAAATATCGGGATGGTTTTCCAACACTTCAACCTCTTCCCTCACATGAGCGTCCTTGAAAACATCATGTTTGCGCCAGTAGAGCACAAACTGATGACCCGTGAAGAAGCTCAAAAAGTCGGGATGGAATTGTTGGAAAAAGTTGGACTCGCAGATAAAGCCGATGCCAATCCGAACAGCCTTTCCGGTGGTCAAAAACAACGTGTGGCTATCGCACGTGGACTTGCCATGAATCCAGATATTATGCTCTTTGACGAACCTACTTCTGCCCTTGACCCTGAGATGGTTGGAGATGTATTGAACGTTATGAAAGAGTTGGCAGAGCAAGGCATGACCATGATCATCGTTACCCACGAGATGGGATTTGCCCGCCAAGTAGCCAACCGCGTCATCTTCACCGCAGACGGTGAATTCCTCGAAGATGGTAAACCAGACCAAATCTTCGACAACCCACAACACCCACGCTTGAAAGAATTCTTGGATAAGGTTCTAAACGTTTAAAAAATAGTGGTTTTTGAAGCATCTAGCAATTTTGCTAGATGTTTTTTAGACCCAAAAAAGCATTTTCAAATCTGAAAATGCTTAGATTGAAGATAAAGACATATTAAAAACTTTCCTTAGGTGAGTACGGACGTCAGCGAACTTCTACGAAGTTCCATGACTTAGTTTTGAACCTAAAGTTTCAAAACTCCCGAGTGCCTGAAACTAAATTGTTTCAGGCACTTTTCTCACGGCGGAAAGTTTTAATTTTCTCTTAATTCGTTATACAAATTAGGTAGATATTTATTTCTTTACAGAATCACTTTACTTATTTACTTTAAAAATAGTTTGTCTACATTCTAACTAATCTGTTGCTGAGCTGTCTGCATCTTGTAGTAAACACCTTGCGCTTGCATGAGCTCTTCATGAGTGCCATGCTCAACTATATCACCATCCACCATGACAAGGATCATATCGGCATTTTGAATGGTCGATAAGCGGTGAGCAATGATAAAGCTGGTCCGTCCTTTCATGAGTTGATTAAAGGCATCTTGAATCAAGACCTCAGTCCGAGTATCGATGGAGGATGTCGCCTCATCCAAGATCAAAATCTTAGGAACTGAAAGGAAAACCCGAGCAATCGTTAAGAGTTGGCGTTGACCTTGGGACAAAGACTCTCCAGCATCTGAAAGATAGGTATCGTACCCTTGTGGCAACTGCCGAATGAAGAAATCTGCATTGGCCGCTTTGGCTGCTTCTATGACTTCTTCTCTAGTTGCATCTGGACGAGAAAAGGCGATATTTTCATGAATGGTCCCAACCTTGAGCCAGGTTTCTTGCAAAACCATACCAAACTGTTGGCGGTAAGAAGCACGGGTGTATTCCGTAATTGGTACCCCATCAATCGTGATCTCTCCAGAATTAACAGGGTAGAAACGCATGAGCAGATTAATCAATGTCGATTTTCCTGCTCCTGTAGGCCCTACAATGGCCACTTTACTGGCAGCTGGAACCTGAATGGTTAAATCTTTGATCAAGGTCCTCCCCAAATCATAGCCAAATGTGACGTGTTCAAAACCAATCGCACCTTTAACATCCTGACTTTCCAGAACTTGATGACCCGTCTCTTCGATCTCAGCTTGATCCAAGACACTATACAAGCGCTCTGCGCAGGCAAGGGCACTTTGGAGTTCTGACAAGACAGAGGAGATATCATTAAAGGGCTTGGTGTATTGGTTGACATAATTGAGGAAGGTCACCAATTGACCAACAGTAAAGTGAGATCCCGAAATAATGCGTACAGCACCAAATCCAGCCACTACTGCATAAATCAAGGCATTCACAAAGCGAGTGGCAGGGTTGACAGTTGAGGAATAAAAGACAGCGGATTGGGAATAATTGGCATAGCTTTCATTTGTCCCTTTAAAAGCCTTACGGAATTGATCCTGAGCATTAAAGGACTGGATCAAACTTTCCTGGGTCAAAGACTCTTCGATCAACTGGGTTTGAAGACCACGCGCCTTGGTCTGCTTTTGGAAAAGCGTATAAGAACGCTTGGCAATAAAACGAGCAATCAACAGGGATAAAGGGGTCAAGACCAGAACCGCCACCATCATAAAGAAATCCAATTCCGCCATCGTCACGATAGTGACAAGAATGGTTAAGAGGCCAACAAAGAACTGGTTAAAGACCATCAGAAGACCACTATTGAGTTGCTCTACATCGGTCGTGAGGCGACTGACGAAGTCCCCGCTCCCTTGTTTATCTAGATAAGACAAGGGCAATCGGTGTACTTTTTCCATCACTTCTGCTCTTAGGCTTTGGCTAAAACGATAGACCAATTGATTGTAGACAAGAGGATTGATCCATTGGATCAAGGTATTGGCCACAATGACCAGAACCATTTGGATCAAAACGGGCCATAAGACTTTCATCCCTTGAGGATTAATGACCAAGTCAACCGCATGTCCGATCAGGATCGGTAACCAGACCGTTAAGGCCACTTGAACGATAGTTCCGATACTGGCTAGAATCAGGAGCCCGGGATGGAGAGCAAAATCTCTAAACAGACGTTTTACATAACTAGAACGTTTTTGACTCATGCTTCCTCCCTCCCGTGTTGTGAATAATGAATTTCTTGATAAATCTCATTGGTAGACAAAAGGAAATCGTGATTTCCCAGTCCTACTTGATGTCCCTTGTTCAAGACTAAAATCTGATCAGCAGACTTAATACTATTGGTTCGTTGAGATACTAAGATCAAACTTGTATCACTCAATTCTTCTTTTATCGATTTTAAGAGACGAGCTTCCGTCAAATAATCCAAGGCAGAAGTTGAATCATCCAAAATCAAGAAAGGAGCCTTCTTCAAAAGGGCACGCGCAATGGTCAACCGCTGGCGTTGGCCACCTGAGAAATTTCGACCAAAGGCTTCCACTGGCTCATCGAGTTGTCCTTCTTTTTCACGAACAAAATCAGCCGCCTGAGCTGTTTCTAGTGCCCACCACAAATCATCCTCCGACACCTTTCCTTCCATTCCCAGTAAGAGATTCGAGCGGATAGTTCCTCTAAAGAGCTCTGCCTTCTGTGGGACAACAGCTACCCACTCCCGCCACTCCTTGAGAGTTTGAGGAGAGTGACCTTGATGATAGAGGGCTAATTTCCCCTGACTAACGGCATACAAATGACTCAATAAGTGAACCAGGGTGGATTTCCCAGATCCTGTACCACCGATAATTCCCAACATCTGTCCATGATCCAGATCAAAGGAAATATCTTCTAGAGCTGGTCTTGAAGCCGTTGGATAAGTGAACGAAATTTCCTCTGCACTGATCGCTTCTTGTTCTGTTGCGGTTTCCTCTGTTAAAGCTTCTAGGAGGTCTTCTTCTTTCAAATCAAAGATCTCTTGTACCCGCTTGGCTGAAATATAGCTGACATTTAAAGACGTAACCAGCATAGCCAGCTTGATCAATTCTGTTAAAATTTGCAATAAATAATTGACCAGAGCGACCAACATCCCTTGAGTCAAAAGACCAGCAGAGATAGTCAACTGTCCCTGCCAAATAACACAGACTAAGGTCGTATTGACCACAAGGAAGGTCAAGGGACTAACCAAACTAGACCAGATACCAGCGCGAATTTGCCAGACTTTGTAGTCCTGATTGACCTCTCTAAAATCTTCTAATTCACTAGCCTGTTGTCCAAAGGCCCGAATCACTCGCATCCCTTGAAATTGCTGACGCGTCACCGTAACCATCCGGTCTGTGATTTTCCGAATCTTAGCAAAGAGCGGATTGACAATCCGTGACATGATCACAATAATCAGGGTTAAAATCGCTACCATCCCCAAGAACCAAAGGGTTAATTTAGGACTGATGGTGAAGGCCATGATGATAGCTCCAAAGACAATAATCGGTGCCCTCAAAAAAAGCCGCAAGAAGAGATTGATCCCAACCTGGATTTGATAGGTATCAGAAGTGAGACGGGTTACCAAACTAGAAGTCCCGATCCTATCTCGCTTGTCCTTTGGAAGTGATAAGATCTTATCATACAAATCCTTGGTCATCTCGCGGGTAAAGCCGACTGCTGCCTTAGAAGAAAAATACTGGGCTGTAATAGCTACGACGACCCCAAAGCTCGCAAATAAAAACAAAACACCGACCGTCATCACCACTGCGCTCGTTTCCTTTTTCGGAATGACCTGATCGACTAAGTGGGCGATGATTAAGGGGACACACAATTCAAAAATAGCTTCTAAAAGCTTAAACACGGGCCCTAGAAAAGTTTCCCATAGATAGCCCTTAAAATACTTCAATAATGATTTCATACGACTCGATTCTTTTTTTAATGGATATACATATTTTACCACAAATTCTTAAGATGAAAAAACTCTCCCTGCAGAGCAGAGAGAGTTGAATACTGACCAGATGAAGGTCAGAAATCTTATTCCTTCTTTGTTACCTTGCTTAAGGTCTTACCCATTTTCCCCAACCCAAACATCAAGAGAGGGAAAGAGAAAAGCGTTATAAGGCCTAATACAAGAAAGACTGCTACAAATCCACAGCTATCAATGAACCAACCAGTCAGTGGGAAAATGACAATCATAGATAGACTAAACATCATCGAATTGATACTCAGCATGGTTGCTCGCACACTAGAAGGCAGATAAGCTTGTAAATCATTGTAGTAGATGGGTTGATAAACGGCATAAAGGGCATTGGTCAAGAGATAGACACTCAGATAGGCGAATGGAGTCTTCAAACCTACCAAAAGCAAGGCCAACCCTGTCAGTGCAACCAGAATCGGAAAGACTTGATTACTATTCCATTTTTTCCCGATTTGACTGGCCAAATAAACCGCTAAGAGATTGAATCCACTACCAATCAACATAATAAGAGAAACTTGCCAACTGGCTAAGTCACTGATTTTCTGTTGGTAATAAAAATAAAACATACACATGATGGTCCCTACCAACTGATAGGTGAGCATCCAGTAAAACAAGACTGGTTTGTCCTGCCATTCTTGTTTCACTACCTCCAATATCCGCTTTAAGGTCAAGTGACTTCGTTCATCACTCTTGCTCTCTGGCTCCTTCATGAGAAAAATCAATAGAATGGAAAGCAAGGAAAGGCCAATGGAAATATAGTAGGTCCAAGCCAATGCTCCGTGAATAAAGAAGCCTGCCACAACTGTTCCTAAAGTTCGGGTGACTTCGGCCACACCAGACAAGAAGCTAGAAATCTGAAGATAACGGTCTTTTTGACCTGCTTCCACCGCTGAATCAAATAAGAAAGCAGTACTGGTCCCCGAGTCAAAATTATAAGACCAAGCATTGACCATCATGGCAATGGCATAGATCCAAAAATTCCCCTGACCAAATAAAATCAAGATCGAGGATCCAATACTGGACAAGCGAGCCAAATAGAGATTGGTCTTGTAGCTAAAGCGATCCGCTAACATACCAGACGGGATCTCACACAAGAGACTCGTCCCATGAAAGATACTCTCTAATAAACCAATCTGAAGCAAAGAAAGGCCATTCTGAATAAAAAAGAGAATCCAAAAACTGGTGATTCCAAAATAAGATGTAAATTCCAAACCTGCTAGGAGTGAAATATTGCGTTTGTAAGTTCTTTTAAACATTGTTTTTCCTCTTTCAATAGATTATATAAGTGTTTCTAAAAGACTTACTTAGATTTGCCTACATCTTCTCCACCTCCTTCATTTTTCTTGATTCATTTCTTGACGCAGCTGGGCCACTTGATTAGACAAGGACACCAACAATTCGGTTTGCAACTTTTGAATTTCCAGTAAATCTGTCTGGTCTTGCTGCACCATATGATCAATCTTCGTATGCAGTAAGCGAATTTCTCTTTCCGACTCCATAGTGACGTTAAAGTCATTTCGCGCTTGCAGGCGATCATAATCTGCTGCCCTGTTTTGGCTCATCATGATCAAAGGAGCTTGAATCGCCGCAATCGTAGAAAGTGCTAGATTGAGCAAGATGAAAGGATAAGGGTCAAAATTCCAGCCAAAGGGATGCAAGACATTGATCAACATCCAGATAGCCATCATCATGATGAAGCTAATAATAAAGGTCCAAGAACCACCGAAGCGCGCAACAGAATCCGCCACCCGCTGACCGAAGGTATAGCTGGCTGTCAAGCGGTCTTCAACGTTAAAGGGGCGCTCGCTTTCGGGCATGACACCTGTCACCTGCTGTTTAATGGCTTCGTTTTTATCATTGGCACGCTCAATAATCTGACCTAGATAATCCATACAATATTGGCTCAAATTTTTATAGGTGATAAAATCATCCATTTGACTTTCCGGATAGGATGTCTTGAGCATCTGTTGAATGGAATGGTCCAGATCCGCAATCAAAGATCCTTGGCCTTCTTCGTATTCTTTCCCATCAATGATGTCTATTTTCAGCATTGAAATTCCTTTCATAGTTTTTTGAAGCAGATAAAAGTGAAAAACGCCTAATGGCGTTTTTACGTCTATTAAGGTTTAATACGGTGCAACATACGTGGGAATGGAATAGCTTCACGGATGTGTTTTGTACCAGCTGCGAAGGTTACCATACGCTCAATCCCAATACCAAATCCACCGTGTGGAACTGTACCGTATTTACGAAGGTCAAGGTAGAATTCATACTCTGTACGATCCATGCCAAGTTCATCCATTTTTGCAACAAGGGCATCGTAGTCTTCCTCACGCATAGAGCCACCGATGATTTCTCCATAGCCTTCTGGAGCAAGCAAGTCTGCACAAAGCACGCGCTCTGGATTTCCAGGAACTGGTTTCATGTAGAAGGCCTTGATAGCTGCTGGGTAGTTCATGACAAATGTTGGCACACCAAAGTGGTTTGAAATCCAAGTTTCATGTGGTGAGCCGAAGTCATCACCATGTTCCAAATGCTCATAATCCGCATCTTCATCATTTTCATGCTCTTGCAAGAGATCAATGGCTTCATCATAGGTGATCCGTTTGAATGGTTCAGCAATGTAGCGTTTCAAGAGCTCTGTATCACGTTCCAAGGTTTCCAAAGCTTGAGGAGCACGGTCCAAAACACCTTGAAGCAAAGCTTTGACATAAGCTTCTTGCAAGTCAAGTGACTCATCGTGTGTCAAGTAAGAGTACTCAGCGTCCATCATCCAGAACTCAGTCAAGTGACGACGAGTCTTAGATTTTTCAGCACGGAATACTGGACCAAAGTCAAAGACGCGACCAAGAGCCATAGCACCAGCCTCAAGATAAAGCTGTCCTGATTGGCTCAAGTAGGCCGGTGTTCCAAAGTAGTCTGTTTCAAACAATTCAGTTGAATCTTCCGCCGCATTTCCTGAAAGAATTGGGCTATCAAACTTCATGAAGCCGTTCTTATCGAAGAACTCATAAGTTGCATAGATAATAGCATTACGGATTTGCATGACAGCGACTTGTTTGCGTGAACGAAGCCACAAATGGCGGTTGTCCATCAAGAAGTCTGTACCGTGTTCTTTTGGAGTGATTGGGTAATCTTGTGATTCACCGATCACTTCAATATCTGTGATATCGAGCTCATAACCAAATTTAGAACGCTCGTCTTCTTTAACAATCCCTGTCACATAGACAGATGTTTCTTGGCTCAAGCGTTTGATGGTGTCAAATTTTTCAAGACCCACTTCTTCTCCGAATTTTTCGATAAAGTTTGGTTTGAAAGCTACACCTTGGAAAAAGGCAGTTCCGTCACGCAATTGCAAGAAAGCAATTTTTCCTTTTCCTGATTTGTTGGCCACCCAAGCACCGATGGTCACTTCTTGACCAACGTAATCTTTTACTTCGATGATAGTAATCCGTTTTGTCATCATTCATCTTCCTTTTCTCGTTAAACTTGTCCGAAGACATTATCTTCTTAATTGTATCATAAAAAGGCTTTCAGTGCTAGATTCTACCTGTGAAAACCAGATTTTTTTTAAAGAAAAAGATCCTCAGCTCATTACTAAGGATCTTGTAATTTTATTTTTCCATAAAGGCCTTGAGTCGGCGAACAGCTTCTTTGAGGGTATCCAAATCTGTCGCATAAGACAAGCGTACATTTTCAGGAGCACCAAAGCCAGCTCCTGTTACCAAAGCAACCTCTGCTTCTTCCAAAATCGCTGTGGTAAATTCCGTCACATCCGTGTACCCCTTCATCTCCATGGCCTTCTTGACATTTGGGAAGAGATAGAAGGCTCCTTGAGGTTTGATGGCTTCAAAACCAGGTACTTCATTCAACAAAGGATAAATAGTATTCAAGCGCTCTTCAAAAGCTTGACGCATGATCTCAATAGAAGATTGATCTCCTGTAAGGGCTTCGATTGCAGCATATTGGGAAACGGTTGTTAAGTTGGATGTTGTTTGGCTAATCACCTTGGCCATGGCTCCAATAATCTCTGGATCACCCACTGCAAAACCAACCCGCCAACCGGTCATAGCATAGGTCTTAGAAACTCCGTTAATAACGATGGTTTGCTTGCGAATCGCTTCTGACAAGCTAGAAATGGGCGTAAAGGTATTGCCATTATAGACCAATCGCCCATAGATATCGTCTGCCAAAATCAAGATGTCATGTTCGACAGCCCAATTTCCGATTGCCTCGAGTTCTTCTTTACTGTAGATCATTCCTGTTGGATTGGATGGCGAGTTCAGCAAGACAACCTTGGTCTTGTCTGTCCGTGCTGCATCCAGTTGCTCTACCGTTGCCTTGAAGTGATTTTCTTCTGTTGTTTGGAAAGTAACAGGTGTGCCTTCTACCATCTTGACCTGGTCTACATAAGAAACCCAGCAAGGGGTTGGAATGATGACTTCATCACCTGGATTGATAACAGATGTAAAGAAAGCATAAAGAATAAACTTGGCTCCAGTACCAACCACTACTTCATTTCGGTTCACTGCATAGCCATAAAATTCCTTCATATAGTCGCTAATGGCATCCTTCAATTCTGGAAGTCCAGATGCAACCGTATAAAAGCTAGCACGGCCATCCTCGATGGATGCGACTGCTGCTTCTTGAATATTTTTTGGAGTCGCAAAGTCAGGTTGACCAAGGGTCAAACTTAAGATATCACGACCTTCTGCCGCCAAAGCTTTGGCACGCGCATTTGCAGCCAAGGTCACACTTTCTTCCATTTCCAATACACGATTTGATAATTTCATATTTCCTCCTCAAATCTTAAAAAACACCGGTGACTTTCCCAGTCTTGAAATCCACCACATAATAGGAACTCCCGGCCTTGACTTCCCAGATCGGTTTGCCTTTAAAGCGTCCAAAAGTTACACGATCAATCGCGTCCTGACTCTTCTCTTTGACGACAGAAGCTGCCTCTTTGGAGCTAACTCCTTCTTTCAAAGGGTAGGTATAGACTGCATCATCCGCCTGTGCCACCAAGACCGCTAGATCTTGCCCCTCTTGGTCCTTGCCAATAAAGGAAAGATAGGCATCTTTGCCATGAAAGAAACTCTCCGTCTCAATAGTAGCAATCGAAGAGTGAGACAGAGCTATTTTTCTTGCTTGCGCCATTTGATCCTGCAAGCGATCAGAAGTTTTTTCAGCAAGAAATAGCCAAGAAAAAAGGATCGTCAACACTAAGATACAGATTCCTATTATATGTTGCCATACTATAAAAAGATTATTTTTCTGTTTCACTCCCTCATTATACACCAAAGCCACCTAGAATTCTATAGATTTTCAAGAAAGAATTGTTACTAATATTTCATACCTGTTACAATGTTTTAGTATAAAATTGTTTGATAAACAAAGTAAAATTAACATCTATGCCATCATTTGTTCATAGTTTAATAAATTTGTCACAATTTTGTAACTAATTTGAAAATAAAATTAAACGACAGAAATACTATTTATTGATAAAATATAGATATGGAAAATTTAAAGAGATTATTCAAAGAAGCAAACGTAGATTTAAAAACCATGATCGTCTTCCACAAGGCAGAACGATTGATCCGTGCGTCTGAGGCTCATATCTTTAAAAAGCACCAGTTGACGCCAACTCAATTCTCTGTACTTGAGACCTTATACAGCAAAGGCGATCTCCGCATTCAAGATCTGATTGATAGCATTCTTGCGACCTCTGGAAATATGACTGTGGTTATTCGCAATATGGTCCGCGATGGTTGGATTACACGCGAAACTGATCCAGAAGACCGCCGTGCTTATCTTGTATCTATTACAGATGCCGGTCGTAAAAAGATCGAAGAAGCTCTTCCAGATCATATCAAAAATATTCAACGCTTGATGCAAGTCTTTAATAGTGGTGAGCAAGCTGAGTTGACAGAACTCTTGAAGAAATTCAAACATATCGCCTAAGCCTACTGCTCAAGACGATTCTGACTCCAAAATCCTCTATTTTGGAGTTTTCATCGTGCATTCTCTTTATCTAACAGATCAAAAAAATATTCCTGACGCTTCTCAGGAATATTTTTATTTATTCTTTCACAAAGACCCATTCCTTCTCTTGCGATAAATCCTCACGATAAGAGAAACCTGCTACTTCTAATGATTTCAGATCTTCTAGATGGATGATTTCTTCCTTCATCATAGCTGTCACCATGGCCCCACGTGCTTTTTTTGAAATCGTCGAGTGAATCTTCAGGGTCCCACCACGATTCTCCATGAATTTGATCCGAATCATTCGCTCACGAATGGCTTTTGAAAAGACTTGTTCAAACTCAGAAGACAAAAGAGATAAGATCTGTTCTTCATCTTCTACTGCCCGATCATAGTCCTCTTTCCAGAGTACCTTTAGAGATTTTCCAGCTGGTTTTAGCTTCATCATAAAATCCAAGCGATGGGGAGCAATCCCTTCATAGGCTGGTAGCACACCATATAAAGCAGTCGTGATTAACAAATGCTCCTGCAGATAAGCCTGCTCTTTTTCGGATAAGTCTTGACGCTCGATACTACGATACATAAGGCCATCAAACAGTTCCAAAGAAGGATAGGTTTTAGCACTCCCAGCTAACAAAGCCTCAATTCTTTCTTTTTCTACTTGAGCTCTTTCCTCTGAGATCCCGTAAAAGGTCGCTAATTCTTCTAGGGAGAATGCCTTCAAAGCTTGGAGGATGGTTTTTGTGTTCTCTGACAAGGGTTGGGGCTCGACGATACGAGCCTGTTCGTTCAGTTCTTTGGCGGATGGAATTAATAGTTTCATAGGTCTATTGTACCATATTTTTCAAATTTTCTTGACAGGAGTTTTTATAAATGTTATTATCTAGTTATGAAAACTAGATTAAAGAAAGGTGAAGATTTCGTGTCCACTTTTTCCTATCCAACGTGGGAGCAACTACCTGAGCTAGATCTCTATCTCGATCAGGTCCTTCTTTATGTCAATAAAACCTGTGCACCTGTTCTCTCTTCTTCTGACAAGGGCTTGACGGCTGCCATGATCAACAATTACGTAAAACATGGCTATGTCGAAAAACCAGATAAGAAGAAATACCAGCGTAGACAGGTGGCTCGCTTAATCGCTATTACAACCTTAAAAACGGTCTTTTCTATTCAGGAGATCGCTTCTACCTTAAATTTCTTGCAGGACCAGGCGAGTTCAGATCTTCTCTATAATAGCTTTGTCGCTTATCTCAATGAGCAAAAAGAGCCGATCGCTCCTATCATTCGCTCTGCCTGTCAGACCGTTCAACTTTATCTAGAAACCCTATCTTATATTCAACCAGTAAAAACGGAGGAAGAAACTGATGAATTACACCATGAAACTAAGTAAAAAATTATCCTTTGGAGAAGAGATCGCCAATAGTGTAACCCATGCTGTTGGCGCCCTCCTCATGCTGATCTTGCTTCCGATCTCTGCAGTCTATAGCTTTGAACAACACGGTCTGCTCAGTGCTTTTGGAACTTCTATCTTTGTGATCAGTCTCTTTTTGATGTTTCTGTCTTCGACCGTCTACCATGCTATGTCTTACGATTCACCTCAAAAGTATGTACTTCGCATTATCGACCATTCCATGATCTACATTGCGATCGCAGGTAGTTACACACCGGTTGTCCTCACCTTGATGAACAACTGGATGGGCTACAGCATTATCTTGATCCAATGGGGGACCACCATCTTTGGTATTCTCTACAAAATCTTTGCCAAAAAAGTCAATGAAAAGTTCAGTCTCGCTCTTTACTTGATCATGGGCTGGTTGGTCATCTTTATTATTCCCCAAATCGTTAGCCAAACCAATCCGATCTTCTGGGGTCTCATGCTCATGGGCGGTCTGTGCTACACGGTTGGAGCTGGCTTTTATGCTAAGAAAAAACCATATTTCCACATGATTTGGCACCTCTTCATCCTGGCAGCTTCTGCTCTTCAGTATTTAGCCATCGTTTACTTTATGTAATACGCTCACCACTCTTATGAGTGGTTTTTTTGTGATTTTTTCTGTACAATAGTAAAAAACTGTATGGGGACAGTCAAGATGAAGACGAGCAAATACCAACAAATTATTCATGTTCTAAAAAAAGCCATTCAAGATGGCGAACTGGAGACTGGAGAGAAAATTCCTTCTGTTCGCCAGTTAGCCGGTCAATTTTCTTGTAGCAAGGACACAGTGCAACGAGCCTTGCTGGACTTGACTTACCAGCACTTCCTCTATGCTAAGCCTCAAAGTGGCTACTATGTTTTGGAGCAAGAACCTGATCGACATGAGGATCTTCCACTAAAATTAGAGAAAGACCGCAACCAAGCTTTCGAGGACTTCCGGACCTGTATCAACGAAACCTTGATTGGACGGGAGAATTATCTCTTTAATAACTTTTCGGACCAAGCAGGGTTAGTTGAAGTACGCCAATCCATTCAAGGCTTATTAAAGGAAGAAGGTATTTATACGACTGCAGATCAGATTGTTTTGACTGCTGGTACCCAGCAGGCGCTTAATATCCTCAGCCAGATTGACTTTCCCAATAAAAAATCGCAGATTTTGATCGAGCAACCGACTTATCATCGGATGAACCAACTCTTAGATTCGCAGCAACTTGCCTATCGTACCATTCAACGTAATTTAACAGGGATTGATCTCGAGGAACTTGAAGAGATTTTCAAAAGTGGCTATATCAAATTCTTCTACACGATCCCTCGTTTTCACTATCCGCTTGGCCATAGCTATTCGACCAAGCAGAAAGAAGCGATCTTGCAACTAGCTGACCAATATGATGTCTACCTTGTTGAGGACGACTATTTGGGAGATCTTGATAGCAGTAATGCTCCATCTTTTCATTATTTGGATCAAAAGGACCGGGTCATCTATATCAAATCTTTTTCGACCAATCTCTTTTCTGCTCTTCGCATCACTTCCATGATCCTTCCCCAAGCCCTTCTTAAGCCGGTCTTGACCTATAAGACGATTCTGGACTATGATAGCAATCTGATCATGCAAAAGGCCTTAAGTCTCTACATTGATAACGGTATGTATCTGACCAATAAAAAGCGACTCCTAGCCAGAAAAAAAGAGGAAGAAGCCAGTCTAAAGACCTTGATGGCCCAGTCTACTCTTCTTCCCCATCTGACCCTGACCCACGACGGGATCCTTTTAGAACTCAGCCAAGTTCAATCTCTTGCTGCCGTAAAACACAGTGGACTCCCGCTTGATTTCTTTGAAGCAGCCTACATCACGGCTTGTCCTTATCAACTCGCCAAGATCAAATCAGCAGATGTGGCCAATGTTTTACCAAAGCTTACGCCTTTTTTTGAAAGATAAACCCTCGTATAGACTATACGAGGGTTTTTCTTATTTCTTCAATTGCTCATAAACACGTTTGGCATTTTGAAGGCCAATCCGATAGTCGATGCGAATTAAGCGAATCGCTTCCATCTCTGGTTCTTTGAGGTACTTCTCTTTTTGTTCCTTGGAGATGCTACCTGGTTTTAGAAGATAGTAGGTGAATTGATTTCTGACTTTATTGAGCTCAACTTGAAGGGTGAAATAGAGTCCAAATAAGACAATCACAACTCCCATCATGATCAGATCGTTTGACATGGTGTATGCTC
This sequence comes from Streptococcus sp. CF8_St5-11, assembly GCF_024295625.1. Classification (GTDB taxonomy): domain Bacteria; phylum Bacillota; class Bacilli; order Lactobacillales; family Streptococcaceae; genus Streptococcus. The sequence continues at coordinate 21,873 of NZ_JANCOJ010000001.1, forward strand.
CCTTTTTCTTTTCTTTTCTTTTCTTTATTTTACAGCTTTCAAAGAAGAAAAACAAGAGGCTGGGACAAAAGTCCTAGCCTTTCAATTGTTTTTGGATTGTCGAGCAAGACGCAGTGGTTGAGTGGGCTCTACTACGCTGATTTCATCAGCTTTTACAGCCCTACTCAACTGTGCGGAGGTGGGACGACGAAATCGAATTCTAACGAATTACCGATTTCTGTCCCACTCTCCTTGTTTGTCCTTATTTCATCATACCGGCCTGGAGGTCATACATTTTCTTATACGTTCCTCCTAGAGCAATGAGTTGATCGTGATTGCCTGATTCGATGATTTTTCCTTTATCGAGAACATAGATGCAATCGGCATCTTGGATGGTAGAAAGGCGATGGGCAATGGCAATGGTTGTCCGCCCTTGGCGCATCTTCTTCAGAGAATTTTGGATCATCTCTTCCGTCTCTTGGTCAATATTGGCAGTAGCCTCATCCAAAATGAGGATCTTAGGCTGGGCAGCAATGGTCCGGGCAAAAGCCAGAAGCTGACGCTGACCGGTCGATAAGGTAGAACCCCGCTCTGTTACCGGATGATCATAGCCACCAGGTAGACTCTCAATAAAGTCTGCTACATCCACAAATGCAGCTGCTTGTCGGATTTCCTCATTTGTCAGTTCTTCATGGTACATCCGTATATTAGAAGCAATGGTTCCATGATAGAGGAAGGGTTCCTGCAACACTAGACCAATGGACTTGCGCAAGGCTTCCTGGCTGTAGTCCTTGATATCCTGTCCATCAATCAAGATCTGGCCACGATCAAATTCATAAAAGCGCATGAAGAGATTGATAATAGAAGATTTACCAGAACCAGTATGACCAACAAAAGCGATGGTTTGTCCGTTTTTGACCTCAAAGGAGATCTCTTTTAGGACATCCCGTTTGCTATCATAAGAAAAAGATACATGCTCAAAACGAATATCCCCCCGCTCGATCTCTTTCAGGCTACCAGCTTGCTTGGGTTCATAGTCGTCTCGATCCATCATCTCAAAGACACGACCTGCAGAAATGGTTGAGGTCTGCAAGGTTGCAAAATTTTGGGTGACATCAATCAAGGGCTGGAAAAGCTGGTTAACATATTGGATAAAGGCATAGATAAGACCTGCTGTAAAGCCTGAGAACTGCCAATTTAGGCCAAAAAAGGTTAGAATGACCGCATAAGCCAGGACCTGTAACAGGGTCATAGCTGGCCTCAAAAAGAGGGAATTGACATCCACAGATCGGTTGGCATAATCCAAATGTTCCCCATTAATCTGTTCGAATTCATCCGTCAAGCGCTTTTCTTGACGAAAGGCCTGCACGATCCGCATTCCTTCAATGGATTCCGATAATTTCACATTGATATCTGATAATTTTTGTCGGGTCATCTTGACCAAGCGATTGGATAACTTGCGATAGAGACGGATGGAAAACCAAATGATAGGAAGAAAAGGCAAGATCCAAATAGTCAAATGCCAGTCCAAGCTAAACATGGTTACTAGAGTGACTAGAAAGAGTAAAAAGGATGAAACCAGGCTTGAAAAGACCGTAGAAAACATATCTGCGACTGCCTGTGTATCATTGGTCACACGCGAAACAATCGAACCTGCTGCTGTCTGGTCATAAAAGGACATACCCAGCCTTTGAAGATTTTGGAAAATATCTAGTCGGATATCTCTTACGATAGAATTGGATACACGCGCAAAGGTTAACTGGCTCAGGTAGGTTGCCAGCACGCGCCCAATGAATAACCCATAGTAGAGAATCAAAAACTGAAAAGCTGTCAGTACTGGAGAGCCTGCTTCTGTTGGATCCACTAAGTGGTCAATATACCAGCGAGCTGCAAGAGGGATCGCCGTCAATAACAGACTAGTTAGGAAGGTGAAGGCTAAGGCTAGGGCTGTTAACCATTTATAACGCCACATGTAAGTCAAGAGCCGCTTCATCACATGAGCTTCAGATGTTTTCATTCAGCTTTCCCTCCATTTCTTCTGATAATTGTTGGGCTTGGTAGGTTTCATAGTACCAACCTTTTTGAGCCATTAATTCCTCGTGATTTCCTCGCTCCTTGATCTGTCCATTCTCCATTACCAGAATCAAATCCGCATGAACGATCGCTGATAGGCGGTGGGCTGTGATGATCGTTGTTTTCCCCTTACGTTCCTGCTTCATATTTTCAATGATTTGATGCTCCGTTTTAGCATCTACTGCAGACAGGGAATCATCCAGAATCAAGATCTCAGGATTCATGACCAAAGCACGACTCATGGCAATCCGTTGCTTTTGTCCGCCAGAAAGAGAGACTCCTCTCTCTCCCAGCACTGTCTCCATCTGGTCTGGCATGGCCAGAATATCCTCATAGACTCCACAAGTTCTCAGAGCCCTCACCACCTCTTCTTCCTCGATCTGTGGATCTGAAAAAGCGACATTCTCGCGAATGGTCATGGCAAAGAGGATCTGATCTTGAGGGACGTAGCCGATCAAGCTTCGAAGATCTTCTAAACGATAATGTTTGATGGAGATTCCATTTAGCAAGATATCTCCCTGCTCCAAGTCATGCTCTCTAAGCAAGAGACGCAACAAGGTGGTCTTTCCAGATCCAGTTGGACCCACAATTCCAAGGGTTTGCCCTTTTTCTAAATAAAAGGCAACCTTTTCAAGGACAGGCTCTTTCTCATAGGCGAATTCTTTAATGTTATATTCCAGATCTCCGTTTTGAATGACTGTGACTGGTTGACTTGGATCTTGAATATCAGGTGTTTCTGCTAAAAGTGTCTCAATCCGATCATAGGAGACGCTAGCACGCTGACTAATATTAAACAAGAAGCCCATGGCTTGAAGGGGCCAGACAAGCATATTGAGATAGGTAATAAAGGTTACGATTTGTCCAACCGTCAGGCTCCCTTCCTGAACAAATAGCCCCCCGAAGTAGAGTGTCAAGACATAGGAGAGACCGACAAAAAGAAGAGTGGTCGGATCAAACAAAGCATTGTAACCGGCGGAAGTCATATTTTTTGAAAAGACCATTTGATTGGTTTTTTCAAAAGCCTGAATCTCATCTGCCTGAAAGCCAAAGGATTTGGTCACCTTGACTCCTGATACTGATTCCTGAACAAAGTTGTTCAGTTCTGAGAAGCCTTCTTGGGCCTCTTTGAAGGCTTTGTGGTTTTTGCGTCCAATGGCGGAAGTCACTACTACCATAACCGGTAGGGGCAAAATAGCCAAGAGGGTTAAGCGCCAATCAATCATGAAAAACATGCTGACTAGAGTCACCAAGGCTGTCACGGAAGCATCCACTGCAGACATAACCCCGCCACCGGCAAACATGGTTACCGCATTGATATCATTAGTAGCATGGGCCATGAGATCCCCTGTCCGATAACGCTGATAAAAAGACGGAGACATGAGCGTAAATTGCTTAAACAAACGGTAACGCAAGATCCGAGCCAACTTATTAGCCGTCCCAAAAATATAGCGTCTCCAGACAAAACGAAGGCCATACATGGCTAGAGCTGCGAGGACCAAAAGGGCGATATCCACAACTAACTGCCCCAGTGTCAGCCTTCTTTTATCGATCAAATCGATCACAAGTCCCATGATTCTTGGAGGAATGAGATTTAAAAAACTAACCAAGATCAAAGACCCTATCCCGATCAAGTATCGCTTTTTCTCTAAATTAAAAAACCAAGATAATTTCCTCAACAGATTCATCTTATTTCCCCTTTTTGGTGAGTTGCCAGCTACTATCCACTAAAGTAAACAACTCCTCATCAGCAATTGTTCCATCTAGAGGGATACTCACCCAATAGTTTTTATTCATATGAAAAGCTGGATAAATCCCTTTCTGCTGGATGAAATGGGCTACTTGATCAGACTTGACATTCAAAACTTCTATTTTCCCAGACTTGCCAGCATCCAGTTTTTTCCAATCAATGGTCATAAAGACACCATACCACTTGAGGGTGTCTCGGTGGCGAATGGCACCGGATTCCGGAGATCTCTCCCACAAATACTCAATCGTTCCCTGATAGTGCAGGGAGATATAGGACATGAGACGCTTGGCTTGAGGATAGAGAAATTCTTGGACCTCAAAACAAGCTTGGCGAATCCTTGCAAGACTTTCCTGACAGGATTCCCTGACTTGGCCGACGAAATTTCCTTGTAGCTGTTCCTGATGGATTTGGATATACTCGTCTCCTGTATCCTGATCATAGACCTGAAAAGAAATCTTCCGGTCGCAGACCTGGACATTTAAGAGAAAAGTGTCCGATAAGACGGGACACTGGTACTCATAGCCTACCCCTCTCTTCTTAAATCCGTAAGCCAATCCCTTTTCTGGCTGAAAGGTGTACCGTTCAAAATAATGCTCTAAAAACATTTCCTCTCCCTTATTCATTTTTGCACTAGAAGAGGCTGGAAACAACGTCCCCAACCTTGATAACGGATCCTCAAAACTACTTCAAGCAGTGATCGTTTCTTTTTTAAAACACAATGCGCGTGCCATGCAGTTGACAAACACCCAATTTCTCCAAAAAGAGCTGACGATTGTCAAGGGTCACACCCCCACCTGGCAGGATCTGAATCTTTCCCTTAGCCTCATCTAATAAACGATGATAGTGTGCAAAACGTTGCTCTAGTGTATCACCTGGACTTCCAGCTCGTGTTAAAATGCGGGCTACACCCTGATCAGAAAGCCAGTCAATCGCCTCTAGCTGATCTGTATAAGCCAATTCATCAAAAGCCATATGAAAGACAACTTCTGCATCTCCACAGGCTGCTAGTAAAAGCTGCATGATCCTCTGGTCCAACTTTCGATCGCTCGTCAGCGCTCCCAGCACAAAACAAGTAACCCCTATTTCTTTCGCAGCACGAATATCCGTCAGCATAGCTTCGACTTCCAGATCAGTATAGACAAAATCGCCACCTCGGGGTCGGATAATGACACATAGATCCACGGACTTCTCTCTTGTCAGTTTGATTGCTTCATTGATCACACCTATACTAGGTGTGGTCCCTCCTACTGCCAGGTTATCGCACAGTTCAATGCGACCTGCCCCAGCAGCAATCGCCTTATCAATATAAGTTAAATTCTCTGCACAAAATTCAAAGACAAGCATGACAACTCCAATTACAAAGACTTAAAACAAGGATATACTAACAGTTACCTTAGCATTGCCATTTTCCACTCTCGCTTTTGAGATACTATAGCCTGCTTGAGGGATCTCAAGGGTGATTTGATCACCATTCACTGTGAAGCCGCCTCCATTTTGATTGGATTGATCCTTCAAATAGTTGAGAACCAAGAATTTTGGAATGGGCATTTTCCCTAATTTAGCACCGGTCACGGTCAAATTCATGACATTGTTTTCAACTTGACCGGTCATGGTTAAATCTAGATAGCTATCGATTGGCCCTAATGATACAGGAACTTTGACATGAAGGTCATTGCCATCCATTCCTAATGCCATCTTTTGATAGTCAGAATTGTCAAGGGCGGATCCAGCACTTGTTTTTACGACCTGACTCAATTGCACTGAATTGAGACTTAGCTCAGTTGAGAGCCCTTCAGTGCTCACAGAGGCATTTGAAACAGCATTTTGAGCCAACTCAATCAAAGAACTCCCTGCCTGCACATTTCTCAGTTGCTCCCCTTCAGGGATAGAGCCAGGAACCAACAAGATCACTAATAACATAAATAAAACGATCACCATGCCAATTAGGCGTCTCATCCACTTAAACATCTGCTCCTCCAATACGTGAAAAGTTGTATTCTTATTGTACCCTAAATCCAAAGAAATTGCGACTAAGAGGGGCCTTTACAAAGCAAAAGAGAGCGTGGGACAGAAATCGGTAATTCGTTAGAATTCGATTTCGTCGTCCCACCTCCGCACAGTTGAGTAGGGCTGTAAAAGCTGATGAAATCAGCGTAGTAGAGCCCACTCAACCACTGCGTCTTACTCGACATTCCAAAAACAATTGAGAGGCTAGGACTTTTGTCCCAACCTCTCTCTGTGCATTATTTCGATTTAATGTAGTTAACACCATCTGCTTTAGGCGCAACTGCTTGTCCAAAGAAGGCTGCCAAGACAACCATGGTCAAGACGTAAGGCGCAATTTGCAAGTAGATGGATGGGATACCTTTAAGCAAAGGCAATTGATTCCCGATAACAGCCAAACTTTGAGAAGCTCCAAAGAAGAGACTAGCAAGCATGGCCCCGATTGGGTTCCATTTCCCAAAAATCATAGCCGCAAGGGCGATAAATCCAGGACCTACAATAGTAGTTACCGCGAAGTTAACAGAAACTGACTGAGCGTAAATGGCTCCTCCGATTCCTGCAAGGGCACCTGAGATCATCACTCCTAAGTAGCGCATTCTATATACATTGATTCCCAATGTATCTGCTGCTTGTGGGTGTTCCCCCACTGAACGAAGACGCAATCCAAATTTCGTCTTGAACATGATAAACCAAGCAAAGAATGAAAAGAGAATCGCAACCCAACCAATGATGCTGGCATTGTTGAAGAAAATATCTCCAATGACCGGAATTTTAGATAAGACCGGAATCGATGTTTTCCCAAAGGCAACTTTGATATTATCAGTTTGCCCCTTGTTGTACATCGCTTTGACAAGAAAGACTGCCAATGGAGGTGCCATCAAGTTTAATACTGTACCTGAGACGATATGGTCAGCACGGAAATGAATCGTTGCCACCGCGTGGATCAAGGAGAAGAGTACTCCAATCCCTGCAGCAACGATCAAGGACAACCATGGTGTCAAACTTCCTAACTCAGGCTCAAAAGTCAAGTTAAAGATAATACCTGAGAAGGCTCCCATAACCATGATTCCTTCCAGACCAACGTTAACAACCCCAGCGTGTTCTGAGTATGCTCCTCCGATACTTGTGAAGATCAGCGGCGCTGCATACACAATCATAGAGGAAACAAGAATACTTAAAATTGTTACAATACTCATTAGTTTGCTCCTCCTTTTTTAGCTGAACGCATCGAGATCATCTTTTCAATAATGTAGTGGGCACATACGAAGAAGATAATAGATGCTGTCACAATTTGAACGACTTCTTCAGGGATTGCAGCTGGCTTCATACCAACTCCCCCAATTTGAAGTGCACCAAACAAGAAGGCAGCAAATGGAATACCAATTGGTGAATTCATCGCAAGAAGGGCTACGGCCATTCCGTTAAATCCAACACTCATCGAGCTGGTTTGAACGTAGACATTTGAGTAAATACCCAGACCTTCTGCTACCCCACCAATACCAGCAAGAGCACCAGAAATGATCATAGAAAGGATAATGGTCCGTTTTGCAGACATCCCAGCGTATTCTGCCGCATTCGAATTGAGACCAACGGCACGGATTTCAAAACCAAGTGTTGTTTTCTTCATCAAGAACCAGATGACCACCACTGCGATGATGGCAAAGAAGATCCCGATGTTCATTTGTGATTTGTCTGTCAAATTACGCAACCACTCCGTTTGGTAGACAGCGTTGGCTCCCACATCAATGGTTGAGTCCTTGTTTTTCATCAAGGAAGCTGGGAAGCTATGAATCAAGGCATTCCCACCATAGAGAACAATGTAGTTCATCATAATGGTGATAATGACCTCACTGGTTCCGAGATAGGCACGAAGGAAACCAGGAATCGCTCCAATAAATCCACCTGCAATAGCCGCAATCAAAACGGTCATCGGAATCATCAGTAAGCGAGGCATATTTGGGAAGGAAAGGGCAAACCAAGTCGCCATGATCCATCCTGCAAAAGCCTGACCAGGAAGTCCAACGTTAAAGAAGCCGGCCCGGCTGGCTACTGAAAACCCAAGAGCAACTAAAATCAGTGGCCCCATAGCACGGGAAATATTTCCCCAACTCTTAATCGAACCAAAGGCTTTTTTAAACAGCAATTCATATCCCCAAAGGGCATCATAGCTGAAGGCCCACATAATAATGGCACCCAAGACCAATCCTAAAAGGACAGACACCAATGGAACGGCAATTTGTTTTAAATTCTTATTCATTTGATGCTCCCTCCTTTACTTGTCCACCTGCCATGAGGATTCCAAGTTCTTGCTTATTCGTTGTTTCAGGGGTTACGATCCCTTGGATCTTCCCATCATGAATAACCGCAATACGGTCAGAAACATTCAAAATTTCATCTAATTCAAAGCTGACAACCAGAACAGCTTTTCCATTATCCCGTTCTTGAATCAAACGTTTGTGAATATATTCGATCGCTCCAACGTCCAATCCACGAGTCGGCTGGCTAACGATCAAGAGATCCGGATCACGATCGATTTCGCGAGCGATAATGGCTTTTTGCTGGTTCCCTCCAGAGAGAGCCTTAGCAGGTACCACTTCACTGGCTGCACGAACGTCAAACTCTTCCATCAACTTCTTAGCATAAGAGGTAATATTTGGATAATTCAAAATACCATTCTTGCTAAGAGGTTCTTTATAATAGGTTTGAAGGGCAATATTTTCAGAGATCATCATATCAAGGACTAATCCATCCCGGTGACGGTCTTCAGGGACGTGCCCTACTTTCATTTCTGTGATTTGACGTGGACGAAGTCCCACAACATCCTTGCCTTTAATCTTGATTGAACCGGATTTTACCTTCCGCAGACCTGTAATGGCTTGGATCAACTCAGATTGACCATTTCCATCAATCCCTGCGATCCCAACGATTTCACCAGCACGAAGTTCTAAGGAAAGATTCTTAACAGCTGGGACTCCCCGATTTTCATTCACGACCAAGTTTTCGATCGACAAGACCACTTCTTTTGGTTCAGAAGGACCCTTTTCAGTCTTAAAGGAAACAGAACGACCGACCATCATCTCGGCCAAATCTTGGTTGGTTGCTCCACCAATCTCGACTGTTTCAATAGATTTCCCACGACGGATAACCGTTACGCGGTCTGAAACAGCACGGATTTCATCCAACTTGTGCGTAATCAAGATAATGGATTTTCCTTCATTCGCCAAGTTCTTCATGATTGTCATCAATTCTTCGATTTCAGCTGGTGTCAATACTGCAGTTGGTTCATCGAAGATTAGGATGTCGGCTCCACGATAAAGCGTCTTTAAGATTTCCACACGTTGCTGCGCACCAACGGAAATATCCTCAACTTTAGCATTTGGATCTACTGCCAAGCCATATTTTTTAGACAATTCAAGGATATCTTGACTGGCTTTTTTAAGGTCCAAAATACCATGCTTCGTGGTTTCAGAACCAAGGATGATATTTTCAGCAACAGTGAAGGCTTCAACCAACATAAAGTGTTGGTGCACCATTCCAATTCCTAAAGAAGCTGCTTTTGAAGGTGAGTCTAGGTTAACAGTATTTCCATTTACCACGATGTCTCCGCTAGTTGGTTCCAACAAACCAGCCAGCATATTCATCAGGGTAGATTTTCCCGCACCATTTTCTCCAAGAAGTGCATGGATTTCACCTTTGCGCAACTGAAGATTAATCTTGTCATTTGCTACAAAGTCACCAAATTTTTTGGTAATCTCACGCATTTCGATGACATATTCATGTGTCATGTAGGTGTTTCCTTTCAAAAATTTTTTATTTCAATAAAATCTGTTAGACAACTAACAGATTTTATTGAGACAAAAATGTCTCACTTTAAAAGAAACGGCCCTTAAAGGGAGGGCCGCCCAATCAAATATTATTTTTCAGGAACTTTAAGAGATCCATCAAGGATTTTAGCTTTGGCATCTTCGACAGCTTTTTTAGCATCTGCAGAAAGGTTGTCAGTTGTCAAATCAACTCCACCATCTTTCAAGCTATAAGTAATCACTTCACCGCCAGGGAATTTACCATCAGCAGTTTTCTTAGCCAAGTCTTTTACAGATTCTCCGACTTTCTTCAAGCTTGAAGCCAATACAAAGTTAGATTTTTTACCATCTTTAGAAGTGTATTCACCTTCAGCTTTTTGGTCACGGTCAACACCAAGAACCCAAACTTTTTCGTCTTCATTTTTCTTCTCGTTCAAGTCTTTAGCTTCAGAGAAGACACCTGCACCAGTACCACCAGCTACTTGGTAGATAACGTCTGCACCTGCAGCATATTGTGCAGCAGCAATTGTTTTACCTTTCGCAGAGTCACCGAATGAACCAGCGTAGTCTACTTGAACTTTGATAGATGGGTCAACAGATTTAACACCAGCTTCAAATCCAGCGCGGAAACGAGTGATAACTTCACTTTCCATACCACCTACAAAACCAACTTGTTTAGTTTTTGTAGTTTTCGCAGCAGCGATACCAGCAAGGTAACCAGCTTCGTTATCGGCATAAACAGCAGATGCTACGTTCTTTTGTCCTTCAATACGGTCATCGATGATGACATAGTTCACATCTTGGTTGTCTTTTGCAGCTTTTTTAACAGAGTCGCTCAAGGCAAAACCAACACCAAAGATCAATTTGTAGTCGTTAGAAACAGCTTCATCAAGGTTTGTCGCATATTGAGATTCATCTGTTGATTGGAAGTAGTCAAATCCGTTCCCTTTAGAAAGACCGTTTTCTTTACCCCAAGCTTGCAAACCTTCCCAAGCAGATTGGTTGAATGATTTGTCATCCACACCACCAGTATCGGTAATGATAGCAGCTTTCAAATCTGTTTTAGATTCTGAGTTTGCGCTATCTTTTTTAGACGCACGATTTCCACATGCTGCAAGTCCGATAGCAGCGACAGTTACTAGACCAAGGCCTAGCCATTGTTTCTTGTTCATTACTGAACCTCCTAAATTATTGTGCAACATTGTTGCGAAGTATTGAAAGGGTCAAAAGACCGCCTCACAGACCTATTAAGTCAGGTCTGTAAAGGAATATGGAAGTAATTCCTTGACCGTCATCACGACCGTCGATTTATCTTTAGATACTAAGGTTACAGGAAGGTCTGGCTCAAAAAATTCAGCCATGACCTGGCGACAAGCACCACATGGAGAGATGGGCTTTTCTGTTTGCCCGTAGATAATGAGCTCTTGAAACTCACGAGCTCCTTCAGAAACAGCTTTAAAAATGGCTGTCCGTTCTCCACAGTTGGTCAAACCAAAACTGGCATTTTCGATATTGACACCTGTATAGATTTCTCCATCCTTCGTTAGCAGTACAGCTCCAATTGGGAAATGAGAGTAAGGCACATAGGCTTGTTGACTCACTTCAACTGCTAAGTCAATCAACTCAGTAGTCGCCATGAGCCACCTTTCCTTCCATGATGGCTACACCAGAAGAAGTCCCGATACGGGTCGCACCAGCTTCGATAAAAGCAAGAGCATCTTCATAAGAGCGAGCACCACCAGAAGCTTTAACACCCATGTCGGGTCCAACAGTTTGACGCATTAAGGCCACATCTTCTACCGTTGCTCCTCCAGTTGAGAAGCCAGTTGAAGTCTTCACAAAGTCAGCTCCAGCTGACTTTGCAATCTGACAAGCGACGATCTTTTCATCGTCTGTTAAGAGACACGTCTCAATGATGACTTTGACCAGCTTATCACCGCTTGCTTCGACAACAGCTTGGATATCTTCTTCAACTAGTGCTAAATTCTTAGACTTCAAAGCACCGATATTAATGACCATGTCAATTTCATCGGCACCATTTTGAATAGCATTTTTTGTTTCACACGCTTTGACAAAAGGGGTATTTGCTCCCAAAGGAAAACCAATGACGGTACAAACTTTTACATCTGAATCGCGCAAGCCCTCAGTCGCAAAATTCACCCATGTCGGGTTCACACAGACACTCGCAAAATCATAAGCCTTGGCTTCTTCGATCAGCTTTTCGATCTGTTCTTGTTGCGCATCTGGTTTTAAAAGAGTGTGATCGATATATTTATTTAACTTCATACAATCTCCTGAGCTGCTTAAGATATTATTTCAATAATTTCTTTAACGCTTTCAGCCCTTTCTAGTATTTTAACATTTTTTTTGAATTCTGTAACGCCTTCTTGTGAATTTTTTTCATTCATGAAAATACGGGCAATGCGTTCCCCTTTTTTGACGCGCTCTCCCACTTTTTTGTCAAACACAATTCCTGTTTCGTAATCGAGGGGATCCGATTTGACAGCACGGCCAGCACCCAATCGCATTGCAAACAAGCCAAACTCCATGGCAGGTAAAGCAGCAATGACGCCATCTTGGTCCGCTGTTACTTCAAGGACCTGAGACACTTTGACGGGACGATGCAAATCCTCTAAGTCTCCACCTTGAGCTGCGACCATTTCTTCAAACTTCGCTAAGGCTTGACCATTGGTCAAGTGTTCATGGATGGCCTCGATCGATTGATCTACATTGGCCAATTTCAACATGATTTGCGCTAATTCACAAATAAACTCTGTCACATCAGCGCGCCCCTGTCCTTTCAGAATATCAAAGGCTTCCAAAATCTCTAAACGATTGCCAATGCTAGTTCCCAAAGGTTGGCTCATATCTGTAATGACAGCGATGGTTTTCCGACCCACTGCATTTCCAAGATCCACCATGGTACGGGCTAAGCGACGAGCATCCTCAATATTCTTCATAAAGGCACCCTCGCCTACCGTCACGTCCAAAAGAATGGCATCCGCACCAGCAGCAATTTTCTTACTCATGACGGAGCTAGCAATCAAAGGAATGGTATCCACTGTCGCCGTTACATCACGCAGAGCATACAAGAGTTTGTCTGCTTTTACAAGTTGGTCGGATTGACCAATGACCGATAAGCCGATCTCCTGCACCTGCTGTATAAATTCCTCTTGAGTCCGTTCAATCTGGAAGCCTTTAATGGATTCCAACTTATCGATGGTTCCACCTGTGTGGCCTAAGCCACGACCGCTCATTTTAGCAACCGGCACACCAAAACTTGCAACCAAAGGCACCAAGACCAAGGTCACCTTGTCTCCGACACCACCAGTCGAGTGTTTGTCCACCTTGATCCCTGGAATAGCTGACAGATCAAACTGTTGCCCCGTTTGGACCATCTTCATGGTCATATGAGAGATTTCTTCTGTCGTCATCCCTTTAAAATAAACAGCCATAGCAAAAGCGGACATTTGGTAATCTGGAACCGTTCCAGCCACATATCCCTCAATCAGCCATTCAATTTCTTCTTTGTTTAAGGCAAGACCATCTCTTTTTTTCTGAATGATATCTACAGCTCTCATGATTCTTTCTCACTTCTTAAAATATAATAGCCTTTGTCTTTTTTTACGATTTCACAATTGCCAAACGTCTCTTCCATCTTGGCCTTAGCGCTCGGAGCCCCTTGTTTTTTCTGAATGACAATGGTCAAGTCTCCACCTGGTTTCAAATGTTCAAAACTACCGGTGATCACTTGGTGGACCACTTTCTTACCAGCTCGGATCGGCGGATTACTGATTACATGGTCAAAGACCCCTTCGACTGCTTCATAGACATCCGAAGAAAAGATCTGAACTTCCACGCCGTTTCGGCTAGCATTTTTCTTAGCCAAGTCTAGTGCCCTCTCATTGACATCGACCATGGTCACTGCGACTCCCTGGGCTTTAGCTAGAGAGAGGCCAATTGGACCATAGCCACAGCCAACATCGAGGACACTTTCCCCTTCTTGAAAATCCAGGGTTGATAAGAGCACCTGGCTTCCATAGTCAATCATTTTTTTACTAAAGACGCCGGCGTCCGTATAAAAATTCATCTTTTGTCCCAATAAAACAACAGCCAGATCATGAATATCATGGGCTGCATCTGGGTTTACATCGAAATACATTTTACTCATAAGGTTATTTTATCATAATTCACTCCTTTTTTAAATCGTTTACATGACCTCTAAAAATTGGTATACTAAAGACTACAATAGGAGTGACATATGGACAAAGAATTTCTACATTTTGAAAAAATTAATCGGGAAACCTGGCAAAATTTGCACCGCAAAACCACCCCACCACTCTCTCAAACAGAGCTCAATTCTATTAAAAGTTTTAACGACCGCATCAACCTCCAAGATGTACGTGACGTCTACCTGCCTTTGACAAACCTGATTGGAATCTACAAGCGTTCCAAAGAAGATTTGGCCTTCTCAAAAGGTATTTTTCTTCAAAAAACGAGTGAGCGCCAACCCTTTATCATTGGTGTTTCAGGAAGCGTAGCGGTTGGAAAATCTACCACTAGCCGTTTACTTCAAATCCTGCTGTCACGAACCTTCGAAGGCTCGACTGTAGAGTTGGTAACAACGGATGGTTTTCTCTATCCAAATGCTATCTTAAAAGAACAAGAGATCCTCAATCGAAAAGGATTTCCGGAAAGCTATGATATGGAATTGCTCCTTGATTTTCTCAATCAAATTAAAAACAACAAGAGAGTAGAAATCCCTGTCTATTCCCACGAAATATACGATATTGTCCCAGATGAGAAGCAAACCATTTTACCGGCTGATTTTGTCATTGTCGAAGGGATCAATGTCTTTCAAAATCCACAAAATGACAGTCTCTATATGACCGATTTCTTTGATTTTTCGATCTATGTGGATGCCGCGGTCGACGATATCGAATCTTGGTATATCGATCGCTTCCAAAAACTCCTTGCATTAGCTCAGAATGATCCTAATAACTACTACTATCGATTTACAGAGCAACCCCTAGAAGAAGTTTTAAGCATGGCCCATCAGGTCTGGGAATCCATTAATTTAGTCAACTTGCAGCATTACATCCAACCAACCAGAAACCGAGCTGATCTGATTCTCCATAAGGCAACCAACCATGAAATCGACGAAATTTATCTCAAACGCTAGAGAAAATGGCCTTTTAACGGTACTTTTTTAAGGAAAAGCTATTTTAGGCTTGTCAAATCTTAACTTTTCATATATAATGAGATAGTTAGATTATCAATGGAGGTGAATAACTTGGCAAACATTAAATCAGCTATCAAACGCGCTGAATTGAACGTTAAACAAAACGAAAAAAACTCAGCTCAAAAATCAGCTATGCGTACTGCAATCAAAGCTTTTGAAGCAAACCCATCTGAAGAACTTTACCGCGCTGCTAGCTCAGCTATCGATAAAGCAGAAACTAAAGGTTTGATCCACAAGAACAAAGCTAGCCGTGATAAAGCACGTCTTGCAGCGAAACTTGGTTAATCAAGAACAGCATAAAAATCAAGCTCTCCGGAGCTTTTTTTGTGCCTAATTTTTTGAAAGGTGCTTATGAAAATCGTTATTATCGGCTATTCTGGCTCAGGTAAATCCACCTTGGCTGAAAACTTAGCCCGCCACTACTCCATTCCAAAGCTCCACATGGATACCCTTCAATTTCAACCGGGCTGGATAGACAGTGACCGGGATTGGATGGAGAAAGAGATGAGACAGTTTCTCGGCGATCATAAAGACTGGGTCATTGATGGCAATTACTCTTGGTGCTGCTATGAGGAAAGAATGGAGCAAGCAGACCACATTATCTTTCTCAATTTCTCTCGTTGGAACTGTCTCTTTAGAGCCTGGAAACGATACCGTCGTTATAAGGGACGCGTTCGCGAGAGTATGGCAGCAGGCTGCCCTGAACGCTTAGATTGGGAATTCATCCGTTGGATCCTTTGGGATGGTCGAACTAAGAATGCCAAAGAAAGGTATCGAAATATCCGTTCTACTTATACCGATAAATTCATCTCTCTCAAGAATCAAAAAGAACTCGATGCATTTCTAAAAACAATACAATAAAAAAGGTTGGGATATCAATCCCAACCTTTTCTTATTTATCAACGTAATCGCCACCGGTGAAGCCATAGTATTCTTCCAGACTCAAACCTGAGTCCGCGATATCTTGCGCTTCTTTTCCGATATAGCGGAGATGCCAGCTTTCTGGCATGTAGCCTGTCACTTTTTCTTTTCCTTCTTGGTAACGAACCACAAAGCCATATTTAGCAGCATTCTTGAGCAACCACTTACTTGGTCCAGGTTCGGTTACCAAATTACCACTGGTATCGATTAAATCAAAGGTCAAACCAGTTTGGTGTTCACTATAACCCGGTCTTGCAGAATAACGATCGGCGGCTTCCTGACCATCTTGATTGACATAGTTTTGGTAGAGGCCAACTTGGGTATCGTAGCTACGAAAACCACTATATTGGTCACTGATCGGATATCCTTCTGCCTGCATGGCTGCGATCAATTCATGAAGGGCTGAAACAGCTTCAGGATCTTCACCTGGGTTAAAGTCAGGCGACAAGGGATAATGTTTGTTGGCGATCATAACCTCACCATATTTCCCTTTGACACTATAGTAAGAACCATTATAGCTGACACCAGAGTCCACTTTGACATCTGACTTACCAGCTTTTGAAGACTCTTCTTTGCCAGTCTCTTTTGATGGATTCTTTGCAGAAGACGTTTCTTTGGAAGACTTGGTTTGCGTTTGTTTGCTTTCTTCTTTTGCAGAAGATTTAGAACTAGTGGAATGAGATTGGGAGCAAGCTGTCAGGGTTAACAAGGCAACTGTCACCAAAGTTAATTTGGAAAATCTTGCTTTCATGGGAATCTCCTATGATTCTTTTGTTACGACAATATCTGTAATCACATAACTTGCACCTACTTTTTTCAAGGTGTAGGTCTTGTACTTGCGGTTTTGTGAATCTGGATGGCTATCTGTATAATGCACGGTAAAGTCTTCATAAGTCTTGATCGTTACCACACCATTTTCTTCCGTGACACTTTGAATGTCCAAAGCTCCTGGAGTATAGTAGTCAATCTTAGCCTTTCGAACACCATCACCAGTTGTGAACTCAACCATGTCTTTGTAGGCTTGACTTTGTGTGTCATAGTATTTAGAGTAGGTGTTATTTCGATTTGAAACGGAGCTAAAGACAGCGTCGCGGTACTCTTTCAAGAATTCTTCCGCCAAGGTCCGATTTTGTTCTTCTTTGGCAGCTTGCGCTTTCTTAGCATCTTGTGCACTCTTGATGCGTTTTAGGGTATCTTTGACTAGTTTAAGTTCGATCGGATCGTTCTCACCCTCTTCAATCGTCACCTTAGCCTTTTCAGTTGTATAGGTTTCCCCATTCATGTTGAAGACGGCATGTACTTCAATTTCTTGATAAGGAATGCTGTCTACTTCAAAGGTCGTGCTGGTTCCGACTTCTTTGCCGTTGACCACAACCTTCACATCCGTTGGGTTTTCAACTTCATCTGGGAACTCAACTTCTAAATTGCGTTTTTCAGAATTCAACTGCAATTCTAAATTATTCTTTGTTGCTTTTTTAGGATTGAGATGGATCTTAGAAGTAACATTTCCGACCTCTGTTTTAGCAGTCAATTCCATTTCTTTTGTATTGTAATGGAAATAACCAAGGTCTGTCACTGCATCTTTCTTCAAGGTCACTGTTTTATTGGCAGCCACTTTGAGTTTGGCTTGATCCAAATTGGTCTTGACCTTCACTTGCACTGGATAGCTGGCCACACGGTATTCTTGGAAGATTCCAAATTTCTTGTCCGCTTTTTCCAAACCAAAGATCTTGTTTCCAGATTTATCCGTATAGCTGCCTTCTCCACCATTATCAATGATCTTGTTCAACTCTGTGCCGATATCGACCCCTTGATCTTCCATGCTGGTAATAAAGCTTTCGGCTTCATCCTTTGTCCATTTATCGTTATCGGTTGAAAGCAGATCTGCTGCTTCGCGATAATCCTTGGTGTCCACTGCCTTAATAAATTTATCTGCAGTCACTTCGACACGCGTTGTTGACTGGAAGTAAAAGAAGGCTGCTACCAAAGCGATCACAAGGACTGCAATAGCAGAAATAATCCCAATTTTCTTCTTGGAAAGTTTCTTTTCACCCTTCGTTTTAGGGGCCTTTTGTTTTTTCTGAGCTGGGCCTGCTTCTGTAACATTTGGACCAGCAAAGACCTGCGTTTGCTCAGCGGCAAGTGGAGCCGTATACTCTTGAGTTTGCTGTTGAGGGACATATTCCTGTGTTTCTTCAGTTGCATCTGGGGTTACAAATTCTGCTTCAGGCACAGGTCCTACAAAAAACTCAAAGTTTTGACTTTTAGCCGCGGTAAATTCTTCTGCACTTGGCTTTCGCCCATAGGTTTCTTCAAAATGTTGCAACCAAGCCTGACGAGCTGCTAGAAGTGGATCGACATTCTTCACTTCTTCAACTGGTTCAACCACTGGTTCCTCAACAGGAGCGTCTTCCTCTGCTGGGGCATTTCCTGCGATAGACTGAATTTGTTTCAAATCAAATCCACAAGCTTTCCCAGCCATAAACTCTTCTGGTGACGGTTTGCGACCGATCACTTTTTCAAATAATTCAACCCATTTCTTTTGCATGGATCTCTTCTCCCTCATTATAAAATAGGGAAAGTGGGTTCCCCCACCTTCCGTTTTGTGATATTGTTAGAATCCAAAGTTAGAGAAATTTGGAGCACTTGGAATAAATCCTACGGCTACTTGTTCTAAAATACGAGCATTCACATAAATGACAAAGATGGCAATGAGAAGCAAGACAACAGATGATGCTACTAGAAGCAAGAATTTATCTGCTTTAAAGCTTGTCTTGTTCAATCCTTGATGAACGACATAGCATGTTCCAACAAAGAACAAGAAGAAAATAAGGAAGTTTACAAAGCCATAAAATTCATAAACTTTTACAAGACCTACTAAGAAAGCAAGAAGGGCAAGTGGCAAAGTGTAAACAGACAAACGTCCAAACTCTTCAAATGAACGACCGTAACTATATTCCTTGTCTTGAAGAACCACACGACGAACAAAGAATCCAGCTACTTGGAAGGCGTAAAGGCTAAAGAATAGGGAAATCAATGTCAACATAAAGGCACGGAAATCCATTCCATAACCACCTGTAGCTCCACTAGCTGTGAAGAAAGTTGATAGTGTCAAGACAAAGGCAGTCAAGACATACTGTAAAATTCCGTTAAGAGCTTTTGGATTTTCTACAGCTGTTGGACGTTTCAAAGCTGAAAGGAACCAATTCCAGTAACCACCAACGGCTACACCAAATTGACTTGGTTGGGCAGGATAAGGTTGTCCTGGTTGACCTTGGTAAGGAGCTTGTTGATAAGCTGCTTGAGTAGGTTGTTGGTAGGCTTGCTGTGGAGCTTGAGGGGCAGGCTCTTGAACTGGAGCTGCGACTGGTTCTTCAGTAGGGGCAGTTGGCGCTGCGACAAAGTCTGGAGCTTGAGGAGCTGCTGGCGCTGCAACAAACTCTGGAGCTTGTGGAGCAGCAACTGGTTCTTCCACAGGTGCAGTTGGTGCTGCGACAAATTCTGGGGCTTGTGGGGTTTCTGGAACCACTACTTCTTCTTGAAATTCTCCTGCAGCCAGTGCTTGAGCAATTTCTTCTGCACTAGCAGAACGACCATTTACGGCTTCGAAATAATCCAGCCAATCTTGTTTTGACATAATGAATCTCCTTAACTATTGTTTATACTAGGGTATTATACAAAATTTCTGAACCATTTTCAATGAAAGACTGGAAAATCCCTGTAATATCTTTTGAAAAACATACAAATTCTACTCATTTTTAGAAATTAGTAAAGAAAACGACCTCTTTTCAGAGGTCATTTTTTAGGATTCAAATGCATCCATGCCACCTTGGACGTTGGTCACATCATAGCCTTGCTCTTCCAAAAATTGGCAAGCACGTGCTGATCGTCGCCCTGACTTGCAGATGACATAATAGGGATGATCCTTCTCTAATTCCTGGTAGCGATTTGCTAACTCAGATAAGGGAAGAAGACGAACCCCATCTAAGTGAAGGGCATCATATTCCTCCTGCTCGCGTACATCAAGAACGTGTATATCTCCTTGTTGATAAGCTTGGTAAAAGCTTGAAAATGGAATTTCTTTCATGATTTCTCCTTTGTTATGGAAGGGTTAGAATTTCATAATGAAAGCCAATAGCCTCTAAAAATCGGAACAAGTCTTGGGTTTTAATAAAGATCGTTTTTTCGTTGGTATTGGGATGAAAGGTCATGATCTCCTCTGACACAATGTCTTTATCGAAATAGACTCGAATATCTTTTTCTTCATTGTTCAATAAACCAAATGGAGAAACCGTTCCTGGCGGTAATTGCATTTTTTCAGCTAAAGAATCTGCTGAAGCCATGCGGATCCGGTTGGCTTCCACTTGCTCTTTGAAATCATCCATATCCAATGGCTTCTGGTCATCCATGATGAGCAAATAGTATTGGGTTTTCTTCTTGTTGGTCAAAAACATGGTCTTGGTCCGGACACCTTCTAAGCCTTCAATATAAGAATCCGCTTGCTCCGTCGTGAATGCAGGTGGGTGTTCCACCACATCAAATGAAATTCCCAACTCATCTAATTTTTCTTTAACTTGTTGATAAGGATCCATCTTCGCTCTCCTTTATTTTTGAATGATCTCTTGGACTAAGGTTTGCAATTCTGGGACCACTTCTGCCTCAAACCAAGGATTTTTAGCCATCCAGATTTGATTGCGAGGGGAAGGGTGAACAAGTGGAAAATAGGTTGGCAAATAGTCTTTAAAATGGTGAACGCGTTCGGTTACTTTGCCACTAACCTTTTCATGAAGGTAGTATGCTTGGGCATATTGTCCAATTAAGAGGGTCAATTCAATATCCGGACACTCCTTGAGGAGTTGAGGGTGCCACTTTTCCGCAAAGCCTTTGCGAGGTGGAAGGTCACCAGATTTTCCATGCCCTGGGAAATAAAAGTCCATAGGAATGACCGCAAACAAACCAGAATTATAAAAGGTGTCTTCGTCAACTCCTAACCATTCGCGCAGGCGGTCACCACTCTTATCCTTCCAGTAAATACCAGCTTCTTCCGTCTTCATCCCTGGAGCTTGTCCGATGATATTGATGCGAGCTGTCTTTGGAGCTGCAAAGAGTGGCTCGATTCCTTTATCCGTATATTCTTTATTTTGAGGATCTGCCATAATGGCTTGTTTAATGCTTTCAATCGTTGACATAAGTCCTCCTTCTATGGAAAAACTCAGCCAGAAAAACTGGCCGAGTAGTGGATTATTTGATTAGTTCATAGATGGCTTCTGCGTAAATAGCTGCTGCACGATAGAGGTCTTCAACATCTGCGAACTCATTAGCTTGGTGCATAGTATTGACATAGTCTGGGAACATAGCTCCAAAGGCAACCCCACGTTTCAAGAGGCGACCAAAGGTACCACCACCGATCACTTGTTCATGTCCTTTGAGGCCAGTTTGTTTTTCGTAAACACGCAAGAGGGTGGATACCAATTCATCATCCATCGGAACATAGTGAGGTGTGTGACCGTGGGCTGACAAGCTTACTGTAGCCACTCCTTCGATCTTTTCAAGGGTGGATTTGATGGTTTCAGGATCTGTACCTTGAGGGTAACGGATATTGAGGGCAATAGTGTTGTCTGCTTGGCTTTCATCAAAATGGAAGACACCTGCATTCATGCTCAATGGTCCCATTTTCGCATCTGTATGGGCAATTCCTAATTTTTCACCGGCAAAATCTTCGTGAAGAAGTGAAGCTGTCACATGAAGGTAAGCCTTAGCAGCACAACCAAAATCAAATTGGTTCAACAAGAGAGCCAAGTAGGTCGCACCATTAATTCCATCTTCAGGGGTTGATCCGTGAGCAGATTTCCCAACAATCGTAACGGTATAGGTTTCTTCATCAACAGTTGAGATTTCATACTTGAGCTGGTGTTCCTTAGCAAAGGCATCTAAGAGGCCAGCAAGATCTGGTAGTTGTCCAGAAACGACTGCAGTCGCTGACTCTGGTACCATGTTTTCACGAAGGCCACCTGTAAAGCTATGAAGATGGGCACTTCCTGTGTTGTCATTTCCAAAATGAAGGTACTCAGTGATGTTTCCTTTTTCCCCATTGATGATTGGGAATTCCGCATCTGGTGAGAAGCCAAAATCTGGCTCAGGAAGTCCGACATGTTTGAAATAGTAATCCATGTCGCCCCATCCTGATTCTTCATCCGTACCGACAACAAAGCGCACGCGCTTAGAAACAGGGAGTCCTAGGTCTTTAATGATCTTCAAACCATAGTAGCAGGCCATTGTAGGCCCTTTATCATCAGACGAACCACGCGCATAGAGCTTGCCATCGATAATTTCTGGTTTGTATGGATCCGTCTTCCAGCCACTACCTGCAGGCACGACATCCATATGGGCAAAGATCCCAAGTTCTTCTTCTCCTTCACCAAAGGTAAAGTGACCGGCATAATTGTCGACATTCTTGGTTTCATAGCCATCACGTTTAGCAATTTCCAAGAATTTTTCAAGAGCTTTTACAGGACCAGGTCCAAAAGGATGCTCTGCATCTGCCTTGCTGTCATCGCGTTCAGAATTGATTTCCAAGAGGCTGTATAGGTCAGCCATCATCTCATCGCGACGTTTTTCTACTTCTGCTTTAAAGTCAACTGTTGTCATGAATTCCTCCTCGATCTTCTATTTGCTAATTGGCTTAGCGTTTGTCAATGATTTCGTCCACTGGTAAGCGATAGCTTGGCTCTACTTTTTCAGCCGCATAGCCAACCGTAATCAAGACTTCCGGACGGAAACGCTCTTCGATGTCCAATACTTCATTGATTTTCGATTTATCAAATCCCAAAATAATATTGGTTCCAATGCCTTGGTCTGTCAAAGCAAGTACCAAGTTCATAGCCACAAGACCGGCATTCAAAGCCAAGTAATCACTTGTTTGTTGGGCATCATAGCGCGCAAATTCAGCAGGAAGATTTTGCATAAAGTATTGCAACTGCTCGTCTGTGAAGTTTTTCACCCCACCGACACGCGCAATCTTGCGAGCCCGTTTTTGCAAATCAGTATCTGTAAAGAGGGCGATGGTCACAGGGGCTTCCATGACTTGATCATAGTTTGCACCATAGGCTAATTTTGCCAATTCCGCATTTTTTTGACGAACGACCACAAATTTCCAAGGCTGGCTATTGTGGGCACTAGGGGCCAAGGTTGCGATCTCAATGGCAGTCCGTACATCCTTTGGATCGACCGGTTGGTCAGTGAAATGCTTGATCGCATGGCGTTTTTTATTGAGCTCTAGAAATTTCATAAGCTTCTTCCTTTTCTATTTCTGTTACCTCTATTTTAACACAAAATGAAAGAGCTTGCAGGGTTTTACAGCCTAAGATTGTGAAAAAAGAAGCGGACATTTTGAAGATCCGCTTCTTTTTTATAGGTTGAATACACAAGAGATCTACCTATGATTCATTGGAAAGATTGAAATAGGCTGCTACTGCTTTGGTATATCCGTATTTCTCAATTAAGCTAGTTAGGAGCTCGATGTTATGACCCCGATAGTTATCCTCGCGTCTCAATTCTTCGTACATCTCAATAAAGGGGAGGCCCTTGTCCTTGGCATCTTGGAGCTCTGCTTCATAGTCATAGGCCACCTTACGAAATTGCAGGTTGGTCACCCCATCTTCTTCGACATCGATTAGCGCATACTGAGCTCTGTGGTTTTGAATTGGTTCCCAGTCAAAATAAGGCATGCCAATAGTCCCCGGATTGAGGATCTGCTGACCCTGGCTGCCATAGCGAAGCAACTGCTTGTGGACATGACCGTAGATCGCCAGATCCGTCTGGTCATCCAGCAATTGGTCAAAGTTCTCCGTCGCATTTGCTGGACGCAAGTCTCCACCATAATTCTTTTCTGGCAAATTGTGGGTCAGTGAAAAGCGAATGCCATTGACCTCCTTCTTCTCTACCAATGGAAGGGATCGAAGCCAATCAATTCGCTTAGGATCCAGTCCTTCCATAAGGTACTGAGTGAGGCGAAGGAGTTGGATCTCCTGCGGATC
This sequence comes from Streptococcus sp. CF8_St5-11, assembly GCF_024295625.1. Taxonomy (GTDB): domain Bacteria; phylum Bacillota; class Bacilli; order Lactobacillales; family Streptococcaceae; genus Streptococcus. Next base: position 45,678 of record NZ_JANCOJ010000001.1, read on the forward strand.
CTCAAGTCCGTACTCGCCATCCAAGGCTTCTAAGAGACAATCGTCCCAATTTCCCCGAACAGCCGCTGTGATCGGAATCGCATCCAGCAACTCAAAAAGGTCATCTCTTCCAGGCCCTGGAAGCAAAATGTCACCTAAAAGCCAGTATTCCGTCGCGCCTAGAGCACGCGCATCCGCAATTACTGCCTCCAGGGCTGTCGTATCTCCGTGGATATCAGATAAAATAGCGATTCGATGGTTCATATCTACTCCTTTATGGATTGAAAAATCTGTGTGCCTTAAGTATAACAAAAACGAGCAAAAATAAAAAATGTGATCACACTTGGATATCACATTTTAAACGACCAGTCATCATTTGATTTCAAAACCATAAAAATATTTTCTTCCTTCGACCCAGTCTCGCTTTGAAACATCTTCAATGTAATCAATCATATTATCGATATCTTTTCTTGAAATTGTTTCGTTAACTTTTACTGGAACCCTTTTACCAGTAAATGTAGAAAGGAGAGCAGATTGAAGGTATTTATGAAACTTACCTTCAACTTGGATACCAGTATACAATGAAGTCATGATTTCCTTAGCAAACATTCCCGGAAAGACAGGAGAGCCCTTATAGTAATAGGTATCTGGTTCTTTCTGTTCGCTTACTAACGACCATAATTCTTCAACCTCTTCTTCGGTTGCTTCCTCCGTCGATAATTTCTGATCATAAAAATAATCATCCAATGCATCTTGGATCGCATATTCAATGTCTGAATCGCTATCTTCCCACTCGTCCCAAAGTGCAAGCAAATAAGGAACTACTTCATAGGACATCGTGTCCACAGCACCAGTGACAAATGTAAAAATAGCAAATTCTGACACATCGGATAAACATCTAAGATTGGAAACATCCCTTAAATCTTCATTGGTGCATACCGAGCAAAACAATCGAATACACAAATTTAAGACAGATTCATCTTTCGTTTGATTCATCAGTTCAATCAACAATGGTTTAACTGAAAAATCCCCCTTTTTTAATATCTCTGCAATCAGTAAAATACATTCTTTTTCATCAGAAATAGACTCTAGATTAGTTTTCAACTCTTTAAGAGACAAAGGACTAACCCCACCAAAATCTACTCCTGTCAGTAGTAAGTTATTTTCCATCAAACCTAAAATCCATTCGTTCCTATTGTATTTTAAGACGTGTGATCACATCTCGCCCCGCCTAAATCAGCATACAATAAAACTAGTATAACAAAAACGAGTACAAAACGTGAAAACCATCCACATGAATATGAATGGTTTAGACTATATTATAATAAGGTTCTAGAATGAACTAGATATTCCCTTCATCATCGGCTTCTTCATCCTCTACAACCTCTACATTCAAGTAACCATTATCTAGGTATTCTTCATGAGTGATTTCACCGCTATGATACATAAATTGCTTATTTAATTTTATGGACATTTGCTTAAACTCTGAAAAGCTATCTGCTAATCCGTCTAGAGCCAAAAAGACATCTACAAAACCAGTTGTATAATCTTGATCTTTTGATGAAGAAATCTTATCTTTCTTTTTGTCTAACAAGGTAATTCCATTTTTTAATTGCTCCAAGTAGTCTTCTATTTCATTCTCACAAGTTTTTAAATCAATAAGATATTCAGAATTATCTATATGCTGTTTAATATTTAATTGTTCAAAAAAATCGATATATTGTCTTATTAGTTTGCTTACTTCAATCATTTATTTAGTCTCCGCCCTGCTCCTAATTTGGTCTTCATTTTGTTTATTGTACCGTCAATATTTATTACTTTTTTAAATTCTCCATTCGACTTAAATACTTCCAAATGGTCTTTATGCATACCATCTAAATATATCTGATCACCTTTTTTAAGCCCAGGAATTCTCTTATCTACCACTTCATATATGGTTTGTCCATCATACTGTCTCTTGGTCTTTCTCACCGAACTTTTTAACTGTTCACCAAAATCCGTCTCAAAAAATTCTTGCATATTATTAACTGGAGTAGGGATCGTTCTTCCCCCACCTCTTCCTTCAAATGCCGCAATCTTCTGTTTGTGATCGACTGAAATTTGTTGGATGCGATCGGCGAAATCATCGATCTTCGTTGAGACGTTAGACTTTGGAAGATTAACATTTCCATCCCCTGCAAGAGCAAGGGCAGGTTGACGTTGATTTCCAATGGAATCTATCATGTTTTGAACATTTTGTCGACCTGTTTCCATCGCATTATTGAAGTTCCGAACTTTAGTGGAAAGCGCCTCTGCTCCTGCCGCAACGGTTTTGTTCTTCACATTTGAAACACGGTTCTTGAAGTGTTCAAAAGCTTCTCCAGCTTGAACCTTGACATCGCCCACCTTGGTCTTAACATCTGTCCAAGTTGTTTTGACGCTATCTTTAATATTAGCCTTAAAGCTAGTTGCTTCCCCACTGTGGATGTTGACATTGGCTGCTTGACTTGCTCGGTAGGATTTGTATTTATTTCCGAGGTGGCCAGTAGCTGACTGGTAATAAAGTGTTAGAAGTTTAAATCCAGTATAACAAAAACTTACAAAAATAAAAAATGCGATAACACTCTAGTTATCACATTTTTGCGTAGAAGTAGCCTGATAGTCAATTGAAATTTTTAAATTATTGATCTTTAGCAATCTTTAAAAATGCTTGCTTAAAATCCTCATACATTTCAAAAGCAATTTTCATAACATCCCGAAAATCAATATAATCAGAAATAACTGGATCTAGAATAATATACTCTCTAGAAATTAGCCATTTAGCATAAGATGCAAAGGGACTACCCATGATGGCTTTATCTCCTTCATATATGAGCCAAATCAATTCCAATCTACCATGTTCAAAAGCAAAATGAAAACCAAAACGAAAATTCTCAACTTGCTGCAAGTTAATATGGAAAAATCGTTCTCGCTTATCATACTGAACATCATAGCCCAATGATTCTACGATTTCCAATAAATAATCAAGCTCTTGACCCTCTGGTGTCCTATCTTTACTGTAAGTCTTTTACCGGCTCTGCCACTTCCATTAAGGGACTTGCTTCTTCCTGCTTTCCTTGATAGAGCTTGGCTTGCACCGCTTCAGCCACTGCTCGTGGGATGCCAACTGTGACGATCTCATCCACAGTAGCTTCTTTGATCTTGGTCAGTGACTTGAAGTGCTTCATCAGCAACTGCTTGCGTTTTGGTCCCAATCCTTCGATGCCGTCCAGCTGGGAGGAGAAGGAATTTTTGGACCGTAGCTGGCGGTGGAAGGTGATGGCGAAACGGTGGACTTCATCCTGAATCCGTTGCAGAAGGAAAAATTCCTGCGAGGTTCGAGAGAGTTCGATGACTTGGAGAGGATCGCCGAAGAGCAATTCATGGGTCTGGTGCTTGTCATTCTTTTGCAGGCCTGCGATGGGAATGTCCAGCCCCAACTCCTCTTGGATCACTTGCTTAGCGATATTGACCTGGCCCTGACCCCCATCGATGACGATCAGATCTGGTGGCGTCAGGCCATCCCGCATGACACGGCTGTAGCGTCTGCGAATGACTTCCCGCATGCTGGCATAGTCATCTGGCCCGACGACGGTCTTAATCTTGTACTTGCGGTAGTCCTTTTTGCTTGGCTTCCCATTGACAAAGACCACCATGGCTGAGACCGGACTGGTCCCCATGATGTTGGAGTTGTCAAAGGACTCAATGCGCACAGGAGTTGGGATTTGCAGGAGTTTTCCAAGATTTTCAATAGCACCTTGGGTCTTTTCCATGGATTTTTCAAGGAGATTAAACTTCTGCTCCAGACTAACACGCGCATTCTTGATGGCCAGATTGACCAACTGCTTCTTCTCCCCACGCTGGGGCTTGAGGACCTTGGTATCTACAAGGGCCTTGACCGGTTCCTCATCGATATCCTGAGGGATCAGGATTTCATTGGGGATCAGGTGGGATTTCTCCTGGTAAAACTGTCCCACATAGGTCAAGAAATCCTCGTCTGGATCATTGTAGTATGGGAAAAGATTGACGTCGCGCTCAATCAGCTTGCCCTGACGGACAAAGAAGACCTGCACACACATCCAGCCCTTGTCCACGTAGTAGCCAAAGACATCCCGGTTCTGCAAATCCTTGGCCATGACCCGCTGTTTGGTCCGCAGGGTCCCGATGGCCTGGATTAGATCCCGGTACTCGGCTGCCCGCTCAAATTCCATGTTTTGCGCAGCGGTAGTCATCTTGAGCTTGAGCTCATCGATAATCTTGTCATCCTGCCCCTTGAGGAAATCAGAAACCTCCTGGGCCATGCCCTTGAAATAGGCCTCGTCCTTGTGGCAGACCGTGTGAGCCATACATTGCCCTAAATGGTAGTAAAAGCAGACCTTGGAAGGCGGATTGGTACACTTGCGGAATGGGAAAATTCGATCCAAAAGCCGTTTGATCTCATTGGCCGCTCCCACATCTGGATAGGGACCGAAATAGAGACCGCCGTCCTTTTTGACCTGGCGCGTGATGATGAGGCGCGGATAGCGCTCATTGGTAATCTTGATGAAGGGATAGGACTTGTCGTCCTTGAGCATGATATTGTACTTGGGCTTGTTTTCCTTGATGAGGTTGATCTCAAGAAGCAAGGCCTCAATATTGGACTCAGTGACGATAAACTCAAAATCTACAATCTCAGATACCAGCGCTTCTGTCTTGGTATCATGGCTCCCTCTGAAATAGGACCGCACCCGATTGCGAAGATTCTTGGCCTTCCCCACATAGATGATGGTACCGTTCTTGTCTTTGTGAATGTAACAGCCCGGACTCGTCGGCAAGAGCTCGAGCTTGGATTTAATCAAGTTATTCATACTCTCTATTATAGCAAAAAAGAGAGGGGGTAGCCTCTCTCTAGTATGTTTGTATTATTGTTATCCACCTTCACCAAGTAAAAAATAATTATTAAAAGGTATATCAGATAGTCATCCTCAATCCTTTATCTTCACTTGCCCTTTTTCATATCCCGAATACCAACTACTATTCGGACTGACATATTCAGGTAATTCCTTTTGTGGTTGATCTCCTGAAAGGGTTAAAAGCCCATCATGTATCAAACAAGTGTACTTCTCTGAATCTCTAACAAATTCATTATTTTCAGTATCATATGAGTAAGTATGCTCTGAACTACCTTCCTTTATGGTTATCTGCTCTCCTTCTATTTTTATCCACGATGTTTTATCTAGGGAGGCCGTTTTAGTTGATTCATTTTTTACCGTCAGATAGTATATTCCATCTTTTGATTTCATCTCATCAAGGGTAGTCGTGATAATCCCTAAAATCATCAGTGCAGGAATAATCAACAGAAACCATTTCCATTTTTTAGATTTATTTTTCATTAGTAACCATTACTCCATTTAATTTTAAATTTCGTTTTTTTAAAGTTCAAATTTTGCATTTCTACTTTTTCTATTATAGCAAAAAAGAGAGATCTAAAACGATCCCCCTTTACTAGCAATCGATAATCTTTATCCTTTGAGATTAGCCATCTGGAAGATCGGAATCACATAAGGAACAATAGACATCAGGATAGTGAATAGCACGAAGAACCAGAACCAGAAGGACGCGAGGGCACGCTGGAAAACTCCCGGTTGAGGTTTATTGGCTTGAATATAAGCCTTGATAGTTGGCCATTTAGTCGCAAGAACCACTATCATCACAATGGAACCAATAGCTAAAACACCGATTTGGAGCCAATTCGCTAGTCCCTCATCCACATGATAGGCTACATAATGCAGGCCTTGGGAAATGACAAAGTTATTGAAAATGTGATAGAAAATAGCCCACCAGATATTGTATTCAAAGGCAATGTAGCCGAAACCTAGGCCAATGATACTCGCGAAAAAGAGCTGATCAAAATTGGCATGGAAGAGACCAAACAAGATAGCCGTCATGACAATGGCAAAGACCTTGCCATACCGTTCCAAGCCACGCAAGCCTGCTCCACGGAAGAAGAATTCCTCTGTGATTGGACCAAAAAAGCCAGCATACAAGAGCATGGTCCATGATCGCTCAATCGTATCACCTAGATCGGGTGTTGGAGAATGAAGGCCAATGGTCTCAAACATGCGCTCAATCACTTGTGTCATCACAGATGAAAAGACTTGAGAAAAGCCAAGAAAGGCGAGAAGAATAAAGAAGACTGAAAGAGTCATCTTACGTCCCTTGTGCTTAAGATCATATTTATAAAGGGCCTTCTTGCGATAAGCATTAAAGAGAAAGAGTCCAATGGAAATAGAGATAAGGTAGGGAATACCTGCCCAAACATTCAGGGCATTGAGTTTCTCCGTTACTTGACTTGGATCTTTTCTGAGAGAGCCTGCTATGGTCAATCCAAGGAGGACTTCCCACAGGACGGTTACCAAGGTCATTACCAAGAGATAAATGGCAAGGGTCCCAGAATACCTTCCTATATCTTTTTTAGGGTCTAATAATCGGTTGTATTGGTTCATTTCTTCCTCCTAGAAAATAGATAAAAACTTGCACACATTCCTTCGTATAAGACAAAGAAAATCAAAAAGGCATGCATAAAGTAGTCTTCTGGTAATGCAAGAATAATCGAATCCACGCGCGGATCAAAGAGCCAAGTATTGTCCCCAGCAAATAAGACCTGATGAAAGAGCGTAAAGAATTGATCAAAGCCAATCATAACAGCTATCACTGCAATCACCACTGGTAAAACCATCATCCAAAAGAAGAGACTACGGTACAAGGTAAGGTAGCCTTTTTTGACAACTGTCCGCATAAACTGGATAAAACCAGGGAGTGTGACCACGAAAACGACCGTCACTAAGTGAAATAGGTACTTGACGGCCTCAAAATGATGCAGTCCATTTTTTGAAGAGGGGAATTGAGGCATCTTCAACACCCATTGAAAAGGATTGGTCAAGTAGTTCATCAAGACATTAAAATTCTTCATGATGACAGAAGCCGAAAAACCAGTCCGGCTTTGAATCCCCAACCAATGAATCTCCATGGGATAGAGGGCCCAAGCGAGAGCAATGGTGAGAAGGATTGCAGCTGACAAGATAAAGAAAAATAGGTTAATTGATTTCAAACTTTTAAGCATCAAAATCCCACTCCGCTAGACTGGCAACAACATGTGTCGGTGAGATTGGTAAGGTTGGCACTTCTTCTGGTTTGGTAAAACCTGTCGTCACCAAAAGGGTCGGAATCCCATTGTCAATACCAGCACGAATATCTGTTAGATAATTATCCCCTACCATAACGACTTCTTCTCTTTCAAGACCCAAGTGTTCAATAGCCTTATCCATGATGATGGCCTTTGGTTTTCCAATGATCACAGGCTCTACCCGTGTTGCTGCTTCGACAAGGGCAATCAGGGATCCTGCCCCTGGCATCAAGCCACGCTCTGTTGGAATGTTCAGGTCCGGATTGGTCCCAATAAAGTGAGCTCCTTTTTGAATCGCCAAGGTCGCAAGAGCAAACTTCTCATAATCCACTTGCCAATCGAGGCCAATCACCACATAATCAGGTGCTTCTTCATCGATGATATAGCCAGCTTCTTCAATAGCATCTTTGAGCCCCGCTTCTCCGATCACATAGACCTTTTTGCCCAGATTTTGGTCATTCATGTAGTCAATGGTCGCAAGGGTAGCTGTATAGATAGTCGAAACTGGGGTTTTTATATTGAAATGAGTGGCCAGCATATCCCGAACAGTCTCTGGTGTGCGGGTTGTATTGTTGGTCACAAAGAGATAGGGAATCTCACGCGCCTGCAGTTCATGAACAAAAGCTTCTCCTGCAGGAATTCGTGATTTTCCTTTGTAAATAGTGCCATCCAAATCAATCAAATAGCCCTTATAGTGCATTTATTCTTCCCTTTCTGTGTCAGCTTCTTCATGAAACTTCTCTGCATCGACTCGTCCACCAGAACCATATAAGAGCAATGCTCCAGCATAGAGGACAAATTGTAACACCAAACCTGTAAAATTAATCCCTTGACTTCCCGATTGGGTGAACAAGAAGGATGCTACCATGAGGATCACAATGGTCAATAACAAGCCTATCACGGTTGCCTGATCCACACTGATTTGATAAACCGTGCGTTTAGTGCTCCGATTTTTCCCGTCAGACTTAGTTTCTGGTTGCAAATTCTCCACAAAATCAGTCACCAAGGTCGCAGCGAGGCTGACTGTTGTGCTAAAGAGCACGCCTTGGGACAAGCGGTGATAGAAATTGGACCAGAAGGATCCTGATTGGCTAGTAATCCCAATCGAGAAGATCATGACCGGTAAAAGAAAGGCCAAGGTGAAATGGATCCAGACCCGATACCAGCGTATATCTTCTCTTAAAAAGCGATTAAAACTCTCTAAATTCAAGCGATAGCGGAAAAATTTATAAATTTCCTCTACCAGGATGATGCCCAAAGCACAAAGAGTCAAGAGCCAATCTCCCAACATGTACAAAGGGTTCTTTTGACGCTTGGCATAGGCCACAACCCGTTTTTGATAGCTTTCAAGTTCCTGTTTTTTATTTTTTAATCTTCTACTTTCCATAATTCCAACCCTTTTCTTCTACTTCTTCCCACTCAATTTCAGCTTGGGCATTGATCTGACTATCTGAAGTAATTTGGTGCTGAGTTTTCAAGCCCTCTTGTTCATATTGAGAGGTGATGAGACCTCCTGCTAGCACTTCTTTGACATATTTTAGATGAACTTTTTTAGGGATATGATGGGTCAAGAAGTCTGCTCCCATCACCTCAAAAACCCAGTCCAAGTACTTGCTATTGTTGACATGTCCGTTCATATCCAAGTCGTAAAACCGAACCCGGTATTCTTGTTCGACGCCGCCCTCTAATTCTTTGAAACGGGGACCACGGATCATGGTTTTTGAAAATTCAGAGTCAAAGGCATCCGTGATTTCGCTCATAACTGGATGGACCTTGCGCGTATCCCGATCCATCAAGACAAAAGTCGCGACCATCTCAATGATAGTATTTCCTGCTTCATCCTTGATATTAAAGGCCCGGTAGCAGAAAAGTCGATTGTGACTCTTGGCATAGGTTTCGATAGTGATTTTCTCATCAAAAACAGGGAGACGCTCGATCTTCATATTGTAATCCGTGATAATCCAGACTAGATTGTAGTTCTCTAAAATGTACATATCACTCATACCCAGCTCAATCGATTGCATGCCCGATACCTGTAAAGACAGCAAGATCAATTGGGGAATCTTAATATAACCATTGACATCGCTCATATCAAACGGAATTTTCATGCTGTATTCAAATGTTTTTGCCATTTTCTACTCCAAAATAAACTTCTCTGCTACAGTGTCTCCTAAAAAGAGACCTTTCTTGGTCATTCGTACAATGTCCTTGTCAGGTACCAAAAGGCCCTGCTGGATCAATTCTTCAACCACTGATCCATATTGTTGGTCAAAATTCACACCAAACTTTTCTTCAAAACGCTTCTTGGAAACGCCTGTTTTCTTACGTAGTCCAAGAAACATCTCTTCTTCCATCATTTCTGTCTGAGTCAGATGCTCTTCTTGGACACGCGCATTTCCCTCTTCGACAGCCTGCATATAGTGACGAATGGGGCCATGATTCTTGTAGCGAACACCGTTAACATAGCCGGATGCACCAGCTCCCAGACCATAATACTCGGCATTGTCCCAATACATGAGATTGTGCCGACTTTCAAAACCAGGCTTGGAGAAATTAGAAATTTCGTAATGCTCAAAGCCTGCTCGCTCCAACTCCTGAATAATGTATTCAAACATCTCTGCTTCCAACTCCTCTTTAGGTAGAGGAAGCTTGCCCCGTCTCATGCGGTTCATAAAAACTGTGTGATTCTCCAGAATCAAGCTATAAAGACTCATGTGGGGAATGTCAAGGGCAAGAGCCTTAGCGACATTCTCTTTGACCTGGTCCATGGTCTGCGTCGGAAGCGCATAAATGAGGTCGATCGAAATATTGTCAAAACCAGCCAGCTTCAGACGGTCGATATTGTCATAAATGTCCTGCTCTTGGTGGCTCCGACCAATCTTCTTGAGCAAGCGATTATCAAAGGTCTGCACGCCCAATGAAACCCGATTAACCGGCGAATCCTTCAAGACCGCAATCTTATCCGGATCCAAATCACCAGGATTAGCCTCGATGGTCAGCTCTTCCATCTGAGACAGATCAAGCGACTTGGTCAGCTCCTTGAGCAGATAGGCTAGCTGATCCGCAGTTAGTGCTGTCGGTGTCCCACCCCCAATATAGAGAGTCCGTAAGTGTGTGATTTCTTCCCGACGAAATTCTTGGATCAAATGATCCAAATATGCATCGACCGGTTGGTTCTTAATAAAGACCTTCGAAAAATCACAATAAAAACAAATCTGGGTACAAAATGGGATGTGGACATAAGCGGACGTTGGTTTTGTATGCATACCTTTAATTATACCATAAAATCCCCCCCGAGTCCGAAAAGAAAAGGGAATAAGAAGCAAGGAATCCCTTGACAATAACGAATAAAAGGAATAGAATAAATCTAATCATATTCGGAGGTAAGGAGATATGAACAACTAAGTTTCGTTAAATAAAATACTTTATTTAGTGGACTGCTTGTTCTATCTCTTTTTGTGTACCCTTTCGCCTCTTCTCCAACCATTTGTTGGCTAAATAAGGTCTTTTTCTGCTTGGGTTCCACATGAATACAGCTCTACTAAATAGGTAGAGCTGTTTTTTGTCCCAGTAGAAAGGAATCTTATGCTAAAACTATCCTACCTCACTATCCGACATACAAAAGATTTACGAGATCTGGTTCGAGATCTGTCCCTGACCATTCATGAAGGAGAAAAAGTTGCTATTATTGGCGAAGAAGGGAATGGAAAATCTTCCTTACTTCAGGTCCTTATGTCCTCAAAATCTCTACCAGATTATCTGACCATAGAAGGAGAAATCACCACTTCCTTTCACTCCTATGCCTATATTCCCCAGACTTTACCGGAAGCTTTGAAGGGAAAAACCTTGGAAGAATATTTTTTTGGAGAGGACGAGCTAGACTATGCCACCCTCTACAGACTGGCAGATCAATTGCATTTTAATAGCGAGCGCTTTGCAAGCGATCAAACCATCGGAAGTCTATCTGGTGGAGAAGCCCTCAAAGTCCAACTGCTTCACGAACTTTGTTGTCCTCATGAATTGCTATTTTTAGATGAACCTTCAAACGATCTGGATTTGGAGACCTTGGACTGGCTCCAGCAGATGATCCAAACGAGTCCCCAAACCATTCTATTTATTTCTCATCATGAGGATTTTTTAACTCAGACGGCGGATACCATCATACACCTCAGACAGATCAAACACCGCAAAGAAGCTGAAACCATCGTAGAGCACCTAGGCTATCAAGACTACAGTAGCCAGAGGGAACAACAATTTAAGCAACAGTCTCAGCAAGCGGCCAACGATCAACGAGCCTACCGAAAAACAATGGAGAAGCATCATCGCGTCCGTCAGCAAGTCGAAACCTCCTTACGAAATACCAAAGATAGCACTGCTGGACGTCTCCTGGCAAAGAAAATGAAGTCCCTCCTCTCACAAGAAAAGCGCTACGAGCGAGAATTCCAATCCATGACTTCCCAACCCTATGATGAGGAAATCATCAATCTGCATTTCCCTTCCCTCACTCCCTTGTCTCCTCAAAAACGTGTCCTTCTCTTAGATCAGGAAGAGCTTGCAATTGGGGATCATGTCCTAGTCAAGAACCTCTCCCTCACACTTCAAGGGCAGGATAAAATAGGGATTATCGGTTCCAACGGTATTGGGAAATCCACTTTTCTAAAAATGATCTGGGAGATCTTACGGAAGAATGAAAGTATTCGCACTGCCTATATGCCTCAAGATTACACTGAACGTCTCCCTCTGACTCAGACACCCGTTCAATTTCTACAGCATTCAGGCGATCGCAAAGAAATCAACACCATTCAATTGTATTTAGCCTCCCTCAACTTTACTTATTCTGAAATGCACCATCCTATCTCTGAACTTTCTGGTGGCCAGCAAGGCAAACTCTTTCTCCTTCAATTAGTGCTTACAAGTCCCCAGTTTCTGCTCTTGGACGAGCCTACTCGCAATTTTTCCCCCACTTCCCAACCAGAAATTCGTCGCCTATTCGCAGACTACCCAGGCGGGCTGGTTACAGTATCCCACGATCGGACCTTCCTCAAAGAAGTCTGCCAAAAAATCTATCGTCTGACTGAAAATGGCTTCGTAGAGATAGAGTCGCTCTAACGTAAAAAAAGATCGGCCAAGAAACCAATCTTAGAGAACGTTGATAAACTGTTCATTTATACAAATCTAACAAATCCAGAGTAATCCAATCCTCTACTGAAACATTCCGCCGTAAGAAAAGTGCCTGAAACTTAATGGTTTCAGGCACTCGGAATTATTGAGAGTAAAACAGTTTGGGAAACTGTTTTAGCCTGAGCCCAGAAATTAAAGAGCGAAGGGGCTCAATAATTAGTCATGGAACTTCGAAGAAGTTCGCTGACGTCCGTTCTCACCTAAGGAAAGTTTCTAAGAGGACTTTGTCTTCAATTTGAAAGATTTGCAAAAACCAATCTTTTTTCTAATTCTTCCCTGCCTCTTTTCCCATTTCTTGGGTGCGTTTATAGGCTACTTCTACTCCTGCAATAATGTCGCCCCGTAGGCCGACTTGTTCTAAGCGGTTGACTCCTGCGATGGTAGAGCCACCTGGACTACAAACCGCATCCTTCAAGCTTCCAGGATGTTGCCCCGTCTCTAAGACCATACTGGCGGCCCCTTTGAAAGTCTGAGCCGCCCCTGATGAGACCAAGATCAACTCATGCCCCGATTCGTGTAAGAGAGCCAACTGCTGGGTAATGACCTTGACCTTCTGTCTGGAGAGACTCCCATCGGGATTGGTCAAAGACGAGGTCCCTACTTTAAAGACGATTCGTTTTGCTTTCATCTCTATGTTTCTTTCTAATACTATTTATTTCGTATGTAATGAAAGTGACTGAATCTCCATTCAGCCATTCTTCATTATCCTTTTCGAAGGTCTTCCAGCGTTTTCTCAAAGATCGCTGGCACTTCTGCTGTAAATTCCAAAGTCTCTCCTGTGCGAGGGTGGGTGAAACCAAGTGTCCGCGCATGAAGAAACTGTCCTTGTCCTTTGAGTGTTTTCTTAGGTCCATAAGCAGGATCTCCAGCTACTGGATGGCCAATATAGGCCATGTGCACCCGAATTTGGTGGGTCCGACCAGTCTCCAGTTGCAACTCTACCAGCGTGTAATCCCCAAAGCGTTCCAAGACTTGAAAACGGGTCACTGCAGGTTTTCCTTTAGCCGTAACCGCTTGTTTTTTCCGGTCCTTTTCACTGCGACCAATTGGTGCTTCGATCATGCCCCGATCGTTAGGAAGATTGCCATGGACAATGGCCCAATACTTTCGGAGAGATTTTTTGTCTTTTAGTTCCTCTGCTAAGGCGACGTGGGCTTGGTCATTTTTTGCGACCATCAAGAGGCCTGACGTGTCTTTATCAATCCGGTGGACGATTCCTGGACGCAATTCTCCATTGATCCCTGAAAGGTCTTTGACATGGTATAAAAGGGCATTGACCAAGGTTCCACTGGTGTGGCCGGCACTCGGGTGAACAACCATGCCTTGGGGTTTATTGACGACGACGACATCCTGGTCCTCATAGACGATGTCTAAGGGCAGATCTTCTGCTTCATAGCTGACCTCTTCCACTTCTGGGACTTCATACTGGATGATGTCTCCTTCTTTGACCGTATACTTAGCTTTTTTCACAGTTCCATTGACCAGAACTTTTCCTTCTTTGATCTGCTCATTGGCTACAGCTCGTGACAAGGGAGTCAAATCCGCCAAAGCCTTATCCAGTCGCGCACCGGCTACTTCGATTTTAATTTCCATGCGTTTCCTCTTTCAACATCAGGATCAGGAGCAAGAAAACTCCAACTGTCAAATAACTATCTGCTACATTAAAAATGGCAAAATTCATAAAATCCAGGTGGAACATATCGACCACAAAGCCCTGACGCAGGCGATCGATAAAATTCCCCAAGCCACCTGCAATCACCAAGGTCAAGCCCATCACCATCCAAAGCGACCCCTTAAGGTGCTTATAAAGATAGTAAAAGGCCCCTACCATCACGACTAGAGTGATGAGGGTAAAGAACCATTGCTGATTTTCAAGAAGTGAAAAAGCTGCACCTGTGTTTTGAAGATAGGTCAGGCTGACCACATGGGGAATAAAAGACTTAACGACACCCAGTGGAATGTTCTTGACTACATACCATTTGACCAACTGATCCAGTAGGACCAATAGCACAATTGCTACTGGAACCATTATTTTTCTCTTCATTTCTTACCTCTTTTGATCAAAATACTCTACCATGACCTCGACAAACTTCTCTGCTACAGGGGAGAGATCCATCTCTTCGCGTTTGACATAGACCATTTTATTGTCCAAGTTGTCTTCTAAAGGAATCACGGTAATACCATTCACTGACTGGCTATCTAAAAAGCCTGATCCTGTCGCATAAGCATCTGTCCGCTCCAAGATCCCATTCAAGGTGGCCCGGTCGGTTACATTGAACATTTGGGAGCTCGAACTGGTATCGACAAAGTTCTCTGAATAATAGAGGTACTCATCTTTTTCTTGGGTAAAGCGAACAGTTGGCAATTGAGCTAGATCTTCCATGACTAGTTTTTTCTTCTTAGCCAGAGGGTGTCCCTTGCGAAGGTAAATATGAGTCTGAAAAGGAATCAAATCCACCACTTCAAGTCCTAATTTATCAACCCGTTGCATAATTCCCTTGGTATTTTGACGGTTGAGATAAATAATCCCCAACTCACTATGCCCTTGAGCCACTTCATCCAAAATTTGGACCGTCGTTGACTCAAAGATGCGGAAGTTTTTATTTTCCGGATAGCGGATCGAGAATTCCGTCATCAATGGTGGCAAGAAGTCATAGTGTTGACTAGAAATAGAGAATTCTTTCTTCTCTTCTTCAGGACTGGCATATTGATTTTGAAAAATATCAAACCCCTTAACCACGTCCTGCGCTTTTTCATAAAATTCCATTCCCCGACGGGTCAAAAATGTCCCCGAACTAGTTCGACGAAAAATTTTAAAGCCCAGTTCCTTTTCCAGATCGCGTACTGAAATAGACAAGCTCGGCTGACTCACATACATTTTTTCAGCAGCCTCACGAAAAGTACCACTATTGGCAATCGCCACTACATATCGTAATTGTTGTATATTCATTCTATTTTCCTTATTACAGTATCGATCTATTATACCATAAATTAGGGGCTGAAAGAAGAGATGCGTTTAAGAGACCTTCATCAAGTGAAAATAAAAAAACTGGAACTAAAACAGTTCCAGTTGATACTTATTCAATCACTTGAGTTTCAGCTACTTTCTTGTACCAATGAGCCGATTTCTTCGGATAGCGCTCTTGGGTTTCAAAGTCTACATAGAAGAGACCATAGCGTTTTTCGTAACCATTAGACCAAGAGAAGACGTCCATAAGAGACCAGATGAAGTATCCTTTGACGTTTGCACCATCAGCAATCGCATCCGACAAGACTTCCAAGTGTTGTTTCACATAATCAATCCGGCCATCGTCATAAACCGTATTGTCCACAAACTCATCTTTGTATCCAAGTCCGTTTTCAGTGATGTAGATCTTCTTGTAATTTGGATAATCTTTCTTGACACGCATGATTTGATCATACAAACCTTGAGGGTAGATGATCCAGTCCCAGTCAGTACGAGGTACATAGTCAGGAGCTACACGACGTCCAACACCTTTGATTTGGTATTTAGAGCTTCCTTTTTCCCCTTTACCATTATGAATGATTTCTGTTTCGCCATCAAAGGCTTCCATCCAATCACTCATGTAGTAGTTAATTCCAAGGAAGTCGTTCAAATCTTTAGCTGCTTCAAGTGCTGCAAAGTCTTCGTCCCGAAGATCCAGACTACCACCATTAACTGAAAGAATGTGGTTTACCCCTTCCATGGTTGCATCTGAATAGTGTCCGAGGTAAGTCGCATCCAAGATAAACTTGTTGTGGATGATATCTTCCAACTCAGCAGCACGTACGTCTGCAGGATTTTTAGGATCCAATGGATACTTAGTTGGAAGTGCGTGAACAACCCCGATTTCACCTTTATAACCTTTGTCTTTGTACAATTTCACAGCACGTGCATGAGAAACCATCATATTGTGGTGAGATTGGAAGACTTTGGCAAGGTCATATTGAATACCTGGTGGGAATTTACCAACCAAGTATTGACCATCACCGATTGGGCCAATTTCATTGAAGGTTGTCCAGTAGTTGACTTCTGGGAATTCTTCAAAACAGAAAGCAGCATAATCTACAAAGTGTTCGATATTTTCACGATTCAAGAAGTCTCCATTTGAGTGAAGAGCTTCAGGAGTATCAAAGTGGTGAAGAGTTACGAATGGTTCTACATGACGTTTATGGCATTCTGCAAATAACTTATGATAGAATTCTACCCCTTTTGGATTGACTTCACCATAGCCAGTTGGGAAAATACGTGACCAAGCAATAGAAATACGAATTCCGTTTACGCCATATTCTTCCGCCAACTGTAAGTCTACTGGATATTTATGGTAGAAATCACTCGCTGGTTCAGCAGTATACCAATAGTTGTCTGCTAAATATTTATCCCATGCAACAGGTCCTTTACCGTCTGTATGAGTCGCACCTTCTGCCTGATAAGCTGCAGTTGCGCCACCAAAAATAAAATCTTTAGGAAGTGTTTTTGTCATATTTTCACCTATTTCTTGATTGGATAAAATGAAAAGCGAGGGGAGAGGAGTTAGTGAGCCATC
The DNA here is from genome assembly GCF_024295625.1 of Streptococcus sp. CF8_St5-11. Lineage (GTDB taxonomy): Bacteria > Bacillota > Bacilli > Lactobacillales > Streptococcaceae > Streptococcus. The sequence goes on from NZ_JANCOJ010000001.1 coordinate 62,568, forward strand.
CATCTCCATCTCACTTTTTAGTTCTTATTCTTCAAATTGAGCTTGAACAAAGGCTAGAGCACCTTTTCCATCACGGGTTAACTTGATGTACTGAGCACCTTCTGTCTTCGCCAATTTGATGCCTAGTTTATCTGTTTCAGCCTTCATATCTTCGAAGTTGGAAGCAACCTGAGGCGCCAAGATAACAAGGTCAAATTCTGGCAACATTTCACGGTGGGCTCCATAGCCACCTGCTGCAGCTTTAACTGGAACTTTATACTCTTCTGCGGCTTTATTCAAAGCATTGGCAAGAAGACCACTTGTTCCTCCACCAGCACAAAGAACGAGGACGTTTGTTTCTTCAGTAATTGTATTTTGTGCTGAATCTACTCCAGCTTTTTCAAGAATAGCATCTGCTTTTGCAGTGTTAAAGTTTGCAGCTACCTTTTCTTTTAATTCATCATTAGTTTTACCTGAACGTTCTTCTTCAAGAATTTGTTCATCATAAACCTTGAGGAATGGATAGTAGATAACAATATCTACTACAATTAACAATGCTGCAAGAGCGAATGATAAGAACTGGAAGTTTGTACCAAGAACAATACCAAGAGGTCCTGGTGTAGTCCATGGAAGGTTGGCAGTAAATGAGTTCATGCCAAGTGTTTCAATAAAGAACTTAAAGATCCATACGTTTGCAATTGGTGCAAAGATGAATGGGATAAAGAAGATTGGGTTCAAAACAAGTGGTGCACCAAACAAGATTGGTTCGTTTACACCAAAGAATGTAGGAACTACTGAAGCGCGTCCAATAGCACGATTTCGTTTCGATTTACATAACCACATAAACATGAACGGAACAACAAGAGTTGCACCAGTACCACCCATAGTGACGATGAACATTTGTGTACCAGATGTAAGGATCTTATCAGCGTGCATACCTTGTTGAAGGAGGTTCAAGTTGACTTCGGCATTTGCATAAGTGATCGCTGCAATCGCAGGCTCAACGATAGATGGGCCGTGAATACCAATAAACCAGAAGAATGCAAAGGCACCGAAAATAATCGTAATACCAACATAACCGTCTGCTGCTGAGAATAGTGGAGCAAGAAGGGTACCGATTGATTCAGCAACCGTTACATGAAGGCTTGCTTTCACAACTAATTCAAGTGCATACAAGAGTACAACTGACAATGTAAATGGAATCAGGTCTTTAAATACTTGTGAAATATTTGGTGGAACCTCGTCTGGCATGCGAATCGTCACATTATTTTTCACACAGACCTTATAAACATTAACGGTAACAAAGGCTGCAATGAAGGCTGTCAACAGACCTTTTGTACCCATGAAGGCTGTTAAGAATCCACCTTCTTTAGCAGGTTCGGCAGCCATGAGCAAGAAGCCAACCATAGAAGCCAACATTGTAGAAATGAAGTTGATTTGGTTAGTTGCTGGAAGGTCGCGGTTCATTGAATCAGTCAAAGCCTTAGCCGTTGTACCACCAACGAAGAAGGCCAAGATGCCCATAGAATAGCTATATGGAGTCATCAAGAAAGTTTCAATATCTTTAGACCAATGGAATCCCCAAGCGTTTGGTACATACGCAATTAGGATGAAGATAGATGAGAAAAGGATAACAGGCATCCCTGCAATAAAGCCATCCCGAATCGCTCGCAAATATTTGTTTCGAGAAATCTTTTCAAAGAAAGGTTTCCCTTTTTCAATCAGTTCAATCAGTTTATTCATTATTTCGCTCCTCTTTTATATAGTTCAATCAGATGGTGAATCACGTCTTTTAATAGGATTGTTGTCATGAGATGGTCTTGACCATGCATCATGGTAATGCTATAGGGGATTTCTTCTCCTGCTGCTTCATGCGCTAGCATGGTCGTTTGAGATTTGTGAGCCTCAGCGATACAAGACCCCGCTTCTTCTACTAAGGATTCTGCTTTAGCAAAATCACCATTTTCAGCAGCTTTTAAGGCTTCCACTAATTTTGATCGAGCGTCACCGGCATAAGCGACAATTTCAAAGCCAAGTAATTGGACTTCTTCTTTATTCATGTTGGTTCCTCCTTATGATACCTTTTGAAAATTTTTATAATAGACGTTGAATATGAAGGGCTAAATAGACTTTTTCATTAGGAGATATCTTGGCTCCTGTCTGTTCAGCGATGGTTTGGTAGATTTGATGACTAATCTCATAAGCCTTTGGATAACTTAGCTGAATCAGTTGTTCCATCTCGCTCAAACCTTCTGGATCTTCTCTTCCCTTATCTAGCGAATCTAGGAAATAATTGAGATGGATCATAAAGCGATCATAGAAATGACTGTTTTCTTCTTTCCGTTTCAATCCATTTTGAGCTAGTTTTTCTTCTACAGCTTTCAAAATAACTTGTCGGTCCTGAACATCTGGATCTTGCTCATGAATCATTTCCCCTTGTGCATTAATGAAATGATAAGCGATGCGATTCACTTCATCGTCAGGAAATTGATCCAAGAGCCGCTTTCGAAAGATCTCAATCGCTTCTTTTGCGATTTTATAGGGAATCGGATGCATAGCAGACACATCAGGAAGGTCACTGTATTTATATCTTCCCTGTTGAACTGCCTGGTAAGAACAAAAGATGTGATCTGTTAATGTCACATAGATATATTCTTGAACAGGATAGGCATATTTCTTAGACAAGGTATCAATCACTTCATAAGTGGTTGTAATGAAATCAAGAGGAACATTCTTTAGAAGGGCCATAAAGTTTTCTCTTGACTCATCCGTGTTTAAACGAAATACTTTTTCGACCTTATCATCAGCTACTAGATCATTTTTCTTTTTCCCAAATGCAATCCCACTCCCAATAACAATCAACTCTTGTTGTAGTTCATTTTGAACCAAAGCAACATTATTGTTCATTGGATGGATAATACGATACATGAGGCTCTCCTTTGTAAAATTTGTTAAAAGCAAATAAAAATGACCACGAAGCAACTGAAAAAACTAGCATACACTAATTGTTCAGTCTACTTGTGGTCACGCCTAATCTAACTTAGTAACGCTCACTGCTATTCAACTTATAAACTTATTCTATCATAAACTTTTTGTTTTGTAAACCCTTACAGCGAAAATTTTTAAACATTTTTTTATAAAAAATAAACAAGACCTTGAAATAATGAAGAGGCTGGGATAAAAGTCCTAGCCTCTCAATCATCTTTGGATTGTCGAGCAAGACGCAGTGGTTGAGTGGGCTCTACTACGCTGATTTCATCAGCTTTTACAGCCCTACTCAACTGTGCGGAGGTGGGACGACGAAATCGAATTCTACCGAATGACCGATTACTGTCCCACTCTCTAACTGTTGCTTTAGGAGGCAATCATCATTGAATCTTATACGCGTTCTGTCCAAGGTGTTGCTACTTTATCCAAGACTGCGTTCAATTCTTCAATATTTTGACGCCCTTCTGTACGAAGCCATTCACGAGCAGCTGCTTCTCCATCTTTGATGTAAGCTTCTACTGAACCTGCCCATGTCGCACGTCCACAAAGAACGCCGTTGAAGTTTGCACCAGATGCATGAGCAAATTCCAAGGTTTCTTGGAAGAGTTTTGCAGATACACCTGCACTGAGGTAGATGTATGGAAGGTTGGTTGCTTCTTCTTGTTCTTTGAAGAAAGCAGCTGCTTCTTCACGACTATAGACAACTTCTCCTTCTCCAAATCCTTCCACGAAGTTCACATTAACTGGAACCTCCACTTTCAAGACATCGATATTGAAACGAGGATCTGAGAAGACTTTCATAGCCTCAATCACCTTACGAGGTTTCAATTTCGCATATTCAGCAGAGGTTGCATCTGCAATTCCTTCATCATAAGCCAAGATTTCAAGGAAGAATGGAATGTCTTCTGCCACACATTCTGAACCGATGCGTTCGATATAAGCTTGTTTTTCTTGGTTGAGTTCATCTGCACTGTCTACATCATAGTAGAGCAAGAACTTCACAGCATCTGCGCCTTGTTCTTTGATGCGTTTTGCTGACCAAAGGTTCAAGCAGTCTGGCAAGCGCTTGGTGCTTGATGTATCGTAACCTGTTTTTTCATAGGCAAGTAAGAGACCAGCATCTTTGTCCAAGGCTTTTGTAGCAGGTAGACCATATTCTGGGTCCAATAACATAGATGAAGCATATTTTGTCAATTCATCAGCTACAAGGACTTTTAATTCTTCCATTTGTGCTACTGTTGGTTCTGTGTCTTGATATTTGGCCATCAAGCGTTTCAAAGCTCCACGTTGGTCGAAGGCCAAAGCTGAAATGACACCGTCTTTTGTGCTGAGACGTTCCAAATAGTTGCGTTTTTGTTCTGTTAATACCATTTTATACCTCTTTTACGATTAATTGTTGATACAAGGCATCATAGTGCCCCATGTTGACATGTCCTGTTTGTGCTTCTTGTGCATTTAACATTCCAAGAACATTTGCTTTCTTGAGCAAGTCTGCGTCACTCTCATGATGATAGAGACCAGATGCAATCCCTGCAACAGTCGAATCACCAGATCCAACTGGATTGACGACATCAATCTTAGGAATATCTACCTTATAGAAGACATCCCCATGTTTAGCGAAAGCGCCATTTGCACCAAGGGAGACAATCACCCATTCGATGCCATCAAAGAGAGAATCCTGAAGAACTTCTTTTAAGTCTTCCACATTCTTACTCACTTCTTTTCCTAACAACTGTGATAATTCTTCATTGTTTGGTTTAATGACCGTAGGCTTGACAGCTGCTTGAATGGCAGCTTCTAAAGAAGCTCCCGAGCAATCAAGTACGACTGGTTTCCCAGCTTCCCTTGCAATCTTGACAAGGATAGCATAGTAGTCCACTGGTAAACCAGCAGGAAGACTTCCAGAGATGGCAACAACCTCTACTTGTTCAACCAAGTGACGATAATGGTCGAGAAAGTCTTGGCCTTCTTTCTCAGAAATGGTTGGACCTTTTTCTAAGATTTCTGTTTGCTTGCCTTCGTGAAGGATGGCGATACAATTACGTGTATCTCCAGCAATTTCAAAGAAACGTTCCTCTATCCCTTCTCCTAAATGATCGAGAATGAATTGCCCCGTCCGACCACCAAGTAGGCCAGTCGTTGCCACTGGATCCTTTATCTCAGAAAGTACACGAGTAACGTTAAGACCTTTCCCACCAGCTGTCTTACTCACCTCAGCTACACGATTGACTGTATCCAACTGGAGTACATCCAAAGGATAAGAAATATCAATCGAAGGGTTCATCGTGACCGTTAATATCATACGTCACCTCTTAGTCGTGGTATTCACCACGGTCCCATTTTTCAAGGAATTCTGTAAAGAAATCAGCATCCGCTTGATGAGCATTATGGGTTTCCACATGTTGGATCTTAGCGATCAATTTTTTATTTTCTTCAGTTGGTTTGTATTCAGCGTGGATGAATGCTTCAATGATATCGCACATGAGCAATTCACCAGTAATTTTACCACCAAACCCGATGACATTCGCGTTCAATTCTTCTTTTGCATAAAGAGCAGTTGTCATATCGCGTACTAAGGCAGAACGGATACCAGGTACTTTGTTAACAGCATTGTTGATCCCAACACCAGTACCACAGATACAAACACCAAGATCTGCTTGGCCACTTGCTACGGCTTCACCGACTTTCTTACCAAAGATTGGATAGTGGGTACGTGTATGGTCATAAGTCCCAAAGTCGAGCACTTCGTATCCTTTTGATTTCAAAAAATCAGAAACAGCCATTTTTTCATTTGTCACAATGTGATCACAACCAATTGCAATTCTCATTTGAATTCTCCTCTCATTAGCACATCTTATTCAACATATCAACACGGATTTGGTGACGGCCGCCGTCGTATTTACCATTGACGAAGCCTTTGGCAATGTTTTTCGCCAATTCATCCCCAACAATTTCAGCTCCCATGGTAATCATTCGAGAATTGTTGTGTCCACGTGTCATATAAGCAGAACGTTCATCTGAAACTTCTGCTGCCACCATTCCTTTGATTTTAGTCGCAACCATAAATGGACCAGCTCCATAAGCATCAATCACGATTCCAAGATTTTGATCGTTTTTGTTCACTTCGCTCGCAACTGCAAGTGTCACATCTACAAAATCTTGACCTTCAGCAGTTACATCTACAACATCGAAGTTTTCCTTTACAAGAAACTCTTTCACGAGATCTTTTAATCTTAATCCTGCAGCATCTGCACCAATTACAATAGACATGTCCTGTCCTCCTTTTGTTTGTTTCAGCAAATATTCCTGTTGTTAATTTTTCACAAAGAAACATTTTCTTACTTTTGATATTATATTACACCTATTTCGAACGAAAGTCAACATTAAATTGTTTATTTTCGAACATTTTTTAAAATAAAAACACCATATCTAGAAAAGATATGGTGTCAGTTTTCAAACTACATGTGATGATTATTTAGCATTTGCTACATATTCTTCATTACGTTTGATCATTTGTTTTCTGTACCAAGCGAAGATTCCGATATAGAATGCCAAGAAGGCAACTACACCAAAGATAAATTTGATATCACCTGTTGTTGCGTTACCGATTGTCCAACCGAGCAATTTTTCAACTGGCCCTTCAAGAGTTGAGTGAGTGATTAATTGAGTAGATGCTACTCCTTTAGGGAAGGCATCAACACTCTTAGCCAATTGAGTTGCAAATGGTGCAATCAATGTACCTGAAAGAAGGAAGAGTGGCAAGAGAAGGCTTCCGAAGATGATCATACGGATCAATTTACCGCGTGTAACAACCAACAAGGCTGGAGTTACACCCATTGCGATGATACCAGCAAGTGGCAAGATACCATTTCCGACTTTAGAAAGAAGCACTGCTTCGATCAACATGATTGGTGCAAGTACGTTGGCACAAGCCCAGATTTCAGCACGACCAGCGATAAATGGCCAGTCCAAACCGATGTTGAATTTACGTCCTTGAAGACGTTTCGTAGCAACGTTTGTAATACCTTGTGACAATGGTTCTACCGCTGCGATGAACCAAGAACCGATCAATGAGAACAATTCCAAGCAGACACCGGCAGTCAAACCAAGGCTCAACCAACCTTTAATAACCAATTCCCATTTGTCAGCATCAGCAACATTAGCAACTGGATGTGGAGTACCCATGATACCGATGACGATACCAAGAAGGAAACCGATAAAGAATTTAGATCCCCAGAAACCGATCTTCTTGTTCAATTTAGCAGCATCGAAGTCGTATTTATCAAGACCTGGGAAGAATTTGTCAAAGATTTTATCCAAGACCATGATGATTGGGTTCATCATGTAGTTCATGTGAGTAGATGTCATAGGTGATGAACTTGGTGCATTCAACAAATCATCAAATGTTGGTTTCATCAAGTCTGAATTGATGATTTTCATAACCCCTACAAGGACAACGGCAAGAGTTGCAACAAAGAGGGATACCCCTGCACTAACACCATTCTTATCAGCATACCATTTGATCAAAAGACCAGTGATTGACAAGTGCCAAATATCGAAGATGTCGACATCAAGTGTGTCAGTTTTCTTAATTAGCAACATCACGATGTTGACAATCAGCATCACCAACAAGAAGTAGAGCGTCCAGGCAGAACCCCATGTGATGGTTGCAAGTGGAGCCCAACCAACGTCAGTAATAGTCAATTGGATACCTGTATTCTCAACAAATTTTGCAAGAGAAGCTGAGAAGGCTCCATTCAACATACCGATGATTGCACCGATACCAGTAAGGGCGATGGCAAGTTTAATACCACCTTCAAGGGCTTTAGAGAATTTCACTCCAAACAAGAGGGCCAAAACCGTCAAAATGATTAACATGATGATCGGACCACCCATGTCTAGGATGGGTTTGAAAAATTTATTGGCAAAATCTATAATTCCATTCATAATAAATCCTCCCGATTTATGAATTTTTTGTAATTTACAGCTTAAAGTGTTCCCAATTTTATAATTGGATAACGCTTACAATCGTGTTTAAAAAAATATTAACTTAATCCATGTTCTTTAATAGCAGCTTCGATGTTATCAAAGACTGGCGCACTCATCGCTGGAATACGGAACAAGATTGGTCCTGCTTCTACCACTGGAATACCAGGATCGAATCCCAAATCAGTTGCAGCAATTGGAGTAAAGATGTCATAACCAGAAATCAAATCTTCATTGACGTCTTTGACCATGACAGCGTCACAACGCACATCATAACCACGGTTTGACAACTCTTCTTCCAACGCATTCTTAATTTGGTGGCTAGAGTTAACGCCTGCACCACAGGCAGCTAAAATTTTAATCATTTGGATGTCCTCCATTATAAATATTTACGAATGTTTTAGGAAATAGTTTCCGTAATGTATTGATAAAGCTTATCTTCACTATCTAATTTTGATAGAGCTTCGAGATTTCCATTGGATGTAAAGAAATCCATCAGCTGGGCCAAAATATTGGTTTGGCTTGAGCTCGTATTATTGATAATGAAGAATAAGAGTGAAACTTGAACTTCCTTATCTGGAGCAATCATATTATGGAAGGTTACAGGTTGATCCAAACGAACCACAACCACATTCTCAGTGAGATTATGGACAATGTCTGTGTGCGGGATCGCCACATTTGGTAAGTCCTTACCAAGAAATTCCATGTCTAATCCAGTCGGGAAAGACTTTTCACGCTCAATCAAAGCGGAACGATAGGTTGGTGTCACAATCTGTCGCTCTTCCAATAAGCTTGCTACCTGCTTAAAGAGATCTGTTTGATCCTTGGCATGTAGGCAAAACACAAGATCTTTGTTAAAGAGTTGATTTAACCCCATTGTTGCCACCTCCTTATCTAACTATTTATTTATAGCTTCAGTATATCACTATATTGATTGATTGTCAATCTTTTTTGTCTAAATTTGTTCATTTTTGTTTATATAACACTCTAAAGCGCTTTCTATCCGTCATTTTCCAACATCATTAAATCGGTAAAAAGAGAGTGGGACAGAAATCGGTCATTCGTTAGAATTCGATTTCGTCGTCCCACCTCCGCACAGCTTCAACAGTCTGGGAGACTGTTGAAGGTTGCAGATAAAGGAAACATAGTTTCCGTCAACATAGGGCATCTTTGAAGCTTTAAAAGCGAACAAAGACTTAGGATACTTGCTTCGCAAGTTCTATCCGCCACCTCAAAGCAGTGCTTTGAGCACTCAACCACTGCGTCTTGCTCGACAATCCAAAGACAATTGAGAGGCTAGGACTTTTGTCCCAGCCTCTGGTTTTATATGATTTTCGTATACAAGCCGTATTTGTCTTTGATCTTCTTTGGAATACTACCATCAGTAATAATGGCATTCAGGTCTTCCACTCGATAGAAACTATAGAAAGAATAGCTATCAAACTTACTGTTATCGGCAACCACATATTTCTCAATTGCATTGTTTAGAATAATAGCATTACCATTTCCTTCTTCTTCATTGGCTGTGGAAACATGATGCCCATCGATGCCATTGACCCCGATGAAAGCTTTAGAAACCTTTATTTCTTTCAAGAGTTTATTGGCAAATTGCCCGACAAAAGTTTGTGTCTTCACCCGGTAGCGACCACCAACTAAGATCAGGTCATAATTTGGAAAATCCTTTAGCTTTTCAAAAATGGGGAGGGAATTGGTGACAATACTGATTTCCTTTCCTTCTAAATAGTCGCCGATAAAATCTGTTGTCGTACCAGACCCAATAAAGACGGTATCCCCATTTTCGATCAACTCTGCACATTTTTTTGCAATGGTTCGTTTCTCATCAATATTGATGAGATTTTTCTCACTGTGAGAAGCCTCTAACAAGCTATCTTTTACCTTTTTGTGGGCTCCACCATGTACACGAACTAAAAGACCTTGTTTTTCAAGATCGATCAGATCGCGACGAATGGTCATGTCTGTCACCCCAAAGAGTTCCTTGAGTTCTTTGACTGATACCACACTTTTTCGATCTAGTTCCTGAAGAATTTCAACATGTCTGCTATCTTTCATGGTACTACTTCCATTCCTACTATATTTGTCTCTATTATACTACTTTTTTCAAAAAACACAAATTCAAACATTATATTAACAATGGTAAACATGATATTTTTAAATAAATAAAAGAAAAAAGCCTTCTGATAAATCAGAAAGCTTTAATTTTGCTATTTCTAGCTTCCTCACCTTTGGATCAGGCTCGGGACAAAAAGGTTTAAAAACCTTTTTATTTTGCGATTGGGTAAACAGAAACTTGTTTTTTATCGCGACCTTTACGTTCGAAGCGTACTACGCCTTCAACTTTTGCGAACAAAGTATCGTCTCCACCACGTCCAACGTTCACACCTGGGTAGATGTGTGTACCGCGTTGACGGTAAAGGATAGATCCACCTGTTACAGTTTGTCCATCAGCTGCTTTAGCTCCAAGACGTTTTGCTTGTGAATCACGTCCGTTTGATGTAGAACCTCCACCTTTTTTGTGGGCGAAAAGTTGCAAGTTAGCAAGATTCAATTTCAACATAATTGTTTTCCTCCATGTTAGTTTTCTGTGATAACTCTTGTTTGGACGAACTCTGAAGAGTTCTCCGATAAGTTTGCCATCCCTAAGAAAAATGATTCAAAGAATAGTTGGGTCATTTCTCTTTGATGTGGTGGAATATCTGTCGGGATAGTGACCCGAAGGAAGCCACCTTCTTCTTCGTTTAATTCTAGATCCGGTTCGTAGCCTGCAAATTTCTCAACAGAGTTGATAAAGTTAATGGCTAGAGTCGAAACCGATGCACACACGACATCAAAGCCGTATTCACCGCTTCCAGCGTGCCCAGTGATTTCTGCACTCCTCAGCTCGCCATCTTCGGCTCGTTCAAAGACTGCTTGTATCATGTGTTCTCCTAAAAATTAAGCGTTGATTGCGTTGATGACAACTTTAGTGTAAGGTTGACGGTGACCTTGTTTACGGTGGCTACCTTTTTTAGGTTTGTACTTGTAAGTAACAACTTTCTTTTGTTTTCCTTGTTTTTCAACAGTTCCAACAACAGTAGCTCCTGAAACAAGTGGAGTTCCGACAACAGTGTTTTCACCACCAACAAGAACAACTTCGTTAAATGTAACTTCTTGACCAGCTTCAACGTTCAATTTTTCAACGTAGACTGCTTGACCAACTTCAACTTTAACTTGTTTTCCGCCAGTTTTAATGATTGCGTATGTGCTCATTATGCACCTCCTATGTATTTTTGGGTTTCCCCGTATTTTTGTGAAGACTCGCCTAGCATCGTGGGACGAACCACTTACTCTCATGGAAATGAGCGACGATGTTCGAGCGGTTGCACAGGCATGTGCATAGTCAACTCTCTAAGTATATCACTTCTATCAGACAAAGACAAGTATTTTTGCGCTTTGAAAGCGAATTTTCTTTGAAAAATCTATTTTTTGTATCTTGTAGTTTAAGATCGCATTCAAAACCGGCTTTCATCTACTTATCCTTAAATTTAAAGTCATTAAAGCTCATTTTGGCTTTAGACGAATCGTTCATCCCCTTCATTTTTTCTTCTTGTTCCTTAGTAATTTTTATCGGAATTGCTGCAGCAGTATTTGGTTTTAACACACCCGATTCGCTCACTTCATAGTCAACTGTAACATCTTTAAAAAGTGGCTCTCCATCATATTCCAAATTCAGGACAAAGGATCCATCACGATCGATAGTTGTGGTGGTACGATTCACAATAAAGAATAAGGCGAAGCGATTTTCCTCATTTCCAAAGGTATATCCTGGGAAAAAGACAAATAATTTTCCAGGTTCTCCAAGCGTTGGATGTTCCTTGATAAATTTCTCAGACGCTTCCAAGACTTCGTTGTCCTGGTCTTTATACTGCTCGGCCCTGACAAATGTGAGGGGTTCTTTTTTTCTATTGCTTGATTGGCTAGTCTTCTCTTCTTTTTTCGGGCCAGTAAACGATACTTTGACACAGCCTGTCAACAGAAGCAAACTTGTCATTAATACGATAATTTTTTTCATCTTGTCTCCTTTAAGTTGGTTAGAAAAAGAGGCTGGATACGCCCAGTCTCTCCTATAGCAAATCCTCAATCAGGTCATCAACCTCGTCTTTTTCTACTTTTGGTGTGATCTCTGTTACGATGATGCCTGCTACAGCTCGCTCAACTAAGGCTTCCACATCCATACGTTGCTCATACTGCTCTGCATTTTTGAGTTTCGGATTAGTCTTTGGACGATCTGGTGCAAAGATGGTACAACAGTCTTCAAACGGTTGGATAGAGATTTCAAAGGTATCAATCTCTTGGGCAATATCGATGATTTCCAACTTGTCCATGGTCACCACCGGACGGATAACTGGTGTATTGGTTACTGCATTGATGGCTTGCATACTCTCTAAGGTTTGGCTAGCCACTTGTCCTAAGCTTTCACCGTTGATAATCACCAAACCACCGCGAACCTCGCGAATACGATCTGTGATGCGCATCATAAAGCGGCGGGTCAAGGTCATGAGATAAGCTTCCGGTGCTTTTGCCTTGATTTCCTCTTGGATCTCTGTGAAGGGCACTTCGATAAATTGGATATTGCCCCCAAACTTGGTCAACTTCCGTGTTAAGTCATGAGCTTTTTTCAAGGCACCTGGACTGGTATAAGGGGGGCTCGCAAAGTGGACCGCTTCGATATCTACTCCACGCTTCAAGGCTAAGTAGCCAGCTACTGGAGAGTCGATCCCACCAGAAAGCATGAGCATCCCTTTTCCAGAAGTCCCAACTGGAAGACCTCCTGCCCCCTTGATGGTTTCATAAGAGATGTAGGCTGCTTCTTCTCGAATTTCAACTTGCAAGTTGATATCTGGCTTTTTCATCTGAGCCTGAATCGTTGGGATGGCTTCAAAGACAGCACCACCTAGGGTTTGATTGAGTTCGCGACTATCGAGTTCAAAAGTGTGATCGCTGCGCTTACTTGAGATTTTAAAGGTCAAGCCGTCCTTGTATATCTCCTTCATAATCTCTTGCACCGCAGCTTTCAAGGCTGGTACTGATTTTTCAATCTTGTAAACAGGTGAAAAATTTTGGATTCCAAAAACCTGCTTGAGGGATTCTGCTACTGGCTCATAATCTGTCCCATGCAGATAGGCATGCGCCCGATCGCGGTCAGCTGTCACTTTGACAGCTGGATAGATAGATAAAACATCTTGGATATTATTGCGAAGTTTATTGATAAAACGCATACGGTTCTTTCCTTTAGTAGAAAGCTCTCCATAGCGAATCATAATTTCTGAATAGGTTAAGGTCATGTTGATTTCCTTCTAAAATTAACGTACTTTTCGTGTTTGCTCGTAAATCAGTTTGAACTTGGTTAAGAATTGCTCGACTTGGCTCATGTCATTTTCAATATCGAGACTGAGGCGAACAGCTGTCTGTGCGATACTCTTATCCACTCCCATAGCAATCAAGGTTCCAGCTGGCTTACCAGCTTTGGACGAGCAAGCACTGGTTGTCGAGATGTAAATATCAAACTCTTCAAAGGCATGGACCACTACTTCTCCACGAACTCCCTTGATCCCGAAAGTCAAGATGTGAGGCGCAAAGTGATCCTCACCAGAAAAGATGGTGACATCTGGATAGTTGGCCAATTCTTTGCGGATCACTTCTTTCATCTGCTGGGTCTTGCTGGCAAAAGCTTCTTGGTTTTCCATAGCTAAGCGTAGGGCTTTTGCGGTTGCTGCGATACCTGCCACATTCTCAGTTGTCGAGCGCATTTCTTTTTCTTGACCTCCACCCGTTAAGAGGGGTGTGATCTTTTTGCCTTCTTTGATGTAGACAAAGCCAACTCCACGAAGACCATGGAATTTATGACTAGAGAAGGTCGCAAAGTCCACGCGCTCTGGTAGATAAACTTCTGTTGCTACCTTGGCTAAAGCTTGAACCGCATCGACATGGAAACTAACCGTTGGCCGATCTTCTAGGAGAGTCGCGATGTCATGGATGGGCTGGATAGCGCCAATCTCATTGTTGACGGCCATGACAGAGACCAAGGTCGTATCCGGACGGAGAAGACTAGCCAAGGCATCCACCTTGACAAAGCCACGCGCATCCACTGGAGCATAGTCCACTTCGAATCCCTGCGTCTTTAACCAAGCAGCCGATTCCTTGATAGCGGGATGCTCGATGTCAGAGACAATGATATGCTTGCCATAAGGAGCTTTCTCAAAGGCGACACCCTTTAGGATCCAGTTGTCCCCTTCTGTTCCACCAGACGTGAAGTAAATTTCCTCAGCTTTCTTGCCAATTAGCTCCGCAATTTGTTTCCGAGAAGCTTCCAAAATACGAGTAGCTTGACTACCTAGATTGTGCAAACTAGAAGGGTTGCCCCAGATCCGAGTCGCTACTTCTGTATAAGTCGCAAGGGCTTCTGGATAGGGTTTAGTCGTTGCTGAATTGTCAAAATAGATCATGTCCTACGCATCCATCACTTTCTTTTTACGTAACTTCTATTTTATCATTTCTAACCGCTTGGGACAAGGATTTGATAAAGAGAGATGCGGCAAAATCACTCTATAAAATTCAGTTCTTTTTAGACATTTTTCAGAAAATGACTTATAATAGGAAAGTGTTAAAAAACAATTTTTGATAGAAAGAGAATGAACATGTCACAATATTCAAGAAGTAACAAAAACCAAAAACCTGAGGAAAAAGTAGACTCAAGACCATCTCGCGGTGAGAAAGTCAAACAAGGTTTGTCCGTATTTCAAACCGTTGTAGCTACGATTGCCAGTCTCTTAGGGATTATCGTCACTTCCTTTACCATTATGAGCCTGCTCAATAAAGACAATCAAAAGACAGAAGATAAACCATCTAGTAGCACCAGTGTCGTCGTAGTTCATGATAAGGGATCTGACTCCAGCGCTACCAATACAGATGCTAACACCAATACACAAACCAATTCAAGCAATACAGAAACAAGTTCACAAAAAGAAACCGATAGCTCATCTGCTACTGAATCTAGCTCGTCTGCCGCACAAGACCAAGGTTCCACAGCAACAGACAGTGGCGCAGATACAGCATCATCTAGAACCAACTAAAAAATCAGTAAGGACAACCTTACTGATTTTTTTTTGGCTTTCGATGCCAGCTTTTTCTGATTTATATAGAAAGCATCTATCTCATTGTCGTACTCCCACTTGAGCTTTGAACGCTCTTCCTAGATTTGATCCAATTACTCAAGTAATCTCCCCCCTATATCAATGTCGGATCCTATATACATCTCATCTAGATTCAATGTATTGTCCTCATTAATTGGGATATCTACTCCCCAACCCGATTCTTCAATATGATTTATACGTCCATAAACATTCATATAATATTCGGGAGTTGTAAGCCCACCATCACTCCATTGTGTCTGATCCCAATCAATCTGAACGGATTCAACTTTTGAATTTTGTGCTTTGACTAAATCAATAACCTTCTGTTCGTGTTCTTTTAGGTAGTCCAGTTGTTCTTTTTTTATGTCTCCTTCTGGTTTTTGTACGACTTTCTTTGAAGATGGGGTCGTTATCTTCTGTTCAGGTCTTTTGGTCAGGGTCATGATTTTTCCTCCAAGAAAAACCAGTCCTAGGATCGGTAACAAAATGATCAAAAATAGTTCCATTTGTCTCTTCATAAATCCTCCTTACAGACTTTGAATCTTCCAGTTCTTACTCAATATAATCACCCTTAATACTAATATTATGGCCCATACTAAATGTCATCTTTTGATCAGAATCAAATACGACATCCACCC
This sequence comes from Streptococcus sp. CF8_St5-11, assembly GCF_024295625.1. Taxonomy (GTDB): domain Bacteria; phylum Bacillota; class Bacilli; order Lactobacillales; family Streptococcaceae; genus Streptococcus. Next base: position 78,349 of record NZ_JANCOJ010000001.1, read on the forward strand.
TCCATCCTGAATCTTCAAGTTGATTGACGGTACCAAAAATTTCTATGACCTCATCTCCACCTTGTAGGGTCCCATTTCCACCATCAATCCATTGCGTTTCGTCCCAATAAATCTGAACAGAATCAACCTTTGAACTCTTCGATTTCACAAAATTGACGATTTCTTGCTCGTGCTCTTTGAGATAAACAAGTTGTTTTTGTTTGATCACTTCTATATCTTCTTTTGTGGAGGAAGAGGTTGCAGTTTGTACTTGTTTTGTATGAGCTTTTTGTTTTACACTACAACCTCCAATGCTTGTGAAAATAAACATTAAAGCTAATAACTTAAGTGTACATTTCATTTTAATTTTCTTGTTTCCTCATAACACTTTTACTTCTATTTACTTAAGAAAAAATTTTCCAGCCACCATTTTCCTCGATATAGATATCATTAAGCATGCCCATTTTTTTGATAGTTGGTATGCTATTTTGATCTTCTAGGTAAAAATCAACGGAGAATTTTGTGTTTTTTAATTGATTAATCTGACCAGAAATAGATAAATTGTATCCACCACCCTGAGGCGTTCCGTTTCCAGACTCTTCAATTTGCATACTGTTCCAATCAATCTGAACGGATTCGACTTTTGGATTTTGAGCTTTCACAAAATCAACAATTTCTTTTTCATGTTCTTTCAAATAGGCTAGCTGCTTTTGTTTAATGGCTTCTTTATCTTCTTTTGTGGTTGAAGAGGTGACAGTCTGCGCTTGTCTGCTCTTTTCACGTTCTTTCTTCACACATCCTACTAGACATCCAAGTGTTGAAATGAAAGCAAGTGCGATTATCAAATTGTTTATTTGTTTTCTCATAATTTTATTTCGTTTAAAAGTGATTCCTCTATTGCATCTCTCATTGTCTAACGGACGGATCATTTCTTTTCTACCCGATACAAATTGTCTGAACCAATTGAATCTATTTTAGGCATTTTATTTTCGTCTAACGTAAAATTCAGGCTAAAATTTGTTAGATCACTTCCATTGGCATAACCATAAACTAATAGTATTTCGTCACCTCCCTGAGGCGTTCCATTACCTCCTACAACTGTTTTAATACTGTCCCAGTCATAAGACACCTGCGTAATGTTAGCATTATGAGCTTTAACATAGGCTGTCATCTCTTGCTCGTGTTCTTTCAGATATGTGAGCTGTTTTTGTTTAATGGTTTTTTTGTCTTCCTTGGTTGTCGAAGGGGTTGCAATGGGTGCTTGTTTTGTTTGCTCTTTTGATTTTATGGTACATCCTCCTATACTTGCAAGGAGAGCTAATGTAGTGATTAATTTAAATATCGTTCGTTTTTCCATGGGGTAACTTTCTCTAACACAGTTCATTTTCAAAACGTATTGTACTTGATTAGGAAATTGGCTTTCCGCCAATCGTAGGTTCATGGAGCATAAACATTTCTCGCATGTTAATTGACTGATCATCATTAATTGGAATATCCACTCCCCATCCTGAGTTCTCGATATTATTAATTCGCCCAAAAACATTCATATAATATTCGGGAGTTGTAAGTCCACCATCACTCTTCTGAGTTTCATCCCAATTAATCTGAACTGACTCAATTTTTGGATTTTGAGACTTTACAAAATCGACGATTTCTTGCTCATGCTCTTTGAGATATGCTTCTTGTTCTTTTTTTATTTCTTCTTCTGATTTTTGTACGACTTTCTTTGAAGAAGTGGTTGTTATCTTCTGTTCTGGTCTTTTGGTCAGATTCATGATTTTTCCGCCAAGAAAAACCAGTCCTAGGATCGGTAACAGAATAATCAAAAATAGTTCCAGTCGTCTCTTCATCTCTTCTTCTCCAATCCTTCCTTTCATGACTGAATGGGACAGTCACTTTCCTTACTATTATAGCATCTTTCATTTGAATCTCAATCTAACTCACTAGTTAGAGACTATATGCAGCAATCATAAAAGAACTTTCGGGGTTCTTCTAGAATATAGGTAATCCTTTTTTACAAATAACAACCTAAGTGATGCTAAGAATTCAAATGTTGCATTTTTGTAGAGTATCTAAATATATAATGAAACTTTCCGCTGTGAGAAAAGTGCTAGAAACACCATTGTTTCTAGCACTCGGGAGTTTTGAAACTTTAGGTTCAAAACTAAGTCATGGAACTTCCTGGATTGCTGAAATCATCCACTGGATAATTTCACCTAACGTCCGTACTCACTTAAGGAAAGTTTCTAAGAGGAGTTTATCTTCAATCAAAAAGGAACCCGAAGGTTCCTTTTGTGTTATTTCCGATACATCTTGACCTGAAGGTAAAGATCGTTATAGACTCCAAGCAACTTCTTGCCTAATTGTTGATAGACTTCCAAATGGTCCAGTGTTTCATCGCTTGGATAGAAGGATTGGTCATCTTGGATTTCTTTTGGCAACATGGCTTTGGCTTTTTTATTTGGCGTTGAGTAGCCGACATAAAGAGCATTTTTCAAAGCATTTTTAGGACGAAGCATGAAGTTAATAAAGGCATATGCTGCTTCTTTATTTTTCACGGTTTTTGGAATGACAATGTTATCAAACCAAAGGTTGCTGGCTTCAGTTGGTACGACATAGCGAAGATCCTTATTGGCATCCAGCATTTGGCTGGCTTCTCCTGAGAAAGTAACCCCAATAGCTGCATTGTTTTGGATCATATAGCCTTTCATCTCATCGGCCACCAAAGCTTTGATGTTGGGTGTCAAGGTGTAGAGTTTATCTACTGCCTCTTGCAATTTCTTTGGATCCTTTTCATTGAGGCTATAGCCCAAGGTATTGAGACCAATTCCCATGACCTCACGCGCACCATCGTACATCATGATGTCATTTCTGTACTCTTCACGCCAGAGATCTGACCAATGTTCCGGAGCATTTTTGACCATCTTGGTATTGTAGATAATCCCCAAGGTACCCCAGAAATAAGGTACTGAATATTGGTTACCCGGATCAAACGATTGGTTCAAGAGTTTTGGATCGATATTTTCCATCCCTTTGATCTTGGATTGGTCCAACTTTTCAACCAGATGTTCATCCATCATCTTGGCAATCATGTATTCACTAGGTATCGCAATATCGTAGGTAGTTCCACCTTGCTTGATCTTAGTGTACATGGCTTCGTTGGAATCAAAGGTATCATATTGCACCTGAATCCCTGTTTCTTTGGTGAATTCCTTGAGCAAGTCTGGATCGATATAATCTCCCCAGTTGTAGATGACCAGCTTGTCACTATTTTTGGTATTCATGCTCGCTTCGATCTGGTGGCTAATTCCCCAGAGGACCAGAATGACAAGGACAATCCCAGTTAGGAATGAATAAAGTTTTTTCATGCTGCTTCCTCCTTTTCACGAGTAATAAAGTAGTAACCGATGACCAAGAGCACACTAAAGAGAAAGACAAGGGCAGACAAGGCATTGATACTGAGGGAAATTCCTTGACGGGCACGTGAGTAGATCTCTACAGACAAGGTTGTAAAGCCATTTCCAGTTACAAAGAAGGTCACGGCGAAGTCATCAAGCGAATAGGTAAAGGCCATAAAGTAGCCCGCAATGATGGCTGGTGTCAGATACGGCAACATGATCTCTTTGAGCATTTGCACTTGAGTAGCTCCCAAGTCATAGGCAGCATTAACCATATCCCGGTTCATTTCCTTGAGACGTGGCAAGACCATCAAGACCACAATGGGAATCGAGAAGGCCACGTGGCTAGCCAGAACAGATAGGAAACCTAGCTGGTACTTCACCGTCGTAAAGAGAATCAAGAAGCTGGCCCCAATCATAACGTCTGGTGCTACCATGAGAATGTTATTGATGGAGAGCAAAGGTCCTTCTAACTTTTTCTTGGATTGGTAGATATAAATGGCTCCAAAGGTTCCGATCACCGTCGCAATCAAGGCTGACAAGAAGGCCAAGAGGAAGGTCTCTGATAAGATCAGCATCAGGCGACTATCTGCGAACAATTCATTGAAATGCTCAAGCGTGAAGCCTGTGAAGGCATTCATATCTCCCCCTTTATTGAAAGCATAAAAGATCAAATAGAAGATTGGAAGATAGAGGATCAGAAAGACGAAGCCTAGATAGAAATGAGATACTTTTTTCATCGTTCTCTCCTTTCTCTCGTTGCCCACATGGTAAAGAGCATAGCAAGGATCAGAACAACTCCGATGGTAGAACCCATTCCCCAGTTTTGTGTTGTTAGGAAGTGCTGTTCAATCGCAGTCCCTAAGGTAATGACGCGATTTCCACCGATCATCCGTGTCAACATGAAGAGACTCAGACTAGGAATAAAGACAGACTGCACACCTGAGCGGACTCCATTCATGGACAAGGGGAAGACCACATGACGGAAGGTATCCCAACGATTGGCTCCCAAATCATAGCTGGCATTGATCAAGTTTGGATCCAAGTCATCTAAGACATTAAAGATCGGCAAAATCATAAACGGCAACTCGATGTAGCTGGCTACAAAGATAAAGGAGAAATCGGTAAAGAGGATCTGCTGGGGAGCGACTCCGAGAAAGCTCAAAAAGCTATTGATGGAGCCGTTTTGCCCAAAGATTCCGATAAAGGCATAGGCCTTGAGCAAGAGATTGACCCAGGTTGGCAAGACGATCAACATCAACCACAACTGCCGGTGTTTGAGCAGCGTCAAAAAGTAAGCAGTCGGATAGGAGATCAAGAGCGTCACCAGGGTGACAATTCCGGCATAAAGGACCGAATTAAAACTCATCTTTAAATAGGTCAGATTTTGCGAAGTAAAGAACTCTTTGTAGTTTTCAAGTGAAAACTGCCCTTCAACGTTGAAAAACGATTGAAAGATGATCATGACTACAGGAGCCAAGACAAAGAGAAAAATCCACAAGAAATAGGGGAGGATAAATAGATTAGAGGTTGTTTTCTTCATCTCTTTCCTCCTCAATGGCATTAATCAAACCAGCTTCTTGCTCTTCCACTTCAACGTACTCTTCGATCCGCGCATCGAATTCTTCCTCGGTTTCATTGAGACGCATAACGTGGATATCTTCTGGTTCAAAGTCTAGCCCGATGACTTCTCCCACAATGGCCTTACGAGTGGAGTGAATCATCCACTCATTACCCAAATCATCATAGGCGATGATCTCGTAATGCACACCACGGAAGAGCTGGGTGTCCACCTTCACTTGGAGCTTGCCTTCTTCAGGAAGGGTGATTTGCAAGTCTTCTGGACGAATGACGACTTCAACTGGTTCATTTGGACGCATCCCTCCATCGACGGCTTCAAAGCGTTTGCCATTGAACTCAACCAAGTAGTCCTCGATCATGCGACCATCTAGGATGTTGGACTCCCCGATAAAAGTCGCTACAAAGTGGTTGATCGGTTCATCATAGATATCAACCGGTGTACCAGATTGGACGATCTCTCCTTCATTCATGACAAAGATCCAGTCACTCATGGCAAGGGCTTCTTCTTGGTCGTGGGTAACAAAGACAAAGGTAATGCCCAAGCGTTGTTGCAATTCCCGCAACTCATACTGCATGTCTGTCCGAAGTTTCAAGTCAAGTGCAGACAAAGGCTCATCTAAAAGGACTACTCGTGGTTCATTGATAATAGCCCGTGCAATAGCTACCCGCTGGCGTTGACCACCCGATAATTTTTGGATCGAGCGTTTTTCAAATCCTGCTAACTGGACCATTTTCAATACTTCTGAAACCCGACGTTCGATCTCAGCCTTGTCCAGCTTTTTCAAACGAAGGGGAAAAGCCACATTTTCAAAGACCGTCATATGCGGAAACAGGGCATAGGACTGAAAGACGGTGTGGACATCCCGCTTGTTGGTAGGGACATCATTGATCCGTTCCCCATCAAGGTAGACATCTCCAGAGCTAGCATCTAAAAGACCGGCAATGATATTAAGGATGGTCGATTTTCCTGATCCAGATGCACCGAGCAGGGTATAGAACTTCCCTTCTTCCAATTCAAAATTGATATCCTTTAGGACAACGGTTCCGCTATCTTCAAAGACCTTTGTAACATTTTTAAACTCAATAATTGGTTTTTTCAATTCACATAAATTCCTTCTTTACTACGATTACCAAACTGCTTTTCAAACGAAAACGCAGCGGCTGACAGGAAGACCTGTCAGACCACCAATACCTCTCGGGGACTTACTAGACTGCCCCACCTATTTACGGTATCGATAGGCACTCACCCCCTTTCCGACTGATGCTATCGATGTTTACACTATCAATTGTTCTTCAATACTAACGTTCTTAGGCTTGGCCGATAATGCGAACTTCTGGTTCTAAACGGACGCCTGAGTGAGCTTCTACTGCCTCAATGACATGGGCGATCAGGTCTTCGTAGTCCTTGGCTGTTCCATTGTCCACATTGACCATAAAGCCAGCATGCTTTTCAGAAACTTCCACACCACCAATTCGATAGCCTTTCAGACCTGCTTCGCTGATCAATTGACCTGCAAAATGACCGACAGGACGCTTAAAGACTGAGCCACAAGAAGGGTATTCAAGGGGTTGTTTCAACTGACGAAGATGGGTCAAACGCTCCATCTCCTGTTTGATTTGCTCGTGATTGCCTGGAGACAAAGCAAATTTGGCAGAGATGACGACAGCACCTGTCTCTTGAATCTTAGAATGACGGTAACCGAAAGCTAGTTCACCCGCTGACAGAGTTTCAATTTCCCCTTCCTTGGTCAAGACCTTACAGGATACAAGGACATGAGCAATCTCTCCTCCGTAGGCTCCCGCATTCATAAAGACAGCACCACCAACACTGCCTGGAATGCCACTAGCAAACTCGAAGCCTTTCAAACTATGGTGCAAGGCCACATGGGTGGTGTCGATGAGTTTAGCCCCTGCTTCTGCTTCGACCACATAACCATCCACACTGATATCTCGCAAGCGATCAAACATAATGACAAATCCCGGTATGCCCCCATCTCGGACAATAATATTAGAAGAATTCCCCAGGACCATCCATGGAATATTCTCCTGGTTCGCAAAGCGTACAATGCGTTTTAATTCGTATTGGTTGCGAGGAAAGGCTAGAAATTCAGCATTTCCCCCAACCTTTGTATAGGTATAATGTTTTAATGGTTCTTGAAAACGGATATCAATCCCTTCAAGAATTTGATTCATTTCTTCAATCATCTTTCTATCTGTTCTCTCTCTATATAAAATACAAACTATTATACCAAATTTTTGACTATTTTTCGACCCTAAAAAACAAAAGAAGGCCCATAGTATTCAGGCCTTCCTTTTACCATTTATTATGCAATTTTACGTGCGATGGTACGATTCTTTTGTCCATCCAGAGCTGATTTGACTGAAATCCAAGCACCACCAAGAGTAAAGACAGCTAGCAAGCCTAGATTCAAGTAAAAGTTTTCTGGGACGTCCCCTTGGAATGTCGCTTCATTGAGAAGCGTCCAGGTCATACCAAATGGCAAATCCAGTTCACTCATAAGCGCCAAAGTATAATCTAATTGGTTGACCAAAAAGACGGTCAAGACCATCAAAATTGCTGAAACTACCACACCTTTTTTAGTCAATTTTTTACCAAGAATCTCATAACCCTTGATGGTACAAAAACCGAGGGCTGCACCTGCCAAAACAGACACATAGCCGAGACGCGCTACTAAGAGGGCAACGGCTCCACCGATGATCACACCGATCACGGCCCCTACAATTCCTAAGAGGAAGTTTTCTTCCCGCGCTTCATAAGCCTCCACCGTGTCTTGCACTTCTGCTTGGTAGGCTCTAAAGGTTGCATCATCGATTAAAAAGATGGCATCACCGATTTGATAGAGGCCGATCGGTTCTTCCTCACCCGTCTCCGCATTCACTTGCACAAATTGGTGGTTGAGTAAGAAATCAACAATATCTTGGATAGCTGTCCATAAGGTTTCGACAGCCTTCCCTTTGGTCATCCCACCTTTGACGACGATCGAGGTCAAGTAACCATCAAAAGAGATGGCATTAATGGCTTTTGATTGTTCTTTTAATTCATTCCAAAGAATCTCACCGTCTTCGATTAAGTCGCCCTCTGATCCTTGCTTAGCACTAAATGAAATGTTAAAAACATTTTTGGTTTCCGTTCCTTCAATGACTAACAGGAAGCCTTCACGCTCCCCGTACATCACACGAGCTTCGCCATCAAATTGCAGACCAAGATCGGTAGCAATACTATATAAATATTCTGGTTTCATGTTTCCCCCTAGATTTTCGGGAAAGCTTGAGCTTTTCCCCATACAGTTTCCATTCTACCATAGGAGAAGCAAAAAGGACATATACAAAAGTATACATCCTTTTTTCAATTGTGTTACATTCAGTCTTATTTCTCGACACGAACGCCAAATATGTCGATTTTAAGTTGGAAAATCTGACCATCTAGCCCAAGTGCAGCGAGAGCTGCTACAAAGGCTGCTGTATGCTCTGGTGCCAAAAGGTTCATGATCGTTGGACCTGCTCCTGACAGATAGGTGGCGTATGCCCCATGCGCATGCGCTACTTCTTTGACCTGAGGGAACTCTTTGACAAGAGATTGACGGTAGCGTTCGTGGAAATGATCTGACTCGATGGAGCGACCAGCCGTCAGCAAATCTCCCTTGAGGAGAGCTGCGATAGCGACATTGGCTACACTACTAGCTGCAACAGCTTCCTTATAAGACCATTCTTTCGGTAGGACATTGCGACTATCACTGGTCTTCAATTGGTAGCTCGGTACAAAGGCCACAAGGTCACAGCTTGGGAAGTCAGCCGTGACATATTGGACATCTTCACCGATGTAGCTCGCAATGACCATATTTCCAAAGATAGCTGGAGCTACATTATCCGGATGACCTTCGATCTCGGTCGCGATGCGTAATTTCTCAGCGTCTGATAGCTTGAGGTTGGCTAATTGGTTGGCTAATTCAATCCCTGCGACAATGACCGAGCTAGAAGATCCAAGACCACGCGCCAAAGGCACTTGACTGGTCATCTTGATTCGATGGGGCTGCATATCAGTTGAGATAGAAAGAGCTGTTGAGAGCAAGAGGTTTTTCTCATCTGTCGGAATCCCTGCTCCTAGATCATGCTCAATCAACCAAGCATCTGCTGGTTCAAGGACTTCAATGGTCAAATAGCGAGTCACGGCAATCCCAACAGAATCAAATCCTGGCCCTACATTGGCACTGGTTGCTGGAACAATAATTCTCATGCTTATTCTCCCAAGACTTTAAAGGTATTCAAAAGTTCGAAATTCGCCTCTGAATCCAATTTTTCAACCAAGTTCTTGAATTGTGTTTGGTTGACTTGGTGGGTAATGATGACGACACTTGCAAATTGACCATCTGAGTCTTCTTGGAGGATTTGCTTGAAGGAAGCTCCTTCTGCATTAAAGATTTCCGCAAGACGCAAGATTTGACCAGTCGCATCTGGTGCCTTGATTGAGAAATAATAGTTATTTTTCACATCTTCAGGCTTAGCCAATTGAAGAGGACGGCTGTATTCATTGAAGGCTTTGCCGATCGTTCCTTCTTTTAGACGACGGACAATGCGAACGAGGTCGGCTACAACACTGGTCGCAGTTGGTTTTTGACCAGCACCTGGTCCGTAGTACATAGACTCACCAATCCCGATGGATTCCACATAGACCGCATTCATGACATCGTTCACACCAGCGAGTGGGTGTTGTTTTGGAAGGAAGGTTGGTGTCACTTCTGCTGCGATCCCTGACTCTGTTTCAACGATAGATCCGACCAGCTTAATGACATATCCAAGGCTTTGAGCAACCGATACATCTTGAGGAGTGATCTGGCTAATTCCTTTGTGACCTACTTGGTCAAATTGGATATTCATCCCAAAAGCGAACTGGCTCAAGATCACCATCTTGTATGCAGCATCGATTCCTTCAACGTCGTTGGTTGGATCACTTTCAGCGTAACCAAGACGTTGCGCTTCTGCTAAAGCATCCTCATAAGTCCAGCCTTCTTCGACCATTTTGGTCATCATGAAGTTAGAGGTTCCATTGACCACCCCGAGCACTTTGGTCACCTTGTCGGAAGCAAGGGAATTCACCAAGGTCCGAAGGATTGGGATCCCACCAGCTACGGCAGCTTCATAATAAAGAGCCACTTGGTGTTTTTTAGCAATCTCTAGCAACTCGCTTCCATGAACGGCAAGAAGGTCTTTGTTAGCAGAAACCACGTGCTTCCCTGCTTCAAGAGCACGGGTGATAAAGGTCTTAGCTGGCTCAATCCGGCCCATCAATTCAACCACGATGGCAATGTCCTTGTCTTCAATGATCTCATCGACATTGGTCACAAAGTTGTAGTCATGACCAGCAGCTTGTAATTTTTCCTTCTCAGCATCATCTCGAACCAAGACCTTGGCGATCTCGATTTCATCTTGAGCTGCCTGGGTGATTTTTTCATGGTTTTCTTTTAATAAAAATGGTACGCCACTTGCAACAGTACCAAATCCTAGTAAGGCAATCTTAACAGACATCCTATTGACTCCTTGAATTTTCTATAGTAGCTCCATTATAACAAAAACTTGAGCGTTTGACAGCCAATTGCCTTAAAAATTCTGAATTTTCATGACAGGATCTGCCTGTAGCAAGTTCTGGAAAAGAACCTAGAATTTGTGGTACAATAAAGAAAATAATGAAAACGGTGACACTATGAGTAAACGAAGAGTACCTAAAAAAATCAAAGCCCTACTTGGAATCAATGCCCTCCTACTGGTCTGTATCTTTATTTGTAGCTTTCTTCTGATCAAGCGGATCACTCAGCCGAATGAGGGGAATACCAGTGGCACTGCCATGACGCGTTCTCTCGAAGAAGGTAGCTCCTCTATCGAGTGGACTCGGGTGAAAAAGCCGGTCAAACTGCCCATCCTCATGTACCACTCCGTGCACAATATGGCCGAGTCTGAAGCTGCCAATGCTAATTTGATCGTTGATCCAGAAACCTTTGAAAGCCAACTAAAGGCCCTAAAAAAAGCGGGTTACTACACCCTGACACCTGGGGAAGCCTATCGCATCCTCGTCAAGAACGAAGTACCCAAAGGAAAGAAATTTGTCTGGCTGACCTTTGATGATGGCGTCGAAGATTTCTATACTATCGTCTATCCGCTTCTTAAGAAGTACAAGATGACCGCCACCAATAATATCATCACGGACTTTACCCAAAAGGAAAAAGAAAATGTCCTGACCTTTGACCAAATCAAAGAGATGAAACATGCTGGCTTGACCTTTGAAAGCCATACGGTCAATCATCCAGACCTAGCCAATTCCAGTCTTGAGACCCAAAAGAATGAGCTAGTTGCTTCTAAACGCCTGCTAGATAAGGTGCTGGATCAAAATACCAGCGTTATCGTCTACCCATCCGGTCGCTACAGCCAGGTCACGATCGACCAAGCCAAGAAAGCTGACTACAAACTAGGCCTCACCACTAAAAATGGACTAGCCAGCTCCGCTGATGGACTCTATTCCCTCAAACGAGTCCGGATCCTTCCAACCACTACAGGAGAGGATCTCCTAGCCATGATCCAAGAATAAAGAAAGAGAGTGGGACAGAAATCGGTAATTCGTTAGAATTCGATTTCGTCGTCCCACCTCCGCACAGTTGAGTAGGGCTGTAAAAGCTGATGAAATCAGCGTAGTAGAGCCCACTCAACCACTGCGTCTTGCTCGACAATCCAAAAATAATTGAGAGGCTAGGACTTTTGTCCCAGCCTCTTTTGTTAGAGTTACTTATAAAAAATTTTTTATCGTTGATTCATAAACTGTAATAGGATTCAAAAATTTTTAAAAGAGCTTCAACATTGATTTGCTATAGTCTTTGACTTTCTTTTATAAATGCTCAAAACAATTGCAAATGACAACAACTGCCAAAGAATAATTCTTACTATCTGCAAGCTATCTGATTCAGAATTTGAGACAACATGGACCAGATTTGAAGCAAGATTGTTGAAAAGATGATCTCCTAGTCCTAGCCACAAGGAACCTGTCATTTTGTAAAGTAAGGACCATTTGATGCTCATCATTCCCGCTAGGATAACATAGCCAATCCCCATGGTAATAAGATTTAAGAGTGACGATTCTCCTTGAAGATAATCTCTGAACGGCATTGCCAAGTGCCATATTCCAAATAGGAAGGCTATAAAGAATAGACTCTTACGGTAAGAAATCCCTTCAAGAATTTTGGTGAAAAGGCCACGAAAAACTCCTTCTTCCATCCACACGTTTATCAGGTTAAATAAGATACTTAACATGATAAACAAGATACCTGCTTGTGATCCTTTTTCGTTTGTTAAGGAAAAACCACTGGCATAAAACGATAAGTGAACATTGCCATGAAGAAACAAGAGAACAATACACTCAACTGTATATGCAAAGATGGAGCACACTAAACCAAAGAGCAGGCCATTTCCTATACCTCTTATAATTCCATTAGGTGTAAAACCAATATCTATCCATCTTAATTTGCTAATTGAAAGAATTCCCCACAATAAAAGTATTCCAAAAAGTTTGTGTAGAAAATTCTCCGATAAAAAAGTATCATCTGTCCTCATATACAAGTATTCGAATAGCCTTGCTACTGAGCAGATAACAAATATAATTGAACAACTTAAAATAGGTTTCTTTATTAGTTGATTTAGCATATCTTTCTTTCAAATAAGTCTTTTATAAAAGTTAATTTCAATATTTCACTCAGTCCAATTCCTTCTCTAGTTCTTTTAGAAAGGTGATTAAAAATTGATGGCGACTTTCTGCCATTTGTTTGGCAGTCTCCGTGTTCATTTCATCTTTTAAGAGGAGCAACTTGTCGTGGAAATGTTGGACGGTATCAGTAAGGGGTCTCCCTTTGTGGCCACCATAGGAAAAAGTTCGCGCAATTCCTACAGCTCCTATCGCATCGAGCCGGTCTGCATCCTGGACAATCTTGCCTTCTAAGGTTTCTGGATGTTTACCGCGATTTTTGCTGAAAGAAACAGCATTGATTACCCGACAAATCTGCTCGATTTGGTTTTTAGGAGTACCGATCTCTTCTAGAAACTTACGAGCATTCGCATGATTCTCTGTTTGAAACAATTTATCATCATCAGCATCGTGAAGAAGAGCTGACAAGCCCACTATCTCCAGATCACATGGCCCTTCTGCTTGTGCGATTCTCATAGCATTAGTATAGACGCGGAGGGTATGCTCTACATCATGGCCATCCGCTCGATCAGCAAATAAGGTTTTCACATACTGCTTAGCAGCAAGAATTCGTTCTTCCATCATCGTTCTTGTCCTTTGAATAATCTATGTATAGTTCTATCTATTCATTTGGGCTAGTTATGGAGAGGGGCAGTTTACTTTAAAACCACCTATCGGTGGTTCTTACTTCTTCTTTTGTGGGAAGAGAGGAAGGCCTAGGGTCGCGATTTTCTCAGCGGGAATCTTCATGCCATCCTTGATCCATTTGGAGATGACAGAGACAATGGCTGAGCTCCAGAAGGAATTGAGGTAGCTGCCAGCGCCATTTGATGAGCTGCCATTTCGTTTTTCTAAAAAGTCATAGACTGCCTTGGTCAAGAGCCGTTCAAAATTGTAATCAATGGCCAGGCTGATAATCTTAGCTTCTTTCTTAACTTCCTTAAAAAGATAGACCCAGACTTGGTAGAGATCTGTCTTGAGGTTGTAGCCATCTAAAGACTTGGTAATTTTTGCGATACTAGATTGAAAGATAGACTCAAGAATCTCTTCTTTTGATCCATAATTGCGGTAAAAGGCCGCGCGAGAGACCCCAGCACGCTGAACCAGCTCAGAGATGGTGATCTTTTTCAGATCTTTTTTCTCCAATAGTTGCAGGAGAGAGATTTCGATGGATTCTCGTGTAATCGCATTGTTTTCTTGGTTAAATCGTTTGAGATTTTCCAAGGATTTCTCGGATATTTTTCTTTCTGCCATAACATTTACTTTCTATCTGTCTCACCTGATGTTATCTGCTTGGATAGCATGGTACTTCATGATATAATTGTAAAAGAAGACAAACTACTTGTCAATGTACATTTTTATACAATTATGAGGTATGAACTGATGAAATGGAAAATTATTGCGGATTCAGGCTGTGACTACCGCTCTTTGGACAACCTGGCACCAGATACGGAGTTTGTCAGTGTCCCACTGACCATCCAAGTGGGAGAAACTATCTACACAGATGATGTCCAACTCAATATCGATCAGATGATGGAAGAGATGTATGCGACTACGACTGCTTCTAAGTCTGCCTGTCCGAGTCCCGATGATTATATGAAGTCCTTTGAAGGAGCTGAAAATATCGTCGTTGTGACCATCACTGGAACCCTTTCAGGTAGCTACAATAGTGCTGAGGTGGCCAAGAAGATTTATCTAGAAGAGCATCCGAATACCAATATCCACGTCATTAATAGCTTGTCAGCTGGGGGTGAGGTGGACCTGATCGTTCGCAAGCTCAATCAGTTGGTCGCTGAAGGCCTCGATTTTGATCAAGTAGTCGATGTGATCACGACCTACCAGTCTAAGACGAAGTTGCTCTTTGTTTTGGCCAAGGTTGATAATCTGGTCAAAAATGGGCGTCTCAGCAAATTGATCGGGACTGTTGTCGGACTCCTCAATATCCGTATGGTCGGGGAAGCTAGTAAGACGGGTACCCTTGAGCTGCTTCAAAAAGCACGGGGCCAAAAGAAAGCGATCAAAGCTGCTTTTGATGAATTGATCAAGGCGGGTTATGCTGGCGGTCATATCACCATCGCCCACCGCAACAATGAAATATTTATTGAGCAATTCTCTGCATTGGTTCGTGAAAAATTTGCCCATGCAATGATCGAAGTCCTTCCTACTTCTGGACTTTGTAGTTTCTACGCCGAAGAAGGCGGCCTCCTCATGGGGTATGAAATTTAAGTTACCACTAAAAAGAGGCTAGGACAAAAGTCCTAGCCTCTCATTTGTTTTTGGATTGTCGAGCAAGACGCAGTGGTTGAGTGGGCTCTACTACACTGATTTCATCAGCTTTACAGCCCTACTCAACTGTGCGGAGGTGGGACGACGAAATTGAATTCTAACGAATGACCGATTTCTGTCCCACTCTCTTTTTTTATTCTCCGATCTCTTGGTAGAGGGTACGGATTTTTTTGCGGTAAATGGTATAGCTGATCCCAGCTCCGATTAGCAGGATGACACTATAAAGGATCACAGCCAGCAGGGTGCTGACGGAATGATAGGTCCAAATGAAGCTGACAATGATCAGGAGAAACATCACAAAGAGAAAGACAATCAAGAGGATAGACTGAAGAACTGCATTCCCACGATGACGGGTCATCAACTCTGTGATATTGGTCCAATTGGTGCTAAAGTTCTGAAAATCTTTGACATAGTCTCGGATGCAGATCGGAATGGTCGTTACAACCCAGATCAGTAACATGGCAAGGATAGCCAAGGGATGGACGCCAAAATAGAGACAAACGCCAACTAGAAGAATGACAGGAAGGATGGATTGCACCAGATAGAGCAACCAAAACTTCATAAAGAGATAGCGTTTGAAATCAACAGGGAGGGATCTCAAGTATTCAAAGTTTTCGCGCTCTAGCGAAATACCGATACTGGTCAAGCCTCCAAAACTATTGAAAACACCGATCAAGATGGCAACAAGGGTCAGTGGTACCAGATACTGGGGTGTCAAGTAAGGACTGAGGCCTCCTATATTTTTTGATGCTCCTGCTGCTCCACTGAGGAGGAAAATATATGGCAGAATACTCATCATCAATAGGACTTGCACCATAAGGGTTCCATCGCTCAAGAGTCTGCGATGATACTGAATGACAAACTGTCTAAAGGAGTCTTTCTGGCCCACATGGATGGCTTTCACGCGCTCTTTGACGGTTTGGTTGGTCGCAACCGCAAGGGCTGCATCATAGAATTGTGGGATCACGATTTTGCGAACCAGGCCGATCAAGACCAAAAGCACCGCTATCCAGCCCAGAAGGCCAAGGATCGCTCCACCATCAAAAGGATGGAGGATAAACTGATGAAAGGCTGTAAAAGGTGGAAATAGAATGGGAATATCCGCTCCACCCGACACCTCTACCCGATGGGTTTGGACTAGATTCAGATAGAGATAAGCTCCTAGGCTCAGAAGAGAACCAATTCCGACCATGATGTTGGAGACCAGGGTCGTGTGTTTTTTGAAAAAAAGGGTCTTAGTGATCAAATGAGCTAGTAAAATCGTCGCTAAAAAGAGAACGCCTAAGAGAATCACGGCACAAAAGAGGCCTAGCAGGATCCCTAACGGATTGAAGCCGCCTGCTTGGACAGGCAGGATCAAAAAATAGCTGATCAATGGAAGGATAGCCATGAGAAGGGTCAGGATGACCGAGATACTTTTTCCAGCAATGACTTCCGCATCTGAGAAAGCATAGGGCCGGTAAAACTGGAGGTCCTTGCTTTCATAAAAGACATTGTAAAAACTCATAAAGCCTTGGGAAATGGTCATCAAGGAAAAGAGGGCCACCATATTGACAAAGAAGGCTGGCTGATGGACAAAATCATAGATACTAAAGAGCAAGCCAAATATGAGGAAATAGACCAATCCTAAAAAGAGGTAGTTGAGCACCGATCTGCGGGCAACATTGAGTTTGACGTCCGGTTTTTTAGCCTGTTTGGCGCGTAATTTTGCGATCTGGGCCGGCTGACTAGCATAGATGATATTGACATTGACCAGCTGTTGGATGATCTTAAGACGCATGATCGCCACCTTCTTCCTTCCGCCCCGCTAGGCTGAGATAGATACTTTCCAGACTTTGTTCGGGATGTTGGCCCTTCAATTCCTCGATCGTCCCATAGAAGATGAGATTACCTTTTTTGAGAATGGCGATCTTATCACAGAGTTGTTCGGCCACTTCTAATACGTGGGTAGAGAAAATAACCGTCTTGCCGCGATCCGCATGTTGGCGCATCATTTGTTTTAAATCGTAAGAAGCCTGTGGATCCAAACCGGTCATGGGTTCGTCCAAGACCCAGATATCTGGATCCGACAAGAGGGCTGCAATGACAAAGACCTTCTGGCGCATCCCATGTGAAAAGGATTCAATCACTTCATAGCGGTGGCTCTGAAAATCAAAGATCGTAAGAAGCTCTTCCAAGCGTTGATCACAGTCTTTCTGACTCATATCATAAGAGGTCGCAACCAACTCCCAGAATTCATTGGCTGTGAGGCGCAAGAAAAGATCTGGTGAATCCGCTACATAACCGATCTTCTTTTTGATCGCCAGCCGATGGCTATAGAGGTCCTGACCATCCACTTCAATTGATCCAGTAGTTGGGGTGATGACACTGACCAGGCTCTTAATCGTCGTTGACTTTCCAGCTCCGTTGTGGCCAATCAAGCCGACAATTTGTCCATCTTCGATGGTCAGATCCAAGTGGTTGAGGGCAATGTGCCCATCGTAATCTTTGGTAACTCCGTGAAATGTAATCATGTTAACTCCCTAATGGATCCTCATTGGGACCGTTTTTTCTTATTCTGTTGATAAGCGATCATCGAAATGGTAGAGCAATTCTAGCAGATAGTTTGGAATGGTCTCTAAGAAGTCTTCTTTGTAGACCCGCTCTCCTCGCTTATGCAATTCTTTGCCCCAAGGGCCTAGATTGACCGCTGGAACCTGAATTTGGGCAATTTTTTCCAGATCCAGATCATAGACCTGGGCTGGTGTGGCTAGGCTATCCAAGACGACTTGATAAGAGGCCACATCCTTTTCCAAGGCACAATAACTGGTGTCGTTAATCCCCATAAAGTATTCTTCGACTTTTAAGAGGTAACCTCTTGTGTCCAGATACTCGCGGTAATCAGTGATGAGGGACACGATATTGAGATCGGTATTGTCCAAAAAGCGGCAGTTCATGGAAGGATAATAGGGGGGCGCAAAACCAATAACCACCATGGGATCCTTATCTCCGAGAAACTCTAGGAGTCGCTGGATTTGCTGAATCGCAAGGCTCTGGTAGCTGGTCCCATTACGAAAATCGTGCTCCGCTTTTTTATTAGAAGCTTCTCTAAAGTCTTGGTAACCCTCTAAGTCTTGGCAACGTTCCTCTAGTTGTTGATAGGTGATGACTCTTGGCCTTGCAATAATATGTTCTTGGCCAGCCTGATCCTGCAAGTGCTCATACTTCTTGTAAAAGGCGTCCAAGGCCTCTTGACTAAGCTCATAGATTCGTTGCAAGAGCTCTTGCGGTGTTTTCTTCAAATGTAACACACTGAAATAACCAGCCGCATAGAGCACGGTCGATACATCGTACTGCTCCTTCAAATCTCTGAGATAGGACCAAGAAGGAAGGGGAGACGTTTCTCCCAACGCCTGATCTGCCAGATCGGGATGAAGATCTAGCTGGCTTGCAATGGCTACTAGGAGGGACAAGGCATTGATCCCTTTAAGGGGCTCCTTCATATGGGACAAGACACCTTGTGCCACAACGACCGGCATGAGTTTGCCGACTGTGCCAATGTGAAGGACCTTTTCTTTTCCTACCTCTGATTCAAAGGGTTCTGAATCCACTGCTAATACATAATTCAGATCAAACTTCTCCTGCAAATCTGTGAGGAGGCCCAAAGCTCCACGCATCCCACGTGAATAGGATTCCTCATCTCCAACAGAGAGATAGAGCAGATTGACCTGACCTTCCACGGGATCTGCCGCATAGGCTTCCAGAACCCCCAATTGAAGGGCCAATGCTGCTTTCATATCGCAAGACCCTCTGCCAAATTTCCATTCCCCAGAAGCTAAATCTTCCTGCATATCAGGTCGACTGTCCAGTCTTTTCAAAGCTTCTGCTACTTTATCAGAATCGAGCGCGATCTCTGCCAAATTTCCATAGTCTTCTAGATCAACTGTATCATGGTGGTGGAAAAGGATAACTGTTTTTTTCTTTCCCTTATCAACCAGGGCCCAATTGACCGACCGATGCAAGTGATCCTGTGGCACCTGATAGCGCCCAAAATGGTCCGGGTGTTCCTTGAAATAGGGGATTTGTCCAATCCGTTGATCCAGGTAGGCTTCGATTCCTTGCTCGGTCTCAGTATTGGTGAAGCTTGGAATCGCCAAGGCTTCGGAAAAAATCGTTTCGATGCTCTCTCTATTGGTGGTTTTCACTTTCTCTCCATCCTTCTTTTCTACTATTCATCTTTGTGAGCTTTGCCAAGTGACAAAAGGCTGGTGAGCATGAGTCCTAGGAAGCCAAAGAGAGTCCAAGAGCTTGTTGCTTGACCTGTTTTTGGAAGGCTTGGTTGGCTTGTCACTTCTATCTTATCTTTATCAGCTCTTTGAGCCAATTCTTGTGCAGTTTCTTCTTTTTGTTCCTTACGGAAGTCCATCGGATCTCGACCGTGGCTTGGTTTTTGAGGAATTTCAGAAGTAGCTGGATTGGTTGGCGTCATTGGATTACTTGGAACAATTGGTTTTTCCGCTTGATCTACTGGACTTGGGTCTTGTTCAGGATCTACTTTTGGTTGAATGGTTGCAATTGGCAAGATCCGATCTGCCAATGACGCATAGTCTGTATCTTTTTCACTTGGTTGATAACGGAACAAGAGAGATCGACTGTCTTCTACGATTGGAATCGTTGCAGAAATAGAATCTGTCTTGAAGGTCACTTCATAAGGATCTGCAAAATAGATGTAATCTGGATCATAGGTGTGCAAACTCAAAACCAGTCGATGGCCTTTTTTCACTGTATAGAGATTTGGTTGCAGATACATGGTGTAATCATGATATTCGTTTTCTTTCAGATCAATAGAATGACTAGAACTTGCTGAGTCATAGCGAGATGCTGGATTGGCCAGATTCATCCAACCACGCGCAATCACCACACTCTTAACCTTGTGGGTCTTGTAACGTTTGAGAGGCAAGGTTTCAAGGTTGCTACCATTCCAGTAGCCTGTCTCATCGATGGTTTCTTTTTCCAATGTGCGCGTGCTATAACCGTCTTTGTCATAGGTGATTTCTTCTTTGACCACATCAAAGTCTTCGTCTGAAACATCCATCAGGGTCGCACTGACATGAGCATGGTTTTTGTCTCCCTTGACAAAAGCAGCGCTAAAATGCACAGGAATATGGCCTTTGATGGTGACATCTTGGTCGACGGTGGCTGCATAGGAAGCTGCCACTTCGGAAGAATGGAAGGCTGCATCTTGGTTACGTGTAGTCCAGTTATTTCCTGTACCATAGTAATCGCCAGTTACTGTCACATCCTCCCGTTTAGAGTAGATTCGAGCGGAGATGGCATTGTTGGTATCCCATTTATCAAAACGACGCCATTTACTTGGATCTAGATTGTCCTGAGCTGTTACTTGTGGAAGGTTTTCAATCCCATTTTCAATACCGTAGAGGTAATGGCTATACCAGAGATTCATCAGGTCATTAAAGGCTTGGCCTGCGACTTCTGTCCCTGACCAACGAGTAGATGGATAGATGTGATTGCCCTGGTGGAGCAAGACCTTGGCATCGATCCCCGCCTTTTTATAGGCTTCTAACATGAGTTCAAAATGTTTGGGTTTGACATTGTCATCATTGAGCCCTTGGATAATGAGAGGGGCCGCTTTCAGATTGGCTGCATTGAGCGTGTAGTCGCGTTTAGCATATTCTTCGTTGTAATTATGACCATCCTTGTGTTGGAGCTCATTGAGCTTGGTGATATAGGCTGCATAGTAATCCTTGACCTTGTCCCAATCTTCCTTGTCAAGGATACGACCAGAGGTATAGACAGATAACCAGGAAAGGTCATTGGAAGCTCCTGTATCAAGGGGAGAGCCTTGGCTGTTGAAATGGTCATACCAACTAGCAATCCCTGCGGCTGGCACAATGGTCTTGAGCCCTTCAACCCCAGTGGACGCTACACCAAATGTCGTCGTACCTGCCCAAGACAAGCCTGTCATAGCGACATTGCCGTTGGACCAGTCTGCCTTAACTTCCTGGTTGCTAGTCTTATCAGAGTAGGCTTTGCGTTTGCCGTTGAGCCACTCCACGATATTCTTGTATGCGGCCACTTCAAGATCAGAGCCGGTCGTATTGATCCCGTCTGATCCTTTTGAGCCCAAACCACTACTGGTCACCACTGCATAACCACGAACTAAGAAATAATTGTACCAGTTGAGATTTTCGTAATCATAATGCGTATAATCTTCAGAGCTTTCACGTGGATTGACGTAGTACCAATCCTTTGGATCAGTTGCTTTGGCTACTTCTTCTGTCGTAACAGACTTGGTTGCTTGGCGTTTGGCAGGTTTTTCATAGAGCTTGGCCATATCGAATTTTCCACCTTCTTTGAGGCCAATTGCCTCTAAGGTACGCTCTTCTGTTGTTCCTGTTACATAAGGACTAGCTTCAAAAATGGTCGCAGCTTTATAGTCCCCATTGACAGCAGCTTTTGGCACCTGCACGAAGGTCTTGACCAAGTCAGGCTTGCCATCTCCATCCGTATCATAATCAGTTTCCACATAGACAATATAGCGGACGATGTCACTCTTGTCATAGGAGTAATGCTCCGGATCGTCCCCTGGCGTAAATGGGAAAATAGGTTGTGCTTTGCCATTCAAAAAGAGAGGTGTCTTCTTGTCAGCTCGGTAAGCGGCACGGAGCTGTTTGGCTACATCAACCATCGAAGTGAGATTAGTGACTGGAGCAGAGCCCTCCACTCCTTCCTTGACCATCCCTAGGCTCTTGGCAAAAGCTAATCGGTCTTTATCAGTAGATCCGACTTGATTTTCCTTGGTAGAAGCCCAGTTCAATAGTTGATTGACTGCCTCCGTCACAGTGACTTCTTTTTCACGATCCTGATCGGTTACAGTTGCACCAGTAATTTCAGCCAAGTCTCCTTGGGTTACTTTTGGAGCTGTGCTCACCTCTTGACTGCCAACGGTAGGCGTCGCAGGCGCAGGGCTTGGCTGATTGGCTAGAGTGGACTCAACAGTTGGGGCGCTCACTACCGCTGGACTTGACGCAGGTTCTTCATGTAGCTCAGTCGTCGGAGTAGTTGTCGGAGCGGTTGGCGAAGTGGTTGGTCTGTTAGTTTCTGAAACCTCTTCCACTTTTTCAGGATGTACGGTTTCTTTAGTGTCTCCTTGTGTTGAGGTCACTGTTTCAGTAACTTCAGGACTTGCCGTAGAAGGAGTAACCGTCTCCTCAGTAGTTGTGCTGCTTACTTGGTCTGCTTGCACATGCTGGGCGAGTACAGCAGGACTAATCAGTAAACCTGCAACGAGTAGAGAAACAAGAGTTGTTTTTTTCATAAAATGGTCTCCTTTCACCATTTTCAAAGTCAGTCCTAGCGGAGCCTGACTCTATTATGTTATATTCTCACTTCATTTCTTTCATGTATGCGATTTCTTTTCTATAAAAGGCTTGCTTCCAGCGCAAACGTTTGTCGCATCCAACTATTTTTGGTAAAATAGGGACATTCACATGAAAGAAGAAATAACGATGGAAAATCAAACCTTAATGCAATATTTTGAGTGGTATTTGCCCGCTGATGGGAACCACTGGACGCGTCTTGCTGAAGATGCGCAACACTTAGCAGACTTGGGTATTCGCAAGGTCTGGATGCCACCTGCCTTTAAAGCTACTTCTAACAATGACGTTGGGTACGGAGTCTATGACCTCTTTGATTTGGGCGAGTTCGATCAAAAAGGAACGGTTCGTACCAAATACGGTTTCAAAGACGATTATCTTCAAGCCATCCAAGCCCTCAAAGATGCAGGGATTCAACCAATGGCCGATGTCGTTCTCAACCATAAAGCTGCTGCCGATGGCTTAGAAGAATTCGAGGTCGTTGAGGTCGATCCGATGGATCGAAACAAGATCCTTACCGAACCTTTCACCATTCAAGGATGGACCAAATTCACCTTTGATGGCCGAAATGGCGCCTATAATGACTTCCACTGGCATTGGTACCATTTCACCGGTACGGACTACGATGCTTCACGTAATAAAAGTGGGATCTACCAAATCCAAGGGGACAACAAAGGTTGGGCCCATGGAGATCTGGTTGACAAGGAAAACGGAAACTACGATTACCTCATGTACGCCGATATCGATTTCAAACATCCCGAGGTTGTAGAAAATCTCGACCAATGGGCTGAATGGTTTATCGAAACAACAGGGGTTGAGGGATTCCGTCTGGATGCAGTCAAACACATTGACTCCTTCTTTATGAAGAATTTCATCCACAATATCACCAAAAAATATGGTGAAGATTTCTACGTCTTTGGTGAATTTTGGAATGGGGACACAGAAACCAACGATGAGTACTTGGAAAGCATTGACTACTTATACGACTTGATCGATGTGGCCCTCCACCAAAATCTCTTCCGAGCTAGTCAAGAAGGTGAAAATTTCGACCTTCGAACTATTTTTGACGGAACACTAGCACTCAATCATCCTGAACAGGCCGTAACCTTTGTGGACAACCATGATACCCAACGAGGGCAAGCCTTGGAATCTACCATCCAAGAATGGTTTAAGCCTGCAGCCTATGCCTTGATCTTACTTCGTGAAGCTGGTTTGCCTTGTGTCTTCTATGGAGACTACTACGGTATCGAGGGCCAATTTGCGCAAGAAAGTTTCCAAGGGGTCCTCGATCGACTCTTATGGGTTCGTAAAGATCTGGCCTATGGGGAAGAAACGGACTACTTCGATGATCCTAATTGCATCGGTTGGACACGTTCAGGTTCAGAAGAATCAGCACCAATCGCCTGCTTGATTTCCAATAACCAAGCTGCTACAAAAGTCATGGAGATCGGCTCATCCTACGCAGGCCTCACCTACTATGATGTACTAGAAAATTGTAGCGAAACCGTCCAAGTCCAAGAAGACGGTACTGCTGAATTCCCAGTGGCAGAACGTTCCGTCAGTGTCTGGGTAGCCCAAGATACAGAGGGGCAATAACCTTTATATGTAATTTTCTCCTAGGATCTACACCTTCCTAGGATAATTTTTTCCTGTAAAAATTTTATAGGAAATACAGCTTCATTTTAGCACTATAAGAAAGCGCTGTCAATGGGTATCGCGTCTATTTGAAAGAAATAAAGAGCATCAAAAAAACTCGTTTTCCGGTTTGGAAAACGAGTCTTCTTTTTAGCTCAATTCTGCAATGATTTCTTTCAATTGGGCTTTCGTATGAACTCCAGCCACTTGTTTGACAACTTGTCCATCTTTTTTAAAGAGAAGAGTTGGAATCGACATGATACCGAATTGACGCGCTGTATTTGGATTTTCATCGACATCCATCTTACAGATTTTCAAATCATCTTCATGTACTTCTTCTGCCAACTGATCCAAGATTGGAGCTTGCATGCGGCATGGACCGCACCAAGTTGCCCAAAAGTCAATCAAGACAAGGCCTTGGCTGGTTTCTTGTTCAAAAGTTGCATCTGTGATTATGTGTGCCATATTTCCTCCTTTTTCAGTAGTGACTACTGATTCTGCATTTCTACTTTTATTTTACACTAAAAGATGCCATTTTAGAAATATTTGCTACGGGGAGTCCTTAGGCATCTTCTCTCTTTTTGCGCCAAAAGATGAGGCTAGAAGCTGTTAGGCTAATCACCCCTAAGAGACCCAGAGAATGGTCTTTGCTCCCTGTTTGAGGAAGCGTATGATCTGCTTTCTCTCCTCCCACTACAAGAGTTGCAGCTTGAGGATCTTCTGCCAATCCTTGTGAAACAAATTGAGGTCCATAAGATACAGCTAGTGTATGAAGAGAGTGCTCTTGTCTTGCTGATCCTATTTGCATCTGCTCTGCTTTTTCAGGAAGAGTTTGGCTTGGTTGGACAAAGGATTCTGGGCTTGGAAGCCTATATTCTTCCTTGTAGTGCACTTCTGGAGCGACTAGAGCAGCACCTTCAACTTCTGGTAAATTCGCATAGTCTGTATCTGTTGCACTTGGTACATAAGCTGCCTTTTGGGCGCGGGTCTTTTCAACAATTGGAATCGCCGCCTGGATAGAATCTGTCTTAAAGGTCACTTCATATGGATGCTCCACCGTTAAATCAGATGGGTCATAGGTGTTGAAAACAAGTGCTAACTTGTGACCTTTCTTAACCGTATAGAGATTTGGTTGGAGATAGACCGTATAATCGTGGTATTCTCCCACTTTTGGCTCGATGCTAGCTCGTGAGCTTGCTGAATCGTAGCCAGACTCAGGGTTCGCAAGGTTGATCCAGCCTTTCGCAATCACCTTGTACTTGGTCTTGATGGTTTCGTATTCGGCAACAGATAGGTTGCTTAAATTGCTTCCCATCCAGAAAGCGTCTGCTGTTTTATCTTGCTTGACGCTTCCATTTCCTACCACGTCAAAGTCCTCATCTGCCACATCTACCAAGAGGGCGTTGATTTGGAAATTCTTTCCTTGACCCTTGGCAAGAGCTGCCTTGAAATGAACGGGGATGTGGCCCTTGATCGTAGTGTCCTCAGTAATATCAGAAACAAAGGTCAGATTGGCCTTAGAGGAGGCTTTGCTGACTGTTTCATTACGGTTAGCGATCTCGACACCTGCAGCCGCATAGTCACTAGAAATGGTTTCTTCTAGACGTTTCGAGCTTGCATTCAAGAAGAGACGTTGACTGCTCTTCCAGTTATCATAGCTGGTCCACTTGCTTGGATCATAGTTGTTTTGAGCTAGGACCGCTGGCAAACTTGCGACGTGATTGTCCACTCCATAGAGGTAATGGGTCAGCCAGGTATTGAGCAGGTCATAAAAGTCCTGACCATTGGCGGTGATGCCGTATCCCCGTGACATAGCCGCTGGATAGACGTGATCTCCTTGGTGGAGATAGAGCTTAACATCTTGTCCTGCTTTCTTGAGGGCATCGTACATGAGTTCAAAGTGTTTGGTCTTGACATTGTCATCATTCAAGCCATGGACGATCAGGGCGCTGGTCTTGAGATTTTCTGGATGAAGGGTATAATCCCGCTCCTTCCAGACATCACTGTAGTTGCGATCATGAGCGTACTGGTCCTTGTTCAATTGGTTGATGTAGTTGGAATAGTTTTGCCAAATACCTGCCCAGTCGTCTTGGTCCAGCATCCGTGTGCTAACGTAGAGGGAGAGCCATGAAAGGTCACTATAAGGTGCATTGCCAAACTGGGTTCCTTGGCTATTGAAATAATCATACCAAGAGGCAATCCCTGCTGCTGGAACGATGGTCTTTAGGCCTTCTACGCCTGTTGCCGCCACACCAAAGGTCGTGGTTCCAGCCCAGGAGAGACCAGTCATTGCGACATTACCCGTTGCCCAGTCTGCCTTGATTTCGACATTGCTGGTCTTATCGGTGTAGGCCTTGCGTTTGCCATTGACCCATTCGATGATATTCTTGAAGGCATTGATTTCGAGATCGGATCCCGTCGTGTTAAATCCTTCTGATCCCTTGGTACCAAGTCCAGCACTGGAGATAAAGGCATAGCCTCTGACCAAGAAATAGTCGTACCAGTTGAGATCTTCGTAGTCATAGATATACTCGTAGGGACTGTAGTAATACCAATCCGATGCCTTGGCTTTTTTGGCTGCTTCTACTGTTGTTTCACTGCTTACTGGCTGTCTCTTTGCAGGTTGGCTGTGCAGTTTCTTCATGTCGTAGCTACCGTCCGTCGGAAGGCCCAGACTTTCAAGAGTGACGTAGTTTTCATCGAGGGTCCCCGCTACGTAAGGGCGCGCTTCCAGAATGGTTGCTGCCTTAAAATCGCCTTGTGCTACGGCTTTTGGTAATTGAACAATGGCTTTGACTAAGTCAGGCTTGCCATCTGCATCGGTATCGTAGTCTGTTTCGACATAGACTGGGAAGCGTACAATTTGGCTATCTTCATATTTGTAGTCTTGGTCTTCTTTTTCTCCCGTCGTATAAGGGAAAATCGGCTGGGCACGACCATTTAAAAAGAGCGGGCTTTTCTTTTCAGACCTGTAGGCATCGTAGAGTTTCTTAGCTGTTTCGTACATCTTGGCCAATTCTGGCTGACTAACCTTACGAGTCAGATCATCAGATTTTTCAATCAAGCCTAAACTCTTGGCAAAGCGTTCGCGATCTGCTTGGCTTTGGCCCAATTGGCTAGGATCTGTTGCTGCCCATTGAAGCAAGCCATTAACAGCATCCTGGACCGTCAACTCTTTAGAGGCCTGATCCTCTGCAAGGGTGCTACCTGTGACCTTTGCCAAATCCTGGGCTGTTACCGGAGCTTCTGAACTAGGAGCAGATTGAGGTGCAGCTTCCCTGTTTGTTGCTACTGGACTTGCTACTGGGACCGAAGGCTCACTTTGTCTTGTGTGTTCTTCTGTAGCAGGGGCTACTTGATTGGCACCTGCCGTCCGATCAAGCGATGCCTCACTCAAGCTCGCTCCTTCTTCACTAGTGACAGCACTTGCGTCACTTGTTTTCGGTCTTGCTTCAGTAGCTGGAGCATGGACCACTTCTGTCGATGGGGCTAGCTCTTCAGTCTGCTCATCTGCTGCTGCTACTTGATGCAAGACCATCGGTGCGATCAATAAACTTGATGCGACAATGGAAACTATTGTTTTCTTTTTCATGTCAATCTCCTCACTTTTTGTAATCAACACTCCTATTATACTATGTAAGCGTTTTTAGATCAAATAGATATTCAAATGATCCCACAAAAAACCGAGGCATCAGCCTCGGTTATCGATCCTTATTTGACGTGTTTCTTAAGATCTTCTTGTGCTTTTTTGTTTGACTCTGCTTGTTCTTTTTGCCATTTTTCAAGGGCTTTGTTGTAGTCAGCAGTTGTCACAGCTTTATCTTGGAGTTTCATTCCTTTGTAGATCACGTGGTCTTTTCCTTTACCACCAGTCCATGCAAATGGAGCTGAGAATGGTTCGATACGTGTCAAGAATGGACGTCCTGTTGATGAAGAAGTTGGCATCACAAGGGCACTATCAGTCAACCAAGCTTGTGCAGCCGCATATTTTTCATAGCGTTTGTTGACGTCTTGTGTTTCTGCACCAGCATCTTTGATCATCTTTTCAAAGTCGTACAGACCAACTTTTTTAGCTGCTTCATTGTTTTCACTTGGGTCAAATCCAAGGAAAGTCTTAGTATTTTCACCAGATGAAGCTTTCAAGATATCCATGTAAGTTGATGGGTCTTGGTAGTCAGGGCTCCATCCAACATTATCAGAGAGATCCCAGTCTTCGCCGGCCGCATTTGGCGCAAAGAGGGTCACATTTTGAAGATCTTCTTTCGAAAGCATTTGGATATCGATGACGATATTTTCTTTACCAAGTGCTTCTTCAACTGATTGTTTGAATGATTGTACCCGTTGAACTCTTGATGGTGTGGTTTGGTCTACAGGCATATCGATGTGAATTGGGAATTTCACACCTTCTGCTTCCAAGGCAGTCTTCGCTTTTGCAAACTCTTCCTTCGCTTTCTTAGCATCGAAGAGACCATTTTGACCATCGTCTAGTTTAGTAGATTTCCACTCATCTCCGTAGGTATCCAATTGAGTTTTCACCATTTCACCAAAGGTCTTGCCATCAGCTTGGACAAATGTTGGTGGAATGTAGAGGTTACGGATGATCTTGCTTGCTCCGTCTTTTCCGTTTAATTGAGCAGCATACGCTTCACGGTTGAAGGCAAAGCTGATCGCTTGACGGAAGTCCTTGTTCAAGAGAGCTTTCTTAGTAGATTGTTTTTCTTCATCGGTCTTTTTAGCTGTGTGTTTGTAAGATTGACGGTCGATGTTGGTACCAATGACATAAGAAGCAGCATCTTGAGGAGTGTAGGTGATTTCGTCTTTAAATTCTTTGGCTTGCTCTGAGTAACCAGATCCAGTTGGGAAGAGTTTTGCCAAGCTAAGAGCATTTTCTCCGAATGATTTCGCCAATTTACTTTGGTCTTGTCCATCGTAGAATTCCAATTTTACATCTGAGACGTAGACCTTGTCTTTATCCCAGTAGTTTTCATTCTTAGTCATTTCGATAGAAGATTTTGAAGTAAAGCTCTTCAAGATGTAAGGACCATTGTAAAGAAGGGAGCTAGTATCACTTGCTTGAGCGAATTTATCCCCTTTTGATTTTACGAATTTTTCGTTGACAGGGAAAGTGATCCCAAGTGTCAATTTAGAGTTCCAGTAAGATTCTGGTTGGTTCAAAGTGATTTGAAGGGTATGATCATCAACTGCTTTTACTCCTACAGCTGAGAAATCTTTATTTTTACCGCTGACGTAGTCATTCAAGCCTTTGATAGAATCTTGGATGATGTAGAGCATTTCTGATTTGTTATCAGCCGCATATTTGATCCCTGTGACGAAATCTTTAGCTGTTACATCCGCATACTCTTCGCCTTCTGAATCATACCATTTAGCATCATCACGAAGTTTATAAGTATAAGTCAAGCCATCTTGCGAAACTGTCCAATCTTTTGCAAGAGATGGAATCAAGTTCCCGTATTTATCATTTTCAAACAAACCATCAATCAAGTTTCCAGTGATATCGTGGGTTGCTGCTTTACCAGATGTGATATAGTTTAGGTTTTCTGGCTCAGTCTCATAGACATATGAGAATTTTTGACCGTTGCTTGAGCTAGATGATTTAGAACCACCCGAACAAGCTGCTAGGATACCTGCTGAAAGGAGGGCAACTCCCGCAAGTGCAATGACATTTCTTTTTTTCATGTAAAACTCCTTAAGAAATTTTAAGTTTATTTTAAGATTATACCACAAAGATTTTCAGAAGAAAAGGAATTTTCAGAAAATTTTAGTTCTTAAAAAAAACTACTCCGGAGAGTAGTCATTAATTTAAGTTTAAAACTTATTTGAGACTTTCCTTAGGTGACTACGGACGTTAGGTGAAATTATCCAGTGGATGATTTCAGCAATCCAGGAAGTTCCATGACTTAGTTTTGAACCTAAAGTTTCAAAACTCCCGAGTGCTTGAAATGATTCTATTTCAAGCACTTTTCTCACGGCGGAAAGTCTCAGTTTTGATTTGAAAAACTATAAGGACTGGATATTTTATAAAAAGAATCTTATGTTATTTTCTAAGAAAAAACATTTTTTTCTTTCTAAAACTAGTTCACAAAAGTAGTTCCAATTTTTAATCTACCAAGTTGCTCTTGAGGTAGGCATCGACCATGCGCTCTGTTGCGACTACAGAATCCAAGTGGGTCCGCTCATATGAGTGGCTAGACTCGATCCCTGCCCCGAGAAGAGCGTGTTTCACTTCTGCTCCTGCGCTCATGGCTGCAGAGGCATCTGATCCGTAGAAAGGATAGATATCCAATTGATAAGGGATTTCTTGGGCTTTTGCCAAGGCTACCAAATGCTGACGGAATTCGTAGTGATACGGTCCTGAAGCATCTTTGACACAGATGGATACCGTGTATTCATCCGTCGCTTGGTCATCTCCCATAGCCCCCATATCCACTGCCAAGTACTCTACCACTTCAGACGGGATACTAGAATTGGCCCCATGCCCCACTTCTTCAAAGACTGAAAAGGCAAAGGTGGTCGTTACTGGCAATTGGATCTGTTCTTCCTTGTAGACGCGCAGAAGATTCAAGAGAATCGCTGCACTCACCTTGTCATCCAAGTGACGAGATTTGATAAAGCCGGTATCTGTCACAATGGTCCGTGGATCAAAGCTGACAAAATCCCCCACTTCAATGCCAAGTGCACGGGTTTCTTTCTCATTGGTCACTTTTTCATCCAGACGGACTTCCATATTGTCCTGAGTCCGCTCGACAGTTCCCGCATCCTTGTAGACGTGGCAAGAAGTCTGATGGACCAAAATTGTCCCCGAATGGGTCTTTCCTGTATTGGCTACATGGACTGTACAATTTTCCCCTTCTATCATATTCCAAGGGAAACCACCGATACGGTCTAGCTTGAGGCGACCATCTGCTTTCACAGCGCGGACAATAGCCCCTAAGGTATCCACATGGGCTGTGACATAGCGTTGCTTGTCTGTGATCACACCAGGCACGGTCACATTTACCCCACCCTTAGCAGTCCGAGTTACTTCGTACCCAAAGCCTTCAATGGTGTTGACCAAGTAGTCTGCGATCTCACGTGTAAAACCGGTCGGTGAAGGAATGGCTGTCAATTCCTGCAAATAAGTCACTGTCTGATTCATAATGCCTCCAAATGTGTTTTTCTTTATTCTAGCATGAAATAGGTGGAATAGCTAGAGGAGAGAGCTTACAGATTGGAGTTTTTCAACTCTTCCCGTACTTTCATTAAGAGAAGACCGGGGTTCTATTTATATTTTCAACACATTTTGGTAGAGATTCATTTAGTGCACCTAAAATAAAAAAAACTTGTCCACAACTAACGGTGTCTAAACAAATTCCACGCAGGCTATTTCAATGGTGATACATAATTATCAGGATAAAAAATGATGTAATTTTTGACAATATCTGTTAGACTATCTTCAGTTATGTTTCTCCACTTATGAAGATAGAAGGTTTCAGACTTGAGAACAGAGTGAAACCATTCGATACAGCCATTATCTGCTATTTCGCCTCTTTTCTGAGAATTCTTACACTCCTGTTTCCAGCGATAAAGGTGGAGCGTTTGACGCCGAAACATTCTAAAATAATCGATACAGGGCACGTTTTCTTATACTCTTCTACTAGCTTGATAAGACTTACTTTGTCGATTCTCTTATCAAGTTCTGATACTTTTTTAGTAATTCTACCTGCAAACGTAACTGTTCTACTTCAGATAATTGTTTCATCCCTTTACCATAAGTATATTGTTTCCCCACAGGTTGGTGGAAACGGTACAATTCATCATTCTGATACCATTGCCACCAAGTCTTGGCCTGACTAGCATTTTTGATGCTGAGGGTATCCATGATAACTTTATTTGATTTGCCTGCCTTCTTCATTTCGATACAGGCTGCTTAGTTTCTACTGAATATGCTTTTTGACCATAACAAAACACCCCTGTTTCTAGTTTACCAGAATTCAACAGGAGTGTTTTCTTGTGTCTCATTTTATGGGTGCAGTGCCGACCCTAGGGATTCTTTCGTTCTCATATATACGTCATTAGTATAGGCTAATTTGATTTAAATTCCAAGAGAAATAACATTTTACATAAAAATCAGTGGGTATTTTACAATTTTTGCATATAATAGAGCTAAAAAACAACTGGTTTTAAGAATTCTTATCTGAAACATTCGGAAATTCCCCTTAACCGTAGCGGAAAGTTGTTTTCTTCTCCTATTTATAATAGACTATCACTAACATTAGATGAAAAGGTGACCCTATGACTATAAATCAACTGCTTCAAAAGCTGGAGCCTACTAGCCCTATCCTTCAAGCTAACTTTGGAATTGAACGCGAAAGTCTTCGTGTCGATAGACAGGGAAAATTAGCACATACGCCTCACCCTTCATGTCTAGGAGCTCGAAGTTTCCACCCTTATATTCAAACAGATTTTTGTGAGTTTCAGATGGAACTCATCACACCAGTTGCTAAATCTACCACTGAGGCTCGTCGATTTCTTGGAGCCATTACCGATGTAGCTGGACGTTCCATCAGTAAAGATGAACTTCTCTGGCCCTTGTCCATGCCTCCTCGTATCAACGCCCAAGAAATCCAAGTTGCCCAACTGGAAAATGAATTTGAACGCCATTATCGTAACTACCTGGCCGAAAAATATGGAACTAAACTACAAGCTATCTCAGGTATCCACTATAATATGGAACTAGGGAAAGATTTGGTTGAAGCCCTATTCCAAGAAAGTGACCAGATTGATATAATTGCTTTCAAAAACGCCCTCTATCTTAAGCTGGCTCAAAACTACTTGCGCTACCGTTGGGTGATTACCTATCTTTTTGGGGCTGCACCTATTGCTGAGCAAGGCTTCTTCGACCAAGAAGTTCCAGAACCTGTGCGTTCCTTCCGTAACAGTGACCACGGCTATGTCAATAAGGAAGAAATACAAGTATCTTTTGCAAGCCTAGAAGACTATGTCTCTGCCATTGAAAACTATATCGAACAAGGTGATTTGATTGCGGAAAAGGAATTTTACTCGGCTGTTCGTTTCCGTGGACAAAAGGTTAATCGCTCCTTCCTTGACAAGGGAATCACCTACCTGGAATTCCGTAACTTCGACCTCAACCCCTTTGAGCGTATCGGTATTAGCCAAACTACCATGGATACCGTACACCTACTCCTTCTAGCCTTCCTCTGGCTGGATGCCCCTGAAAATGTTGATCAGGCTCTGGCTCAAGGTCACGCGCTGAATGAAAAAATTGCCCTCTCTCATCCTTTAGAACCTCTACCTTCTGAAGCTGAAACTCAGAACATTACGACAGCTCTAGACCAACTGGTGCAACATTTTGGGCTTGGTGACTATCATCAAGGGCTGGTCAAACAAGTTAAAGATGCCTTTGCAGATTCCAGTCAGACACTAGCTGCTCAACTTCTTCCTCATATCAAAGACAAGTCCCTTTCTGACTTTGCCCTTGACAAGGCGCTTGCCTATCATGATTACGACTGGACTGCCCACTATGCCCTTAAGGGTTATGAGGAGATGGAACTTTCTACCCAGATGCTGCTCTTTGATGCCATTCAAAAAGGGCTTCATTTTGAAATCCTAGATGAGCAGGATCAATTCCTTAAACTCTGGCATAAAGATCATGTTGAGTACGTCAAAAATGGTAACATGACCTCAAAAGACAACTATGTAGTTCCTCTTGCCATGGCTAATAAAACCGTGACCAAAAAAATCCTGGCTGATGCTGGCTTCCCTGTCCCTGCCGGCGACGAATTTACCAGTCTAGAACAAGGTCTAGCCTACTATCCTCTTATCAAGGGCAAGCAAATTGTGGTTAAACCAAAATCAACCAACTTCGGGCTGGGCATTTCCATTTTCCAAGAGCCTGCCAGCCTTGATAACTATAAGAAAGCTCTCGAGATTGCCTTTGCAGAAGATACAGCTGTTCTTGTTGAAGAATTTATCCCAGGAACCGAATACCGTTTCTTCATTCTGGACGGGCGTTGTGAGTCTGTCCTCCTTCGTGTTGCTGCTAATGTTGTCGGTGATGGCAAACACACCATTCGTGAATTAGTCGCTCAGAAAAATGCCAATCCATTGCGAGGCCGTGACCACCGCTCACCTCTGGAAATCATTAAGCTAGGAGACATCGAACAATTGATGTTGACTCAGCAAGGTTATGCACCTGATGATATTCTCCCAGAAGGGAAAAAGGTCAATCTCCGCCGTAACTCCAACATCTCTACGGGTGGTGACTCTATTGATATCACTGAGACAATAGATTCCTCTTACCAAGAATTGGCAGCAGCTATGGCAACTAGCATGGGGGCCTGGGCTTGCGGGGTTGACCTCATCATTCCAGATAAAACTCAGCCTGCTAGCAAGGAAAAACCTCATTTCACTTGTATCGAGCTCAACTTCAATCCCGCTATGTATATTCACACCTATTGTGCTGAAGGTCCTGGACAAGCTATCACTCCAAAAATCCTAGACAAGCTTTTTCCAGAAGTTGCCACAAGTCAAACCTAAAACCTAATTCTTAGGAACAAACAAATCACCTTTATCTCGATGATATGATACCTCTTAAGTAGACAAGGTAAATACCTAAAATCTACAGCTCTTTGTCAACTTTAGTGGGTTGAAGAAAAGCTAAGCTCGAGAAAGGACAAATTTCGTCCTTTCTTTTTTGATATTCAGAGCGATGAAAATTCGCTTCTTGAAGTTTTCAAAGTTCCGAAAACCAAAGGCATTGCGTTTGATGAGATTATTAGTCGCTTCCAATTTTGCGTTGGAATAGGATAACTGAAGGTCATTGATGATTTTCCCTTTGTCCTTTAGAAATGTTTTAAAGACAGTCTGAAAAAGAGAATGAACCTTCTTTATATTGTCTTCAATGAGTCCAAAAAATTTCTCTAGTTCCTTATTCTGAAGGTGAAAAAGCAAGAGCTGATAGAGATTATAGTGGTATTTCAAGTCTTCTGAATAGCTCAAAAGCTTGTCTAGGATTTCTTTATTGCCTAAATTGTCAAATTAAGTTAGACTTTTCAAGTAACTCAGAAAAACTTGGTAGGGTGATTGAAATAGTTCTAATGGTAATTCATAGACTACCCTCTGTTCAGCTATTCCCCCTTCATCTGTAACAAAAAAATATTTCTCATGATGTCGCCAAATATGTTGTCCATAACCTTTTATTTCCTCAAACTTACTAACTTCTTCCCAGCCTAGTTTACTATATTTCATGAACATTATCCGCTCTTTGTATTAATATTTGGTGATCATCAATACTGATAGGGCACAAAAATTTTGTCTGTAATAATTCTTTAAATAATTGTATCTCTATACTTTTATCATAACATATTCTTAGGTTCATTATCTAATCAATTAATCTATTGTCCATCAATTTTCTTTTTTTAACTCTTTCTCTAATTGTTTTAAGACTACTAAAATTTCGCTTTTATAATCCATAGTTTCATCTATAAATCTTCTTGCTAAACTAAAAAAATTAATGTCACCGATATTTTCTCCTCTTCTTATACACTTAGTTAAGTTATATATATCCTGTATAATTCCCGGGTATAACTTTTGACTTGGATATTCTAAGTCAATTAAATCTTGTAATTTGTCTGTATATTTCATATATTTATTTTTCATAATTCAAAACATCAACTTGGTACAATTCCTATATTCACTATCCAGTCTAATGGCCATTGATTTGGTAATAATGGAATTCTGTCAATATTTTGGACACATTTTCGGAGCGATTCATTTAGTCCACTTAAAGTAAAAACAGGAACTTGCTTACAACTAATAGTGTATAAACAAATTCCTTACAAGCTATTTCAATGGTGATACATAATCATCTGGAAGTTTACCTCTCCAGTCAATCCACATTTGCTCAGCAATCGGAATTAATCTTTTTAGCTCTTCCTGAGTAAATAATTCTCTAGTTTCAGGTATATCAATTAATGATGTGGGACTCTCTTCTATGAAACGTTTCTCACTAGCCCTCTTTTCTTCTTCCGTCGGTGGCCAAGAATCATGCTTAATCTTCCAAGATATTTCGAGTAGTGATCTCTCTCCACTATCTAATAGAGAGAATAATTCTTGGGGTAAATCATAGACTGCTAACCAAGAAGCCACAGTTCCCTCTTCTAAAACTAAATAATATTTGTCCTCATTTTTCCAGATTGACTTCCCGTATCCTTCTACTTCTTCAAACTGGATAACATCTTCCCATTCTAATTTACTATGTTCCATGTATGCTCTCCGCTCTTTGTACTAATATCTTTCATTACACATTCAGGAATATCTCCTGTTGATCATTGTAACTATCTAGTTGACTGTTATACCAAACCCAGACTGTTAAATGGAATAGCTAGAGGAGAGATCTTACAGGATAGAGTTTTTCAACTCTTCCCGTACTTGCATTAAGAGAAGGCCTAGCTTGTTCTTCCCAGAGCCATCTCCTCCATCAGCCCAGTAGTCGTCATTTCGTGTATGTTCGATGAGGATGCCATCTCCTGTCGCGAGCAATTCTTTCGCGATTTCTGGATTTTGGCTAAATTTCATTCGAAGGGCCTGGAGCATCACTTTATCTTTGACCTCTTCCCAATCTGGTCTCAAGGGATTTTGACGATTACGTCCCTCTAAAGCAGCATCCATCGGAGATGCTATCTGACGAATTTTCTCTTGAATTTGGGGCACTAAAAACTTTTGCGCTTGAAAATAATGCTCTGATGTTGGCCAGATTTTGCTACCATCTGAAAAAGGGTAGGGAGCGAAATCAGACATAAAACCATAATCATCATTTACTTTATAAAATTTAATTTCTTTCACCTTTAACCTCGATTCCAAAATCTTCTAATGATTTTTGCTTTTCTTTTAATAACTGTGTCACATAATCAGGGTCTACCTTGAGGAATAGCTTCAATGTATCATGAATTCGCCAATAATTATCTTCCGATTTGTCCAAGATGGTTGCAAGGAAGTGTTTCAAGTAGGGGATGTATTCAGAAAAACCATTACCCTCAACTAAGTAGTAAAAATATGAAATATCATAATAACTGTTTCCAGCCTGCTCTATAATTTGACAGACATAAGGAAATATATCTTTCCTCGCTTGATCGCCATTACCTCTATCTGACTGATTAGCCCAATAGTTAATAAGAGCATCTAATATGATCCGATTGGTATCATCATAGCCATACAGACGATGCGAAATCATCCACTCTAATTGCCCTTGACTGAACATCTGTGTCAAGACATCAAAGCCTTCTCTGATTCCCCAAATGGTCAACAATCTAGAGGATTTATAACGCAAAAATTCATCATCACTAGACAATAATGAAGTCAACTTTTGAATCGTTTCTTCGGGAACATCTTCTAGATCAACATCTTCCAATAGATCTGCATAATCAACCCCTTCAGGGACTTTATAAAATAAATCTTCAAATTCTTTATTGTTCATCACTTCTCCATTATTCTGGGAATTATTTTCAACGTCAATCCACTAAAGTCACAGGAAAACTATCTTCCCCACTACGTATGTTATCTTCCATTTCTTTCCACTCAATCACTAATTTATATAGTTCTTCAGTTGGAATAAAGCAAGGGCCTCCTAAAAGTTCTTCCTCAAATTGGAAGTAAACTGCATTCTCTTATTCCGTTACATGACATAGAAAAAAGTAACTATCACAATCAATAATATATAGAGAGTACCAAAAATAATGATATGTAATCGTAAGATTCTGTCATGACCTGGATACCTTTCAACGTAGCCTTGTTTAGGTTTTTGGGGATTACACCATACCGTCATTTTAGAACCAATTGGGAATATTTTTCTTAAATCTAATACATGATAAGGACTTCTGATAAATTTTGTATCAAATACGTCAGCTTTCGCTTTTTTCGAAGTTGTTGTTTCAAAAGTTGAATAAGAGAAACGTTTTTGATATATTTTTCCTTCTACCACATATTCAACAACTGGTAAGGCAGCTAAATCCGAACCATTTAAATAACTATGTTTAACCACTTCTCCAATAACTTGCATAGTTGAATATTTCTGGATATTCTTCTCCCTTTTATAGAATAAAAAATATATTAAAAGGAGGAAGCCAAAAAAAGCTGTGAAGGTGAATATTATTTGAATATATAGGGCTTTCGTCATTTTACAACCGCCTTACTATTTAAAATATATGAATAGAATTTAGTTTAAGGATTTTCTTTATTCCTTTGCCAATCATTCTTTAAACTCACTTTTGTTTAAATCCTATTTTACCAAAATATGCCCATGAATTCATACTCAACCAAAAAGAGAGCAGCAAACTGAGCTGCTCTCTTTTTGGTTTATTTTTCTACCATTCCGCCCTTGATAAGACTGTCTTTCGTTACTGAATAACTGACTGTTTTGTCATCTAGGGGATTAAATCCTGGTACGATTTCTTTTAATTTATTAAAATCGATTTTTGTGTAATCAATGGTATTGCGGATATAAAAGATTCCGTCTTTGTATTCTGATGTTAGTTCAAATCCATGGCCCATCAGATCTTTGAATTTTTCTTGGCTCTTAGCAACGGCTTCTTTCATGGTTTCAAGAGGGTTCTCACCAGGCACTTTTGAGACGTCGTAATCATCAACTTTTTCTTGTAATAACAAGGTATCTCCCTTGTAATACAATGTAATAGTTGACTTACCTGCTTCATCACTCGTTTCGAGAACGGTTTTTTGTGCACCTGCTAGTGCATCTTCTTTTTTGCTTTCATCAGTTGATGACTCTTTTGTCTTCTCTTTAGCGGATGATTTGCTTGTTGCTTTACTAGTTGCTTTAGTAGACGATGGACTAGTAGATTTTGTAGTCTCTTTTTGTGCGCAACCAGCTAAAAGAAGACCCGCTGTCAAGAAGACGGCTAACATTTTTGTGGTTTTATTCATTTTGAATACCTCACTTTTTATGATGGTTAAGGAAATGACTGACGTTTGAAACGAGTCATTTAGCAAGATCAACTGTCGTTTTAAATGTTATTAGAAAAGCCTCAAAAATGATGTTCGCAGTCCCTCCTTATCGATCATTGTAGCCATCTGGGTGGCTGGAATGCCAAGCCCAGGCTGTTTGGATGATGGTTTCGATATTGTCAAATTTTGGTTGCCAGCCGAGGATGGCACGCGCCTTCTCAGAGGATGCGATCAGGGTATCTGGATCTCCTGGTCTGCGATCGGCCAGCTCAAGTGGGATCGGATGCCCTGTCACCTTGCGGGCTGCTTCAACGATTTGAAGATTGGAGAATCCAGTCGAAGAGCCCAGGTTAAAGGCTGTAGATGGGTTGCCATTACGCAGATACTCCACTGCTAAAAGATGGGCATCTGCCAAGTCAAATGGATGGACATAGTCCCGAACATTGGTGCCATCTGGTGTCTGGTAGTCATCTCCAAAAATAGAGATCTTTTCGCGTTTGCCTTGGGCCACTTGCAAGACGATCGGCAAGAGATGGGTCTCTGGTCCATGGTCTTCTCCGATGGATCCATCTGGCTTGGCACCCGCTACATTAAAGTAACGAAGGGGAACATACTTGATCCCGTAGGCTTGATCGGCCCAGCGCATGATGGTTTCCATCATGAGCTTGCTTTCGCCATAAGGATTGATCGGTTTTTGTGGAGTGGTTTCAAGAATCGGAATTTCTTCTGGAATGCCGTAGGTGGCAGCAGTTGAAGAAAAGACGATGTAGTGGACCCCACATTCATGCATGACTTCCAAGAGTTTGACCATGCCTGCTGTATTGTTGTCAAAATATTTCAATGGATCGGCCATGGACTCCGCGACCAGTGAGTAGGCCGCAAAGTGGATGACCGCATCGATATCTGCATGTTCCTTAAAAACAGTGCGCATAAAGTCTTGATCCGCCAGGTCTCCTTGGTAAAAGACGGCATCTGGATGCACCGCTGCACGGTGGCCTGTGACCAGGCTATCGACCACCACGACTTTTTCCTGTCCTTCATTGACCAAACGGTCGACCATGTGGGAACCGATATAGCCAGCTCCTCCGAGTACGAGTATTGCCATTTGTTTTCCTTTCGCTTCTTGTCTTCTCTCTTATTGTACCAAATTTATGTCGCTTCTCCACACTTAAAGTGTTGCAACAAAGCGTCTAAAGGCAGCTTGTCCTTCTGCTGTTCTCTTGTAGACTCCAGCATCTTCCAGCACGCGCGCAAATATCTGGCCGACTGATTCACGGACAAGGGCTTCTGCCTCTGCTTCGTCTGTGATGGCTGGGTGAGTGGCTTTCAAATCATCTGCCCAAGGCTGGTGGTAGGTCGCCACAGTATTCTCACGTCCAAGCAAATAGTCTTGAACCTGCTTGAGCTCTTCCTTGAGGCGAGGTGGCAAAATAGCCAAGCCCATGACTTCGATCAGGCCGATATTTTCTTTTTTGATGTGTTGCACATCCGCATGTGGGTGATAAATGCCATCGGGATGCTCTGGTGAGGTTTGGTTGTCACGGAGCACCAAGTCCAGTTCATAACGCCCATCTCGAATCCGTGCAATGGGGGTAATAGTATGGTGGGGCTGACCGTCGGATGCCGCTAAGACTTGAACGGCTGGATCCGAGTAGCCTCGCCAGGCTGTTAGGATATGGTCTGCCAGGGCAATCAATTGCGCCTTGTCATCTGATTGCAGACGAAGAACCGACATGGGCCAGTTAACAATTCCTAGCGATACAGCCTCAAATCCCTCAACGCTAAAGCTTTCCTCAACAGGAGCTAGCTCCATAGGGAAGGTGTGCCGTCCGCCTTGGTAATGGTCATGAGTCAGGATGGATCCCCCTACAATGGGCAGATCTGCATTAGACCCTGCAAAATAGCCTGGGAAAGTCTCGACAATGGTCAAGAGTCGTTCAAAGGTCTTGCGGCTAATGGCCATGGGAACATGTTGGCTATCGAGGAAAATGCAGTGTTCATTGAAGTAGGCATAAGGGGAATACTGGAAGCCCCAGTCATGACCGTCCATATCAAAGCGAATAATCCGGTGATTGACCCGAGCTGGATGGTCTAGGCGACCTTGATAGCCTTCATTTTCAAAGCATAATTGGCAGGCTGGATAATGACTGGCTTTGGCAAGTTTGGCCGCTGCAATGTCTTTAGGATCTTTTTCAGGTTTTGACAGATTGATGGTGATTTCAAGAGAACCGTAGGGAGTTTCTGCCTCAAAGGCAATATTTTGCGCAATGGCTTTGACTTTTATGTAATCATTGCGCTTAGAGAGGGCATAGAAATCCGCAATCGCGTCTTCTTTGGACTGACGGTAGGTCTCCCAGAAACGATGGTTGACCTGACTAGGGCTAGGGATGATCCAATCCATCAACTCT
Organism: Streptococcus sp. CF8_St5-11; assembly: GCF_024295625.1. GTDB lineage: Bacteria > Bacillota > Bacilli > Lactobacillales > Streptococcaceae > Streptococcus. The sequence goes on from NZ_JANCOJ010000001.1 coordinate 119,732, forward strand.
GCACCCAAGCTGTCCTTGGTGGCCATACTATCCTGGATCTTGCTATTTGCAACAGCGATCTCTACCAGCTGATCTTTGAGCGCAATCAACTCTTCTTTTTGGGCTGGAGCATCTAGCCCTTCTTCTCCAACGCGACTCATGATGCGATTTTTTAGATAAATCCGATCCATCTCTTCGTAGTCACTTGCCGCAATGACGGCTGTGACAAATGCATCCAAAATTCCCTGATTCATTGATTCTCCTTCTTACGTTTTAAATAGTCTCTGACAGCATCCAAATCCTGGAAAACTTGTTCTGCTTTAGTTAAGAAAGACTGTGCTGGTACTTTTAAATCTGGAACACATATGACTGGGATTCCAGCCCGATAGGCTGCTTCAATCCCTGCTTCACTATCCTCTAGCACTAAGCAATTCTCTGGTAAAGCATTCAAATCACTACAAGCCTTTAAAAATATATCTGGGTAAGGTTTACTTCGTTTGACATCTTTTGCAAAAACTAAATGGTCAAATAGGGACAGTACCCCATTGCTATCCAAGATCATTCTAGCCCGAGATTCAACACTTGAAGTTGCTAGGGCGATTGGAATGCCCTCTGTTTTCAAAAAAGTAAGCAAATTTTTAGCACCTTTTTTTAAATGAACACCTTGGGCTAAGATTCGAGCTTCTAGTTCATAAACTTTAGCCAGAGTTTGTTCGAAATTCCAAGGTAAATCATAGGTATCCAAAAATCGTTGAACATTTTCCTCTTCCCTATGTCCACTGTAGTCTTTAGAATAAGTTTCTTCTGTGAAAGGAATTCCAAAATCTCTAAGCAATTCTTGATAAACTTTTAGAGAAATGATTTCAGTATCGGCTAATAAGCCATCTAAATCAAATATTACAGCTTCCATTATTATCACCTAGTCTAAAACCCGTGTCCCTGCCGCAACTTCTGCAATATAAAAGCTAGGCGCATAGCCAACGACTTCTTCATAGCGTTTGCCGACAGCTTCTTTAAAGGCATCAACTTTATCTTTGTTTACAAGGGCGATGGCGCAACCACCAAAGCCTGCTCCTGTCATACGAGCGCCCAAGACACCTTCTTGTTCCCAGGCTGTATGCACCAAGGTATCCAATTCTAGACCTGTCACTTCGTAGTCATGCTCCAAGGATACGTGGGAAGCGTTCATGAGACGGCCAAAGCCTTCCAAATCACCTGCTTCAAGTGCCTTACGAGCTTGGAGGGTCCGTTGGTTTTCAAGTACAGCATGGCGAGCTCGTTTGATGCGATTTTCATCCTTGATCAAGAAGCTGTAGGCATCAAAAGCCCAGAGATCCAATTCCCCTAAGGTTTGGATATCCAATTTTTCTTGGAGTTCAGAAACGGCGGTTTCACATTCTGAACGACGTTCATTGTATTTTGAATCCGCTAATTCCCGGCGTTTGTTGGTATTCATGATGACTACGACATTGTCTTTGAGGTCCAGCGGTACCAGATCATACTCTAGGGTGTTGGTATCGAGATAAATAGCCCGTTGATCAGCTCCCATACCGATGGCAAATTGGTCCATGATCCCAGAGTTGACTCCGATGAAGTGATTTTCAGTTTGTTTGCCGATCTTGACCAGATCTAGACGATCTAACTGAAGATCATATAGTTTCTCAGCGATGACGCCAATCAAGAGCTCAAGCGATGCTGAAGAAGAAAGACCGGATCCGTTTGGAATATTGCCGTAGACATAGACATCCATACCGCTATCAATGACATGACCAGCTTCTTGCAAGAAGTGGAGCACGCCTTTTGGATAGTTGGTCCAGTTGTGCTCTTTTTCAAAGTGGAGATTTTCAAGTGGAACTTCAATGATCCCCTTGTCTTCAAAGTTTCCTGAGAAGAAACGCAAGACCTTATCCTCGCGCTTTCTTGCCGCTCCGTAGGTACCAAGTGTGATGGCTGCTGGGAAGACATGGCCACCATTATAGTCCGTGTGTTCACCAATCAGATTAATCCGTCCTGGTGAGAAGAAAGTGTGGTCAGCCTTTTCCCCAAAAACAGCCTGGAATTTTGCTTGTAAATCTTGAGATGTGATTGTTGTCGTCATGAGAAACTCCTTTAGCTTTGTAAACGTTTTTATACTTGTATTATATCTGATCACAAGTAAAACTTCAAGTGTTTTTAGTAAAATTTTATTAATTTTTTATTTTATGCCCAGAAAGGCGATAACAAAGGGTTTTCCTCCGATTACAACTTCTATTCCATCATTGCCATCTCGAGTTAATTTTAGTAAACTTTTACCAAAAAATCTCAATTGGGAAATCACCCAATTGAGATTCTGAATCCTTTAGTGTTTCTTTCTTGGATAGACAAAAGATCCAAGGAAGGTTAAGAGGCTGATGCCCATGAGGGAGAAGAGGTTCCCTGTTTGACCGGTTTTTGGCAATACCGATGATGCAGGACTTGCTGAAACACTTGCAGGAGCCTGATCAGTGGCTTGTTTCACAGCGATCGGAATAACTTGTGGAGCATCAAGAGTGCTAGCTTTTTCTTGCTTGCTAACAAGGACCTGAGTTCCTGTGTTACCAACCTCTACTGGTTGTGTCTGATGGGTTGGATCTTGGACTGGTGAAGTTGGATCTTGGGTTTCTGGTGTTGGCAATGGTGCCGGTGCTGGATAGAAGAGACCATGACCAATGCGGTAGGCGTACTCTGTTTCCGACATTTTTCCGTCTACAATTTTTGGAATATCCACCGGCAAGGTACCTAGATGTTCTTTGCCATTGAAGATGACTTCCACTCCTGCAGGAATATTAGGACCAAATGCATTGTCTGGTTTGAGGGATTCCGTTGGATCCATTCCCTTATTTCCATAGACTGCCAAAATGGCTTTGGCTGCTGGATAGTTGGCTACATCATAAGGTTTAGAGATAGAAAGGACTGCTGCCTTCTTATGGTTGGTATTGGCATAATTGACGATTTCAGTTGGGATCTTGGTCCGCCAGAAATCTTTATCTAGATGCCCTTCATAACCGATCTCTGAAATCACTACGATGTGAGTGGCTTTCTCTAGGTCTTCTTTTAGACTATCAAGGGTAGATTCTTTAGTGAAGTTCTTGGCCACAAAGGAGGTATCTTTTGGAAGCACTCCGTCATCAATTAAGCGACGCATACCCAAATCGAGTCCAGGAACTTCGTTTTCAAAAGCTCCTAAGAGTAAGACATGGTCCCCTGTTTGCACCTTAAATGGCAAGGTATTGTCTTCATTTTTTACAACCGTCACCGCTGCTGCAGCAATTTTGCGTTCCAAGTCACGGTTGAGGCTAGATCCGACTGCTTCTTCTGCTTTTTCAGCCGTCCGAACACTTGGATCAAAATTCAGGACCCCACGTTTTTCTTTGAGGGTCAGGATCCGACGAACCGACTCATTTAAGCGTTCTTCTGAGATGTCACCGGTTTGGACCGCATCTACCACTGCATTGACAATGGTATCAATCTTGGTCAAATCGGCTTTGCTGCGAAGGGTCGTTGGCATCAAGACCAGGTCAACTCCGGCTTTAATGGCCATCTTCACAGCTTCCACCTCACCGAAGTTCTTAGCGATAGCATCCATTCCCATGGCATCAGAGACAATCACGCCCTTATAGCCGTATTTCTTACGTACCAAGCCCGTTAAAATATCATCAGATAGAGTAGCTGGAACATAGATTTTCTCACCCGTTTCTTTTGACACAACCTGATCTTTTTCAATCTGCGGGTATTGGATATGAGCCGTCATCAAGAGGTCGACCCCTTCATCCATAGCTTTTTTGAATGGAAGGAGTTCCAATTTTTCAAGCTCAGCAAGAGATTTATCCACCAATGGCAGGCCCGTATGTGAATCGACCGCTGTATCTCCATGACCTGGGAAATGCTTGGCTGCTACAGCCACATTGTAGTCCTGAATGCCTTTCATCATCGGAATACCAAGATAGGCAACCCGATTTGGGTCAGATGAGAAGGAACGAAGCCCAATCACAGGATTTTGAGGATTGTTATTGGTATCTAGAACCGGAGCGAAGTCCACATTCAAGCCTAGCGCAGAAAGTTCACGTCCGATGATTTGACCGGCTTCTTTCGCTAGTTTGGGATCATTGGTAGCCCCAATGGCCATATTGCCAGGAAGGGCTGTACCTGTCCCCAAGCGGTAGACGATCCCCCCTTCTTGGTCGATGGCTAATAATAGCGGAATCTTCCCGTTATTGGCTTTGTTTTCAATCGCTGCCTTTTGCATATCTTGCGTCAGAGCCAGGGTCTGCTTGGTCTCTTTGACGTTTTCAGCAAAAAGAATGACGCCTCCAAAATCATATTTATCAATCGCATCTGCTACTTCAGCATTGACCTTGGTGAGATCCTGTGGCGACTCCTGATTAGCCTCCTGCCACTTACGGAAGTCCGGCATGATCATTTGGGTCACTTTTTGTTTGAGTGGCATGTTTTCAATCAGTTTTTCCACTTCAGGAGATGCCGTCTCTGTTGATGTTACCGTTGGAGAAGCAGCAGGGACAGCGGCACGGTCTGTTGAAGTCGGTGTTTCGGCCACTTCCCCCTGATTTTCTGTGGTGTTTTCTGGCGTTGGAGAAGCCACCACCTCTTCTACTGTTGCTGCCGGTTCATTGGCTTGATCCGACACTTGAGCTGTGTCTGCTTTTGCTGTTTGAACGGATAATAGAGCAAAAGCCGTTAATAGGGCCGCAGATGGATAAATGATTTTTTTCATAAAGCGACCTCCTTTCTTTCAATAGATATTGTACCATTGTTTTATAGTTTTGTAAACGGTTGCAATATCTAAAACAGAAAAAGGATAAGCATTTTTTACTTATCCTTTAGTTCGTTCATATTTTTTTAAAACACCATTTCTTGACCATTTTCTGTCACTTGGTAAGTGCCCTCAGCAAGATCAATTCGGGCTACTGCTGTGACAGTTTGGTCTTTATTTTGGCGCGTGATGACAATGGTATGTTCATCTGGTGTTTCCACCTCAATGCTTCCTTCTAAGTCAAAAGCTTGCGAGTTGTTCCGGAAACTAAAGAGCTTGAGAAGGGATTGCACGACTGGTCGCTCTACTTCTTGAGCGATTTCTTCATTGCTGTAGTAATGACGGTTGATATTGCGGCCTTCTTTGGTGTTTTCTAAGAGTTCCAAATCATTCTTCCCAGCTAGGAATCCAACATAATAAACTTGTGGAATACCTGGTGCAAAAGCTTGAATTAAGCGGGCTAGGAAGTACTTACGATCGTCATCTCCAAGCGCAGAATAGTAGGTCGAATTGATTTGGTAGATGTCCAAGTTGTTGTATTCTGCTGTTGAATATTTGCGTTTAACATTTGCCCCAACCTTATAAAGCTCATTTGAAGCATAGTCAATCTCTTCATCAGTCAAGATATCCTTGACATCGACCACCCCAATCCCGTCATGGGTGTCCAGCGTCGTGAACTGCTTCATCGGACTCATCTTCAACCACTTGGCAAGGCGCTCCACTTTTGAGCTATAGAGGGTATAGAGGGTTACCATGGGTAGCGCGAAGTCATAGACATAATAGTCGTGATCGGCAATCTTAAATTGGATAGAATAGTGCTCATGAATCTCTGGCAAAAGCTCAGCACCGTAGCCTGCTGCCATATCGCGCACCTTATCCAACAAATCCCAAATGTCTGGCTCCACGAAGAAATCATTTGTGTCCAATTTCTTCACTGCATAGGCAAAGGCATCTAGGCGAATGAGGTCACAACCATTACTTGCCAGGTGTTCGATGGTCTTGCGTATAAAGTCCATGGTCACTTCCTTGGTCACGTCTAGGTCAATCTGCTCTTCCCCAAATGTATTCCAGAGATGCTCAGTCGTCCCATCCGCAAAAGTGATAGCTTGTTTAGGAGCTCGGTCTTTGCGCTTATAAATCAAGTCCACATCTGCTTGAGTCGGACGATTCTCCGGCCAGAACTTGTCCCAGTTTAGGAAAAGATCCTTGTAAGCACTTTGGTCATGCTTCTCTTGATAATCTTTGTAGTATTTAGACTGACGGGAAATGTGATTGATCATAAAGTCAAACATGAGATAGTACTTGTCGCCCAAGCGTTTGACATCTTCCCAATCACCAAAAGCTGGATCCACTTGGTCATAGTCTACAGGCGCAAAGCCTCGGTCACCAGTTGATGGGAAAAATGGTAAGAGGTGTACTCCACCTACTGCATCTCCAAAATATTTCTCCAGATTTTCATAGAGATCCTTAAGGTTATTTCCTAAGCTATCTGAGTAAGTAATTAACATGGTTTTGTTTTGAATTGGCATAATGGTTCCCTTTCTTTTTTGAAAGCCAAGTCTTTGAGGACCTGGCTTTCATGAGTTTTTCTATTTTAGAATTACTTCCTAGGATACGATTGAAATCAGCAAGCTGAATCGTCCCTTTGTATCTTGTTATTTCACTGCGCCGTTGCTCATTCCTGCGATGATATGGCGTTGGAAGAAGAGATAGACAATGGTGATACTGATAATACCGACAACGTAGGAAGCAAAGCTTGGTCCGTAGTCGTTGAAATATTGACCTGCATAGTTGTATTGGAACAAAGGCAAGGTCCACATTTTTGAATCGCGGTTCAAGACAAGGAGTGGCAACATGAAGTCATTCCAGAACCAAAGGGCATTGATAATCATCGTTGTCGCATGCATCGGTTTCATCATTGGGAAGATGATGCGGAAATAGGTTGTGAATTTATTAGCCCCATCGATCTCTGCTGCTTCATCCAAACTTTCTGGAATCGAGATTTTGATATACCCTACATAGAGAAAGAGGGTCTGTGGAATCGCATAGGTCAAGTAGAGCAAGATCAAACCAAAGGTGTTAGCCAAACCGAGTTTACTCATCATAACCGTAATCGGAATCATGATGACTTGGAAAGGTACGAAAATCCCAAGGATCAAGAGGGTGTACATGATGGTAAAGGCTTTTCTCTTACTCATATTACGTGCAATGGAGTAGGCTGCCATAGGGATAAAGATCATCACAGCAAGTAAAGACAAGACAGTGATGACAACAGAGTTCCAATAATAGCCTCCAATGCCATCAGCTAAGAGACGGCTAAAGTTGTCCCATGTGAAGTTCGTTGGAAATCCAAAGAAATTATCTACAATATCTTTGGTGGGTTTGAAGGAACTAAAGAGGGTGGCAAGGAGCGGTACTAAAATCAGAACCGATCCTAGAATCAATAGAATGTATTTGCCAATCAAGGCTTTTCTTTCATCTTGTTTCATCGTGCTTCTCCTCTTAAATTTCAAATTTCTTAGATACTCTCAATTGGATGATCGAAATCACTACAATCAAGAAGAACAGGATTACGGCAATGGCATTGGCATAACCGAATTGGTTGTTTTTAAAGGCGTAGTTATAAACCAAGAGTCCAAGTGAGGTTGTGGCATTGTTTGGACCCCCACCAGTCATGGCAAAGACTTGGTCAAAGGCGGTAAGCCCACCTTTTAGGGCCAGGATAAAGACCATAGAGACACTTGGTAGCAAGTAAGGCAATTCAATATTCCAGAAGACTTGCTTGCTCGTCGCACCATCGATTCTTGCTGCTTCTGTAATCTCGGTTGGAATAGATTGCAGACCAGCTAGGAAGATAATGATGGGCATGGCCACCCCTTGCCAAAGAAGGACAAAGACAGCCGCAAAGATTGCTCCCCACTTAGTCCCTAAAAGACTGGTTTGGAGAAACTCGATATGAAGGGCATTCCCAATCGCTGGTAGACCATAGTTGAAGACTTGTTTGAAGATCAACGCCACTGTTAAACCAGACAAAACAGCTGGGAAGAAGAACCAAGCACGGAAGAAGGTTTGGCCTTTGATCTTTGAGTTCAAGACACGCGCAATAAAGATCCCAAGGGCAATCTCACCAACTACCATGGCAATCGTGATGATCGCAGTAAAGCCAATAGCATTCATGAATTTTGGATCCATAAAGAGGAGCTTAAAGTTGTTCAAGCCGACAAACTTGTAGTTATAGGTCAAACCTGTCCAGTTGGTAAAACTGTAAAAGGCTCCTTGGAACATTGGCACATAGAAGAAAATTGCTTGTAATAAGAGGGGAATGACCACAAAAGCCCATGCCCAATATTTTTGTAATACTTTTTTCATCGTCTCTCTACTCCTAATCCACATCCGCTTTCATCGGGTTAAAGAAGGCATTCAAATCATTGACCATTCCTTGTTTATCACCTGTCAAGACATAGTTCATCGTCAAGGTATGGAAGTCTGCTTCACTGGTCCAGTATTGTTGCAACCATACCAAGTGACGATCCGTAAAGGCATATTTGGTCATCCCAGCAAGCGGTGAATCCTCTCCTGCTTGTTTGACCCCTTCGATCGCTGTTGGAGATCCGTCCACATCATAGTACTTTTGCATGACTTCTGGACGGGTCATGTATTCCACAAAGGCATTGGCTTCTTTTGGATGTTTGGTAGTAGCTGAGATAGACCATGCTAAGTCTCCCGCACCAACGGTTAAGCTTTGTCCTTTTTCTTTTCCTGGAATCATGAAGGTCCCAATCTTAAATTTCGGTTTTTGTTCATTGATAGCGGTAATGGCCCAAGACCCATTTGGTGTCATGAGGACATCTCCACGCGCGAAGGCACCAATAACATCTGTATAGCCAGCGCCTTCCCAGTTCTTTTGCTTAGAACCTTTAATGCGAAGGATATCCATGACCTTGATGTCATCCTTCATAATCGGATCAGACAATTTAATGGAATTTGGCTGAGAATAACGAAGGTATTGGTTGGCTTCTTTTCCGCCACCTGCTGCTGTCGCAAAGGCTAATTGATTATACCCATTGAGCGTCCAAGCATCTGCACCTGCAATTCCAAATGGTGTTTGTCCTTTGGCAACGATGTCTTTGACTAACTGTTCAAATTCATCCCAAGTTTCAGGAACCTTCAAGCCCAATTCTTCGAATTTATCTTTGTTGTAGTAGATTCCGTAAGCATTGGCTGTGAAAGGAACGTTGTAGACTTTTCCGTTGACAGCATATTTTTCAGCGTAGCCGTTTTTCACACGTTTCAGATAGTCTTTATTGCTTAAATCTTCGAAGACACCCGCTTTCGCCCATTCTTGCAATTCGATGGACTGTGGGTAAATATTGACTACATCTGGCACATCTCCTGCGAGAACACGTGTCTTCAACACCTCACCAGCGTTTGGTACATTGACAACTTTGACCTTGACCTTTGGATTTTCCTTTTCAAAATCACGCGCGATTTCTTCCAAGGTTTTGGTCATTTCTTTTTTCTGGTTGAAATACTCGATAGTCACTGTGCCATCCGCAGATTTTCCATCGTTGGAGCAAGCGCCAAGCCCAAACAAGGCTAGGCCTGTAGTCGCAAGAAGTCCGATTTTTTTATACCATTTCATTTGGCTGTCTCCTTTTATTTTTTGACAAAAACATATTGTTTGCTGAGGAAATCTCCCTGAGGAAGAACGACGGTTAAGCCGGCGTACATGAGCTCAGCTCCTGAATAGACTTGGTCCGTCCCTTCTAAGCGATAGAGCGCATCTTCTTCCAATCCTTTGAGTTTCAGGGTCGGCTCGATCTCCTCAACCGTTGATAAGACCCGTACATAAGTTACAACTGTGCGATCTTGATAAGTGAACTGGACGGCTGCTTGATTGCTACCTTGTCTTGGATGGATCAAGCGGTAGTGTTTTCCGAATTGAACAAGTGGTCGAATCGTTTTGTAATGTGTGACTTGAGCTGCGATCCGATCCAACTCTTCTTGTGGAAGACTGGTTAGATCCAATTCATAGCCCAGATTTCCCATCATGGCTACATGACCACGCGTTTCAAGTGGTGTCATCCGTCCCATCTGGTGATTTGGCACTGCTGATACGTGAGCCCCCATAGAAATGGTAGGATAGAGGTAGCTAGAACCGTACTGGATCGGAAGTCTGGCAATGGCATCCGTATTGTCACTCGCCCATACCTGCGGGAAGTAACGCATCATACCGAGGTCATTGCGGCCACCACCTCCGGAGCAGGACTCAAAGAGGATGTTCTCGTACTTCTCTGTCAAGTAAGAAACCACTTCATAGAGACCTAAGATATACGCATGGGATTGCATCTTGGTTTCAAGGTAGGTTTTCCCATTTCCAAGTTTGGTGATATTGCGGTTCATGTCCCATTTGATATAGTCGATCTCATGATTTCCAAGTAAGTCATCCAAGACCTGCTTGATATAAGAAACCACTTCTTTATTTGCGAAATCGAGCACCAGTTGATTCCGTGAATAGGTGTGTTCGTAGCCTGGGACTTGAATAGCCCAGTCCGGATGAGCCCGATAGAGGTCGCTATCAACAGAAATCATTTCTGGCTCCACCCAAAGGCCAAATTGAAGTCCCTTGTCATGGATGCCTTGGATCAGTTCTGCTAGGCTTCCTCCTAATTTTTCTTCATTGACAGTCCAGTCACCGAGAGCCCGATTGTCATCATAGCGATTGCCAAACCAGCCATCATCAAGAACAAAGAGTTCGATTCCCACTTTTTGAGCCTCGTCTGCCAGCTCCAATAATTTTTCTTTCTTGAAATCAAAGTAGGTCGCTTCCCAGTTGTTGATAAGAATTGGACGTTCTTTATAGGCAAAGGGACTAGGAATGATATGGTCTTGGACAAATGCTTGGCTCTCTTGACTGAGACCGGTCAATCCCTTATGGGAGTAGCTGATCATGGCCACTGGTGTATCAAAGCTCTGATTTGGCGCTAACTCCCAGGAGAAGTTTTCTGGATTGATTCCCAATCCAACGCGAACTTCATTGAGTTGATTCTTTTGAACAAATCCTTCAAAATTCCCACTATAGAGCAGTTGGAAGGCAAGGGCAGAGCCGGCATCTTCGGTCACTTCATGCTCAGCAAGAATGAGGGCTGGGGTCTGCGCGTGTCCAGAAGCACCACGGTTGGAGCTGATGGAGAAGATTCCTTGTTCCACTTGCTGACGGCGGACTGTTTTTTCTCTCGCATAGGCCCCTTGAAGGGTGATGACATCATAGTCACTGGCCGGGACATCGGCCAACACACTAAGGGCCTTATGGATCACGACGGTTTCATCACTGCAGTTTTCAATCTTTGAAAAGCTGGTGATGGTTGCCCGATCTTCGTAGGCTGTGTAATAGAGGGTCAAACGAAGGGCCGCTTGATCATCTTCAAAGACCAAAGCCAAGGTTTCAGCGCTATCTACTGTATGGGGATTGGGAAGACCATTCGCCTCGACACTACCAGAGTAGATATTGGCTCCGACATAGAGGAAATCCGTCACCTCTGTGGCACCGTGCTGGATTTGAATAGACGGCTTTCGAAAATCTCCAAGCCCGTGCTGTCCTAGGATCTGACGCTGGGTATCCAAGCTGAAGGTTCGATTGTCAGGTGTTGGATTTCCAGAGAAAGCATGATCCTTCTCATGCACTGTATTGGAAAAATGATAAGATGGGATCGGACGTCCCAGATGCTTGAGCATTAGGTAGCCATCTCGATTTTCAAGGATCAGGCTCAGTCCCTTACTTTCTACATAGAACAAATCCTGTTCGATACGAATTGCCATGTCTTCCTCCATTGGACCCGAAAAAATATCACTATGTATTTTTAAATTCAGTTCCAATAACTTTCTTTTTTCACATGTCTTTATTTTACATAATGTAAACGTTTACTAAAATAGAATTTTGTTGGACATATATGGTAAAATGTTAGGTAGGAGGTTTCCTTATGTTAGTCTTTTCTGAATACCAAACCGATACCATTGACCTAGCCCTTGATTTTTATGGCTACGAAGATTGCCCGAAGAACTATGAATTTGGCCCTAGCGTCCGAGATAATTTTGTCCTGCATTTTATTACAGAAGGGAAGGGAGTCTTTCACTTCAATAAGAAAGAAATCCAGCTAGAGGCTGGGGATCTCTTTCTCCTCCCTAAAAATATGGTGACCTACTACAAGGCCGATGCCGAAGAACCTTGGTCCTACTACTGGATCGGTATTAGTGGCACCAAGGTGAGTGATTTCATGCGTTTTTCAACCCTGCATGCAAAAGGTTTTCTGAAGAAAACAGAAGTGGAAACAGAAAAGATCGGCCAGTTTATGGAGCGACTCGTCCACAAGGCAGAGGCTTCGAAAATGACTTCTCACTACCAACTCCACCTACTCTCACAGATCTATGAACTGCTATTTCTTATCAGTGAAGTAGCTCCCGATATCCATCGAAGCCATCCATCTCCAACCTATCAACTCTACCTAACCTGCAAGCATGTGATTGAGACGCATTACAATAAAGAGCACTTGAGTATTCAAGAGATCGCTGATAACCTCAATGTTCATCGCTCCTATCTGACAACTGTCTTTAAGGAGTTTCACCAGATCTCTCCCAAGGAATTCTTGCACTCGGTCCGCATGCAGCGTGCCCAACAGTTACTGACCAATACGGACGAAAGCATTAAGATTGTAGCTTACTCGGTTGGCTTTTCAGACCCCCTTTATTTTTCAAAGGCTTTTAAGGCATATAGCCAACTGACTCCTAGCCAATATCGCAACAAACATAAAATTTAGTAAAATTTTATTTCTTTTTACTAGTTTTTAGAGTATACTGGAAGTAGAAATCAATAAAGGATGAACTATGGCAACGATTAAAGACATTGCGGAAAAAGCAGGCGTTTCTCAGGCAACGGTTTCTCGCGTTCTCAACCAGGATGCGACCTTATCGGTCAGCGAAGACACGCGCAGTCGGATTCTTCGCATCGCTGAGGACCTGCATTACCAAAAGAAAAGCCGCAAAACAGTGCCTCAACCAGTTGAAGATTTTCATAAAATCGTCATCTTTGAATGGTACACACGCGAAGAAGAATTAGATGACCTCTACTACTATGCCATTCGGATGGGGTTAGAAAAACAAGCCCAGGAATTAGGCTATGAGATCTTTCGTATCTTTAATAATGACGATTGGTCCTTGATTCAAGAGGCAGACGGCATTATCGCTCTTGGGAAATTCAGTCCCAAGACCATTCGAGATCTAGAAAGCTACGGCAAACCCCTGATCTTTGTCGATAGCAATACCCTCTATCTAGGGCATTCCTGTGTGACGACCGATCTAGAAGATTCTGTCATCACCGCTCTCGAGTATTTCCTTGATCATGGCCACAAGGAGATTGGGCTCTTGGTCGGGCAGGAAGAGACGGCAGATGCGACACCGCTACAGATGGATCCCCGTCAACGAACTTTTCAACAGTATCTCACAGAAAAAGGGCTTTATGAGGAGCGCTTTGTCTCTGTTGGTCAATTCTCGACTGAGTCGGGATATCAGATGATGGAGCAGCTGATTCAAGCACTGGGCGACGACTTGCCAACTGCCTTTTTCATGGCCAGTGATGCCATAGCTGTTGGGGCCCTTCGGTCCCTTCAGGAGCATCAAATCGCTGTACCAGATCGCGTCAGCATCATTTCCTTCAATGATACTTCCATCGCCAAGTATGTCTTTCCTGCCCTCTCTACAGTGACCGTCTACACAGAAGAAATGGGCAAGCAAGCCATTCAGATGTTGCGGCAAACCTTTCAAGGGAGTCAACCAAGTGTTCCCTGCATGGTCAAATTAGCCACCAAACTGACGATTCGAGACAGCAGTCGCTAGGAGGTCTTAATCTTATGAAAACACACGAAATCCTCTTTCAAACCCTTTCTCAGGCAGATGATTATGTCAACGGAGAGCAACTAGCAAAAGAATTAGGCGTTTCCCGCACCTCCATCTGGAAGGCTATTCAGCGCCTGGAAAAAGATGGGGTCGTCATCGAATCCCTAAAAAAGAAGGGCTATAGACTGGTTTCAGGCGATATTCTGCTTCCTGAGGTCATCGCAAGCAATACCCAGTTGACCGTTACTTTGAATGAAGAATGTCATTCTACCCAATTGGACGCAAAATTAGGCATGGAAGCCCATAAAGAGGGCAGGGCTCTCTACCTAGCCAATTCGCAATCCGCTGGAAAGGGCCGCTTCGGTCGGGACTACTACTGCCCTGATCAAGGGGGCATCTACATGTCCCTTCATCTCAAGCCTCAACTGCCCCCTGCGGAGCTCCCCCCATATACCCTCATGGTCGCTGGAGCCATCTACAAGGCTATTAAAAACCTGACCCTGATCAATATCGATATCAAGTGGGTCAATGATATTTACTACCGCCATAAAAAAATTGGGGGAATCCTTACCGAAGCTATCACGTCCATCGAGACTGGTCTCGTCACGGATGTTATTATCGGAGTCGGTCTCAATTTAGCCATCCCTACTTTTCCAGATGAGCTACAAACCAAGGCTGGTTCCTTATTTGAAGGGCCTTGTCCCATCACCCGCAATGACCTCATCAGTGAGATCTGGAAAGAATTCTTCCAAACGGATATCGATGAACTGGTCTACCTCTATAAAGAGCGCTCCCTGGTCTTAGGCCGAACTGTCACTTTTGAGCAAAATCAGCAGACCTATCAGGGCATCGCCAAAGACATCTCTGATACCGGCCAACTCTTGGTCCAATTAGACAATCAAGAAGAAATCTGGCTCAATAGTGGCGAAATCTCCTTGACGAAATGGTGAAATGATGTATAGAAATAGCCACCCGAGGGTGGTTTTTTTGATCTATTTTGAAAGCTCCTTCTACCCAAAAACTACGGAACTTCATTCTTTTTAAGATATCCATAACTAGTTACGGCTTTAGCTCTTGCTCCATTTTTTCAACAAAGCGATTTAATTCTTTCTGCACTTTTTCTAGGAGCTCTTTTTGCTGAGAATCACTGACCTCAACTCGGTTAGTGGTCCCATCTTTCTCAATATGGAAATAACTAGCATGTAGTAATCCCCACTCTTTATCTAATGAAAAGGCTACATCTATTTTTTCACCTTCAATGATCGTTGAAGAGGTAATCAAGATTTTATTGTCATCTGAACTAGGAACTCTTACCATACATTTCAAATCCCCATCCATTTCCAGTTGGTCTATGCCACCCACACGTCTGATCTCTGCGTCTGAAGGAATCCCATAGCCAGCTTCTCTAATGGTATTGGCATTACGATGATCAAGTATTCTTGCCAGCAATTCAATTTTATTTTTAGATGAAAAATTTGGAGCTGGTTGTTCATCCGGAACAAAGAGAAGCCAAGCTACTAACACAGTCATTCATAATAATAGAAAGATCAATCCTTTTTTTAGCACAGACATCCTCCTTTCCTCACTTCTTTTCTAGCTCCGCTTCGATGTATGTCTAGTATAGAACAAACCACCTCGAGGGTGGTCTGTTATTATCATAATTAAAAACACCTCAAAAGCTAGAAATAATCCAACTTTTGAGGCGTTAATCAATTAAGGCTCATTATTAATAACATAGCCGCCACTACCGAATGTATAAGAAACACCGTCTATAATTAGAGTTTTATTACTTGCAAATGCACCACCATCGTTAGGATCTGCATAATATTTGAGTCCAGATAATTCAACCCATCCTGTTATCAATTCACGTGTAACTGGGTCGAAATAATAGCGTTTTCCATCTATTAATGTCCTCTGACCTACAAATGCCTTACCAAATTCGTCAAAGCAATACGTTTTCCCATCTATAGTTTGCCAACCTGACAATCCTTCTCCACTTTCTGGGTCGTAATAATACCATTCTAGACCAGGGTATCCTTGTTTAGATATCCAGCCCGTTTTCATATCGGAATTAACTGGATCGAAATAATATCTTTTATCACCTATCTTTTGGAAACCTTTTAACGCGTGAGGGAGAAAGTAATACCATTTCCCATCTATATTTCTCCAACCAGTAGCTTTTTCTCCGCTTACAGGGTCGTAATAATTCCATTCCGTACCAGAATATCCTGGATAAGATATCCAACCAGTTTTCATATCACAATTAACTGGGTCGAAATAATATTGTTTTCCATCTATATTTTGACCACCAAAACGTGCTCCAAATGCGCTAAGGTAATACCATTTCCCATCTATCAATTGCCAGCCCATTTTTTTATCACCGTTTACAGGATCGTAATAATACCACCCAGAGTAATCTCCACCATTATACACATTATATTGCCAACCAGTTATCATATATCCTCTACTATCAAACTTATAGTCTTTACCGTCGATATAAACTTCTTGGTTTTTATAATAAGAACCATTATTTAGTGAATACCACCAACCAATATTATCTTGATGCCAATCAGCCTTTACTTGAGATACTGGAGTTAAAAGTAATATTACTAATGCCCCACCTAGCAAACACTTAGTTGCTTTTTTCATCTTCATTTCCTCCTTATATTTTGTATACGCTTTCATTGTAGCATGTTTATTTCTCTAAATCAAATGATGTGTGGATATATGAAGATCACCATCAACGAATTCAAATATAGAGTCACTCTCTTTTTATTTCTCCTTCAAAAGGCTATCAGTGTTCACTTTTAGATAAAATTATATAAGATAGTATCTGAAATAGAATCAAAAAAATAATTAAAGAAATAACCTTATAACTCACTCTAATTTTATAATACAATTCTTTATAATCATAGTTAAAAGCACCTTGAAAGTTAGAAAAAAATCTAACTTTTAAGGTGCTGATCAATTAAGGTATATTGTTTATAAGAGTACCTCCACTATCGAATGTGTATGAAATACCGTCTATAATTAAAGTCTTACTTCTTGCAAGTGCACCACCATCATTTGGATCTGCATAATATTTATATTTACCTGACTCAAACCATCCTATTTTCAATTCACAAGTATCTGAATCAAAATAATAATCTTTTCCATCTAAACCACTTATACGACCACTGTATGCCCCATACAGGCCAAAGTAATACCTTTTCCCATCTATGTTTTGCCAACCTGATAGCTGTTTCCCACTTTCTGGGTCGTAATAATATCTTTTTGTACCAGAGGCCTCTTGTCTGCTTACCCAACCCGTTTGCATATCGCAGTTAACCGGATCAAAATAATAATTTTCTCCATCTAAATTCTGCGAACCTTTTAAAGCACTAATTGTAAAGTAATACCATTTCCCATCTATATTTCTCCAACCCCTAGCTTTTTCTCCGCTTACAGGGTCGTAATAATTCCATTCCGTGCCATCATATCCTGGATTAGATATCCAACCAGTTTTCATATCACCATTAACTGGGTCAAAATAATAAGATTTCCCATCCATGTATTGCTCACCAATAAGTGCTCCACTTCTAGTAAGGTAATACCACTTTCCATCTATATTTTGCCAGCCAATTTTTTGATCACCATTTACTGGATCAAAATAAGACCAGTTTATTTTTTTCCGACTAGTAGCATTACGCTCCGCTATCGGCTGCCAGCCGGTCATCATATAACCTCTGTCATCAAATCTATACCACTTCTCGTCAATATAAGCTCCTGTGTTTTTATAATAAGAACCATTGTTCAGTGAATACCACCAACCAACATTATCCCGTTTCCAATCAGCCTTTACTTGAGACATTGGAGTTAAAATTGATATCATAATCGCACTAGCAAGCAATAGCTTATTTTTTTTCATTTTCTTTCCCTCCTTGCACGATCTTTGTATACGCTTTCATTGTACCATGTTTATTACTCTAAATCAAATGATGTGTGGATATAAGGAGGCTATTATCAATGTATTCAAGGGTAAACAAAAAAATTTGCACATTTTTCTTATAACAACAGAGGTACTTACTCCTCTACTTATTTTCTTCAAAAACATTGCAAATGTCCATTTAATGTCAAATACAATGTGACTTATCTATCAATTGTTTATTTATCGATTGCGAAATCCCCTAAAAGCAGTAATTTGAAAAATAATAAAATTTTAAAAATATTAAATTGAGTCTTGAATATTCATCAGAGCAAACTCTTAACTTTCCGGAAAACGTTTCTTTTTTTAGAAAAATATAATTTCATTATTTATCATTCAATAATTTTTGATTCCTTCATACTCTACCAAACACCATCCTCCTATTATCCCCCCACTTGTGGTATGATGGTAGAGTATGTTTAGGTGCCAGCAACCCTGCTCGAGCACCTCCGTGCTAAAAGGAGAACGAATATGAAAATCGCATGGAATGAAATTAAATACCAGCCCAAGAAGTTTATCTTGATTGAACTCCTCATTACCATACTCATGTTTATGGTGGTGTTCTTGTCCGGTCTGACAAATGGACTGGGCCGGTCGGTATCAGCCCAAATCGATAACTATGGGTCGCTGCACTACATCCTTTCGACGGATTCAGAAGAGATTATCCCCTTTTCAACCATTACGGCGAAAGATATAGATGAGGTCCAAAAGATAGAGGGAATGGGCTATTCGGGTTTGTCCATCCAGCGGGCAACCGTCTCAAAATCAAAGGATTCCAATACTCTGGATATCACCTACTTCGCGACCGACCACAATGAAGAGGAAATCCTCAATCCAATCATGGAAGATACAGACCTCAAGATCTCCGACCTAAAGAAAAACGAGGTCATTTTGGACAGTTCTTTCAAAGAGGATGAAGGAATCCAAGTCGGCGATCAAGTGATTGATATAACCTCTAAGCAAAAACTCAAGGTCGTGGCCTTCGCGAAAAATGCCAAATACGGCTATAGCGAGATTGGTTTCATCAGCTCGGATACCTACACAGGCATGCAGCAAAAAACAGATCCAAGCTATCAATGGCAAGCCCAAACCCTTGTGACCAAGAAAAGCATCACTTCTAGCGATCTAGCCAGCAACTTAATGGTGGCGGATAAGAAGCAAGTGATCGATAAAATCCCTGGCTACAAGGCTCAAAACCTGACGCTACGGATGATCACGTGGGTGCTCTTACTCGCTTCTTCTGCTATCCTTGGGGTCTTCTTCTATATCCTCACCCTGCAGAAGTTGAAACAGTACGGTGTCTTGAAGGCCATTGGCATGTCCATGAGCCAGATTACCTATGTCCAACTATCCCAGCTCACCATCATCTCCCTCATCGGAGTGCTGCTGGGGCTTGGCTTGGCAACCATAATGGCGCCATTTTTACCCAATAGCGTCCCTTCCTTTATGACCCTGAAAGACAACCTCACCATCTCGGTTAGCTTTATCCTGGCCTCTATTTTGTGTGGTGCCTTGTCCCTTGTCAAAATCAAAAAAGTAGATCCAATCGAAGTCATTGGTGGAAATGGAGAATAAGATGGCCATTATCGAATTAGAAAATATCAGAAAATCCTACGCCGATGGTAGCCAAATGCACCATGTCCTCAACCAGCTTAATTTAAGCGTAGAACCCAACGAATTCGTCGCCATCTTGGGCCCATCTGGATCTGGCAAGTCCACGCTTTTAGCCATCGCTGGCTTGCTTTTATCAGCGGATGAGGGCCGGATTCGCATCGCTGGCCAAGACTTGACCGGTCTCAACCAAGGCCAGTGGACGCAAAAACGGCTGGAATTGCTCGGCTTTATCTTCCAAGATCACCAGCTCCTCTCCTATATGAAAATCGGTGACCAGTTAGAACTGGTGGCCAAATTAAAAGGGGAGAAGGACAAGAAAAAACGCCAAGAGGAAGTCAAAGCCTTGCTGGCAGATCTTGGCATCGAAGCTTGTTACCACCAATACCCGAATCAGATGTCCGGTGGGCAAAAACAACGGCCAGCCATCGCTCGCGCCTTCATCGGAAATCCGCAGGTCATCTTAGCCGATGAACCAACAGCTAGCCTAGACCCAGATCGAGGGCAAGAAATCGCCCAATTGATCCAAAAAGAAGTTAAATCCAAAAACAAGAGCGCCATCATGGTAACCCATGACCGCTCCATCCTGACCTATGTTGATACCATTTATGAATTAAAACATGGCCAATTGCTAAAGGTAGAAAAGGTTGATTAAATACAAGAGAGTGGGACAGAAATCGGTAATTCGTTAGAATTCGATTTCGTCGTCCCACCTCCGCACAGTTGAGTAGGGCTGTAAAAGCTGATGAAATCAGCGTAGTAGAGCCCACTCAACCACTGCGTCTTGCTCAACAATCCAAAAATAATTGAGAGGCTAGGACTTTTGTCCCAGCCTCTTTTTATTCTTGAGGATCTTTAGGCAGTTCCATACAGAAGCGCAAGCCCATAGCCGTTTTATCAAATTGGTAGGCCAGTTCTTCATGGTCTAGCAAGTGTTGGACCACGAAGAGTCCCAAGCCGCCTTCCTTCTTCTGACGGCTAGCGGTCATTGGCATTTCAGCAGTCTCTACCATTTCTTGACTGGTATTTTCAACTGCCAAGTGCGTCCCTTCTTCTTCGAGACGGAGCTGGATCTCTCCACCGGCATCCGAATGCTTGACTGCATTGCTGATGACATTTGAGAGGACCAATTTCAGAATCGCTGGGTCCATATAGACTGGTTTGGCTGGAATCTGATTGTCAATCGTGAGCGCGCGGGAGTGAGCCAAGACTTTGTACTGGTCAAGGATCTGCTCTAAAACTTGATCCAGCTGGATCCACTCCTTGTCACCGGCCAATTCTTGGACAGAGGAGAGGGACAGGATTTCTAGGACGATCTGGTTCATCTCATCGACGATATCGAGGGAGACCGACAGATAGCGGTCCCGGTCCTTGTAGCGGCCGATCTTATCCCGCATATTTTCTAGGATAATCTTCAAGCTGGCCAGAGGCGTCTTGAGCTCATGCGAGGCCCCACGTAGAAATTCGACCTTCATCTGCTCCAATTTCAGATTTTCCTGTTTCTGCTGCTCTAGATTGTCGATCACTTCTAGGAGATGATGATAGAGGTCGTTGATCTGTTGCTTGAGGACGCCGATCTCATCCTGCGAATGAATGGGAAGACTGGCCGTCCGATCCAAACGCTTCATCCGCTTGGTCATCTGCTTGATCTCAAGGATCGGAGCAGAAATCATGCGGGCATAGAGATAGGAGGCAAGGAGTGACAGAACAAAGGAAGCCAGAAGACTATAGGGAAGAAAGCCCAGACTGATGTCCCGCGCTTCCTTTTGGGAATCGACAGTTGCTAAGAATTGCAAGGTCAAGTCCTTCCCCTCTTTAGTCTGGATCTTTCGCTCCTCAATGACCAGGGAATTGTTCTGGCTATCCGGGTTCACGAGCAAGTCATCCTTGACCTCTAAGGCATTTTGTTTTTCCTTGCCCTTGATCGAGACCTTGATATCATTGGTCTTGGAATAAAGATCAATGACCGACTCAATGGTTCCTTCTTCCTGGCCTTGAAAACTCTTAGCCAAGGCCTGTGATTTCTTCAAAATCGTCTGGCGCTGGGACTCGATATAGGTCGACGGGAAAATAAAGTAAACCGAAGCGTGTAGAAGGATGACTAAGCCACTAAAAAGGGCAAAGGTGATCAGAAAGATCTTTGCAAAGATACTCCGTTTGGTCATGGTCTCTCCAATTTATAGCCGACATTGCGTACCGTAACGATACAGTCCAGCTCTAGTTTTTTTCGTAGTTCCTTGATATAGACATCGATCACCCGATCAAAAGGAATCTCCTCTGTCTCCTTCCAGACGGCATCGAGGATCTGAGAGCGGGTCCGGGCCTTGCCTTCATGCTGGAGCAGGTATTCCAAGATTTCCAACTCCTTGGCATTCATGGAGATGGCTTGCCCAGCTAGACTGGCTGTGTAGCTCTCAAAATCCACCCATGCCTCTCCATAGGTGAAGACTCGGGAAGGCTGAAGCTTTTTAAAAATAGCTTCGATACGGACCTTCAAGAGGGACAAGGAGAAGGGTTTTTCCAGGTAGCCGTCCGCCAACTCTCCAAAGGCCGTCAACTTATAGTCTTCATCATGGAAGGCCGTCAGCATGAGGACAGGAACCGAGCTGGTCTTCCGGATAGTCTTGAGCACTTCCAAGCCATTGAGGATAGGGAGCTGGATATCCAGCAAAACTAGATCCGGCGCCTCTCTGTGAAAGAGGTCCAGGGCCTCCTGCCCATCACCTGCTTCAAAGACCTCATAGCCACATTCCATGAGATAGTCGCTCATCCCTTCGCGAATCAGGACTTCATCTTCTACGATTAGTATCTTCATACACTTTCCTTTTATCTAAGAAACTTCTTCTACCTCCTATTATACCCTATTTCTATTTTAGGAAACAATCTCTTATTCGACATCCACCAAGAGATCTTTTGGTTTCTTATGCAAGAGCCATTGCGAAGAAAGGATGGATACGAGAATCAAGAGGAGGCCGCCAACCAAGACAACCACCAGCAGTTGGCTCGGTTGGATGTCCATATGGAGGTCTGTAAGGGTCTTGCTGAAGCTTTCTGCTTCAGCTCCTCCACCAAGGTTGGCTGCAGAGGATTCTTGAGCCATTTGTTTGGCAATGCCACTGGTTACGTTCTTAAGCACCGTATCTCCGACTCCTTTGGCAAGAAGTCCTGCGACTCCATAGGAGAGGAGGAAGGCTGGGATGGAGATCATGACTAATTCTGCCACGAATTGTCCCGCAATCTGTACCTTGGAGAGTCCCAAAGCCAGCAAAATCCCCACTTCTCTGCGACGGGCATTGAGCCACAAGACGAGGAGAAGGGTGAGAAGCAAGCTAGCAAAGATGAGGCTGCCGATAAACAAGTAGTCCGCCACTTGGAACATGCTGCTGATGGATTTTTGCAAGGCTGGATAGTTAGAAGAGCTCTTAACCAAGTCAAAGTAATTCCATGGGATATCCAAGGCTTTGATTTTTTCGATCAATTGATCAAGGTCCTGATCCCCCTTGGCAAAGAAGGTCGCATCCTCATAGGTAGCTGTTTGAACAGTATTGCCATAGAGCTTGGCAGCTGTATCTAGGTCAGAAATGAGGGTATCTTCATACAACTCTTGGGCGTAAGTTAGAGGAGCTTGGTTCTTCCCTGAGAACAGACCCTTAATGGTCACTTCAACAGTTTCATTGGCTCCTTTTTCATTGTCAGCGTCGTAGAGATTGGACTTGAGGCGCACCTTATCGCCCACCTTGAGACCATTCTTTTTCGCCAAATCTTCATGCATGAGGATTTGGTTTTTGTCCTTGTCTGTCAGATGCTCCCCTTGGACCAGCTTGTAGGCTCCAGAGACAAATTTATCTTCTTTAGAAGAGTCATTGACCCCCGTCACCATCAAGGTGTTCTTGAAGTATTTTGCCCGCTCTGGAGATTGATTTTGCAGGGTTTCTTCAGTCTCAATGATCTCGTGGTCTAGGATATCTGCGATGGCATTGATCCGCTTGATGGAGGAGGTGATCCCCTCTACCTGGCTGATTTTTTCGATATCCTCTCCTCTGAGATTCCCTGCTCCCCGAGGAGTTCCTGGATTGGTCCTGCGGTTAATCTGCATGGAGAAACTATTGGTGATGGATCCCAGGCTTTCCGATGAAGCTTGTTGGGTCGCTCCCTTCATAGAGAGTCCGATCAAGCTCAAGGTCCCCATGAGGAGAATGATGGCAAAGAGCAAGAGAGACTTGGGCCATTTACGTGTGATATAAGCAAAAGCATTGCGCAACATAGCATTCCCTCCTTACTTGCTCTTCTCAACGAGGCTACGGCGACTCAATTCCAAGACCACATCGGAGGCCTCTGCCACTTCCTTACTGTGGGTGACGACAATGACACATTTTTGGCGTTCCTTGGCCAACTTCTTCAAAATGGCAATGATGTCACCTGCTGTCTGTTCGTCAAGGTTTCCTGTCGGCTCATCCGCCAAGATGACAGGTGCTTCTGAAACGAGCGCACGCGCAATGGCCACCCGCTGTTGCTGCCCTCCAGATAGTTGAAGGACGTTGCGTTTAATTTGCGTTTCGTCCAATCCCAACTCCAAGAGAATGTCTTTCCCAGCTTGTTTGTTGACCAGGCGGACATTTTCCAGTGGCGTCAAATAATCAATCAAATTATAATTCTGAAAGACCAGGGAGACATGATGCTTGCGGTGGTAGCTAGACCCTTTGGTCTGGATGTCCTCCCCATCAAAGAGAACCTGCCCCTTCTTGGGATTGTCCAGACCAGCCAAGAGGGAGAGGAGGGTCGATTTCCCTGCTCCAGACTGACCGATAATGCTGTAAAATGTCCCATTTTTGAACTGATAGTTCACGTCTGAGAAGATCTCTTCTTGGTAACTTTGGTAGCTATAGGATACATGTTTGAGTTCTAACATAGGTGTTATTTCTCCTTAACTCATTTTTGTTAATATTTCTTTTGGACTCTTGCGCCAGATCATGCTGGTAGTTACACCGAGCGACAGAAGGATCAAGCACAAGAGGCTGGCATAGGCGATTCCTAAGGAAAGGCCTTGAGGGATTTGGTTGAGTAATTTTAGGGTCTGCTGTTGACCGGTCTGTCCGACAAACTGCTCTAAGAAACGATGGCTGACCATCTGCCCGATGAGAAGGGCTGGGATCACTGCTAGTAAGGATACCAGCACCACTTCCAAGAGGAACTGTCTAAAGATCCGGCCCTTGCTCTTCCCAATGGATAAGAGGACGCCGATTTCATGAATCCGCTCCCGTGTCCAGAGACTGAGTAAAAGCGATAGAGCACCGGCTCCCGTCACCAGGAGGACGATCATCATGATCCGTACCAGGCCTTCTAGGGTCTGAGAGGATTCCTTCATCTGGTCAAAGGCCTTGCGATCTTCGACCACGCGTAGAGATTGCCAATCCAGATCCAAGCTTTTGACTTGCTTCAAGAGCGCATCGATTTTCTCAGGATCTTTGACCCCAAAGGTGACCTGGGTCACTTCTTGCTGACTGAGACCAAGAAGCTTGGTCGCATCCTCATAAGAAAGGTAGACTTGATTCTCACTCAAATCAGAGGTCATTCCTGTGAATTTTTCCTGTTTCTTACCCGAAAAGATCCCAACGATTTTAAAGGTTTGCTCTTTGGCAGGAGTCTCTCCCATCTGAAAGCTGGATAAGGTCAAGGAATCTCCGACCTTTAGCTTATTCTTCTTAGCCAACTCTTGGTGAATCAAGATCTGCCCGCGAGCCTTATCGGATAAGTGCTTGCCTTGCACCAGTTGAAAACTGCCACTGCGGAAATCTAGGTGCTGGTCTGTCTTCTGGGTAAAAACAGCGCCTAGCGCTTGCTTAGCTTCCTGACCCAAATCATCCCGCTCTACCGACTGCTGCCCAGTCACCGCTTCTTTACCAAGAATACGAACGGGACTTTCATATTGAGGAACCATGGCTCCCACCCCAGCTAGCTGCTGCACCTTTTTAGCCTCCTTCAGTGCAAAGGGAGTAGCCCCCTGCTTACTGGTCAGGGCAAAGCTGGTCCCAGCCGACTGTTTGATATGGTCCTCCAACCTTTCTCCCACTTGCATCAGTGAAAAACAGAAATACAAGCAAGAAAGGATCAAGAGGAGAATCAGAAAGAGGACCAGATTCCTCGTTCTTTTTCGAGAAATATAGGCGATTGCCTGTTGTAAGAGCATGATCTTACCCTCCATTTCAAAGCCCACGACAATACAATGTGGACGCTTTCATCATTTGTTGCTTTCATTATAGAGGAGAAATGTGAAATGTTTATGAAATAGAAAAAGTTTCCTAAATTTTCTAGGAAACTATATTCGATTTAAATAATATTAGGAAAATATGCGTCCCACTTCCTTGACTTCATTTTTCAAAGACTCCTCCTTCTTGGATTCTTGAAAAGATCTTATCGGTCAGTCGAACATTCAAGAAGCTCCATAGGGCAAAACCACCAAACGTAAAGAGATAAATAGCTGTCAGTAAGCGTTCGGGACTACTGAGACTGATATAGATCACCGCCAAATTGAAGAAGACAAGAAAGATGGTTTGAATAGGATTTAAGAGAGCAATGAGGAAACTATTCAGACAGACTTTTCTTGTAGGGGCTTCAAAGAGCCCGATATAAGGGAAGATCAAGGTCATCCCTCCACATAGAAGGACGATAAAGGGAAGCAAAATCCAAATCCCATACTCATTTAAAAAGGCCGTATTTGAAAAAAGACAGTAATCCAGATATAGTAGCACTGATAAGCCTAGACAAGTCAGCCAAATCATCGTCGCTTGCTTGAAATTAGCGCGAAAAAGACGGAAAAAATGAAAGACGAGATCCGTATCTTCTCCTTTCAACAAGCGGTGCCACATGGTTGCTAAAGCCGTAACCGATGCACCGATCGTGAGAACCGGAAGGCAGCAAACGATAAACAAGGTGTTCAAGATGATGAGGTCTGTAAACCGGGTCAAACCCTTGACTAAGCGTCCATCCAATGAAAATAATTTTTGCATTTCCTTCTCCTTGTTCTTCATCCCTATTTCTGCTACTTCCTCCAAGGAAGCACTCAGGGGCTTTAAGCCCCTGAGATACTTACTTTTATGAGCTTAGTCACTGTTACTTCACTTCTTTTTGGTAACGATCATAGGCATCTTGTTGAATCTTCATAAAGTCATCAATGCCCATCTTCTTCAAGGTTGCTTTGTAATCGTCCCATTCCTTTTCGATGCCACCTTCTACTACCCATTTAGAAGCTTGTTGGGTAACATAGGAGTTGATATCGACATAAATATTGGACAATTTGTTCAATTCTTCTTGAGAGTAGATGACATTTGGATAAGCTGGCAAAGCGTATTGTTTCAATTCTTTGTCCATCTTCAATTTGAGCCCATCACCTTGCGTTTGGTCGATGTCGACATGGCTATTGATATCATCTGACACATATTTTGGTCCAAAGTCACGAAGCGAATTGATCCAAGCCCATTCATCGGCTGATTTACCATCTTTTGGAGCCAAAACCTTGTATTTGTCGCCATCTTTTTCAGTCGCAATGCCAAAGGATCCATAGAAGTTTTGGATGCTGGCATCATCGGTGTAGAATTTATCCAACCATTTAAGCAATTTTGCAGGGTCCTTGCACTTATTCGTGATCAAGATTTCATTGCGGCCATAGTTCAAATGATCTGGGTCAGAAACGACATATTGTTTGCCATCCGGTCCTTTTAGTGCTGGAAGAGGAGCATATTCGTTAGCATGTTGGCCGAAGGTTGCATCAGCTGTCCAACCACTTGACACACCGACACGCGCCACTCCCTTGTCCATCCGTTTCGCAACAGACATAGAGGTATCTTCTGTAAAGAGTTCAGGGTCGATCAAGCCTTTCTTGTAGGCTTCATGCATAGCCGCTATCCCTTGTTTATAACTATCTTCTGTCCGTAGGTAGACCGGTTTGCCATCTTTGACGGACATTTCATAGGTATTATCTCCACCTAGACGGTTGTTGAATGGCAAGATATAAGAGAAGGTCGGATCAAAGTTACCAGAGCCAAATGGAATTTCATCATTGACATCGCCATTGCCATTGGCATCCTTATCCTTGAAAGCTTGTAAGACATTCACCAAGTCGTCATAGGTTTCTGGCATCTTCAAGCCAAGATTATCCAACCATTTCTTATTAATAAAGAGCTGGTTGCCGACGATTGGCCGCATTGGCAATTTCTTAGGCAGGCTGTAAATATGACCATCAGGGTTGGTCACCATAGCTTTTAATTTTGGTTCTTTTTCAAAGGCCTTGTTCAAGTTTGGCATATTATCCTTGATCAAGTCTTCCAATGGAATGAACATATTTTGGTTCTGAGCGATTTCAGAATCCGTGAAGGCATTGGATCCCAAGAAAGCGTCTGGTAAATCTCCACTGGCTACAAGAACGGATTTCTTATCCGACCAGTCTGCAGCCACCATGGTATCCCATTTGATCTTGATCCCTGATTCCTTGGCTGAATCATCTAGAAAACCTTTGTGATAGTCTTCCCCCCAGTCCGACCAACGAACGGTCGTAATCTTGAAGGTGTTGCCATCATTCTTGTCATTGCTTGATTTATTTGTGGAAGCTCCACAAGCCGTCAAGCCAGCTAAAGCAGCTGCTCCAAGGAGCAGATAGGCAAATTTCCTGTTTTTCATGATCTTCTCCTATTCTTTCAAGGCCCCTATCATGACACCTTGATTAAAGTATTTTTGGACGAATGGATACAGCATCATAATCGGTGCTGTTGAGATAACGATGGCTGCATATTTCATCATATCAGCCTTAATACGGAGGTCAGAAGCTACCTCCCCTGTTGCTTGCGATTGCAACATTTGATTACTAATTAAGAGACGGCGCAGGATCAGTTGTAGGGGTTGGAGATTTTCATTGGTCAAATAAATCAAGGCATTGAACCAAGAATTCCAGATCCCTACTGCTGTCCAAAGTCCAATAACGGCAATAATAGCCTTGGACAAGGGGAGCACAATCTTTCTGAAGTAATGAATGGTTCCGCAACCATCGATCTGGGCGGCTTCCCACATCCCTTCTGGAATACTATTGTTAAAGAAAGTCCGAGCTACAACGATATTGTAAGGAGATACTGCAAACGGTACGACCATCACCCAGAAGGTGTCGACCAAGCCCAATTGTTTCACTGTCAAATAAATGGGAATCAAGCCCCCAGAGACAAACATGGGAACGATAAAGAAGACACTGACCCATTTCTTAGCAAAGAGGTCCTTTCGCGACAAGGCGTAACCAGCCGGGATATTAATGACCAGGGCAACGATGGTCCCTACAACTGTGTAGAGTATGGTATTGAGATAGCTCTTTAGAAACAAAGGCTGCTCAATCAAGCGTTGATAGCCATCTAGTCGCCATTCCCTCGGGATAAACCAAACCTTACCGGTTGCCACATCAGACGGATTACTGAAGGAGGCAATAATGACAAACCACAAAGGGTAGACAATCAACAGAATCAAGCAAATCGCTAGACCATAGATAAAAACATCAAAGAGGATTTCTGACTTGGTCTTTCTAGCATGTTGAAACAATTTCACAATTTCTCCTCCTTTCTAGAACAATCCTGTCTTGGTATAGCGTTTCGCAAACCAGTTGACCGACAGTAAGATGATCAAGTTAACCAAAGTATTAAAGAGACCGATAGCTGTCGAATAACTATATTGGAAATTAATCATCCCCACTTTGTAGACATAGGTCGAAATGATTTCACTTCCTGCCAGATTGAGTGGATTTTGCAAGAGCAAGACCTTTTCAAAACCAACACTGAGAAGGCTGCCTGCTCTGAGAATCAAGAGAATCATCGCCGTTGGTAACAGTAAGGGCAAGTCAATATGACGGATTTTTTGCAATCGACTCGCCCCGTCCATGGTCGCAGCTTCATAAAAGGTTGGATCAATGGCTGATAAAGCGGCTAGATAGATAATACTATCCCAACCGATATGTTGCCAGACATCGCTCCAGACATAGACACCCGCAAAACTACCCGGTTTGGATAAGAGGGCAGGCATCTTTAAGCCGACCAATTTGAGGACATTAGCTAACAGTCCACTACTTGGAGAGAGAAAGAGAATAATCATCCCACACATGACCATGGTCGAGATAAAATGAGGCAAATAAGTCGTTACTTGAAAGATTTTTTTGAACTTGCCCACACGAATCTGGTTGCAAATGATGGCTAGAACAATCGGCAAGGGAAAACCAACCAGAATACTGTAAATAGAAATTTTCAAGGTATTCTTCATGGTTGTCGCAAATTGGAAGGATGAGAAGAACTGGTTAAAATACTTGAGACCAGCCCAAGGACTTCCAAATATCCCAGTAGCGGGAGAGTAATCTTTAAAAGCGATGACTAAACCCGCCATAGGGATATAGGCAAATAAAATCAATAAAATAATCGATGGTAGGAGCAGCACATATAAAGGAATATTTTTCTTAAATTTGCTCTGCTTCGCATTTACTTCGCTTTTCATAAGGCCCTCCTTTTCTTTCTCCTCTATTTTATAGGAATCCTTTCCATCTTTATAGAACTTTTTCGTGCATCTTCATTCACTTTTCCGTTTTCTCCACACAAAAACATGCACTTTCCCGATTTTTTTTACTTTAATATCGGTTTTGTTCATGAATCCGTTTTCAAATAGTGCTATAATATATGTGAGGTGCTCATTATGAAAGCTATTCACAGAAGTACACGAGATCACTCGATTCAATTTTTTTCGCGCCTACTCTTTCTCCTCTTAGTCGTCAATACCTTGATCAACCTTTTGATTGGTGGGATTAGCCGAAATTTTATTAAACACCAAAATATGCTCCATTTAGAGGACTCGATTCATATCTATGCGGATTCCTTAAATACAGAGCTTCACTCCGTTGAGCGTTTTATGTACAGTACTATTAGTCACAATGACTATTTGACAGAGCTCAATAGTCCGCTTGATTTCACGGATTTCCAAGAAAACCTAAAAAAACTGCGGATCGACTTCACTGAGTTTCAGTACCAGATGGATAGTCCCATTACCTTTTTCATAGAGACAAGAGATATTCCACATTTTTTCAATGCCTCCAGTCTTCAACTGCCCTACCTAGACTATGTGCAATTGAAAGATCATCTTAAAACCTATGACAAAGAAACAGACAAGACCAGTCAAAAATGGCAACGGATCAGCCTGAACCAGCATGATTACCTCTTAAAATCCCTCCATTACAAGAGTAAGGCCATCTATGCCATCATTTCTACCCAGGATATTTTAAAACCCTTGCAAAAGCTCAATATCGGGAAAAAAGGACGCTTAGCCATCGATCGCCCTAACCAGATCCATGCGTCAGATTCCCTCATTCAAGCAGATAGCACTCATACCCACCTGCCTTTTGATCTTTATGTGACGGTCGACTACGGGGATGTTTTCCGTACAAATATCGTTCTAGAAACCCTACTCTCCTTGGTTCCTTTGATCATCGCTGTTCTCTCCACCGTTCTTATCCTTTATATTCGTCAGCGGATGATCCAGCCGATAAAACGACTCACCCAGCGGCTTTCTCAACTGGATGCTGCTTCAACTAAGCTCGACGTGATCGAAGACCAAGGGATCTTAGAGATCGATCAGGCCAATCACAAGCTCAATCAGGTGCTGATCCACATGAAAGACCTCCAAATTCGCGCCTACCACGCGCAACTCAATCTCAAAAAAGTCGAACTCAACTATCTCAAAAATCAAGTCCGACCCCATTTTTACCTCAACATGCTTTCCATGATTCACAGCATGCTCCAAACCAAGGACTATAAGGAAATCGAGGAGTTGACCAAGGTGACTTCCAACTACTTGCGTCACCTCTTTCAAGCCAATCAAGATTTCAATCGCTTAGCAGATGAAATCCAACATATCCGAAATTACCTAGAAATCCAGAAAATCCGCTATGGGGACAGCATCCATTTTGACCTGGACTGGGATCCTGGTCTGAAAGATGCGGCTATTCCCCCTCTGCTTTTACAAACCTTTGTGGAAAATGCCATCAAACACGGCTTTTCTTTCCAAGATTCCTTCCACATTCAGCTTTCCATTCATGAAGAAGCAAACCAACAGCTTGCCATTTCCCTTCAGGATAATGGTCCTGGTTTTAGCTCCGCTATCTTACAAGATCTAGCAGAGAAAAAATCCTTAGTCACAGAAGATGGCCACCACATTGGTTTAACCAATGCACGGGAGCGACTAGATCTCCTCTATCCAGATCACTACACGCTTCAATTTTCAAATGGATCCCAAGGAGGTGCCCGCATCCAACTGAGCCTTCCTTATGAACTCTACAAAGGAGACACACATGAATATCCTACTCGTTGACGATGATCGTTTTATCATTAAAGCCCTACAGGAAACCATCCATTGGGAAGCCTTGGGCATTGAGCAGGTATATACTGCCTCCAGCCTGAGCCAAGCCCAAGCCATCATTCAAAGTCACCCAATCGCCCTCATGATCAGTGATATCGAGATGCCACAAGGCAGTGGGCTAGATCTCCTAGCCTGGATCCGGTCAGAAAAATATGACATTCAAACGATCTTCCTCACCAATTATGCTGATTTCAATTATGCCCAAAAAGCCATTGAACTCCAAAGTTTTGAATACTACCTCAAACCGATTGACCCCGACCGCTTAGAATTTATCATTCAAAAAGCCCTCAATAAGATCAAGCGCCACAAGAGTGCGGCCCAATTAGCACAGCAAGGGCAAAAAGAAGCTGAATTTTGGCATGACTACTTGAGAAAACCGCGTCCATCTCAAGCAGAACAGTTCCTTCAAGAAGTAACAAATCGGGGCTATAGCCCCAAACCACATGAAGACTACCTCTTAGTCCTCATCACTCTCCACTTAGTTGAAGAAGACTTTCACCCCAGCGTCCCTTCTTGGCGCTTGCAGCTCCGCCATTGTATCAAGGATCTCTCCCTGGATTTCCCTGTCCACTACTGCGCCCTCAGTAAAATCGAAAGCCAGACCGATCGCTACCTCTGCCTTTTCAAAAAGAATCAGACTACAGAGTGTGCAGACTTCCTAAAGGCTATCCAGCAGAAGATCCAGCAAGACTTAGACCGATCCTCTATCCTTCTCTATTCAGACTCCATTTCCCTTGAGACGCTCTTGATGAAGGCTCTTCACCTCTGCCAATACAGTGAAGAACAAGTCTTCCATTGGAACAGTATCCACTCATATGCTTCTTTGGCTCCACTACCTCAAAAGCCTACTCATCGGACATCGCTCACTTTTACAAATCAACTAGAGACAGAACAGCTTCTCCAAATCATCCATAGCTTAGAGAATCAAGATCGCATTCCACTTTCAGCTCTGAGTGAACTCCAGCTAGACTGGACCCAGCAAATTGGGATTTATCTGGACAAGAACGGCATTCTCGCCCACAAGTTATTTCAAAACAAACACCATCAATTTCTATTCGAACGGCGGTTTCATGCCATCGAAGCTTTTGAAGCCTATATCGGGGATTACTGGAGCTCTGCTCGCCATTATGTGATCGATCTTGAGCACCAGTCCAATCTCATCCAGCGGATCACCGACTACATTGACCACCATTACAAGGAAGATATCAGTCGCACCAAGCTGGCAGAGATGGTTTTTCTTAGTCCAGATCATCTAGCGCGGATGTTTAAGCGCGATACCGGCGAAACCCTGGTAAAATACATCACCGATAAACGGATGGCCGCCGCAAAAGAGATGCTATCGCAAAGCGATACCCCCATTTACCAAGTTGCCCTCCAGGTGGGCTATGACAACTACTCCTACTTTACAAAGGCTTTTAAACAGAAGGTCGGCCTCTCCCCAGGAGATTACCGCAAGCAATGCCAAGAAGCCTTTTAAAATAAGAAAAAAACCTTTGAAAAAGGATTTCTTTTCAAAGGTTTTATTTTCTTTTCTTTCTGATTTCTTTTTCAATGGCACTAGCAATCTTCTCAACCATATAGGCCGTCTGGAGATTGCGCAAGATCAAGAGGGCCCAAAAACATGCAAAGAGCATTTGACCCGCCATGGTCGCTTCATTGAAAAAATAAGTCTCCATAGCAGTAAAGACTGCTATCACTGCAAATTGTTTTCTATTCATAAAATTATTTTACCATGATTCAGTAAAAAATTCATGTATTAATCGTCTTGCAGGGTGATTTTATCGGATAAAAAGTGAAATTCCTCAGGGATGACACTTTCCTCTTCTTCTACCACTTCCGCTTTTTGCCCACGCGCCTTAGCCGAAAACTCTGCCCGGATTTGGGTCCATTCTTCCATCGAAACCGCTAAAATCTCTGGTGAGAAGCCAGCAGCATTGCTGAGGATATTTCCAAACATGGTATTGAGGTTGTCCCGCTTCATGGTCTGTTCAGCATTAAAGGCAGACTCAAAGGCTAAAATAGCGTGATTTTCATTGGCAGCGACCGGCTGAGATCCGATTAAGAGGGCCTTATCCGCACCTGCCAAGCTCTCGATAATTTCCCCCCAAGCGTTCTGAAGACGGATCAAGTTGGTCCGTGCCAACTCTGGGTTTTCAACCGCCTCTTGTAAAATGGCATTGACCTTATTTCGATCCGCACGGTAGCCCTTGCTAGACTTGGTTGGGCGAGCTACTGCTGGTTTTGAAGCAGGAAGACTGCTACCTGATTGCGCTAACTGTTGCTTGAGTTGAGCGACTTCCTTCTTCAAGTCTTCCAGCTGAGCTAGCACATTGGAAGGAACCTCCACAGCTGCTGAGTTAGAAACTTGGCCCGTGCTTTCAGACAATTTAATGGTCATCATTTCAGTGTAAATGCGCGGTTGCAGACTATTTTTGATATCCGCTAGACTGGTTGTCGCCTGGTCAATCAGGGCAAAAAGACGGGCTTGATCGGCTTCAAGATTCGCCGCAAATAAGTCACTATTGTGGGTATTTTCTCCACCCGTCTGGACAATCAAGAGATCTCTCAGGTATTGAAGTAAGTCCGTGACAAAGCGGGCCATATTCTTCCCATTATCAAAGATAATCGCCAGCTGATCCAGCGCCGCTGTCGCATCATGAGCCAGAATGGCAGCCACGTACTGATCGAGCGCAGCTAGGCTGATGGAGCCGGTAATCTCTTCGGCGATCGCTGTCGTCAACTCACTACCCGCAGTCAGACTCAGGGCTTGGTCCAAAATGGACAAGGCATCCCGCATCCCACCTTCAGCGCGCCGGGCGATGATCTGAACAGCATCTGCTTCATAGGCAATGCCTTCTGTAGCTAGGATGCTTTCCAAATGGTGAACGATATCCGGCAGTTTGATGGATTTGAATTCAAAGCGTTGCACCCGAGACAGAATGGTGGCTGGAATCTTGTGTAACTCCGTTGTTGCAAGGATAAAAACCACGTTTTCCGTGGGCTCTTCCAGTGTCTTCAACAAGGCGTTAAAGGCCCCTGTTGAGAGCATATGGACCTCATCGATAATGTAGACCTTGTGCTTGGCTAGACTCGGAGCATAGGTGGATTTGTCGCGAATATCCCGAATTTCATCGACCCCATTGTTGGAGGCCGCATCAATCTCGATGACATCTTCTAGACTCCCATTGGTAATGGATTCACAGATATAGCAGTCATTACAAGGCTCCCCATTGACTTGATTAGGACAGTTCATGGCCTTAGCAAAGATCTTAGCCACACTGGTTTTCCCAGTACCACGAGGACCTGAAAAGAGATAGGCATGGCTGATCTTATCCTGCTCAACGGCCTGTCTCAATGTCCGTGCCACTACTTGCTGGCCGACCAATTGGCCAAAGGTCTGGCTCCGGTATTTCCGATATAAAGCTTGATACATTAGTTCTTAACTCCAAACATCTTAAAGTCCCAGTTTGTCTTATCGATCAAGAGAGCGACAAACTTTTCTAAATACTCCTGATCCAGCTGATCGTAGTCAGAGACACACTCCGAATCCAGGTCTAAAACCCCAAGGAGCTGACCGTCCTTGATCATAGGCACCACAATCTCACTCATAGCCCGACTATCACAGGAAATATAGTTGGCATGCTGGCGCACATCATCGACAATCATGGTTTCCTGCTTTTGAGCTGCTTCTCCACAGACACCCTTTCCAAGAGCGATATGGACACAAGAAACACCTCCCTGAAAAGGTCCCAGGATCAATTCCGTTTGGTCATACAAATAAAAACCCGCAAAGACCGAACGAGGCAGGGCTTGATTTAACAGCGCACTGGCATTGGACAGATTAGCCAAGGCATTGGTTTCATCCATTAAGAGAGCGTCTAACTGAGCCAGCAAGAGCTGGTATTGTGATTCTTTTTCCGAATGTTTCATACCTTTCATTATACCAAATCTTTGCTCAAAAATTAAGCTTCAAACAACGAAAGAAAAGAGAGTGGGACAGAAATCTGTAATTCGTTAGAATTCGATTTCGTCGTCCCACCTCCGCACAGTTGAGTAGGACTGTAAAAGCTGATGAAATCAGCGTAGTAGAGCCCACTCAACCACTGCGTCTTGCTTGACAATCCAAAGACAATTGAGAGGCTAGGACTTTTGTCCCAGCCTCTGGAATATAGATAAAGTTATCTTAAAACTTTTCTCACGGCGGAAAGTTTCAATATATTCTTGATTCATTTTAAAAATGAAATCTCAGTTTTATTTCTTTGCAAAATCATTTAACTTATTTTTTAAAATCATTTTATCTATTCATGTCGCCGATTGAAGCGAAAGACTTCAAAATATTGAATGGCCCGGTAGATTAAAAAGATGGTCAAGATGATGGCCACTAGCCAGATAGTTTTTAAACCATAAAACTGGATTAAGTAAGTTGAAAAGATGGCCCCACAGACAAAGCTTCCGAGCAAGCAGGTCATAAAAATGGCTTCCCAGAGGAATTTCATCTCCCTGTCTCTAACAAAATTTCCATAAGCTACCATGGTTTTCTTGAGATTTCCGGTCATAAAAGAGTGGTTGTAGGCATAGCCATCTACTTCTCCAAATGAGGTCGCTACGATTCCCAAACTCAGGCTAAAAAAAGGCACGATGAAGACATTTTTTACCGATGCTGGTAAAAATCCCGTCACCAAGGTCGTGAGGATAAAGGGCACCAGGGTACTCAAGCGCCAGACTGAATTGTCAATCAAGCGACGTAAAACCGTCATCAAAAAGATTCCCAGCATAAAGGCCAGCATCGTGGCTAACTTCACTTCTACATCTGAGATCTGCTGGCCAATCAAACCAACCGATAGAAAGACCACATTTCCCGTCTGGCCTGCCGCCAAGGTCCCACCCCGACAAATAAAGGTATAAGCATCTGAAAAACCAGCACACATGGTCAATAAAC
The DNA here is from genome assembly GCF_024295625.1 of Streptococcus sp. CF8_St5-11. Lineage (GTDB taxonomy): Bacteria > Bacillota > Bacilli > Lactobacillales > Streptococcaceae > Streptococcus. The sequence continues at coordinate 156,326 of NZ_JANCOJ010000001.1, forward strand.
AAGCGAACGCCTTAGTTCGCGAATGAAACTCCCTTTTCATTTCCATTCTCCTTAGGAAAAAGAGGGAGTGGTATCAAATGTTTAAATAAACATTTCTAGTACCACCCCCACAAAGTCGATTGAGAACTCTTCTTAATCTTTTAGCGAATGAAGAGTCTCACCAACTACTGAGACATTCCGTAATTCCAACTATTGTTATAGGATTGGAGATCGATTGCCCTATTTCCCCTATTTTTATTTTCCCTCACGCGCTTCGTTGAGGATTTTCTCAATCTTGGTTGTAATCAAATCAATCGCTACCGTGTTGGTAACTCCTTCAGGAATGATCACGTCCGCATAGCGCTTGGTTGGCTCAATGAACTGATGGTACATGGGTTTCACCACTCCAAGGTACTGCTCAATGACACTATCGAGACTCCGTCCACGCTCCTCCATATCGCGCTTGATCCGGCGAATGATCCGGACATCATCATCCGTATCCACAAAGATCTTGATATCCATCAAGTCTCGAAGGCGCTTGTCTTCAAGGACTAAGATCCCTTCCACAATAAAGACATCTTGAGGTTCCTGACGATAGGTCTTGCTACTGCGCGTATGCTCTGCATAGTCATAAGTTGGAATATCCACCGGACGACCTGCCAAGAGTTCATTGATCTGCGCAATCATCAAGTCCGTATCAAAGGCAAAAGGATGGTCATAGTTGGTCTTGATCCGCTCCTCAAAGGTTAAATGACTCTGGTCCTTGTAATAAGAATCATGCTCAATCATAGCAATCTTTTCATTCGGAAAATTAGCCAAAATGGCACGAGACACACTGGTCTTTCCACCACCAGAACCACCAGTAACACCAATAATAATAGGTCTATTTTGCATTTTCTACTCCATTACCTCTAATCGCTTGAAAAGGTCCTAACCTCTCCATTACATCTTATCCATTTTACCATATTTTTGTCTAGACTTGAATCATTTTTTCCGATGAAATTTAGAGTAGAAAAGGACCTTGCGGTCCTTTCATTATTTCACTTTTTCTAATTTTGCGGCAAATTCATTACCACCATGTAAGACGAGTATATTTTTTCCACCGTTGACAGGTACGAAACAATAATTTGAATTAGCTTGTATATAGACTTCCTTAGCGCTCTTCACTTGATAGCCTTGTGATTTCACCGCTTCTTGAATTACTTCAAATGTGTGTTCGATCTCTTCTTTAGAAGTCGTGTCTCCATCATACTTTTCTGAATCAGCTAGAGAATAGAATGCGTAAGCCTTGCTATCGTAATACTTATCACTAATAATTCCGTGATCTGAAATCTGAACAGTTGTATTATCTCCTTCTGTCACATTCTTCCATTTTCCAACCATGGCCTTTGGTGTTTCAACCTTGTGATAGACCAAATTATCTTCAAAGTTTCCTTGGTATGACTTATAAGTTTTCAAGTCGAATAAATCATTTCTTAAAATAATATTGCTTCCGTCTTTTTGGAGCAAGTTATAGCGTGTGTTCCCACCAGACTTAATAACAACTATTTCTGTCGTCTTCAGGTTAAATTTCTTATCGACATCCGCAAGTGAATGCAAGTCAGATGCATTCAACAAAGAAAGTGCTGTATTAAATTCTTTTTTCGCTTCATTGCCCTTGAGAACCTTTTTGATGGTCTCATCGCCATTGACTCTTTGTTTCTTTCCGCTTAGTTCATAAGTGACCGGACTTGAATCCGTATCTCGCAACCAAACGCCATCTACACTTGGTCCACCTGAAAAGAAAAAGAACCAAGCAAAAGCAATCACTGCGACAAGTCCTCCAACTGCGCCCCCAATCTGTGCTTGTTTATTGAATTTTTTCGGTCTTGGAACAGGTTGCAAGGTTTTCGCAGATGGTTGTGGTTGAACAAAAGCAGTCTGCTCTTGTGAAAGAGGTGCGCTAGGTGCAACAGGCGCTTCTTGAGCTGGAGCCTGCGCTTCAGTTGCTGGAGCTGGTGCCTCAGTTGCTGGAGTCGGCGCTTCTTTACGCTCTACGACAAACTCCCCTTTTTCACGCGCTTCTTGAAATTCTTGCATACTTGGCTTACGACCATTGATCGCTTCAAAGTATTCAACCCAATCTTTTTGATTCATCATATCCCCCTTATTGATTCATCATAAAAACTAATCATATTATACCACAAATCCATGGTATATTTTGTGATTTTCAGAAAATAAAAGAAAAAGTCCAAGCACTTTTCTACTTGGACTTTCTTCCTTATTTCAAAACTTTTTGTGTTTTCGCGTAGTTGGCTTCCACATCTTCTTTTTCAGCCTTCCACCAGTCTTGGTGGTCTGTATACCACTTGATAGTGTCTTCCAAACCTGCTTCGAAGTTTGTGAATTGTGGTTCCCAACCCAATTCTTCACGCAATTTTGTTGAATCGATGGCGTAACGCAAATCGTGACCAGCACGGTCTGTGACACGGTCGTAAGCATCTTTTGGTTGTCCCATTTTTTCAAGGATCAATTCAAGCACTTCCTTGTTGTTCTTTTCACCGTCAGCACCGATCAAGTAGGTTTCACCGATACGGCCCTTAGTAAGAATCGCCCAAACACCAGTTGAGTGGTCGTTAGTGTGGATCCAGTCACGGACGTTCTTCCCTTCACCATAAAGTTTTGGTTTGATCCCAGACAAGATATTGGTGATTTGACGTGGGATGAACTTCTCGATGTGTTGATATGGTCCATAGTTGTTTGAACAGTTTGAAATGGTTGCCTTAACACCAAATGAACGAACCCAAGCCTTCACGATTAAGTCTGAAGCAGCCTTAGTTGATGAGTACGGTGATGAAGGGTTGTATTTGGTTTCAGCAGTGAATTTTTCACCAGGACCTTCCCCATGTCCAGGAAGATCTTCGCGCAATGGAAGGTCTCCATACACTTCGTCTGTTGACACGTGGTGGAAACGAATATCGTACTTACGAGCCGCTTCCAAGAGTGTATAAGTTCCAACAAAGTTTGTGTAGATAAATGGAGATGGATCTTTGAGGGAGTTGTCATTGTGGCTTTCAGCCGCATAGTGAACAATCGCATCAGCCTTGGCAGCCAATTTGTCAACTAATTCAGCATCAGCGATGTCTCCCACCACCAACTCAACACGATCTCCAAGGATTTCTTCGATATTGGCACGGTTTCCAGCATAAGTAAGTTTATCAAGGACAGTCACATGTACGTCTGGATGGTTATTGTAGACATAGTGTACGAAGTTTGAACCGATGAAACCAGCGCCACCGGTTACGATGATATGTTTATATTCTGACATTTTTTCTCCAAATAGTTTTTAGTTTTGATTATTTCTTAAATCAATCTTTTTTTAGCTTTCCTTAGGTGAGTACGGAAGTTAGGTGAAATTATCCAGTGGATGATTTCAGCAATCCAGGAAGTTCCATGACTAAATTAAGATACAAAGGGCGTTTGCGAATAAAGTCAAAATAGGAAGTTTGACGCAGAATCTTTCGATTCTAGGAAAACTTATCTTTTTGACACAATCCGTAGCCCGTGTTCAATTAGTTTTGAGCCTAGTGTCTCAAAACTTCCGAGCACCTGAAACATTATGGTTCAGGTGCTTTTCTCACGGCGGAAAGCTAAGTACATAGCTCGCTTCGCTCGTTTATAGCAAAGCTAAAAACTATATAATGATGTACTTGATTGTTTTAAGAGCTTCATTTTTACAAATCTTCTGCTTTTAGGGGTTTAACATCTTTGAGCAATGGGTGATTCTTGTCAGCTTCTGAAACTTCTGCTTCTTCCAAGTTTTCCCATTGGATGTCTAGGCTTGGGTCTGCGTAATTAACAAATGCATATTTTGGCTTGAGCTCCAATGCCCAGTAATCATTGACTAAGTAAGTATAAGCCACCTTATCCGTCAAAACTTGGAATCCATTGGCAACGCCACGAGGGACAAAGATTCCTTTAGAAGCATCAATCACAGTTTGGTAGGTGTTCCCAAAGGTCTCACCTTCACGAAGGTCTACCCAAGTACCGAGAACCTTTCCTTCATCTGCTACAGAGATGTACTTGTCCCAAGGTTCTGCATGCAAGCCACGCAAGACATTCTTACGAGAGAATGAAATGTTATTTTGCAACTTGCCTTCCGCAAAGAAGCTTTCTGGAAAACCAAGAGGAAGCATCTTCTCTTTTTGGAAGTTTTCCTTGAACCAACCACGGTTGTCTCCACGAACTGGAATATCAAACTCCATCAAACCTGGGATCGCTTCAATCTTGCGGGCTGCTAATTCTTTCTCGAAAAATTGTTCTGTCATTAAGCTTCTCCAATCAAACGGAGCAAATATTGTCCGTATTCGTTTTTCTTCAGAGGTTGAGCCAATTCATAGACTTGCTCTTTAGTAATATAGCCCATACGATAGGCAATTTCCTCAAGGTTGGCTACTTGAACGTTTTGCAAGCGTTGAACCGTCTCGATATATTGAGAAGCCTGCAAGAGACTTTCATGAGTTCCTGTATCCAACCAAGCAAAGCCACGGCCCATGAGCTCAACAGAGAGATCTCCACGCTCCAAATAGGCCTTGTTGACATCGGTGATTTCAAGCTCTCCACGAGGACTTGGTTTGATGTTTTTGGCAATCTCTACTACATCATTGTCATAGAAGTAAAGACCAGTCACCGCAAAGTTTGATTTCGGATGTTCTGGTTTTTCTTCGATAGAGATAGCATTCATATCCGCGTCAAACTCTACCACACCAAAGCGTTCTGGATCTTTGACTTGGTAGCCAAAGACAGTTGCCCCTTTTTCTTTGGCTTCTGCCCGTTGCAACATCTTGGTTAAGCCATTTCCGTGGAAGATATTGTCCCCAAGGATGAGGGCAACATGATCGTCACCGATAAAATCTTCTCCGATGATGAAGGCTTGCGCCAAACCATCTGGACTTGGTTGCTCTGCATAAGAGAGAGAAATTCCTAGTTCAGAACCATCTCCAAGAAGCTCTTCAAAACGAGGAAGGTCTTGAGGAGTCGAGATGATCAGGATGTCTTTGATCCCAGCCAACATAAGGGTTGATAAAGGATAGTAGATCATCGGTTTGTCATAAATGGGCATCAACTGTTTGGAAGCGGCACGAGTCAAAGGATACAAACGAGTACCTGAGCCACCAGCTAAAATAATACCTTTCATAATGTTAGGCCTTTCTACGTAGTCATTACCCTTATTTTATCATGTTTATATAAAAAAGTCACCTTGCATTTGTGTTACAAGGTGATGACAGGAGATGAGCGTTGTAGAATTGTTAGCATTGGTCTTACTCATGATTCAAATCGATTACTGCTCCTTGACTGAGCCGTCTGAAAACCTTACCTTGTAGTAGAGCCCACTCAACCACTGCGTCTTGCTCGACAATCAAAAAACAATTAAGAGGCTAGGACTTTTGTCCCACTCTCTTCTTCACATATTGTTCAACTGGATAATCTGCTGGATCTAGGCGCACCTTTCCTCCTGCCACTAGTTGGGCCAGGTGCCACCCAATAAGGGGACCAGTTGTGAGGCCAGACGAACCTAGGCCACTGGCGACATAAATACCAGCTTGATCGGGAAGTGCTCCCCAAAAGGGCGAGAAGTCGCTGGTGTAGGCCCGGGTACCCACGCGCTCACCGACAACTGTCGCTTGAGCTAGTTTTGGATAGTAGGTCAAGGCTTCTTCTTCCATTTGATTCAGCAAAGCTTGATCCATCGACAGGTCAAAGCCCATCTCATTCTCATGAGTAGCTCCCATACTGATCTTGCCTTGCTGGAAGGGAATGATATCTAGCTCTCCTTCTGGCATAACCACAGGATAATTATCCGTATATAGGTCTAGCTGATAATCCCTCAACTGTCCTTTTTGCGGACGGACATCTACTTGGTAGCCGAGTGGCTCAAGGATTTGCCCCAACCAGGCTCCTGTCGCTAGGATGACTTGGTCATAGCTCTCTCCTGCTATCTGATAGCCATGATCCGTGACGGAGAGAGCAACCTCTTCCTTGATGACTCTTGCCCCACTTGCTTTAAGGAGAGTTTCCGTTAGAAGGGCTCCCTCTACATGGGCCCCACCCGAGGCATAAAGGAGCTGTTCAAAGCCTTGCAGACCTGGGAATTGTTGGGCCACTTCTTCTGTAGTAAAAATCGATAAGTCTCCGATTAAGGGAGATTCTTCCCGTCGACTCAACGCCAACTGATAGAGTTCTTCTAATTTCTCTTCCTTCTTCTTAAGGAGATAGACCCCTGTCTGCTGGTAAAAGTCTGTTTCGATTCCGTCCTTGGCCAGGTCCGCTACCAATTCTTGGTAGAAATCAGCTCCTAGCCGAGCCAGACGATACCAGGCCTTATTCCGCCGTTTGGAAAACCAAGGGCTAATAATGCCAGCCGCTGCCTTGGTTGCTTGGCCAACTCCGTGATCATAGACGGTGACATCTATCTGTGCTTCCTTGGATAAATAATAGGCTGCAGTGGATCCTACGATCCCTGCACCGATAATAGCAACTTTCATGATAACCCCTTAGATATGATAAAAAGGATTGGTGCTGGCTTGACTGCCAATCACTTCGATCTCCCACGCTTCTTCAGACTTCCACTGATTGAGCTTTTCGACTAGTTTTGACACAAAGAGAACTTCGATATGGTGACCTGGATCCAAGGCCAGGAGACCATCGCTCAGCATGTCCTGAGCCGTGTGGTAGTAGATATCTCCTGTGATATAGACCTCTGCTCCCTTGGCGAGAGCATCCTTGTAAAAGGACTGGCCACTTCCGCCACAGATGGCGACGCGCTCAATCACTCGTTCCAAATCCGCCTGGTCATAACCAACCAAGCGCAAAGCATCTAATCCAAAAGTTCCTTTTACCTTATGAGCCAACTGCCCAAAGGTTTGAGCTGGTATTTGACCGATACGGCCGATTCCGAGTCCTTCTCCTGTCATACTGAGGGGCTCTGTATTTTCAATTTCTAAGAGCTGGCAGAACCAATCGTTGAGCCCATCTGGGACGATATCAATATTGGTATGGCTGACATAGACCGCAATATCATGCTTGATCAAGTCAATGTAGATCTGATTCTGAGCCCGATCGGCTACCAAATCCTTAATAGGACGGAAAATGGGCGCATGCTTGACAATGATCAAGTCCACTCCATGGGCGATGGCTTCCGCCACCGTCTGCTCCCGGATATCCAAGGCTACCATGACCTTCTTGATGTCTTTTTGCAGGGTGCCGACCTGTAAGCCACAGACATCTCCCTCCATGGAAAGTTCTTGAGGACAGTAAGCTTCATAGCGTTTGATGACTTCACTTGCTAGCATTTAGGACCTCCTTGATTTGGGCGATACGCTCTTCTAACGATGCTCTGGCGGATTGATTCTCAACTGGGACCTGCTCCAAAGCAAAGGCTAATTTCTCCACTTCCTTGGACCACTTTTGGACAAAGGCTGGGGCCTGTTCCAGCATCAAATAGGGACCAAAACGCAGTTCCTTGGCTGTCAACTCTTGAGAACCGTGTTCCACCACGAGGATCTCATAGAACTTCTCATTTTCTTCCAAGATAGCTTCATCGACAATGCGAAAATCATGGTTTACCAACCAAGCCCGCAGTTCATCCTCTCGATTATTGGGTTGCAGGACCAAGCGAGAGACACCGGCTAATTTCTCAAGCCCTGCTGCTAGGATATCTGCAATCAAGCGTCCTCCCATGCCCGCAATAGTGATACAAGAAATGCCGTCTGTTGGTTCAAAGGCAGCCAAGCCATTGGCCAGACGGACCTCTATCTTATCTTCTAAACCATTATCGGCAACATTTTGGAGAGCAGACTGATAAGGTCCCTCAACCACTTCTCCTGCAATAGCAGCCTCAATCTTGCCTTCTTGTAATAGGGCGATTGGGAGATAAGCATGGTCACTTCCCACATCCAACAGACGCGCTCCAGCTGGGACGAAACTGGCCACCAAGTCCAATCGATTCGATAATTTTGTAAATTCCATGTGCTACTTTCTAAACTTTTATTCCATCCTTTAGTATACCATGTTTGCACCATTAAAAAAAGGCGCGACAGCGCCCTTTTCATTATGCATCAATTTCCTTATATTCTACTACTAAGCCACGTTTCACAGCTGGGCGATTGGCAATTTTCTCTGTCCAAGCCTGCAGATGCTTGTATTCCTTCACATCCAAGAAAATCCCTGCACGGTCCCAGACCTTGTCTTGGGCTAGACGGCCATACCAAGACCAGATGGCAATATCCGCTATGGTGTAGTCATCTCCTGCAATATAAGGTTTGGTCGCCAATTCCTTGTCCAGTAGGTCCAATTGGCGTTTGGCTTCCATGGCAAAGTGATTGATGGCATACTCGATTTTCTCAGGCGCATAATGGAAGAAGTGACCAAAGCCTCCCCCTAAAAATGGTGCAGCCCCTGTCTGCCAGAAGAGCCAGTTGAGCACTTCTGTCCGTTTAGCCAGATCTGTCGGAATCAATTGTCCAAATTTCTCTGCTAGATACAAGAGAATATTGGCTGATTCAAAGACCCGAATGGCTTGATCCCCTGATTGATCCAACATGGCTGGAATTTTCGAGTTTGGATTGATGGCCACAAAGTCACTGCCAAACTGATCTCCCTCACCAATCTTGATCCGATAAGCGTCATAGCCTGCATCCACTCCCAGCTCTTTGAGTTCTTCCAGCATAATGGTAGCCTTGATCCCATTGGGTGTTGGAAGGGTATAGAGTTGGAAAGGTTGATCCCCTTTTGGAAGGGTTTGTTCAAAGCGGGCACCTGCTGTGGGTTGGTTCAAACCTCCCCAGGCTCCTCCCATTTGACTCGGTGCTTCCCATACTTCTGGTAATTGATAGTCTGACATCTTTCTTCTCCTTTAATTCGCTACTCCTAGCATATCAAATATTGGGCTCCCTTTCAAAGATCTGCTACGCTAGCTTTACTTGACTTTTCTGGTCAAAATGATAGTATAGAAAAAATACAATTTTAAGGAGAAAACCATGTCCATGATCGATTTTCATAGTTTGGCAAAGACGGAACTTCACTGTCACTTAGACGGTTCCTTGTCTCTTCCGACTATTCGTCAATTGGCAGCCCTGGCCAATATTGACCTACCTGCTAGCGATGAAGAGCTCAAACACCATGTCACTGCCCCTGCCCACTGTGAGAATCTCTTGGATTATTTGGAGGCCTTTGATTACATTCGCCCTCTCCTTCAAACTAAAGAAGCCCTGATCCTTGCTGCTTACGATGTCGCTAAGCAAGCGGCTCTGGAGAATGTCCTCTACATCGAGGTTCGTTTTGCCCCAGAATTATCCATGGACCAAGGGCTCACCGTCCCAGAAACCATCGATGCTGTCTGCGATGGTCTGCGCCAAGCCCAAGATGAATTTGGCATTACAGCCAAAGCCCTTGTTTGTGGCATGCGCCAGTCGGATCCAAAACTCACCTCTCGCATTCTTGCAGAAGCCAACCAAGTTAGCGATCAAGATTTTGTTGGTTTTGACTTTGCCGGGGATGAGCACAACTACTCTCCAGAAGATATTCGACCTCTAATTGAGCAAGTCAAGAGTTACCATCGTCCTATGACACTTCACGCAGGTGAGTGTCATTGCCCACACTTTGTAGCCCAATCGATTGCATTTGGCATCAAACGCAATGGCCACGTGACAGCTCTATCTCATGAACCAGCCTTACTCCAATCCTTTATTGACAATGGGGTCACGGGTGAACTCTGCTTGACCAGCAACTTACAGACAAAAGCAGCACCGACTATAGAGGATTTCCCTTATCTGAAGATGAAGGCAGCCGGAGCTCGGATCAGTATCAATACTGATAACCGGACTGTATCTGATACGGATTTAACCAAGGAATATGCCCTCTACCATCAGCATTTCCAAACCAAGGAAGCTGACTTTTACCAGCACAATGTCGATGCCATCCAGGCTTCATTTGCTAGCGACGAGGAAAAACAAGAACTCCTCACCAAACTAGAAGAAGCCTACGCAGACTATTTATAAAGATATTAGCTTGTATTTGGTTAAGCAATGGCTTAAGATTGAAGACAGAAACTTATTAGAAACTTTCCTTAGGTGAGTACGGACGTCAGCAAACTTCTTCGAAGTTCCATGACTTAGTTTTGAACCTAAGGTTTCAAAACTCCCGGGTACTTGAAACAATAGTGTTTCAAGTACCTTTCTCACAGCGGAAAGTTCCAATATTCGCTTGTCTGATGCTAAAATCACCCATATATTTTTTTGTCAATTAATTCAAAAGAAGTTTATCCACATTTAAAAACTAGCACTTTTATAAAGTGCTAGTCTTTTTCTATTTAGAAACTGATTCATACAAAGCCACGTCTCTAGGAGTCAACAATCCAGTATAAAATCCGTCAACATTTACATTCGCATACTTAGTTAAATCATCATACGTATGGATGGTATGAATGTAAATGCGTTTTCCAAGTCGGTGAATTGCATTAATAAAGTCTGGATTGAAGCGAGAATCAGCAAATGAAATCGTGACTGCCTCAATTTCCTTGTGTTTCGAGATAAAATCTAAAGCCTCTTCTGCACTATCTGGTGAAGCATACAAGGTATAGATAACATGCTTGAAAGGATAAATAGATTCAATTTCTCCGAACATCTCTTGATTATAGATTTGTGGAATCACACGATCTAATAGTTCCTTGTCTCGTTTTTTAGCTTCTGAAACAATGTCTTGAAATTGAGTGATCATATCTTCTTTGGGAATTTACATAGATTTAGTATCTGTGATCAAAACCATATCTTTATTGATCACCATTTGATCCAAGACATCTCCTATCAACATCGTCGTGAAACGACTTGGTGTTTCTGGAGAACCATAAGCCTTAAATTTTTTCCATTCATCAGAAGAAAGAGCAACATCATCTTTGTTTCCAAACTGATGCCAATCATGAACAGCAGCCAACTTTTTATCACTTGTCAGATAAAAATCCATTTCGAACAAGCGATGACCTAGACTATAATTCTGTTGCAAAGCTTCCAAGGAATTAGTATAAAAGGTGTTGTATTCTTTTTCTCGAATCGCTCCTCCAGCATGGGCTACTAATCTAGGAGAATCCTTTAGCCAATCCTTCTTTTTAGCTTTTGTGTAATGAACAAAGCCAAATTGATTCGATAATTGACCATTTATTAGTGTTTCAAGAGATTCCTTATCAACAAAATCTTTCGATAAGAAAGTCGTCTCTTTGTCTACTTTAAAACGATAGTGATTCTTATCAAATTCTCTTGTCTTCTTATTCCACTTGATTAGAGTCGTCAGATCAGATTCCTTTTTGGTATATCCATCTTTCGTTTTTGTATACCCCGCCTGTACTAAACTATCTTCAACTGGATACAGACCTGACGACAATAAATTCGAACGCGTAACGTAAAAACTGACTAAACTAAACAATAAAGCTATTCCAAGCACTAGCATGGTTGGATACAGCCATCTAAATCTTTTTCTTTTTTTGTCTCCCCGTTTCATCCTTTAAATCTTTTCCCCTTAATCCTTCCACAAATCCATGGCCTGTAAGAAATCGTCTGAAACCGTCACATTGCGTGGGTTGGCTTGCTCGCGTTCTTGTAGTTTCGCCTCTACTTGGACCAGGCTATTGATACCTTCACTGCGCCAGTTTCGCAAAATGGCTTGGATATATTTCCAGTGAGGCTTGCCGTTAAAGACGGCTTCTCGTAGCGCTGCCTTGATCACATCTGGATCTGTCTGATCCTCGCGCACGGTCTTGGTCAGGTCTTCAATCTCAAAAGGTGTCAAGAGTCGTCCCAGTTCTTGTTGGAAGGTTTCCACCAAGTCCTTGATGACATTTCCCTTGGCAGGAGCACTCTGGGCCTTCCCTTGTGTCTGAGCATCTAAAATTTCATCCAAGCGATCCAGGGCAATGGTCGCATCAAAGATGGCTTCAATCTCGCCATTGAGCTCAATGGTCCGATATTGAAGAAGTCCCTTGGTGGTCAAATTGGACATAATCCGATTGACCTCTGTCACCGTTTTTCCCAGATGACTAGCAATCTGATTAGGAGTCAAGGTCTCTTGACCGGTCGTATTTTGAAGGAAGAAAAACTGCCAAACCAAGTAGTCATCTGCTTGGTCAAACAATTCATGATAATGAAAAAGCAAGGCACTTGGAAGAACCAAGTTGCCATACTTAAATGCTTGTGAATATGTCATAATTCCCCTTTATAGGTAACCATAAAATGAAATATCTTTTTCCAATTCTTCCAAGCGGTAAGGTGTTTCTTGATAAACCGCATAGTTGATCCAATTACTAAAGAAGGTTGTCGCAGCTAGATTCCAGCGAATGCGAGGCTCTGTACTAGCATCATCCCCATCAAAATAATTCTTAGGAACATCCGGATCCAAGCCTGCCTTGACATCTCGGTTGTATTCCTTAGCCAGCGTATCGCGATCATACTCCAGATGGCCAAAGCTATAGACCTCACGCATGTCTGGACTGGCAATGATGGAAAGGCCAACTTCATTTCCTTGCGCGATCACCTGAAGATTGCTCTTTTCAAGGACTTCCTTCAAAGGAACATCCGTATAGCGAGAATGAGGGGCAAGGAAGCGATCGTCAAAGCCTCTCATGAGAAGACTTTCCGGACGCACCACTGTTTGGTCATAGATACCGGATAACTTGTCACAGAGCTCTACTTTTTGAATCCCGTAACGGTGGTAGAGACCAGCCTGAGCTCCCCAACAGAGGTGCAAGGTGGAAAAAACATGACGCTTGGCCCATTCAAAGACCTGGGTCAACTCATCCCAGTAGTCCACTTCTTCAAAGTCCATCTTTTCGACAGGCGCTCCTGTCACAATCAAGCCGTCATAGTAATTATCCTTGATATCCTCAAAGGTCTTGTAGAAGCTCTCCAAATGTTCTGCCGCTGTATTCTTGGACTCATGGCTCGCCATATAGAGGAACTCCACATTGATCTGCAAGGGTGTGTTGGCCAAGAGGCGTAAGAGCTGGGTTTCTGTCGCAACCTTGGTCGGCATCAGATTAAGAATGAGAACATTCATGGGCCGAATATCCTGGTGAGTCGCCCGAACATCATCCATGACAAAAATATTTTCTGAACGAAGGATATCAACTGCTGGTAATTTTTTATCTAGAGTAATTGGCATAAAAAGCTCCCATCTTACAAGTTCTTAACTAACATTATATGATAGGAGCTTATAGTTTTCAATTATGGTTTTTCTGTAGCCAGTTATAGCATTAGACTATATTAGTAATGCATCAAAACTTTGTAGTCGTAATCGCCGATCGCTTCGCGACCTTTCAAGTCGTCCAACTCGATCAAGAAGGCACACCCTGCAACGACCCCACCGAGTTTTTCGATCATTTCGATGGTTGCTTTCACCGTACCACCAGTCGCCAAAAGGTCATCAACGATGAGAACACGTTGACCTGGTTTGATAGCATCTGCGTGCATGCAGAGGGTATCGACACCGTATTCTTTTTCGTAGTCAGCAGAGATGACTTCACGTGGCAACTTACCAGGCTTCCGAACAGGCGCAAATCCAATTCCCAACTCAAAAGCGACCGGACATCCAACGATGAACCCACGTGCTTCAGGACCGACGATCATGTCGATTTTCTTATCGGTCGCGTATTGAACGATTTCACGAACCGCATAACTATAAGCATTGCCATCTGCCATTAAAGGGCTGATATCACGGAAGGTAATACCTTCTTGTGGATAATTTTCAATGCTTGCAATGTAATCTTTTAAATTCATGGTTAACTTTCTTTCATAAAAAATTTCTACATTCCATTATACCATGAATTCTACTAACTTGCATCATTTTATACCAAATCATTTTCCCAAGCTCCCCGCGTCAAAAGCAAAAATCCCACATCCGAAAAATGATGTGGGATTGGATTCCAAAAAAACTTACTACTCTTCTATCAATTTGTTGTATTCAATTTTCATATCCCCCAAGTTTTTCAAGGAATAACGGGAGCTTCCATTCTTGAACCAGGTACCAAGGATATACTGTTCAACAACTTTCTTACTTTGCTTCTTCAACCAAGTGCGGTCTTTACCGTAGGTGGCAAGTTGATCAAGAAGTTGCTGGCCCTCGTAGGTAGTATCTTCTTTAGAAAGGTAGACCTCCTTCTGAAAAAACAGCTTTTTTGACGAGTCGTATTTAAATATAAATCCGAGTGTCACACCTTTTTCCAATTTAAAATCATACATATAGGTCCAGTTGGGAGTTCCTCTAAACATCATCACGGACAAGTCTTCGTTTCCATCAACAATTCCTTTTGAATAATGGTAGGTTTGAAATCCCTCATCTTCTTTCCAGATACCATCATTTCCTATCGTTTCTGTAAAGGGCTTAAACATCACATAGCGCATCATCCCACCATTTTCGGAGTAGTTAATTTCTTCCATGGGGTTCTTGAGACTCAGGTAGATTCCCAACCAATAAAGGCAAAAAAGTAGGATAGGAGTGAGCCAGAGGAATTTTTTTAGGTATCTTTTCATGAGGCCTGACCTGTCAGGTAGTCGTAGATTTCACGAACTGTTCCAAGGGCCATCAACTCCTGCTCTTTCACCGTTTGTCTGAGGTTTTGGTAGATGCTACTTTCTGCGATTTCGCGTTCTTCTGCTTCTTTATTGACCTTCATGATGCCATTTTCAATGGTCACAAAGCCCAGCTCTTGGAAGATCTGAATCATTTTGACCAGGAGGATCTGCTGGATCTTGAGATAGGCTGCTAGGTCTTTGAGTTTATAGCGGACATCAAACTCTGGATACTGGTAGATGGTTTTATAGAGTTTGGCATACTGGTCCCTGCTACCGTATCCTGTCAGATAGTAGGCTTTGGCGATCTCATTTTTGAAATAGACAGCCTGGAAATCATGCTCTTGGAAAATTTTCCGTAATTCCTCTAAATTCTCAGGGATATTTCCAACCACTACAGCAGATGCCCCAGATAGATCTGGCAATTCTTTAGTAAAATCCAGAACGGGAACACCTGCGGGGAGGCTGACATTTTTAGAGCGGATATTAAAGAGCTGCACGCCGTCCACACGCGCATCAACCAACATGAGCTGAAGGGTTGTTTGGCCATTCCATTGGTTGACCGACAACTGCACGGCTAGCTCTAGGTCTTGCGCTTGCGCAAACTCTGCCTCTAAACTTCCCAAGCCAAAGGCAACCACCTCAAAGGTCGCATCTTCTTGAGAGATCTTGAGTTTCAAGTGGGTATTGCCAGCTCCCATCGAGCGTGCCCCTTCTACCTTGAAATTACGGACCAGAAAGACTGGTTTTTTATTGTCCATGCCAAAAGGACTCAAGCGATCAAAGCTTTTCAAGGTTTCAAGCGTTAGCTCTGTTAGATGCAGTTCCTCGTCGATGGCTAAGCTAGACTTGCTGCTGAGATCAATCTCTTGTTCTGCAATGTAATCCGTAAGGGCCTGAGACAAGGCAGGGAGTTGGTCCACATCTAAGGTCATCCCTGCTGCACCGGCATGCCCGCCAAAGGCGACAAAGAGCGACCGGTGGGGATCGAGGGCCTCAAAGATATTGACCGACTCAGGACTCCGAGCGCTTCCTTTAGCACGCCCATCTTCGATGCTTAAAACAACTACTGGCTGATGAAGCTCTTCTAATAGACGGCCAGCTACAATACCAAGGACCCCTGGATTCCAGCCTTCCTTGGCCAAGACTTGGGCGGACAAGCTCGGATCGACCATAGTTTTAGCTTCGTCATAGATGCTTTGGACAATTTCTTTACGTTCTTCATTCTTTTGATGAATCATGAGGGCAATCTCGTGCGCCTCTTCATCGTCAAAGCCAGTCAGTAGTTCAATGGCCGGATTGGGATCATCGAGGCGGCCAAGGGCATTGAGACGAGGAGCAATCTGAAAACCAACCGTTTCTTCATTGACATCCTCCGGACGAATCCCTGCGATCTCCAAGAGCTCCTGCAAGCCCATGCGCTGGGTATGTTGGAGAACACCCAGACCGTATTTGACCAGGATCCGATTCTCATCTGTCAGGCTGACCATGTCAGCAATGGTCCCAATTGCTACCAAGTCTAAGAGATCGACTGGTACTTCCTCTAAGAGGGCACAGGCCAACTTAAAGGCCACACCACATCCTGCTAGATAATGGAAGGGATAATCCGCATCTGGATGATCCGGATGAATGATCGCATAAGCATCGGGTAAAACCTCTGGCATGGAGTGGTGGTCGGTCACGATAACATCAACCCCCATCGCTTGAGCCATGGCAATGGCTTGATTGCCCGCAACCCCATTGTCCACCGTGACAATCAGGGAAATGCCTTGCTGCTCGATAAAGTATTTGTAGACACTCTCATTGGGACCATAGCCGTCTGTGAAGCGGTTGGGTAGGTAGACTTGCACCTCTGCACCCATCTGCTCCAAGGTTTCCTTCATAATGGAGGCTGAGGTCATCCCGTCCGCATCATAGTCTCCGTAGATGAGGATCTGCTCATAATCTTCGATGGCCCGTCGGATGCGCTCCACTGCCTTGTCCATATCATGGAGTAAATAAGGGTCGTGTAGCTTCTCCAGCTTGGGTTCTAAAAAGTCTTCTAAATCCTCTTTGGTCTGAATGCCACGCTCATACAGCAAGGTTGCTACGGATGCTTCCAGGCCTGCTTTTTTGGCAAGGGCTAAAAAGGCCTCATCTGCACTTGGCGAAGCTAACTGCCAATCGTATTTTGAAGTGATCATCTAGCTTTTGGTCTCCTCTTTTTCTTATCTGAATATTATAACATGAAAGGCTAAAATGGCGGGAAATAAAAGGTCGACTTATACAAAAACCAAAATCAACATTTTGCCTTATTTTTGTTGCATTTAACTTGACTTATCACACTAAAAGAATATAATAATGTTGATAATAATCTTTTAAATATGCAATGGGATGATTATTCTGTTAAAATTTGCAACGTTTATTATCACTTTAACATTATGACGCTTGTCATTTCCCTTGTTTTTCTATCTAAACAAACGTAGTTAGAGGGTTTGAGCTGATTTTGTCGGTGGGTTTGTTTTCTTTTAATGCATAAAGAGGAGCATATAATTCATCGATCTATCCTAAACTGAGGCAGCTGGTTTCATGGAATAGAAATTAGAAGCCTTTCTATTTTGGGATATATCACTATATAGAAAAGCCTCGGAAAGGGCAGGCAGAAGAAAGGAAATGAGGCCAATTGAAATCTCTTTATAAAAAGATAGTTGCATTTGTAGCTATCATCGGCGTGGTAGCCTTGGGCTTGTCTGTGATCAAACCCGTAAGTGCAGCCACTGTTTCACCAACCGTCACCAACTTAAAGGCCCAAGCAAGTGGACAAAAAGTTATCTTTTCATTTGACTGGGATTTAACTGGTAAATCAGTTAAAGACGGTGATACGTTTACTATTGATGCTCCAGAAGGTGTCAATATCACTGAAGTTGCAACTCAATCACTCCAAGCAAATGGAGCTGAAGTCGCAACCATTTCGATGACAAACAAAAAGATTACTTTTACCTTTAAAAAAGCAATCGAATCCATGAACCAAAATGTGAAGGGTGGTTTCTCATACAAAGCAGAATGGGATAGCACTCCAGGAAATCCTGGAAACAAGACTGCCACTTCTAAAGTAGGTTCAGAATCAGTTGTCATCACTCGTCCTGATGGACCTGGCGTATTTGAATCTGTTTTGAACAAGTACAACCTTACTGGTGACTATGTAGCTAAGCAATTCAAACTAGACGCTTCTGAAAACTATGCATGGTTGAATGTTGGAGATGACTACTATCTGACAAAATGGTTCATCCGTATCAACGGGGATGGTAAGAAACAAGCCATCACAAACCCTGTTGTATCAGATAAAATCCAAGCTCCAGCAGTCGATTACTCAAAAATCACTTTTGCTCCTGCCGCAAACCACGCTGCAAATGAATTCTTTGTGGGAACTTACTTGAAACCATCCTTCACTTTAAGAAAAGGTGGACAAGTGGTGGCTTCTGGTTGGGACTTCTGGAAACATGTTAAATTCGATGCGGACGGCAATGGATTTACCGTGAATTTATCAGATGTCAGTGATGTCTTTAAAACAGCATCTAGCGATGAATTGATCGTTGAATACCAAACATTAATTCCTAAGACAACCATTCGCGTTGACAACAATGCTACATTGACAGCTGATGAAATCACAACACCTCAAACTGACCCAGCCTTCTGGAACAACACTGAATTGAACTTCTGGGTGAGCGGTGATAAAACTGTCACTGTTCAAAAAGAATGGGTTGGTGATGAGGAAGCTGACCGTAAAGATATCACGGTTCAATTGTATGCGGACGGGAAAGCCTTGGATGGGTTAACACAAACCCTTACAAAAGCTTCTGGCTGGAAAGCAGAATTTACGAAATTGCCAGGTATCAAAGACGGTAAGAAGATTGAGTACTCAGTAGTGGAAACTAACACTCCAGAAGGTTACACTTCTAAAGTTGAGAAAATTGATGATGACAACGTGATTAAAGTGGTCAACACATCAAATAAACCAACTACAACTACGACAACAACTACGACTACTACAACCACAACTACTACGACTCAAGAGCCTACAACCACAACTACTACGACTCAAGAGCCTACAACTACAACTACTACGACTCAAGAGCCTACAACCACAACTACTACGACTCAAGAGCCTACAACTACAACTACTACGACTCAAGAGCCTACAACTACAACCACTACGACCCAAGAGTCTACAACCACAACCACTACGACCCAAGAGTCTACAACCACAACCACTACGACTCAAGAGCCTACAACTACAACTACTACGACTCAAGAGCCTACAACTACGGTAACAACTACTGATGAGCCTAAGACTACTTCAACTACTTCTGAAGAGCCTAAGACTACAGTAACGACTACCGATGAACCTACGACTACTTCAACTACGACTACAACACCAGAAGAGCCAGAAAACCACAATAGTAGTGAGGAAGAAACAACAACTACGACTACAACTGTAGAACCTAAGACTTCTTCAACTACAACAGAAAATCCAAATAAACCTAGTCATTCTGGTACCACAACGACACCAAATGCGCCAGGTTCAAATGGTGGAAACAATGGTGGACGTCGCAAACCGCTTCTTCCAAATACAGGTGAAGTTGTTGCATCTGGACTTGTCTTCTCAGGAATTCTTGTCTTAGCAGGTGCTGTTGGAATCAAACGGAAATTGACTGATAACTAATCGTATCATTAGGAACAGTCCTTACTTCTATCAACCCCCTAACGAAGAAACTTCTACTCTCATTCATAGAAGTTGAAACAAATAGAGAGAACCGAAAGGTTCTCTTTTTTATCCTATTTTTCTTTAATAGATAACAAAAACAGCTCAGGGACCTTCATCCTGAGCTGTCGTTTTTCCTGTTTTACCATTTTTACTGATCCAATTTCACAACCTGTCCATCTTTGACTTTGAAATGATAGGAAATGGATTCATGATCTTTATTCTTGAAATCCAGATAATAGAAATCATAGTCACCATCTGGAAGAACACTAGCATCCAACTTTTTAGCGGCAGCTTTTAAATCCTTTTCTTGGATGGCTTGATCGTCTTCTACTGAGATCATCATACGAACCATCCCCTTTTGAATAAGGGTGGCGTACGGAATCTGGTAATAACCCGCAAAATCGTTCTTTCCTTCTTGCCTATTTTGAGCCGCCAGTTCTTCCAATTCTTCTGCAGCCTCCTTTTGATAAGAAGAATCAACATTGGAAAGAAAATGAAAATAAGAGAGCGTCAGGCCTAGATCCTGCTTTTTAAGCTTATCCAGTAGTTGGGCCTCTTTTTTCTGTACTGCCTTCTGCTCTGTAAAAACTTCTTTATAACTTGGAGTGGTTTGTCCATAGGGATCAGACCAGTCATTTTGTAAGAAAGCATGCACCTCAAGAGGTACGGTTTGACCGTCATAGGTTTTCTCCGAATAAGTAAAATCGACATTATAACCTGGAATTTCTAAAGCTTGCCAGGAAAGACGATTAATTTTGACATTCCCATGCAGACCAACCTTAGCAAGCTCACTGCTGACAACTTCCTTCGCTTTTTTATAATCACTCGGTTTCATGATCTTACAACTGGAAAGAAGGAGGCAACAAAGAATAAGTGGAATTCCTGCGAATAGTTTGAAATAGTTGGGCTTCATAGCCTGACCTCCTTGCTAAATTCGACCTAATCGATTAATTTTTTACAGCATATGAGAACATTTTTTTAATATCTTCTTTCATCTTTTTATTAGGAATTTTCTCTAAATCCATATATTTGAAGAATTCTTTATCATTTTGAACGACATGAACCTTCCCATCTTTAGTATACTCAGCTGGTATGGTAAGGTTACCGAAGGACTGGCCAAAATCTCTAGAGACCACGTAGTTCTGTACTTCATACAAGCGTCGCAATAATGAGAACTCTGTAGTATCCTTACTTTGATTTAATTCCTTTTTAAAATATTGGAAAAACTCCTTTTTATTATTCGCGAGATGTTCTTGGCCATCTTTTGAAAATTCTGCTGGTATCTTATGATACTGTAGGACATCGTACCATCCACCTGAACGCTGCTCTGGAACTTTATAAAGCAGTTCCAAAAATGAAATATCAAAGTTGAGATCTTCTGGTCCGAGAAAGTATAGGTAGGCATTCTCCCCTTTTGTATATTCTTCACCCCATTTTACAGTAGTTGGATTATTCCCTTTGCTTAAAATCGAATATACTTTCGGATAGAGTGTTTTCAATGGGATGTCCTTAGTCTCATCACTACGATCTGTAAATAACAAACGTGAATGTTGGAGCTGCAATTGTCCTCTTTCAAAATTGTATTCAAATGGATGCAAGTCTTTGTCGCTTTCTCGATTTTCTTTTTGAACTTGTTCATAACCTTTGCCTGATGAGGTTTTCCAAGCGAACTTTCCATCCTTAACATTCATTAACCCTATACGAGATTGATACTCTGTTTGTACATAGATATTTCCAGGTTCTACAATATATTTGTCTTTCTTATCGACAAGAATATCAATCGGAATGTATGTTTCTCCATCATCTGTATCCAACAACATAGAAGAAACTTTAACAGATAAGGGGATATAATTCTTATTCATATCTCGTACTATCTTAAAAACATCATATGTTTTCTTCACTAAGCGCTTGTCCTTGGTATCATAGACATCAATGAGCCAGTACTCTCCCTTTTGTGCTTTATTTGTAGTTAGGTAAGGAACTTGATTACCACGAATATAATATTGAAAATAGAGACGTGGGTCAGATTTTAATTTGTAACTTTCTTGTGCAATGTACCGTTCACTATTTCCACCATTTATAAACCATTCTACTTTAACTTTTGAATTATACGAATATGCTTCTAGCGCCTCATCCACTTCCTCTTTATTATCCCATTGAATGGCTACTGCTTTCCCACCTGCAATAAATTGGGAGTCAACTATGTTTGGACGAGGTTTCCAAGTTACAAATTGTGAGATTTCACGCTTATGAATTTCATATTGGATAAACCATCCACCTGCTAAAGTAACAAGTAATACAAATATCCAAAACTTGATTGATTTAAAAATCTTCTTCATTCTCTCTTTTCTACTTCCTGTCCGCATTTTTTCCCTTATTTGTTCGTCAGTTTTTTTTAAAAGTTTTCCGATTTTTCCAACCACATATGAATAAATTTCTTTAATAATATATTGACAACTGAAGCTTCTTATAATTTCTTAAACTAACTAACTTTTACAATAAGCTGACTAAAGATTAGGATTTTTCTCTATTTTTGAATGACCCATTTGGCGTCACCATAAACGATCGTAAACGGCCCATCCCCATCTGTTAAATAATTAATTTTATATTTACCCGACTCTCCTGCCTCAAGGACTGTTGGCTGTTTGTAATTTAAAGTATTATTCAACATATAAGCAGATTTGCCATGGCCATCATAGAGATCTACATTTGTATAATCTGGAGTATTTTCAATACTGAGAGGTGTTGTATTCGATAGGGTGAATTCGACGATCAATCGATGTTGTTTTTTCCTTGTATCGATACGGTCTTGATCATCCTGAACATCCAAATTTGGATCGTCTGTTACACTATTCAGTGTAACTTCTAAGCCATTTGCAAATACAACTGGCTCTCCAATTGCATATTTTTTGACCGGATTTTGTGGATTAAAATCTTTTAGCTTTTCACTTCCCTTTCCTTCATCAGTAACATTATCAGTATTGATGGACCAGAAGATACTATCATCATTTCCACCACCAGATTGATTAGCTTTCTGCATTTGTTGAGGAATTTGTAACAAGAGTGCCAAATTTTTAGTATCAATTTGGACTTGACCTTGGTTAGTCACCTCCATTTCGATCGTTATTTCCGTACTACCAATCATATTACCGGTTGAAAAACTCGCATTAAAATTTTCCTTTACTAAATGTTGTAAGATGGTAGAAAGCATTATATAAGAAAGATGGTCTCCTCTGTTGTCTTTTTCAGCATAGTTTTCGTGTAGTTCATCTAACCAAGCATACATGGTCTCATTTGGATTCTTGGGATCAGCACTCAATCTGTACCCTTTTCCTCTTGGTAATTGCCTTGGGCTATAGGCTGGTGTTTGAATTTTAAGGATTACCTTATTCCCCTTAACTGCATATCCCTTTAATTCGTAACTCTTTTCAGTAGGGAGAGCATTGGTCATTAATTTTAAATACATGGGACCATAGATTTTGAGGGGATATTTTTCTCCTAGGTACTCAAAATAAGTATTTGAATCAAAAGTACTATTACTTTTTTCTATTTTAGGAATAATATAGTCATTCCAGATCCTGTTATACATTTCTTCCTGACTCATTACTCCACTAGCCTTGACAACAGTGTCCATTTCATCTTGGTCAATATAAATCGCTTCAACTACTTGCAAAGCCTTTTGGACTTTTCCCTCTTCATCGAGAGGAGTTTCATTCTGTTGCAGACTATATATTGAAATACCATCGCTATCATCTGACCTCATATATTGTGGAAGTTTTTCAAACGTTATGTATCTGATACTGTTCTTTGCATCCCAATCAAATGATGCAGCTGGTCCTGTCTTGTCAAAATGAATGTTTTTTCGATCGATTTTCTTCTGTACTTCTTTATTCGAAGAACCTTGTTTTTCTACAGTTCCTTGTTTGCAGGCACTCAAACATACTGGTATAAGTACCGAACATAAGACAAGGCCCCATTTTATTTTCTTCTTCATTCCATCTCCTCCTAATCTCATCCTCATTTTACCATCAATCCCCCCTTTTGTCAGTCAAATAGATAAGAGGCTGGGACAAAAGTCCTAGCCTCTCAATTATTTTTGGATTGTCGAGCAAGACGCAGTGGTTGAGTGGGCTCTACTACGCTGATTTCATCAGATTTTACAGCCCTACTCAACTGTGCGGAGGTGGGACGACGAAATCGAATTCTAACGAATTACCAATTTCTGTCCCACTCTCTTTATTTCATATAAATCATCCCTGTACAGGCTTGCTCGGAAAGTTCGACAAAGCCGAGAGACTGGTAAAAGGCTAGATTTTCCTCGCTACGTTCAGTGGCAAGAAGCCGTTGGTAGACATTTGGGAAAGTCGCTAAAGCCTCTGTTAAGAGTTTCTTTCCAATGCCTTGACGCTGGTGATCTGGTCGTACCAAAAGGTCCTGTACAAAAATGACAGAGTGGCCATCACCTACCAAGCGAATGTAGGCGACGAGCTCTTTCTCATCATAGACTGCTAACTGCCAGAGACTAGCTTTGACAGCTTCTTCTAACATAGCTGGGTTGTTGGTATAATTGGTCCAACCGACCGAACTGTAAAGTGCGAGTAGGTCTACCATGGCTGGAATTTCTTGTTTGTAATGTAACATCTTAACTCCTTTTTAACCGATAGTGCTGGAAGAAGGCGATATCCCGATAAGGGGACTCTCGGCAAACAGCTAGCTCCATCTTGAGCATAGACTTTCGCCATCCTTCTTGGCTCTTGAAGCGATTGTCCTGTAAGGCGTAAAAGACTCGAATTCCTTGGTAGTCCTGAACTTCGAGGGCTAGATCTTCTACTGCTCTATCTAGATCATAGGCCTGTGCCAAACCCATGGAGTGAGTTTCCAAGTCCTGACCTGCTAAGAGATCAAGCGCCTTCTGAGGATCATTTTCAAAGACGACGGTCTGCAGGACGCGGCCAACCTCATTGTGCTTGACGATAGAGAGCAGGCCACCTGGTTTCAAGAGATGGGTGAATGCCTTGAGAATCACCTTGCGATCCTCCACATACTCCAAGACATTGTGGCAAAGGATGACATCAAAACTGGCATCTTCAAAGCTCTCTATCTGGTCCAGACTCCCGACGAATTGCTGATAGGGATGGTCCTGGGCCCGCAAGGCCACCATTTCCTCGTTTGGTTCCACAGCAAGGACTTGATTTTCTTTCGCTAAGTGATTGGCTACAAGGCCAAAACCACTCCCGAAATCAAGCACCCGTTTTCCCTTGATGTCCTTCAATTGTTCAAAAAGGATATCATAATAGATCTGTCCCCAGGGTTGCCGGAGGTTTTCTAAATAAGCTTGAATATTTGCGGCCATCTGGTTCCTCCTATTTGAAATTGAACATCTTGCTGGCTAGCTTGTCCGAGATGCGAGGGAAAAGGGTATAGAGCTTGTGGGTCAGGTTCAAGAGCCAAGGAAGATTGAGCTCGCGTTTTGCTTTTCCAAAGTTCTTCACGATCTTCTTGGCTACAAAGTCGGGTTCCAAAATGTAGCGGTCCACAGCTTTGACATAGCTTCCATCGGGGTCTGCCTGATCAAAGAAAGTGGTCCGAATAGGGCCTGGATTGACCGTCGTCACATGGACACCAAAGGGAATGAGTTCCAAACGCAGAGCATTGGAGAAGCCAATGGCCGCAAACTTGGTCGCCGAATAAAGGCTGGATTTGGCTGTTGCGACGAGACCCGCCATGCTGACGATATTGACAATGTGCCCCTTGCCTGCTTCCTTCATGTGCGCACCCATCAAGCGTGAAAACTGCATGAGGGCAAAGGTATTGACCTCAAACATCTCCTGCACCTGCTGGTCAGAAATGCGATCAAAGGCCTCAAAAATCCCATAGCCTGCATTGTTGACCAAGATATCGATCTGCCCATAGCGCTGATAGAGCTCTTCTACCAAATCTTGGACGGCTGAGGAATCAGTGATATCGATCCCAATGCATTCAGCTTGAGGATGACTGGCATAGAGTTGTTCCAGTTTTTCTTGATTTCTGCCTAGGAGAATCAGCCGATCTTCAGGGAGGAGCTTGACCATTTCTTGGGCCAAGCCTCCACTTGCTCCTGTTATGAGAATGGTTCGCATCTTAGATCTCCACTTCTTCCAAATCTTTGACGACATAGACATTTTCAAAAATGCTGGATGCATCCTTGCGCAATTGGCTGATGTCTTTTGATAAGAAGCGAGCACTGATGTGGTTGAGAAGAAGGCGCTTCGCTCCAGCTTCACGCGCTACTTCTGCTGCCTGCATATTGGTCGAGTGACCGTGTTTCTTAGCAATCTTCTCATCGCCCTTACCATAGGTGGACTCATGGACGAGGACATCTGCATTGACTCCAAGGCGGACACTGGCATCCGTCTTTCTGGTATCTCCAAGGATCGTGATAATCTTACCAGGTCGAGGAGCTGAAATATAATCAGCAGCAATGATCTTGGTGCCATCTTCCAGGGTGACATCTTGTCCATTTTTAACCTGACCAAAGAGCGGTCCAAATGGAACGCCCGCTGCCTTGAGCTTATCTGCGTCGAGTGTTCCTTCGAGGTCCTTCTGCATGATCCGATAACCGACACAGAAAATGGTGTGGTCCAAAGCTTCCGCGTAAACCGTGAATTTATCAGTTTCTAAAATCTTACCCAGAGAATGTTCATCGAATTCATGAAAATGGATGCGGTAAGGCAGACGAGAGCCTGATACGCGAAGACTAGTCATCACAAAGGATTTGATCCCTACTGGTCCATAGATATCCAGATCCGTCTGCTCTTCATTGGCCTGAAAGGCCCGACTAGAGAGGAAACCTGGCAAACCAAAAATATGATCTCCGTGTAGGTGAGTAATAAAGATCTTGCTAACCTTTCGCGGACGAATGGTCGTTTCTAAAATTTGATTCTGTGTCGCTTCGCCACAATCAAAGAGCCAGACTTCATTGATCTCGTCCAGCAATTTGAGCGCTAGGCTCGATACATTACGGGCTTTTGAGGGTTGCCCAGCTCCCGTTCCTAAAAATTGAATGTCCATTGTCTACTTTCTATCTATATAAATCATGGCCGTCCGGTTCTCTGAACGGAAAGAAAGGTTGCCTGGGTAGGCTTGCGCTAGCTCGAGAAGCTCCTCTTGGTTATATCCTGACAGTTTTAAGCGTCCATCTTCCAAGGTCATCAAGTCAGTTAGGGCTGAGAGGGCTTCTGTTTTAGTGACCCCTTCTGGTTCAGCCTCTTGCAAGCAGATCTTGCCATCTTTTTCAAAGACCAAACAATGTGGAAAGATCTCTGCAATTTCGAATAAAATGGCAGGGGTGATATCCTCTGTTGGATGTTCAGCAAAGACACAGGCTAGCTCTTCATTTGCGTAGGCCAAGCCATAAGACTTACCTGATAAATTGAGGCGGATAAAGGGCTTCCATTCATCAAAGCTTTGCTGAACTGTGAATAAGTCAAATGCCCGGCTCAGGTCCAAGAAATAATCCATGGCCTCCTTGGGACTCTTCTTTTGGTAGAGCTC
Source organism: Streptococcus sp. CF8_St5-11 (assembly GCF_024295625.1). GTDB lineage: Bacteria > Bacillota > Bacilli > Lactobacillales > Streptococcaceae > Streptococcus. The sequence continues at coordinate 183,173 of NZ_JANCOJ010000001.1, forward strand.
TGCGAAATAAGCGTTGATCACACTTGGCGGAGGTGTAATCACACGAAGACGTAAGTCCTCAGGGATCGTGCTTAATAGATTTTTCAGATAGACCCGATCGAGGCTAGTATAGCCCCCATATTTTATTGCTAAATCAACGTAATCCGTCATAAAATTCTTCCAACTTCCACTTATTTTTCTCTGCGATATAGCCTTGAATGACCTCGACGCCTTCTTCAAATTCGCGCTGGTCAATGATCGCGACCGTCTCTAAGTCATGTGTCCGATAGGATTTTGAAAAGGGAACCCGAATAGTAAAGGGAACAAAGAGTTCTCTCAGTTTTTCTAGGAACAAAGCCTGCAAATCCTCACGGGCTGTCTCAGAGCGAGCTGAAATCAGGCTAAAAGGGGTCTGGGTTGGGGTAAAGTCCGTTACTTTATCCGCTTTGTTGTAGAGGGTTAAGCGAGGAATCTCCAGCATATCCAGGTCCTTCATGATCGAAAGCACGGTCTTTTCATGCTCTTCATGATTGGGATCGGAAGCATCGATGACATGGACCAAGAGATCCACATTCTTACTTTCTTCCAGGGTCGACTTAAAGCTCGATACCAACTCTGTTGGCAAGTCCTGAATAAAGCCAACCGTATCGGTCAGGGTCACTTGCAGATTGCCTGTTAGGTGGATGCTCTTGGTTGTGGCATCCAAAGTCGCAAAGAGTTCATCGGCTTCATACTGGCTCTTACTGGTCAGCTGATTCATAATGGTCGACTTTCCTGCATTGGTATAGCCGATCAAACCAATCTTGAAGACAGGTGATTCCAAGCGTTTTTCACGAAGGGTTTCCCGGTTCTTTTCAACAGCCTTGAGCTGGCGCTCGATATCGGTGATTTGATTGCGAACGCTCCGGCGGTTCAACTCCAACTGACTTTCCCCAGGTCCACGAGAACCAATTCCCCCAGCCTGACGGCTGAGCATGATCCCTTGACCAACAAGGCGTGGCAAGAGGTATTTGAGCTGGGCCAAGTGCACCTGCAACTTCCCTTCATGACTCCTAGCCCGCATGGCAAAGATATCTAAAATCAGCTGCATCCGGTCAATGACCTTGACCCCAAGGATTTCTTCTAAATTGACATTTTGACGGGGGGTTAGGCGGTTATTGACCACTACCGTCGTGATCTCATCTGCTTCGACCATTTGAGCGATTTCTTCGAGTTTTCCTGAGCCGACAAAGGTCTTAGTATCGTATTTCTCCCGCTTTTGTGTATAGGAGCCCCGGACATCCCCACCAGCTGTTTTAGCCAGGCTCGCCAACTCCTCCATAGACATGTCAAAATTGTCCATGCCTTGAAGTTCCACACCAACCAAAAGGATGCGTTCTTGTTTCTTTTCTGTTTCAATCATGCTGTAAAAACTCCTTTACATCTGCAAGAACCTGCTCCTTGAAGTGGGGGGCAGAAATGGCGTAAAATTTTACTTCCATCCGATTTCGAAACCAGGTCAGTTGCCGTTTGGCAAACCGCCGCGTATTGCGCTTGAGGATCTCACTGGCTTCTTCAAGGCTCTGCTCTCCCTTAAAGTAAGGGAAGAGTTCCTTGTAACCAATGCCTTTAGCTGCCTGAACTTCCGGATGGTCATCATAGAGCCACCGAGCTTCATCCAGCAAGCCCTCCTCTAGCATGCGATCTACTCGGCGATTGATGCGATCATAGATCAAGGATCGATCATCATCTAGACAGATGAGATAGGGTTCATAATCGGTCTCTTCGTTTGCGAGGTCCTGCCCAAAATGAGCAATTTCAAGAGCCCGCATGGCCCGACGGCGATTGAGCTGAGGAATCACAAGTCCTTGCTCCGCCACCCTTTGGTACAAGTCTTCGTCCGACAACAAGTCCAATTGGGCGCGATAGGACAGAATCTCTTCATGAGGAACTTCACCACCTAGATGATAACCTTCGAGCAAACTTTGGATGTAAAGGCCTGTCCCACCTGCAATGATAGGAAGCTTACCTCGGGCTGTGATCTCTTCAATGGCAGTCTTGGCTTCTCTTACAAAATCAAAAGCCGAGTAAGACTCGGTCACCTCCCGCACATCAATCAAATGATGGGGAGCTGCTGCTTGCTCTTCTGGTGTCGCCTTGGCTGTTCCAATATCTAGCTTGCGATAGACTTGTTGACTATCGCCACTGATAATTTCACCATTGAGGGCTTGCGCTAAATCGATCGCAAGAGCTGTTTTTCCAACAGCAGTCGGTCCCACAATCACAATTATCTTGGTTTTCATCGTTTTTCCTTGCAAAATTCACGTTTTTTCGTTACCATATATTATAACATAAATATTTAAAGTTCAGAAAAGGAGAAATTCTCATGGCTAAAGGATTTGGTAAAGGTTTTGTTACTGGTGTTGCTGGTACAGTTGCTGCTGTCGCAGGTGCAGTTTACACATTCAAGAAGAAAGTAATCGAACCAGAAGAACAAAAAGCAGCTTTCATCGAAGAAAACCGCAAAAAAGCAGCACGTCGCCGTGTCTCACACTAATCAAAAGAAAAAACTCCGGGAAACCGGAGCTTTTTTTGCTGAAAAAAAGTCCATTTTGGAAAATTTTCTTTTACTGGTAGGTTTTGTCAAGATAAGCTAATATAAGTAATGCTAAAATAATTAGAATGATATATGTTGTGTTTATTCAAACATATACTGAAACTTTCCGCCGTGAGAAAAGTGCTAGAAACACGATGGTTTCTAGCACTCGGGAGTTTTGAGAGTAAAACAGTTCGGGAAACTGTTTTAGCCTGAGCTAAGAAATTCAAGAGCGAAGGGGCTCAAAAATAATTGAACACGGGCTGCGGATTGTGTCAAAAAGATAAGTTCTCCTGGAATCTAAAGATTCTTCGTCAAACTTCCTATTTTGACTTTATCCGCAGTCGCCCTTTGTATCTTGATTTAGTCATGGAATTTCTTCGAAGTTCGCTGACGTCCGTACTCACCTAAGAAAAGTTTCTATGATGACGTTTATCTTCAATCTAAAAGCTCCGGGAAACCGGAGCTTTTAGATTGAAATTTCACCGTTCTTTGATCATCTTCGTTGCGATCTCCAAGAGTTCCACTCCCATCTGAAAATGCTCGTCTAACAAATCATAGACGGCATCTTCGGACAAGACACCACAAGGTAGATCGTCTGGAAAATCCGCTTGATTGGACAGGTCCAAATCGTCAAAATAGGCCTGACTACTATAATAATCGCGCAGTTGGATATAGCTCTCTTGATGCTCTTTTAGTCGATCCACTGCTTTTTTTGTATCTTCCAAAGTCTTAGCATAGTCATTCAAATAACCTTCCATCCTTTGGATGCGTTCAATTTTTTCCTTTGCAATTGTCATGTGTTACTCCACTTTCACCACTTCTAGATGAGGGCCACCTAAAAGTACCAGATATTTTTCAACGTGCTCTTGGCCATAGGAACGGCGAAGAGCTTCTGCATAGAGATCGAGCTGATCTCGATAGCGTTCGACCAATTGGCCAGGGACCTTGTAGTGATCCGTCTTGTAATCAAAGAGCAGGATTCGGTCTTCTAGCACGATATACCCATCCAAGATCCCCCGCACGACAAAGTCCTCTCCACTAGCCAGATCTTTCTTCAGCATGGCAAAGGGAGCTTCACGATGAACCCGAGGGGCTTCTCTTTGAAGCAAGGTCCCCAAAGGCGTCTCATAGAAAGCGAGAATGGCCTCTAGCTTGATGCGCGCTTTGACCGCTGGCTCTGCTTGGACTTGCTCCAAGGCCTGACGCAGTGTATCAAGAGTGATTGCTGCTTCAAGAGGCACGCGCTGCATGAGTTCATGGACAGCACTACCAACTTGGGCTCCTGTCACAGCTTTTTCTTGAACAAAAGTTGGAAGCTCAAAGTCAGGTTTCACGGTCTTCGCATCCATGATCTGGACGCCATTGGCATCCATGACTGGCTCGTAGAATTTCTTGATCTGACTAGGAGTACGTACACTTGGTAAATGAATGGCTGGAGCATAGAGCTGATTGAGCCGATCAACATTTTCCAAGATATCCAAGGCCCGACGAATATCCTCGGACTGACGGACATCCTTGAGCTGATCCAGGCGGGAATCCTTCTCCTTCTCTAGCGGTTCCAGCTGGTCTGGTGTCAGGTCTTCGTCTGTCACAAAACGCGTGTCATAGGCCAGAGTATTCTTGGTAAACACATCTTGAATGGCAAAGAGCCAGTCCTGATAAGAGGTCCATTCTTTTCGCTTCTCTGGATCTAGCTTGCCATTGCGACTGGTCCCCCAATCGGTATCACGCAGTTTGTCCTCTCGGCCTTTTCCTACCAGATAGAGCTTGAGCTCAGCCCGTGTCATGGCGACATAAAGAAGACGCATCTGCTCAGAAATTGTGGCCAGTTTTGTTTCTTCCACATTGCGTTGGTAGCAAGGCGTTTCGATCTGCAGACGAATAGTCTCTGGAGCAGCTGGATTTTCTGTCTCAACCGGCAAGTTCGCAATGTATTTAAAGCCAATCCCTTTTTGGCGACTGAGAATGATTGGCCCCGATTGATCCTTACGGTTAAAGGCCTTGTCCATATTGAGAATAAAGACATACTTGAATTCCAGCCCCTTACTCTTATGGACGGTCATGAGCTGGACGGCATCTTTTGGTGCTGCAAGAGGGACGCTGGCCAAATCGTGTTCATTTTCGATCACCTTGTCGATCATGGCAATGAAGCGCGACAAGCCCTTAAAGCTGGCTTTTTCATAATCATTTGCCCGAAGCGTCAAGGCATAGAGGTTGGCCTGGCGCTGGGCGCCATTTGGAAGGGCGCCGACATAGTCATAGTAATAGCGATCCTCATAGATTTTCCACAGCAAATCATAAAGCGAATGAGTTTTGGCCATAGCACGCCAAGAAGTTAAAACCTGGAGGAAGTTCTCAATTTTAGCGAAAAGCTTGGCATCGATCAGATTTGCATGCTCTGCAGTTTTTTCAAAGGCTAACTGGACCTTGTGGTAGAAGGCCACTTGCTTTTGCTCTGGAAGCGTCTGCAAGGCAATCCGTGCCAGCTCATCTTCATCAAAGTCAAACATGGGGGATTTCATGAGAGCCACTAAGGGATAATCATGCAAAGGGTTGTTGATGGTCCGCAAGGTATCCAGCATGACCATCACTTCCAGCGACTCTAGATAATGCGCCTGTCCGCTATCTGCCACAATCGGAATATGGTACTGGTCAAAGGCTTCCAGAATGGCGTCATTTCGCGTTCGAGTCGCGGTCAAGAGAGTGATCTCTTTAAAAGGCACTTTTTCCACCCGATGGAGGCGTAAAATTTCTTTGATGACAAGGAGAATTTCTCCCTTGGAAACCGTCTCGAGTCCAGAAGCAACTTCCTCGTCTTCGGTCTTTTCTTCCTGGTCTTGGGACCCATCATAGAGCAAAAATTCAGCCCGATGTTGTGGCAAGGCCATCCGCTGCTTGTCGCTTCCTGCAACTAGATAATGGGTTTGATTGTAGTCAATCTCTCCTACCTCTTCGTCCATCAAATGGCGAAAGACATCATTGGTCGCGTCCAACACCTCCACATGACTCCGGAAATTTTCCTTAAGGAGGATCAACCGCCCTTTTGCCGCTTCTTCTTGGTAGGCCTTAAATTTATCATTGAAAATCTGTGGATCTGCCTGACGGAAGCGGTAAATGGATTGCTTGATATCTCCCACCATGAAGCGATTGTGGCCATTTGACAGCAAATCCAACATCCGCTCTTGGGTGTGGTTGGTATCCTGGTACTCATCGACCATGACCTCATGATAACGCTCTTGAAAGGCTTGTCTCACCTCTGGGAATTGCTCTAAAATTTGAATGGCAAAATGACTGATGTCCCCAAATTCATAAGCTTTTTCTTGAATTTTTCGCTCCAGATAAGCGCGAGCAAAGTCTCTGATAAAGTTCCGGAGCAAGGAGAGCATGGGGCCTTCTTCTTGGTGGAAGGATTGTTGAAATTCCAGCTGATAGAGCTGATTTTCCAAGACTCTGAGGCGATTGATATGTATGGTTTTATCCTGGTTATAGGCTGTGACTAGGTCTTTTAGCTCTTCCTTACGGGCTCTATTGGTCAAGGCTCCCCCATTTGATGCCCGACTAATCGCCACGACTGCCTTTAGGACCGAAGTCAGTTGTTCTTTATTGGTGTGACCTGTCAGGATTCCAATCTGATCAAGCACCTCTTCTACAGCTTCCAAATATTTGGCCTTACCAAATGCTTGGCCCTCATTGGACAAATGAAAGGCAAAAAAGCTTTCTGCCTCATAAAGGGCCTGCTGGATGTTCTCCATCAGATCGCCTTCAACCTTTTCAAAATCAGTCTCCTCATAGCCTTTTAGGAAATGCTCTTCCAGCCATTTCTCCGGATCACTGGTCGACTGAAGAAAATCATAGATCTGGTAGACCTGCTCTTTAAACAAGGATAAATTTTTGCGCTGGCCGGTGAAATTCTTGACCATCTGCACAAAGGCTTCTTGGTTTTCCCCTTGGTAATAGCGGTCAAAAACAGTTTGAAAGACTTCATTTTGTAAGAGGCGTTGCTCACTGGCATTTTGTAAAATGCGAAACTGAGGCGCCAACCCAAGCAAATAGCCATAGCGCGTTAGGACCTTTTGGGTAAAAGAGTCCATGGTTCCGATATCGCTGGTGGCGACATCTGCGATTTGACGGGCCAGGTGTTGCTTGAGCTCTGGGTCATCGCTCGCTTGCAGGGCTTTTCCAAGTTCACTTTCCAAACGCTCCTTGAGCTCTCCTGCTGCCTTGACCGTAAAGGTCGAGATAAAGAGCTCCTTAATCGAAATGCCTCGCTGGATCTGATCCAGTATCCTTTGCACCATGACAAAGGTCTTTCCTGAACCAGCCGAGGCCGACACCAGGATATTGGTCCCCGAACTATAGATGGCATCGATCTGTTCTGGTGTCCGCTTTTGCTCTTTGGTAGAAGCTGCCTCTTGTGCCTGGAGGGCCTTGATTTCTTCTCTTGTCAAAAATGCTTGTTTGATCATTTGTTCAAGACCTCCTTCATCTTCTCGATCCAAGCGGCTTTCACCTTTTCACCGCGTATTCCTTTTTGGTCTAGTTTGGTCAAGAATCGTGCCTGACCTAGGTGACGATCGGCTTCAAATCCTGTGATGGATTTAAACTGCTCCACATATGGTGCGATATTGCGCCCATTTTCACTATAGGGATTGATGGCAAATTGCCCCTTGAGGATCCCTTCTGCTGCTGTTTTATAGAGATAAGCGTTGTACAAGAGGAGCAGGTCCAGTTCTTCCTTACTCAGCATCATGGCCTTGTTCTTATCATAGGCCTCACCCAGATAAGGCGCCTGATCTGCCATAAAGAGCCCCTTGTACTGTTGACTTTTCATGGTTTGGTTGATGGCATCCTCTACTGTCTTGGTCTTTTTCAGATCCACCACAGGATCTCCCATTTCCAAATACATGGCTCCAAAAATCCCCTGCTCCTCTTGGTATTCCTTCAAATCCTGAATCGCAGAAAGATAGGTCGGCAATTGAGAATTCAGGCCATTAAAGAACTTGTCATAGTGGAACTGCGTCAGACTGGACTTGTAGTCCACGACTCCGAGGGCTCCCCGATCCCTCAATTGATCAATCCGGTCCACCTTGCCACGTAGCTGCAGGAGACGGCCATCGGACAATGGATAAGAGGTATGGGCGCTTCCGCCAAAGAGGGTCTCCTCACCGATAGTCTCGATGCCATTTTGCTGGGCGAGGACCCGCCCTGTTGTTTTCGCAGTATCAAGAAGCAAGTTGCGAATAAACTCGGTCTCTCCATTTTCTCCATACAATTGCTGGAACTCTGCTTCTTGGCTGGTTTCTCGAATTGCCTCGTTTAAACGCTGATCAAACGCTTGATCGGAGCTATCTTTTAAGACTTTTTCAAAGATCCGGTGCAAGAAATTCCCATGACTGCGAGCGTCTGGCCGGATGGTTTCATCCTCTTGTAAGCCCAAGACATAGCGCAGATAAAAAGCATACTGGTGCTTGTAGTATTCATTCAAGGCAGAAGCAGATAATGTCAAGGCTTTGCCCTCTGGATAGAGCGCTTGAAGCGTATCCGACTGAAGCTGACGGCTCTTTAATTCCGTTGAAATCTGAGGAATCTGAATGCCTTCAGCGGCTAATTTCTTGCGCAAGACCCGTACCGCCACACCCCAAAAGCTGGCTTCTTCAGGAGACAACTCACTCGTAATTTCTTCTTGATGGAGTTCGATCACGCGCGCTAAAAGTGCTCGGTAGGTACCAATATCATCACTCGAAGCTTGGGCTTGTTTGGTCGTCCATTCGATGGCAATAGGTTTCTTGGTCAATTCGACAAGGTAAGGCGAGACACTATCTTCCATTTCATTGACCAAGCTAGGGGCCGATAGGACCAGTTGGTTGGTCGCCGCATTGAGGAGCGAAACCGCCACAAAGCGATTTTTCTTGAGATTTTCACTAGTCACCACCTGGAGCTCTGTTCCTTCTTGGGTAGCCTCATTCAGCTGCTGGCGCTCTTCTTCACTGAGTAGAGAGGTGTTCTGAGCAATCTTTGGAAAACGCTCCTGGGTCAGCCCGATCGCGTAGACATAAGGCGCTGTCAAGGGTTCAATCAAGTCATAGGACTGAACCGTCACCACATCGACCGTAGCAGGAACTGTCCGGTATTGAGACAATTGCATCCCCGATAAGAGGAGGGCCAAAAAGTCATCCACTGTCAGCTCTTGGTCCTCAAAGACCAGGTTCAACTCCTCTAAGACATGGAGAAAGGCCTTCCAGACCTGGTCATAGCGCTCCTGCTCCTCCAAAACGAGATCCTTGATCAAAGCTTGTAGATTCTGAGAAAGTTGAGCCTCTTGCAGAAACTCTGTAAAGGCGGTTAAGAGATGGGTCACCTTTTGTTTGCGCTGTGAAAAGAAGGGAGCTAGAGGTTCTACGACGCGTTCCCGGAGAGTATTAAGCTCTTCCAAATTAAACTTGCCCTGACGATTGCTAGTAAAAGGCTTGTGAAATTTTGTAGCACCCTTTACTTCCGCAAAGCGAAGGTATTGCTCAAAAGCATCGACTTCTTCTTGCGTCAGATCACTATACAGACCCGTTTTTAACAGATTGATGACGTCTTCTGTCTGGTAATTGAACTGCTTGATCCGACCTAATGATTCAATGACCTGAATCAAGGGATGGTGGACCATAGATTCACTTCGTCCCAAGTAAAAGGGGATCTGATACTGGTCAAAAATGGTCTTGAGCTGCAGTTGATAAGCTTCTACATCGCCTAACAAGACTCGAATATCCCGATAGCGGGCCCCATCATGAAGACGCTGACGGATGGATTTAGCGACAAATTCCAACTCTTCTTTTTGCGTGTTGGTTTGCCAGAGTTGGACCGCTGTTCGATCGTGTTCCTTGAGCTCATTTTCCACTTGTGAAAAATCGTAGCGCGCTTCTAGCATGCGGGTAATGCGACTAAAGGAGTCTTCGATCGCTTGCCCACAATACTGGGGCTGTACCTCAAAATTCTTTGCCAGCTGAAGGAGAAAGTCAACACTGGCTTGGTAAAGATTGCCCTCTCTAAAGCTTGCCCGATAGGCTTTTTCACTGGCATAGACCCCGATGAAAATCTCCACCCCTTTTCGGTGAAGGAGACTGATCAAAGCCTCTTCTTCTGCAGAAAAACGCGTGAAGCCATCGACAACGATCGCCACATCCTGTAATTGCTCTTCCAAGTGCCCTGCTTCGACCTGATTGCGGAAAAAGGCCATCTTGGACTGGGATTCATACCGGTGCTGGACCAGCATCTCAGAGACCGCTTCAAAAATCGCCAAGAGGTCCTCTCTTTTTTCAGCTTCCTCGAGCAACTCTAAATCGGTAAAATCCATTTGGGCCGTCTGTAATTCATGATAGAGCTGGACCAATTGCTGGATAAACTGAGGATCCTTGCGCAGGGCCCCGTAAACTTTAAGATCCTGGTCCTTCATGTGGGAAAGAGCTTTAAAAAATAGCATACCGAGACCGATGTCATCTAAGGGTTGCTCTTCAAAGACCTGGTTCAGGATGAAATAACGGGCCATTTGGGCAAAGCGCGTGACGGTAATGGCAAAAGAAGCCTGACCTTCTAAATAGGACAAGACCTTGGCTTCTTTTTCAAAAGAAAGAGAGTTGGGCGCAATGTAAAACACACGCTTGCCCTGTTCTACTAACCCTACGGCTTCTTGTGTCAGGACCTGGATCAAGGGGGTCCGAACATCCGTATAGAATAATTTCATCCGATCCGTTCTCCTTTTGGCATTTTCTTGAGAGCTTGTTATCTTCTTATTATATCATTTTCACAGGAGGGACTAAAGCAAGAAGTCATGCTCCTCTTGGCCCAATATTAGGAGATTTATGCTACAATAAAAGTTGAAGAGACAGAAAGGATACCACCTATGACCAGCATTTATGATTTTTCTTTAGAAAACCAACAAGGAGAGGAGATTCCCCTTTCCCACTACCAAGGCAAGGTCCTCATCGTGGTCAATACAGCAACAGGCTGTGGCTTGACCCCGCAATACCAAGGACTGCAAGATCTATACCTGCGCTACCAGGAAAAAGGGCTTGAAATCCTAGACATTCCCTGTAACCAATTCATGGGGCAGGCACCAGGAACTGCAGAAGAAATCAATAGCTTCTGCAGCCTCAACTACCAGACCACCTTCCCACGATTCGCCAAAGCCAAGGTCAATGGTAAAGAAGCCCTTCCTCTTTATGACTGGCTTAAAAGCCAAGCTGCCGGGCCACTAGGCAAACGCATCGAATGGAACTTCGCAAAATTTGTCATCGACCGACAAGGCCACGTCGCCCAACGCTTCTCCTCCAAAACAGAACCAGCTGCTATGGAAGACTTGATCCAAGAATTACTTGAGAAATAAGCAAAAAGCCTGAAAGTGAAGTCAGGCTTTTTGATGAATGACTATTTATTTTCGAGACTTTCCGCTGTGAGAAAAGTGCCTGAAACAATAACGTTTCAGGCACTCGGAATTATTGAGACCTTAGGCTCAATAATTAGTCATGGAACTTCCTGGATTGCTGAAATCATCCACTGGATAATTTCACCTGACGTCCGTACTCACCTAAGGAAAGTTTCTAAGAAGTCATTATCCATAAGCCAAAAAAGCCTGAGCCAACGCTCAAGCTTTTTTTATTAATCAATTTCAAGTCCACCGGTGTAGAGGCGGTAATAGGTTCCACGTTCTGCCATCAAGGAAGCATGGTTGCCTCGTTCGATAATACGTCCGTGGTCCATCACCATGATGACATCGGAATTGACAATTGTCGATAGACGGTGGGCGATGACAAAGACTGTCCGACCTTCCATCAGGCGATCCATCCCTTCTTGCACCATTTTCTCTGTCCGCGAGTCAATCGAAGACGTCGCTTCATCCAGAATCAAGACAGGCGCATTGGCAAGGGCTGCACGGGCAATGGCGATTAATTGTCGTTGACCATTTGATAGGCCAGCCCCATCATCCGTCAAGACTGTCTCATAGCCCTGATCCAAGTGCTTGACAAAGGAATCCACATTGGCAATCCGAGCTGCTTCAAGGATTTCTTCCCGTGTTGCATCAGCACGGCCATAAGCGATGTTTTCCGCTATCGTACCAGTAAATAAGTGGGTATCTTGAAGAACGATTCCGAGGGAACGACGAAGAGAATCTTTCTCAATCAATTTAATATCGATTCCATCATAAGTGATCATTCCGGATTGGATATCATAGAACCGGTTGATCAAGTTGGTGATAGTTGTCTTTCCTGCACCAGTCGCTCCGACAAAGGCCACTTTTTGTCCCTTATCCGCGTACAAGTTGATGCCATGAAGGATTTGTTTCTTCCCATCATAAGAGAAATCAACATCATCAAAGACCACATTTCCGACCATCTTCACAAGCTGGTAATCTCCATTCGGACGTGGGTGTTTCCAAGCCCATTTGTTGGTTTTCTGATCGGTTTCGACCATTTCTCCATCGACCAGTTCATAATTGACCAGCGTCACTTTTCCTTGGTCGACTTCTTCTTCTTCATCCAAGAGATCAAAGACACGATCTCCACCAGCCAAGGCCATGAGGACAAAGTTCAATTGTTGAGAGACCTGGGCAATGGGACCTGTGAAGGAACGGTTCAATTGCAGAAAGGCCATGAGACCACCAATGGTTAAACCACCGACGCCGTTTAGCGCAAAGAGTCCACCGATCAAGGCTGTCAGAACAAAGGAAACATTTCCCAAGTTCCCAAGAATCGGCATGAGGACATTGGCATAGCGGTTGGCTTGGTAAGAGGATTCAAAGAGTTGGTCATTGATCCGATCAAAATCTTCAATGCTTTCTCTTTCATGCACAAAGGCCTTGACTACCTTTTGACCAGACATCATTTCTTCAATAAAGCCGTTCTCAATCCCCAAGTTCTTTTGTTGGGCCCCAAAGTAACGACCTGATTTACCAGAAACATCCTTGATGATAAAGACCATGACGATAACCATGAAAAGAACAATCAAAAACAGGAGTGGACTAACCGTCAGCATGGTAATCGTTACCCCAAGGATGGTAATCGCTGAGGATAGAAGTTGAGGAATGGATTGTTCAATCGCTTGGCGAAGGGCATCAATATCATTGGTATAGATAGACATGATGTCCCCATGTTGGTGGGTATCAAAGTAACGAACGGGCAGTTTTTGCATGCGAGCAAACAACTGATTTCGAAGACTTCTAAGTGAGTCTTGTGAAACAGTCGCCATAATCAAGGTAAAGCCATAGTTGGCAAGTACCCCGATCAAACAGATCAAACCAACTCGTGTCAAGAAGGACAAGAGCGGTCCAAAATCATGGCTGTTGCTTGTCAGCATGGGCTCCACATAGACATCGACCAAGGACTGAATCGAAGCTGTTACATTGACCGTCGCAAGAGACGATAGAATGATTAAGATAAAGGAAACAATCAAGGATACCTTGTAGTTTTTCCAAAGGAAGTCGAGCAGGCGAAGGATAGAGCCTAGATTTGCTTTTTTCTTAGTTTTCATCTGCTTCTCCTTTCCCTTGTGTTTGCATTTCATATACTTCTTGGTAGATGGCATTGGTCGCAAGCAATTCCTCGTGACGACCGATCGCATCGATTTGGCCATCATTCATCACAATAATACGATCTGCATCTTGAATAGAGGAAATCCGTTGACCAATGATGATTTTGGTAATCTCTTTCAAGCTGGTTGCCAATCCTTGACGAATCAAACTATCTGTCTTGGTATCGACCGCTGAAGTCGAATCATCCAAGATCAAGATCTTCGGATTCATAAGAAGGGCACGCGCGATACAGAGACGCTGGCGTTGACCACCAGAGACGTTGGATCCCCCACGCTCAATCATGGTGTCATAGCCCTCTTTGAAATCTTGAATAAATTCATCGGCTTGGGCAATCTTACAAGCTGCGATGATCTCTTCATCCGTCGCCTCTTTATTTCCCCAGCGCATATTTTCTTTAATCGTACCAGAGAAAAGAACATTGGTCTGAAGAACCATGGCCACTTGCTTACGAAGGGAATCAAGATCGTATTCTTTGACATCGTGGCCTGCTACTGTCACCCGACCAGACTCGACATCATAGAGACGAGGAATCAACTGCACCAAGCTTGATTTTCCTGATCCTGTTCCTCCCAAGATACCAATCACTTCCCCTGAACGAATAGAAAGATTAATCCCTTGTAAGACATGGGTCTTGTCGCCATTTTCATCGGTATAAGCAAAGGTCACATCCTCAAAGTTGATGGAGCCATCAGCAACTTCTTTGATCCCATTTTCTGGAGAGTCAATCGTCGTTTTGGTCGTCAAGACTTCATTGATCCGCTCGACAGAGGCCATGGAAATCGACAACATGACAAAGATCATCATAAACATCATGAGCGACATGAGAATGGTCATGGTGTAGCTAAACATAGAAGTCAGATTCCCAGTGGAGAGTTGGCCACCAACGATCAGATGAGCCCCAATCCAAGAGATCAAAAGGAAAGAAGCATACATGGAAAGCATCATAGCTGGGCTACTCAAGACAACGATACGGATAGCCTTCATAAACATGTTATAAATCCGGCGTGAAGCTTTTTTGAATTTAACGGTTTCATCTGCTTCCTTAACGTAGGACTTCACCACTCGCATATTGGTGATGTTTTCCTGAATGCTGTTGTTGAGATTGTCATAAGCTTCAAATACTTCTGTGAAGAGTGGATAAACAATCTTCATGATGATGCTTAAGACAGCTGCCAAAAAGATGGTCACATAGACAAAGATCATGGCCATTTCCGGATTGATCAAGAAACAAGCCACAATGGCAAAGATCAAATTGAGCGGTGCCCGTACACAGATCCGGATCACCATTTGATAGGCATTTTGCACATTGGTTACGTCCGTCATCATCCGAGTGACTAACCCACCTGATGAGAACTGATCAATATTCTCAAATGAGAAGGTTTGAACCTTTTTGAAAATGGCCCGACGAAGGTTTTTAGCAAAACCAGCCGATGCATAGGCGCCATAACGGGCAGACTGCATCCCACAAAAGAGGGAGCAAAAGGCACAGACCAGCATGAGCCCACCGTAAAACAAAATATTGTTCATGTTTCTTTGTTGAACACCTTGGTCCAAAAGACTCGCCATGACAAAGGGAATCGAAATCTCAAACATGACTTCAAAGACCATGAACAAGGAAGCCAAAATCGAGGGCTTCTTGAATTCCTTGATCTCGGAAATTAAGGATCGAATCATTATTACCTCCAATGTTATTCATACTTTTTCCTGCGGTAGAAGCAAAGCTTCTTTCCATCGAAAATAGGTCAAAACACACAAAATTCCCTGAGGGAAAGACCCTAGGGATTACGCGTTTTTTATAGTTTTCATTGTAACCTAAATTGCAAAAAAATGCAAGATTTTTAGACAGAATCCGTTTTTCTGTTGATCTAGTACAAAAGAGGCTGGGACAAAAGTCCTAGCCTCTCAATTGTTTTTGGATTGTCGAGCAAGACGCAGTGGCTGAGTGGGCTATACTACGCTGATTTTATCAGCTTTTACAGCCCTACTCAACTGTGCGGAGGTGGGACGACGAAATCGAATTCTAACGAATTACCAATTTCTGTCCTACTCTCTTTTCTATTTATTCAGCTAAGAGCACTTCTTTGATGGTTTGTTTTTGGAGTTTTCTGTTGGATAGATAAAACAGGCTTTCATAAACCACCGCAAAACCAAGCAAGGTCCAGAAGCACACATTCCCATCAAAGTGATGCTCAATCTTTTCAGGAACCGTATCTTTGATCACACCGATCAAAATTTCCATGATACCGTATTGGTAAACCGTCCCAAGAACAAATCCTAGATAAGCCCAGAAACGATAGGGAGCGAGAATATGACTTTGGCATTCACGATCGGTGTAGCCAAATGCCTTCATCAAAGCTAAAGTTTCGCGACTTTCTGAGACAACAATCCCCAATGACAAAAAGAGTATCGAGAAAGAAAGGATCAAGCCGATCATGATCATCATGGTTTGGATGATGTCATCTGTGTAATCTCTTAAGCCAAAGGACAATTGGACCATGGCCGCAAAACACATAGAGCCAAAGACCACAAAAAACAAGATCGATTTTCTCCCCCATATCAGTGACGAGGACAGCTCTTTTAGGAAAGATTTGTCTTTCTTGGGAGCCCTCTTTCTCCTTTTGACCTTGATCGGACTTGGGGACTTTTTCAATAAACGAAGCGCCGGGGTTTGTAGTTGTCTTCTAGCATATCCAATCGCGAGAAGCATAAAGAAGGTCGTTGGCAGGATCACCAAAGCAAGCAAGAGCTGCCAGTGAAAATGAATGGTGATTTCTGGCAAAATCCCCTTCTCATTACGAAAGTCATAAAAATGTCCCATCATGAGAAATGAAGCGAAATAGCCAAGAAGCGCTCCAGCTCCAAAACTGAGTCCAAAGGCCCAAAATCGTTTCGCCAACTGGCCATTGCTATAGCCCAAAGCCTTTAAAATCCCTAATTGTTCCTTGTGGTCATCAACAAATTGTTTGATATAAAAACACATGAGAAGGATCGACGTCAAGGACAAGACGACCCCACTGACCATGGCCACCATCCAGGAAAGCGAAACCTGGGCATCATAGTAGGTCTGAATCATGGGATTGGTTTTCGAAATCTCCACCTGCTCGATATCCAGGTAAAAATTCAAGAAGAGATTGGCCACAAAGACCGCACAAGCCCCAATGATACTGACGACAACTAATTTTCGAATATCTTTTACTGAAAACATAGCTTACCATCCAATCTCATAGGCAGTCTGAGGCTGATCATTGGTCACAATTTCGGTAATCTTGCCACTATTGACACGAATGATGGTTCTGGCCATATCCGCAATATTTTGGTTGTGCGTCACCATGATGAGGGTAAAGCCCAGCTTTTCCTTCAATTTCCAGATATAGTCGAGAATCTTGCGCCCTGTTTCTTCATCGAGAGCTCCCGTCGGCTCATCTAAGAAGAGTATCTCTGGCTTTTTGGCCAAGGCCCGGGCAATAGACACTCTCTGCTGTTCCCCACCAGACAATTCACTCGGATACTTGTCCAGCTTATCGCCAAGTCCCAAATCCTTGATGATCTGCAAAAAATCATGATTGTCTGCCAGATCAGCTCCCATCTTTACATTCTGTCTGACCGTCAGATTCGGCAATAGATAATACTGCTGGAAAATAAAGGCAATCTTCTCACGTCTAAAGTCCGTCAATTGAGCATCCGTGAGTTGTGATAAATCTTGTCCTTGAATGAGAATATGCCCTTCGTCTACCTTTTCTAAGCCTGATAACACATTTAAGAGAGTTGATTTCCCCGATCCAGAAGGGCCAAGGATAACCACATCATCCTGGTCTTGAATCTGCAAATCAATCCCCTTTAAAACCTTGGTTTGGCCGTAACTTTTGTGCACATTTTCTAGTTGAATCATTTCTTTCCTACCATTTCTTTGATGAGAGATTGACAAACCTCTGTCAGTAATCCAATCACTTCTTCCATGCCGAACTGATAAATACCAGAAGCAACCATAGAGGCCATCCCGTGCGAGTAGATAAATAGATGCTGGTACAAGCGACTAGCCTCCTCTACAGTCAAAGGATAGTCTGCAACGATCGAATCCAGAACCAATTGGTAACTATGATCCTTCATGGGAAGAAAATCTTGAAAGCGACGAATCGGCTCTTTGCTAGGATTTTGGAAAAGCAATTGAAAGAGTTGGGGTTCTTTTGAGGCGAAAAGGATATAAGCAACCCCGACGGATCGAAAAGGCTTCTCATCTTCCAAGGCCTTACGAATATACTCCACCACGACCATTTCCGCAGCACCAATAACCTCTGCTTGTAACTCAGCCATATTAGCAAATTGCCCAAAAATGACTCTCGGTGTGGCTCCTAGTTTCTCCGCTAATGCTCGAGCCGTCAAACTAGCCATTCCCTCTTCTCTCACCAACTGTAAAGCCGTCCCAATGATAGCCTCTTTACTAAATTTGACCTTAGGTGGCATAAGACTCCTTTCGCGCAACATCTGTTGCGCAACGCTTGTTGCATAAAAGAATACCATAAAAAAGAAAGACTTGTCAAGAAAAATCTGAAAATCACAAAACAAAAAACCAGACCACCGATAAGAGTGGAATCTGGTTTACTAACAAGATTCTAAGGCAAATCATTTCCCGCCGCCAAGTAGATTTGGTACCATTCCTTGCGAGTTAGGGTGACTGTTGCTGCTTTTCCTGCTTCAAGGACATGCTGGGGCTTGGTCGTTCCGATGACCGCCTGCATCTTACCAGGATAGCGGAGGACCCAGGCAAGGGCGATAGCTGTCGGTGTGACCTGATATTTTTTCGCCAAGTCAGTAAGGACGTGATTGAGGGCCGCAAACTCTTCCTTGCCGACAAAATTCCCCTTGAAATAACCATGCTGGAGGACAGACCAAGCTTGAATCACCGTATCGGTTAAGCGACAATACTCAAAGACACTGCCATCTCGCACAGCTGCTTTTGGCCCTTCCATGTTGACATGAAAACCGGCTTCAAAGCTAGGCGTAAAGGCGGCACTCAACTGCAACTGGTTGACCTTGAGTGGTTGTTTGACAGCTGTTTTGAGCAATTCCATCATCATAGGATTTTGATTGGACACCCCAAAATGACGGACCTTGCCCGCTTTCTCCAAGTGATCAAAAGCTGCCGCCACTTCTTCCGGCTTCATGAGGGCATCCGGTCGGTGAAGGAGGAGACTATCTAAGCGCTCGATCTGCAGACGCTCGAGGATGCCATCGACGGAGTCCAAAATATAGTCCTTCGAAAAATCAAAATAGGTAAAGCCGTCTTTGCGAATCCCACACTTGGACTGAATCCACATCTGGTCCCGAAGATCCGGACGGCGCTTGAGAACCTTCCCCAGCAGGACCTCACACTGGCCATCGCCATAGATATCTGCCAGGTCAAAGGTGTTGATCCCAATCGACAAGGCTGCCTCCACCAAGGCCTCCACCTCATCTTCACTCATCTGACTGATCCGCATCATCCCAAGGACAATCGTGGACAGACGCTCATTTTCAGTAAACTCAATATAGTTCATGTCCGCCTCCTTTTCTGTAGTTCTATTGTAGTGAAAAGGCTTGCAAAAGTCAATCTGAAATCAAAAAGCCCTCAGAAACAACTGAAGGCTTACAGATTGAAATAGAATGCCTCATTCGTCGTCATCCAACTCCACTTCTCCATGGATTCGGATGTATTCTTCATTTCTGCGGTCATCTTCTGCCCAAACTGGGTCTCTCACATCATCCATAAATGGAATTTCCTCCAGACTCAGCTCATTAGCCTGTTCATAACTCATCGATAGGATATCTTCATGCCGATTTTTAAATTCCTCCACACTTAACCAGCTCTCTTTGTCATCTTCGCTGATTTGACCCTCAATGGCAGTCGCAATTTCTATCGCCATAATATAGAAAGCACGTTTATCAACGGTTAGGAGTTCAAGGTGCTTAGTAGCGATTCTTAAACATTCACCTTTCTCACGAAAGTCCGACATCATAGCATCTTCGTAGTCTAGCTCTATATCTTCATATTTATGGGATAAAAAATCATATTTTATCCCTTCCTTAATCTGAACATTACTCCATCTATTATCATGCATCCACTTATTTAATTTTAAGTGGATAGAAAGTTTCTCGATTGGTAAATCTAGATACCCTGCATACGACAAGTCAGGTTCTATTCCATCTTTTTCCCCAAACCACATTCTCTTTGCTAGTTCTAAATAATCAAACGGAATTTCTTTTGTATAGTCACCTTTAATATAAATTCTCAATCTTCTTCCTCGTCGTCATAAACACGTTCACCATGGATTTTGATGTATTCCTCACGAAGTCGTTCTTCTTCATCCCACAAAGGATCCTCTACAAGTTTCAAACTTTTCAGTTCCTCCACGCTGATATCAGTTGCTTGATCGTAACTTAGTGATAAGACATCCTTGTGCAACTCCTTAAAAGTCTCTACATTCATCCAGGTCTGCTTATCATCCTCACTGATCTGTCCATCAATAGCAGAAGCTACCTCGACTGCCATGATATACATAGCACGTTTATCAACCGTTAAAATATCCGCATGAGAGGTTGCGATACGTAGATAATCCCCACTCTTCCATCCGTAATGAAATTATTTTCAAATTCCAATTGAATATTTTCATCAGAAAACGAATTCCAAGGATCGCTCTTGTTGTATGGTATATGATTCCATCGTTGATCCTTAAATCGCCATTTATCAAATTGAACTCCAAAAAAGAAATCATCTTGTAGCATCTCATCATCACCCACATTAGAAGTAGTAATCAAATGGCCATTCCATTCTTTAAACCACATCTTCCAAACAAGATCTCTTGTCGTAAAGGTTATTTTTTTCTGAAAATTACTCTTGATATATAGTCTCAATCGTCATCCTCATCGTCATAAATACGTTCGCCATGGATTTTTATGTATTCTTCACGAAGACGTTCTTCCTCTTCCCATAGAGGATCTCTTACTGGCACCATTGTCTTTAATTCTTCCAAACTAATTTCAACCGCTTCATCATAAGTCAGTGAAAGAACATCCTTGTGCAACTTCTTAAAAGTCTCTACATCCATCCAGGTCTGCTTGTCATCCTCGCTAATTTTTCCATCAATTGCACTTGCTACCTCGATTGCCATGATATACATAGCACGTTTATCAACCGTTAAAATATCCGTATGAGAGGTTGCGATACGTAGATAATCCCCACGTTCTCTCCACTCTGTAATGAAAGTTTTTTCAAATTCAAGGGATATGTTTTCATATTTAAAGGAATTCCACGGATTTTTTAAATCATAAGAGGGAATATTATTCCATCTAGAGTCACAAAAACGCCATCTATCAAAGCTTACTACAAAGTAAAAATCATCTTGTAACATGGCATCATCACCGACATTTGAGTATGTAATAGGATGACCATTCCATTCCTTAAACCACATTTTCCAGAGTAACTCACTTGTCGTAAAGGTTATTTTTTTCTGAAAATTACTTTTGATATGGAGTCTCATTCGTCTTCCTCATCGTCATAAACACGTTCACCATGGATTTTGATGTATTCTTCACGAAGGCGCTCTTCTTCTTCCCATAAAGAATCTCTTACTGGCACCATTGTCTTTAATTCTTCCAAACTAATTTCAACCGCTTCATCATAAGTCAGTGAAAGAACATCCTTGTACAACTCCTTAAAAGTCTCTACATCCATCCAGGTCTCTTTATCATCCTCGCTAATCTGCCCATCAATGGCAGATGCTACTTCAATAGCCATAACGTATAAAGCGCGCTTGTCAACCGTCAAAATATCTACATGAGTTGAGGCAATTCGAAGAAACTCCCCCTTTTCGCGGTCGTCGGAAATAAAAGCATGTTCAAATTCAAGTTCAATATCTTCATATTGCAAGGACAACCAAGGATTGCTCGGAATTATAAAAGAAGCCTTATCCCATCTTTCGTCAACTGAAGCCCATTTGCGCAACTCTGCTCCGAAATAAAAGTCATCTTGTAGCATCTCATCATCCCCGACATGTGAGAAACTTATTTCTTGACCATTTCTTTCTTTAAACCACATTTTCCATGCGAGTTCTCTGTACCCAAATGGCACTTTTTTAGTATAGTCTCCTTTGATATATAGTCTCATAAATCTGAGATATCGCCTCCATGTGCTAGTATATATTCTTTTCGACGATTAGCTTCTTCCTCCCAAAGAGGATCGTCTACAACATCCATCGTTTGAATTTCTGCCAAACTTCGTTCATTTGCTTCTTCAAAAGTTAGAGATAGAATATCCTCATGTTTTCTTTTAAACTCCTCAATTGTCAACCAGCTAGCCTTCCCATCCTCGCTAATTTGCCCATCAATCACCTTTGCAATTTCTATCGCCATAATGTACATGGCGCGTTTATCAACTGTCAAAACTTCTAGATGGGTAGTTAAAATACGAAGATAGTCCCCTTTTTCATTATAATCTGTAGCAAATGCGTCTTCAAACTCTATCTCAATACATTCCTCAATATGTGAAAAGAGGCTTCGTACCCCTTCCTTTAGGGGGACACTAGACCATCGCTTATCTGCAGTACTTTTCCTCAAGGATAAATTTACAGAAAAATCCTCTTGTAGTTGCTCATTGTCTCCAGCATTTGAGTACGATACTTGCTTTTCTTCTGGAAACCACATTTTACCAGCAAGCTCTAGATAACCATAAGGTATCTTTTTTATATAATCACCTTTGATGTAGAGTCTCACTCGTCGTCCTCATCATCTAATTCCACCTCTCCATGGATTCGGATATACTCCTCGCGCTTCCTATCCAATTCTTCCCAGAGGGGCTCGTCGATGGCTTTCATAACCTTTATCTCTTCTAAACTAATATCGACTGCTTCGTCGTAGGTCAAATGTAGTAGGTCTTTATGTTTCGTTTTGATTTCTTCAACACTCAGCCATGTTTCTTTATCGTCTTCGCTGATTTGACCGTCAATGGCAGACGCCACCTCAATCGCCATGATATAAAGAGCTCGCTTATCAACCGTTAGAATATCTTTATGAGTCGTGATGATTCGTAGATAGTCTCCTTTTTCTCGTCCATCACTTTCATAAGAATATTCAAAATTTAAATTTAAATTTTCACGCTTAAAAGTCGCCCAGGGATCGTTGCCAACACTAAAATCAGCCATTCCCCAACGCTCATCGTTTGAAGAAAATTTATCTAAAGTCAAACTTAAATAAAAATCATCATCACGTGCATAAGAAAAACTAACCTGCACTCCCTTGCGTTCCTTGAACCACATTTTCCAAGGATATTCCATACATGCTTGATAGATGCTAGTTTCATAGTTGCCTTTAAGGTATAATTTCATAGTTCCTCCTATTTTTAATAATTATTTTGATATGTTTTCCAAATTCTATTAATTATTTCTTCTTTAACGCCCTTTTCTAAATTCTTTAAATCCGCATCTTTATTTACAAAGTTCTGTATAGATTCTTTTCCACTAATTTCACCAACCTCTAAATGAGAATTAACACCGTACCCCGACTTTCCACTTCCAGATTGAACCTGGAACACTCCATCACCATTAGTACCACTGCTTGGCTCCCAATCCACACGAAGCTTCACTTTTCGATTTCCTACTCGGGCTTCAATTAGTTTACCACCCTTGCCAGAAATGGTTCTACTAGTCGGTCTATTGGCCTTCCAGCTGTCATAGTTGCTAGAATAATTGACTTGAATTTCAGCGTTTGCGCCACCTGTTTTACTAATTGCGGATCCTGTAGATACTACGCCACTTAATATGAGTGCATTGCCTGCATCTAAAGCAAGCTCTGCTGTAGTTGTTCCAGCAATAAAGCTTGCTCCACCTGTCTCAGGAGCTAATACTAAACCTCCAGTTTCTGCTGCTACGCTAGCAAAGTCAAGCAGTAAACCTGATAACATCTGACTAACTCCACCCCAAAATTCAGCAGAATTAGCTTCAAAATTTTCTTGAAGAAGTTCTTGATATTTTTCATTGATCATTTTCGTAGAAGCACTATCATACTTCCCATTTTTTAGCACAGAAAAATTATCATTTTTTTGATAATGACGATCTTTATAAGCGCTATTATCAAAAATTTCAATTAAATTCCCTTCATTGTCAATTTTTAGAGTATGGTTATAATCATCAATTATTTTTTTCCACTGTGACCGATCATGTCCTTTTAAGCGTTTGTTTAACTCTTCCCGATAATAGGTATCACCATCCTCTGATAATAACATATCTCTCGACGCTTGATTTAAAGTCTTTGTTAAGGCATCCTGATAGTCTCTTTTAGCGTAGGAAACAACTTTTGTTTGTTTCATTTTGTCAAACCAAGTCATGTCTACACCATCCGCATAGTAATTTCCGTTGCTATCAACTATAATTTGACTTAGTTGTCCTGCTCCTTCAATCGCTAAATTAAGAATTTCAAGACTGTCTGAAAAATACTGATTGACTTGCTCAACAAACCACTCTAATTTTTCAATTTTTTCTTCAAGATCTTTGATTTGCATCCGTGTTTTATCAGCCAATTCGTGAAGTACTCTATTTTCTGATAAATTTTGATCCAGATTCGCGGTAAGAAATGCTCCTACACGATTGAAAAAATCCTCATTCTTTCTAATTAGATCTTGATACTTTGAAAGCTGTTTTTCCCAACTCTGTTTTTGTGTCTTCAAATCATCTAAATCTAATTCTCCATATTTTGATACAACTGTATCTGCGTTTTTGTATGAATTTAATTCAATCTGAATATCGTCGATCGCTTCTTGTAATTTTTTGATACACGGGATAATAATATTCCCAAATAAATTTTTCCCTGCCTCATATGCAGCACCTTGAAGTATTCCTGCTTCGATTTCTGCAATTAAATGATCACTTCCACTAGTAAGTTTTTCTGTAATCTGAGTAGCAATTTGAATATTACTGCTCATAGCTTCAATCAAAGCAGCAGATTCTGATGAACTGTATCTCACTCCCACGGCAAACTATTCCTTTCTCTTATCAATTTTTCTCTCTGAATGTCTAAGTTTTTTAAAACATTCCGAAACTCTTCACTGACACCATCCATCTGTCTAACCACATAATTTCTTGCAATTAAATCCATTTCATTCTTTTCTTGAAAAAATAAGATATTTTGAGATGAAATAGACAACTTTTCTTCTGCTTCTCGTGTGATCAACGAAAGATCTTCTAAAAATTCATCTAAACTTTGTTGATACTCACGACTTAAATTTAAAATAAAATCTTCTTGTCGCTCTGTTTTCACAATTTCTTGGAATAGTTTATCTCGCTTATTTTTATTAACATCCTCCATCATGGTTAGCTTTCCCATCTTTGAGCCTGTTCTACATCACGTTTTTCAAGCACAGCGGCAATTTGAGGAAATTTATTAGCTTGAATTAGAACAGCTTCACTAAATTTACCCACAGCTTGAAGTAAGTGATTATTTACTTCTTTTCCCTTCTCCATACCTGCAATACCAGCAGAATAACTAAACTCTACTTGTTTATTCTCATTTTGTGATACATCAACAACAGCCAACTCACCAATAGCCGCTTGCGCATCAATTGGGCTGGATTTTATTTGGAGTTTATCCATATATTCACCCTCAAATCTTATTATTCCCCTCCATCATATCATAATTTGAAGAAAAATACTCTTTCTTCCATGAAAAAACATACTAATTTTTCTGTAATTTATTAATAGTTAGAGACAAGTCTTTCAAAAGAATTGTAACCTCCATTCAAAAAGCCCTCAGCTGTAACTGAGAGCTTGTTTGATTAGCGATAGCTAA
Organism: Streptococcus sp. CF8_St5-11; assembly: GCF_024295625.1. Classification (GTDB taxonomy): domain Bacteria; phylum Bacillota; class Bacilli; order Lactobacillales; family Streptococcaceae; genus Streptococcus. The sequence continues at coordinate 208,114 of NZ_JANCOJ010000001.1, forward strand.
GAGCACGTTTGATGGTCTTCCACGGTCCGAGGTCATCGGTCTGGAGGATTAAGCTCGCGTAGATTCGAGCAATGAGCACTGTTCCCACGATGGTAAAGAGAACCGCAATTCCTAATGAACCCCAAGCTTCAAGACCAGTCGCATAGCCATTGATGGTACGGAAAGGCATGAAGAAGGTGGAAATGAAAGGAATGTAGGAACCGATCTTCAATAAGAAGACATCACCAGCACTTCCCAAGGTAGTCACACCAAAAAAGCTAAAGAGGACTAACATCATCAGTGGCGAAATCGCTTTTCCTGAATCTTCAGGTCGTGCAACTGTGGAGCCTAAGAAAGCAGAGAGCACCACATACATAAAGACTCCAAGGATAATGAAGAAGACGGTATTGAGCGAGATCGCTTCTGCTAGGTGCTGGGTAATTGGAGAGTTTGGAGCGAGAATGTCCTTGACAACAGGGATATCTGCTCTAAAGATCCAAACCGCTACTAAACCAATCACATAGACAAAAATATGGGTAAAGATCACTCCGAAGAGTCCGAGCATGCGTGCGAAGAAATAATCGGTTGCTTTGATACTAGAGAAGACCACTTCCATAATCTTGGTTCCTTTTTCACTGGCTACTTCTTGGGCTGTGATACCAGAGTAGAACATCAAAATCATATAAAGCAACATTCCTAGAGCACCTGCAACCATGGTTTGCACCATTTTCAAGCCTTCTTTTTTCTCATCAATTTTTTCTTTGAGAGAAACCTGTTGAGACAAGGCTGTCAGTTGCTCTTTGCTTAGATTAGCGCGGGCCATATTGAGCCCTTGTTGGACCTGGCTTAATTTCGCAGAGACAAGGGATTTCAATCCCATTTTCATGGCTTGGTCGCCCACATAAGTCGCTTCTAGCTGGCCATCTTTTTCATCGACCGTTAGGTAAGCAGCTGCTTTCTCATCCTTGATAGCTTTTTTAGCTGCAGCTTCATCTTTGTAGTCTAAGTTCAAGCCATCGGTTCCTTTGAGGCTTTCTTTGACAGCTGGCACTTCTGTCACCAAGGCTACCTGGTTTTTGGCTTCTGTAGAAGAACCCGTCAGATAATTGATTCCAATGCTCAACCCTAAAAAGAGGAAGGGACCGAAGACCATTAAGAGGAAACTCCATGATTTCACTTGTCTGATATAGGTTTCTTTCATTACGACAAACATCTGTTTCATACTTCTACTCCTGATTCAAGTTTAAAGATCTCATCAATAGTTGGGGCTTGGTGGTCAAAGGTCGCAAGATAGTGGCCCTTGGTCAAGCGGTCAAATAATTCTGGACCAGCTGATGCATCATCCAAGATCATCTTCCAAGTCCCTTGCTTGGTCATGCTGACCTTGGTCACGTGTGGGAGAGCTTCTAGCTCTTCTTTACTAAAGTCGTTTGAGACGAAGAGGCGAGTCTTGCCATAGCTATTCCGGACCTCTTGGACAGGCCCTGAAAGGACAACCGAACCATCACGGATCATTAGGATATCATCACACAACTCTTCGACATTGGTCATGACGTGGTCAGAAAAGATAATGGTTGCCCCACGCTCTTTTTCTTCAAAAATGACCTGCTTGAGCACTTCTGTATTGACCGGATCCAAGCCGCTAAAGGGTTCATCTAAAATGATCAATTTAGGCTCATGGATCAAGGTGATGATCAATTGAACCTTCTGTTGGTTCCCTTTTGAGAGACTCTTTATTTTATCGGTCAATTTTCCTTTTACTTGGAGTTTTTCCATCCAGGTCGGTAATTTTTCCTTGACCTCAGCAGTGCTCATTCCTTTTAAGGCAGCCAAATAGCGGACCTGCTCAAAAATCGTGAGTTTTGGCATAAGACTACGTTCTTCTGGCAAATAGCCAATTTCCTTGTAGGTTTCTTGGGTGATCGCTTTGCCACCTAGGCGAATCTCGCCACTGTAGTCCAAAAAGCGCAAGATACTGTGGAAAATAGTTGTTTTCCCGGCACCATTTTTCCCAACTAAGCCAAGGATATGCCCTTGTTGAGCTGTCAGATCTACTCCGAAGAGAACCTGCTTATTCCCAAAGCTTTTTTCTAAATTTCTAATTTCTAACATAGATGACTCCTCTACTCTTTATAATAACGTTTGGTAATCTTGTATTGTGAGACCAAGATATAGACATAAATCAGTGATACCACTACTAATGCTAACAAGATATCTGTATGGAAAGCAATGCCAACTAAGAATATCGCAATTAAGGAAATCGGTAAGATATAATTGCTTAACTTAATGATAATTTCATAGTTTTCCTCGTAGCTAATCTGCTTTTCTGCTTCATCCATCATACTCATCATAAATTCACGCACTTCCTTGGCATTGGCATTGCGGGGAATCGGTTTTCCATAAATCAGATGGAAGGTCTTGCGAAAGAAGATATCCGATAGGAAAAATAGGGCAATCAAGACAAGAAAGAGATAGAGCATGGTAAAGTCTCCAAAGATAAAAGCCATGTCCCCAGCGCCAGGTCTATCTAAGTAAACCAATTGACTATAAAAAATGACGAATAAAAAGTAGGGCAAGATCATGATGCCTTTAAAAATGGTCGCTAAGCCATATAGTTTTTTCTTCTGGATGTCATAGTGATAGGCTTCATCATCGTCTTCTATTTGGAGCATTTTTTGATGGACTTTTCTCGCGCACATCAGTAAGGTTATCGTGAGTATAAATGCGACTAAGAATAAAACTGCTGAGCCCAAAAGAAGTACTTCTTTACTAAAGAAGGATTGGATTTCTAGGGGCTTTTCGGATCCAAACATTCCTGTCAAAAAACTGATAACTCCTCCTATCAAGCCGGAAACTGTAATGATCCCTACATTTCTCCAAAAACGAAAACGGGCTGACCTTTCTTTATACTTCTTTTTCATTGTTATTCCTCTTCCTCTACTAGACTAAAAACATTTTCCACCGGTTCCTTGAATATCTGGGCGATGGTGATGGCAATGATAACCGAAGGGGTGTACTCCCCTCTCTCCAAGAGACTGATCGACTGGCGCGAGACTCCAGCTAGCTTGGCTAGCTCAGATTGGTTGAGACCATCACGCGCCCTCAGCTCTTTCAGTCGATTTTTTAAGATCATGGCTTTCGCCCCCTTATAGTTGAATACCTTGAATATCTTCGATGCGAACTAATTTGGTTTCCCTCTGTTGTTTATGAATCACACGGGTCAGTTTGACCCAATCTTCATCGATATCTATAATTTCATACTCAAATCCAACACCATCTACTGTAACAGTGGCCGTTTGGCCTTTCAATTCTTCTAAAAGTCTAGACATGTCTTGATTTCCTTTCACTTGTTTTTCTAATCGTCTGATGCGTTTGTTCAACCTTTTTATCTTCTTTTCTGAGCTTCCATAAATGATAAGCAGAAAAGGGATAAATAGAATCCATATAGCTCCCATAAGAATACCTCCTCTTCTTTCAACTAAAATCATTGTAACACTTCTTTTTCTTTTTGACAAGTATATTTGTCAAAAAAATAAAAATATTTGTCAAAAATAGCAGGATGGTTGACATGGATATTTTGAGGTAAGAAATAAAAGGCCCGCATTTGCACACCTTTTAGCGTTCCTTTTTCCATTGACAAGATTTAGAAAAAATTTTTATAATGAAGAAAATATTACTAAGGAGAATCTACATGACGATTCGTTTAGCTCAACCAAATGATATTCCCCACTTGCTTGACCTCTTAGAACAGATTCTTTCCGTCCACCACCAAGTCCGTCCAGATATTTTCAAAGAAAAAGGTGGCAAATATAGTGAAGAAGAGTTAAAACAGTTAATGGCGCAAAAGCAGACACCGATTTTCGTCTACGAAAATGAAGATGGCCAGGTCCTTGGACATCTCTTCGTCACCATTAAAGAAGTCTCTGACAATCCTGTGCTTCATCCGATAAAAACCCTCTTCATCGAAGACTTGTGTGTCGATCAAGCAGCGCGTGGGCAAAAGATCGGCGATCAACTCTATCAATTCGCTGTCAACTATGCCAAGAAAATCGGCTGCTATAACCTAACTCTCAATGTTTGGAATGACAATGAAGGAGCCCTTCGCTTCTATCAAAGACAGGGAATGAAGCCTCAAGAAACTGTCATGGAAACAATCTTATAAAACTGATTAAAAAACCGTTGATGCATCTCATCAACGGTTTTTCCTATACACATTTGTTACCGCACTTCTGCGTTTACCTTTTCTTCTAGTGAAGCTTGGATTTTTTCCATGTAGCGTGCGACTTCTTCGTCTGTCAAGCTATCTTCTGGATTTTGGAAGGTCAAGCTGTAGGCCATAGACTTCATGCCAAGTCCTAGTTTTTCACCGGAGAAGACGTCAAAGAGTTTGATAGCTGTCAAACGTTTCACACCTGCAGCTTGAATGGCATCGACTACCTCTTGGTGAGTCACTTCTGCTTTGAGGAGAAGGGCGATATCACGGCTCACAGCTGGGAATTTGGTGATTTCCACAAAGGCTGCGGCTGGTTGAAGGGCTGCTTCAATAGCAGATAAGTTCAATTCTGCCACATAGGTTTCTGGAATGTCATAAGCCTTAGCTGTTACAGGGTGGACTTGTCCCAAGACCCCAATCACCTGGTCACCAAGTGAGAGCAAGGCTGTACGACCTGGGTGGAGACTCTTGATTTCAGTTGTTGCTGTATAAGTCACATCAAGACCCAAGCGAGCAAAGAGGGCTTCCAAAATTCCCTTGGCATAGAAGAAGTCAACTGGAACAGCTGCAGTTTGGAAGTCTTTTTCAGCGACTAGGCCAGTTAAAGCAAAGGCAAAGCTGTTGATTTCGTTTGGCAAGTCTTCTTTTGGATTGCCTGTCTGTTCAAAGACTTTTCCGATCTCGTAGAGGGCCAAATCTTTGTTCTTGCGAGCGACGTTGTAAGCTACGGTATCTAAGATCCCTGAGATCATATTTTGACGGAGAACTGAACGATCCACAGTCATTGGCCACATGAGCTCTGTTAAATTACTTGGAGCAGTCGCAAATTCAACTGCTTTTTCAGGAGTTGTCAAGGCGTAAGTGATGATTTCAGTCAAGCCTGCTCCTTCTGCAATGGTCCGAACTTGGCGACGCAATTTTTGAGTCGCTGTCAATTCACCTGCGGTCCCGTCATCTTTTGGAAGAGTTGCTGGTAATTTGTCATAACCATAAATCCGAGCGATTTCCTCAAAGAGGTCCGCTTCAATGGTGATGTCCCAACGGCGACGTGGAACGCTGACAGTAAAGGCTTCAGCGTTTCCAGAAAGACCAAATCCAAGGCGACGGAAGACATCTTCGACATCCGCGTAGGAAAGCTCTGTCCCAAGGACACGGTTGACGTCTGCAAGGGTAGAAGAAACTTCCACATCAGAAGTATCGAGCTGGCCTGCTGAAACGATTCCCTTACGAACAGTGGCACCTGCAAGCTCTGCAATCATGCTCGCTGCCGCATCAAGGGCTTCATTGACAGTTACCACGTTGATGCCTTTTTCAAAGCGAGAAGATGATTCAGAACGAAGGTTGAGGCGACCACTAGTCTTACGGATCGATTTGCCATTGAAGACAGCCGCTTCAAGAACAACACGAGTAGATTTTTCAGAGATTTCTGTAGCTTCTCCACCCATGACACCTGCAAGAGCTACTGGTTTGTCCGCAACCGTAATCACGAGGTCACTTGCTTCTAACTCGCGTTCTTCCCCATCTAAGGTTACCAATTTTTCACCAGCACGCGCTTCACGCACACGGATCTCGCTTCCTTCAAAGGTATCCCAGTCAAAGGCATGCATCGGTTGACCAAAGTAAAGCAGGATATAGTTGGTCACGTCGACCACATTGTTGATCGGACGGATACCTTCGTTCATGAGGAGATTTTGCAACCATTGTGGACTTGGTGCGATGGTTACATTGTCCAAGATACGAGCTGCATAATAAGGAGCCTTGTCTGTGTCAATGCTGACAGAAAGAGCATCGGCTGCAGCTTGGTCTGTTTCAGTCAACGTAAAGTCTTTGAAATTGACTGCCTTATCATAGATCGCTGCTACTTCGTGCGCTACTCCACGCATAGAAAGAGCGTCTGCACGGTTGGGAGTGATGGAAAGTTCGATGATTTCATCATCCAAGTCTAGGTAAGAGAAGACTTCATCCCCTGGAACAGCATCTTCTGGCAAGATTTGGATGCCATCTGCGAATTCTTTTGGTACAACAGAGTCAGAAATCCCTAATTCACCAAGTGAACAGATCATTCCGAGAGATTCCAAACCACGGATTTTCCCTTTTTTAATCTTGTAGTTGTCCGCGATACGAGCACCTGGAAGAGCCACCATGACCTTGATGCCTGCTCGAACATTTGGTGCTCCACAGACGATTTGACGGGCTTCTTCTTCACCCACATTGACTTGGCAGACATGAAGATGAGTTTCTGGCACATCTTCGCAAGACAAGACTTCTCCGACGACAATTTTTGAGAGACCAGCAGCAGGTGATTCCACACCTTCTACCTCGATCCCTGTGGTTGACATTTTTTCAGCCAACTCTTCTGATGGCACATCCACGTCCACCAATTCTTTTAACCATTTATAACTAACTAACATATGTAAGATACCAAGGGCTAAGCTGAAATCTAGATGACTTTCCTAGATCTCTATCCACCCTCGTTTTGATCCTTTCATTTTGTGTTTTCCAGCTTGAGGCTGGCTTAGGAAAAGGACTCAAGCCTTTCCTTTCTCTAGAATAGAAGTTTCTCGTCCATTCTATATCAGTTTCTTTCTCAACAACCAGTCTGTATCCACGGTATCTCCGGTTATATACTGGTGTTCACTAAATCGTTCAAATCCAAAGCGATAGTAAAAATCTTGCGCCTTAAAATTGCGTTCCCAGACACCTAGCCAAGCCCACTCAAAGCCACGGCTCTTGGCTTGATCCAGCGCAAAGCTAAACATTTCCTTGCCATAGCCCTTGCCATGATGTTCTTTTTTGACATAGATCCGCTGGATTTCAAAAGCATTGTCCATCTCTACTGGCTCTGTTTGTGCCTCTCCCCAGTTAAACTTGAGAAAACCACAAATTTCCTGATTGTGATCAAGGACAAAATAGGTCTCTGATTCAGGTTCTGCCAAATCCTTTTGGATTTGCTCTAGCGATAAAACCGTCTGGTAATAATCTTCCATATCGGCATCAGCGATGTAGGGACCAAAGGTATCCCCATAGGTTTCCACCTCTAATTCCCTTAAAATTTGAAATTCATTCGGCTTAACTTTTACTAACATGATGATTTAAATTGTTCTGAAAAACGGATATCCCCTTGATAGAAGCCACGGATATCATTGATTCCGTAACGAAGCATAGCCACACGCTCTTGACCAAGTCCAAAGGCAAATCCTGAATAAACTGTTGGGTCAATACCACTCATTTCAAGGACACGTGGGTGAACCATACCGGCTCCCATGATTTCAATCCAACCAGTTTTCTTACATACGTTACATCCAGCTCCACCACATTTGAAGCAAGAAACGTCTACTTCAACCGATGGCTCGGTAAATGGGAAGTAAGAAGGACGCAGACGGATTTGACGTTCTGCCCCAAACATCTTTTGCACGATCAATTGAAGCGTTCCTTGAAGGTCTGCCATAGAAATGTTCTTCCCAACGACCAAGCCTTCGATCTGATGGAATTGATGGCTGTGGGTCGCATCATCAGTATCCCGACGGAAAACACGCCCTGGAGAGATCATCTTCAATGGTCCCTTGCTGAAGTCATGCGCATCCATTGCCCGCGCCTGTACTGGTGAGGTATGGGTCCGAAGCAAGATTTCTTCTGTGATATAGAAGGTATCCTGCATATCCCGCGCAGGGTGATCTTTCGGCAAATTCATGCGTTCAAAGTTGTAGTAGTCTTGCTCTACTTCAAAGCCGTCCACGACTTGGTAGCCCATCCCGATAAAGATATCTTCGATTTCTTCACTGGTTTGGGTCAAGATATGACGGTAACCACTAGCAACCGGACGACCGGGAAGGGTCACATCGATGCTTTCGCTAGCTAGTTTCGCTTGGACTTTCTTTTCTTCCAAGAGTTTGGTTGTTTCTTCAAAGGCAGCCGTCAAGACATCGCGGGCTTCATTGACGTGTTTCCCGATAACCGGACGCATCTCTGCAGAGACATCTTTCATCCCTTTGAGGATCTCAGTCAGAGATCCTTTTTTCCCAAGGACAGAGACCCGTAGTTCTTGCAATTCTTTTTCATTTTCAGCAGAGATCTGCTTCAAAGCTGCCAGCGTTTCTTCACGAAGCGCTTTTAATTGTTCTTCAATCGTTGACATATTTCCTCCATCATGGTCCATCTACAGACATAGAAAAAAACCGCGTGCCTTCTCCTAATCGGAGCGTTGACACGCGGTACCATCCGTTTTTTATCTGTAAACCAGACCTTAATTTCTAAATCCTTGCGCAAGTGAATTCACCCAGCTTTCATGCAAAGAGCTTTCAGTCACGGCTCTTCTCCCTGTCGCACTTCCCTTGAGGTACTAGTCTTGCAGATTTCTATTCAATTACTATCTAGTTTATCAGATTTTTAGTTAAAAAACAAGTTAGATGAGACTAATTTCAATAGAAGAAGGAACAGGACGCAATGCATTATTTATTTGCCTGGTCTGCTTCATCTGCTTTCCTTTTCATTAGAAGAGTTGCTGCTTGGTTAAAACCATCACACCAGCTATACCATTTTGCTTCATACTTCTCTTGAGGTAAGATACGATGTTTTAAATCCAAAACAGAGTCTATCTTTCTTTCCTCGCAAGCTTGCGCATAGAGAGCATACAAGTCATCGCCACCATCTCTATCAAACTCAGCAGAAATCGTATCCCGACCTGCTAATAAAGCCTGATAAGCCCTATGATGCCCGTCTGTAATCAAGAAGCGATTTCCAAATGCAAGAACACTAATTGGATCCACATTGATGATTTCTGCCGACTGATCCAGCATCTGGATAGCTTGTAACTTCTTTTCTGATAAATATAGTTGGGTCGGATGAAGATCTGTTATCTTGACTTCCACTTCTTTCTCCTCTATCATGAGTAACAAAGCTGGTCGTGAGCACTGGTAAACATTTTTAAATGTCACAATTTAAAGACCTACCAATGCTAAATTCCCCTGCCATTCTTGTGATTCGATTCCTTTTTATTTAATGACTTGTCCAGCATCTTTCAAGACAGATTCTGGAATAGTAATGCCCAATTCATCTGCGACTTTTTTATTGATGACAGATTTTCCTTGGCTAAAGATTTCAACAGGTGTATCCGCAGGTTTTTGACCTTTCAAGATCTTCGCAGCCATTTTACCAGTTGCTACTCCAAGATCATGTTGGTCGACAACGACTGAACCAAGACCACCAGCTTCTACCATAGCTGTCGCACTTGGGAAGATTGGTTTTTTAGCTGTTTTGTTGGCTTCGACAACTGTTGAGAAGGCTGATGCGATAGTATTGTCGATTGGAACCCAGATGGCATCGACTTTGCCTGACATTACAGACACAGTGGAAGCAATTTCGTTTGTAGAAGGAACAGAATAAGGAACAACCTTGTAGCCTGCTTTTTCAGCTAATTTTGTAAATTCTTCTACTTGAGATTTGGAATTATCTTCACTGGTTGAGTAGAGGATCCCAATGGTTTTCACGTTCGGAGTCAATTCTTTGATCAATTTCAACTGTTGCTCAGTTGGATTGTGGTCAGATACCCCAGTGATATTGCCACCTGGTTTTTTCAAATCTTTGACCAAGTTTGCGCCGACCGGATCAGTGACAGCTCCCATAACGATGGGTTTGTCTTTGGTTGCACTAGCCAAACCTTGAGCAGATGGAGTTGCAATTCCAATCAAGACTTGGTTATCCTTGTCTACCAATTGTTTACTCATGGTTGCAACTTTGTTTTGGTCGCCTTCTGCATTGAGGAAATCAATGTCCACTTTGTCTTTGTCATAACCTTCTTCAGCTAAACCATCTTGAATCCCTTTGTAAATCAAATCAAGCGAAGGGTGGCTGACCAACTGCAAGACCCCAACTTTAGCCTTTTCATTGCTGCTTGCTGCCTTGTTATCCTTACCTGCTGTAGCTGAATAGATCGCTGTCCCAATGACTGCTGCTGCAATCAAACCAATAATTCCCATTAAACGTTTATTTTTCATTTTTAATACCTCTTCTATTATTTCATTTTCTTCTTTTTTCCATCATCTAAAGACTGCGACGCCATCGTTTCTTCATCTCTTTTCTCCCTTCTCATCTAAAACAAAAAATACGCCCACACATAGCAAAAGCTATGTGAGGACGTGTCATCGCGGTGCCACCTCACTTATGGGAAAAGGATAGTCTCCCCCATATCTCTGTCTTGTCTAGCAACAAGTTGCACGATAAGGTGTGCCAACCGAATTTTTATTGTTTCAAATTCATCTCATCATTAGTCCAATTTCATAAACTGCCGCTACCCACTCTCAGCAACCGTAGGCTCTCTTGAAACTTTCATTTACTACTTTTCTAATTTCTTACATTTTAAAGTTTTCTTTCAAAAATGTCAATACTTTTTCAGTATTTTTTTGGAAACGTTCGCATTTTCTATTGAACAGCCCCTAGCTTCTTTCTGGGATTTCCTCTCTAATTTTGATATAATTTACTAGAATAAACGCTAGAATGATGAGGAATCCCATGTCTTTTGATGGATTTTTTTTACACCATATGGTGCAAGAATTGAAGGCCGAACTCTTGAGCGGTCGCATTCAAAAAATTAACCAACCCTTCGAGCAAGAATTGGTGCTCCAAATCCGAGGCAATCGGAAAAATCAAAAACTCTTGCTCTCAGCCCATTCTGTCTTTGGACGGATTCAACGGACCCAGACCAACTTTGAAAATCCTGCCTTTCCCAATACCTTTATTATGGTCATGCGTAAATATCTTCAAGGCGCTGTCATCGAAGGGATTGAGCAATTGGAGAACGACCGGATTCTCGAAATCCGTGTCTCCAATAAAAACGAAATTGGAGATGCCATTTCTGTCAGCTTAATGATCGAAATCATGGGCAAGCACAGTAATATTATTCTCCTGGACCGCACCAGCAATAAAATCATCGAGGCCATCAAACATGTCGGCTTCTCACAAAATAGCTACCGGACCATTCTTCCTGGATCAACCTATGTAGCCCCTCCGAAAACCGACGCGGCCAATCCTTTTACAATTGGAGATGAAGCCCTCTTCGCCCTTCTTCACAAGGAAGAGTTAAGTCCCAAAAACCTTCAAAAATGTTTCCAAGGTTTGGGGCGAGATACGGCTCAAGAATTAGCCAAGCGACTTGAGACCGATGAAAAATTAAAGACCTTCCGGACCTTTTTCAAGACACCTTCTGAGCCTCGCCTAACGACCAAATCCTTCTCGGCTATCCCCTTTGCGGATGCGACCAGTCAAACGTTTGAGACACTTTCAGATCTGCTAGATGACTATTACCGAGACAAGGCTGAGCGCGATCGGGTGCAACAACAAGCCAGTGAATTGATCCGCAAGGTCGAAAACGATCTTGAAAAGAACCGAAAAAAATTAGCCAAACAAGAAGCTGAGTTAGCGGCGACCGACAATGCGGAAGAATTCCGCCAAAAAGGAGAATTGCTGACAACCTTCCTCCACCAGGTACCAAACGACCAAGACCAGGTTGTCCTGGACAATTACTATACCAACGAACCCATCACCATCCAACTCAATAAGGCTCTGACCCCCAACCAAAATGCCCAACGCTACTTCAAACGCTACCAGAAGTTAAAAGAAGCCGTCAAACATTTGACCATCCTCATTCAAGAAACCAAGGAAACCATTTCTTATCTTGAAACGGTTGAAACAGCCCTTTCTCAAGCGAGCCTGGCTGAGGTGGCAGAGATTCGAGAAGAGCTAATCCAGACCGGCTTTATCAAACGGCGCAACCGCGAAAAAATTCATAAACGGAAAAAACCTGAGAAATACCTGGCGAGTGATGGAAAGACTATCATTTTAGTGGGTCGCAATAATCTGCAAAACGATGAACTGACCTTTAAGATCGCTAAGAAAGATGAACTCTGGTTCCATGCAAAAGATATCCCGGGAAGCCACGTCGTCATTACAGGAAATCTCGATCCATCGGATGAAGTGAAGACCGACGCTGCAGAGTTGGCGGCCTACTATTCCAAGGCCCGTCTCTCAAACCTGGTCCAAGTAGATATGATCGAAGCTAAGAAACTCAATAAACCAACTGGTGGAAAGCCCGGCTTTGTCACCTACACAGGCCAGAAGACTCTGCGGGTCACCCCAGAAGAAGAAAAAATCAAAGCCATGAAACTAACGGACTGATTTCAAAAATAAAAGAGAGTGGGACAGAAATCGGTAATTCGTTAGAATTCGATTTCGTCGTCCCACCTCCGCACAGTTGAGTAGGGCTGTAAAAGCTGATGAAATCAGCGTAGTAGAGCCCACTCAACCACTGCGTCTTGCTCGACAATCCAAAAATAATTGAGAGGCTAGGACTTTTGTCCCAGCCTCTTTTTATTCTGCTTTATTGATGTCTTCTTTGACCTCATCAACATTGAATTTGGCAAAGAGGTACTGACGGTCTTGAACTGGGAAACGTTGATCCAGCTGATCGATGGCTCCCACCTCTACAATCCCTTCTGTGATGACAAAATCCATGACATGGCCACCAAAGGTGTGGTCATCTGAAATAAAGTGCAAATGATAACCAGCCACGCTCACGCCATGGAAAATTTCTGGTGTCCAAAAACCGACGATGGTTCCAGTGACATTTTCCCGTGTATACTCTGGCTGATGGGTTGCAACCTCTGCAAACTTCATCTCTGGTGTTGATTTTGGAATCATACGGACATGCATCTTGGCAAAGTCACCACGAATCTTAATGGAGCGGAAAAGATTTTCCCCATCGTAATAAGATTCAATACGGGCTTCCAATTCCTCGTCCGTCATTTCAAAGCGTTGGCGGAAAATGACTTCTGCTTGGTGAGGGACGACTGCTGCATAAGGAACCTTGGCATCCGGAGAAACTTCGACTATTTCAGGATGGTCCCCTGATCCCTTGGCCTGATATGCCTTACCATCTAATACGATCAACTCTCCATCAATAGAATCAAGCGTCCCAACTCCTAGATCTCCGTGTTCCAAGAGTTCTCCAATCGTAAATGAACCCCCGTACAGACCCGCCATTAGGGCACCTAAGGTATTGTATTGAAAAAGTTTCACTGGTTCCATGTTTTTCTCTCCTCATTCTATCTTCTACCAGTATACCACAAACTATTCCGAATCTTCACGATATGGTTTTGATTAGAGGCTATCATAGAGGGTTTGCATCTGCACATCGTCTGGTACGATCGCCAAATACTGGTTCGCCACTTCACGCGCCTTCGTCACATCTCCAGCCTCACGCAGCAAATAAACATAGGCTTCGAGGAATTCTGGGTTGTCTTTTAAATCCTCATAAAGCTCTTGGTAGGCTGAGACGGCCTCTTCTGTTTTCTCCAAAGCAGCCAAGGCACGGGCAATGTTCCACCGAGTGACAACTGTTTCTACTTCTTCATTTTGCCAAGCCAAGACTTGGTCAAAGCGTTCCTGTTCTAAATAAAGGGTGGTCAGGCGAAGAGCAATCTCTTCGAGATCATCTGCCACTTCTTTAGCCTCTAATAGATAAGCTTCTGCTTGCTCAGGCTGGTGAAGTTCATAAGAAAGCTGAGAAGCAAGGAGCTTCAATTGGGCATCAAATGGATTCTTCTGGATCCCTTGTTTAGCAATCTCAAGTGCTTTTTCACGGTCATTTTCAGACTGTAAAGCTAAAGCATAACCATACTCATAGCCCTCAAAATCAGGCGACAAGGTATCAATTTGTTTGTAGTAGATCAGGGCTTTTTGGAATTCTTCTTGGTCAGACAATAAGGTCGCTAATTCGTAAGCAATCTGGTCATCAAACTCAATCTCCAGAGCTTTCTCTAAGAAGGGAACAGCTGCTTCAAACTTACCAAGATTGGCATAGGCAAAACCAATTCGTTGATAGGTGGAAATTCCTGTTGCTTCCAAAATCTCCCGATTGTCCAACTGGGCATACTCTTGGATAGCCTCTTGGTAGCGTTCCAATTCCAGATCAATTTCAGCTAGGCCTAATTGAATGATGGGATCATCAGACAGACGGGCTGCTTCAACTAATTTTTCACGCGCCACATCTGCTAAGCCTTCCATCTGATAGAGATCCGCCTTAACCAAGAGACTGGCCACATACCAGTTAGAGTCTGGCTCAATTTCTTCTAAATAAGCAAAGGCCTCTTCCATTTGACCTTCCTCTGCAAGGATGGTTGCCAAACTTAGATACACTTCTGGATAGGTTTCTGCAATCTGTTCATAGATCTCCTTTGCCTGAGGGTAAAAACCGATACTTTCAAGATATTGACCTAAATCCAATAATTGTGCTTCACTATCTTCTAACAAAGCCTGTTGAAATTGAACTTCTGCTTCTTCTAGCTCCTGCCGATCGAGAGCCTCTACCATTTGTTGACTATGACTCACTGTGTGTTTCCTCTTCTACTTCATTATGTTCTTCATACAAACCACTGACAACCTTATACCATTCAAAGATAGCTCCGATCACCACCTTAGCAGATGCATAGACTGGAATTCCAAGGAAAACTCCCCAGATTCCAAACATAGATCCTGACGTCAAGAGCACAAACAAAATGGTAATCGGATGGATATTTAACTGGCTTCCCAAAACCAAAGGTGATACAAAACGTCCTTCAATGGTTTGCTCCACTGCAAATACAATCAAGACCTTGATAAACATCTCTGGTCCTGCTACCAAGCCCAATACTAAGGCAGGTAACATGGCTAAGAAACTACCCAAGTATGGGATCAAATTCAAGATTCCCGCAGAGATCCCCAGTGTCACCGCATAGCGCAAGCCAATGATCTTAAAGAAGATGATGAACATAATGGCGACGACAATGGCTACCGTAATTTGCCCTCGAACGTAGTTGGAGAGTTGGGTATTGACATCTGAGAGAACTTGTTCAGCCGATTTACGAATCTTAGTTGGTAAGAAGCGAACAATGTGGCCCTTTAAATTATTTCCATCTCGAAGAAGATAAAAGACAATAAAAGGCATAATGATCAAGGCAACAATAACTTGCGAAGCCACTCCGATCAAGTTGCTGACCCAATTGACAGCCCGCCCAGAGATCGAACTGGCCCAAGTAGTAATATTTGCAGACAATTCCTTGGTGATCTCATCTAACTGAGGTTTGATATCTGAGGAGACGCGATTGTCTAGAAAATCGTCGATGGTTGCATTGGCCTTCTCCAAATAGGTTGGCAGGTTATGAAAGAAACTCACCACTTGTCGTTGGACAGCTGGAATCACGACAGCCAGACCCCAGATTAAGAGCACTGCAATCAAGAAAAAGACGAAGGAAATCGCAAAAATCCGCTTAAGACCTTTTCTTTCAAGAAAGTCGACAATAGGATTGAGCAAGTAATAGAGCAAACCAGAAATAATGACTGGCAGCATGACAGCTCCTGCAAACTCAAAAATCGGAATAAAAATAAAGGTGATCTTACTCAAGACCAAGAGGTTCAGACCCAAGAGCAAGGTAACTAAAAATACGGTAATAGCCTTGTTGTCTAAAAACCATCTAAAAAACCAGGACATACTAAACTGTTTTTCTTTATTATCCACGGAAAACTCCTTTTCATTTCAACATGTATCTATTTTAGCATTTTTTGAGCGCGAAGTTACGAAAAAACTAGTAAAATCAGAAAGAAAGGCCCTCTCCTTTTCAACTAGCAATTGCCTTCCAATAGGACCTTTGATATAATAAACCTAACAAATCTTACGAGGTGACCTATGTCTCAAACCATTTATTTCGGTACCTATACCAAAAAAGAATCCAAAGGAATTTACAAGGCACAATTCGACCCTGAAACAGGGGCATTGAGCCATCTTGAACTAGTGGTAGCTGAGCCTAATCCAACCTATATCGCTTTTTCTAAAAAAGGCAATCTTTATAGTGTCGGAGCTGAAGATGGAAAAGGGGGAATCGCTAGTTTTACAGCCGATTTTCAGCCGCTCAATCACGTTGTCGAGGAAGGGGCTCCACTCTGCTATGTCTCTGTCGATGACAAGCGTCAACTGATCTATGGAGCCAACTATCACAAAGGCCAAGTTCTCGTATACAAGATAGAGGCAGATGGGCGTTTGTCCTTTGTCGATGAGGACACTCACCAAGGAAGTGGTCCCCACGCCAATCAAGCAAGTCCGCATGCCCACTATGCAGACCTTACGCCAGATCAGTACTTGATCACGTGTGACCTAGGAACAGACAGTTTGCATGTCTATGATGTCAGTGAGGAAGGAAAACTTACCCTGATCAATCAGTACCAAACAGCTCCAGGTGCAGGACCTCGTCACCTTGTCTTTCATCCCCACTACAAGACTGCTTATCTCATCAATGAATTAAATGCCACAATCGACGTCCTCTTTTATGACGGTATGGGTGAATTCGAACACTTCCAAACCGTTTCCACACTTCCATCCGACTACGATGGTCAAAAATGGGCTTCTGCTATCAAGCTCTCAGCCGATGGAAAATTCCTTTATGCATCTAACCGTGCTCATAATTCCATCGCTGTCTTTAAAGTTGTAGCAGATGGCAGCTTAGAACTCATTGAAATTGTTCCAAGCCAAGGGCTCAATCCACGTGATTTCACTATTAGTCCAGATCAAAACTACCTCATCGCAACCCATCAAGATTCACCTAACGCAAGCGTCTTCAAGCGAGATCTAGCTAGTGGAAAATTGACTCTCCTATCCCACGACTTCTATGTCCCAGAGGCTGTTTGTACTGTTTTTCATTAAGTCGTTTTAGTTGTCAAAGCTCTAAAAAAATGATTAAATAAATGAGAAAAAGGCGCGAGCCTGATTTCATAACTTATATTTTAGGAGATCCAAGCATGAATCCAATGGACTTATTTAACCAAGTAAAAGAAATGATCGAAAAGAAAGATTTCGATGCTGCAAAGAAATTTGTTGAAGACAACAAAGACAACCTCGGTGACTACCTTGAACAAGCAAAAGGGCTTGTTTCTGGAAATGAAATGGTCAGCGGTGCCTTGGACAAAATCAAAGGCTTATTCTAATAACACGACTCCTCAACGCTGTAGTTGAGGAGTTTTTGTTTGGCTCGATAACAAAAAAATCCTTGAGAAAACTCAAGGATCTTTTTAGTCTAGTAAACTAGCTTATTTTTTCAAGTTGTAGAATGATTTCAATCCACGGTATTCAGCTACTTCACCAAGTTGATCTTCGATGCGAAGCAATTGGTTGTATTTAGCGATACGGTCTGTACGTGAAAGTGAACCAGTCTTGATTTGTCCTGCGTTTGTTGCAACTGCGATGTCAGCGATTGTTGAATCTTCAGTTTCACCTGAACGGTGTGATACAACGGCAGTGTAACCAGCTTCTTTAGCCATTTCGATAGCATCGAATGTTTCAGTAAGAGTACCGATTTGGTTAACTTTGATAAGGATAGAGTTAGCACATTTTTCTTCGATACCACGTGAAAGGTAGTCAGTGTTTGTTACGAAGAAGTCGTCACCAACCAATTGAACTTTACCACCAAGACGTTCAGTAAGAGCTTTCCAACCGTCCCAGTCGTTTTCATCCATACCATCTTCGATAGTGATGATAGGGTATTTATCAACCAATCCTTCAAGGTAAGCGATTTGTTCTTCAGCAGTACGAACAGCAGCTCCTTCACCTTCGAATTTAGTGTAATCGTAAACTTTGCGTTCTTTATCGTAGAATTCTGATGATGCACAGTCAAATCCGATAAATACGTCTTTACCTGGAACATAACCAGCAGCTTCGATAGCAGCGATGATAGTTTCTACACCATCTTCAGTTCCGTCGAAACGAGGAGCGAATCCACCTTCGTCACCAACGGCTGTTTCAAGACCACGACCTTTAAGGATTTTCTTAAGTGCGTGGAAGATTTCAGCACCCCAACGAAGAGCTTCTTTGAATGTTGGTGCACCAGCAGGTACGATCATGAATTCTTGGAAAGCGATTGGAGCATCTGAGTGAGAACCACCATTGATGATGTTCATCATTGGAGTTGGAAGAACTTTAGTGTTGAATCCACCAAGGTAGCTGTAAAGTGGGATTTCAAGGTAGTCAGCAGCTGCACGAGCAACGGCGATAGACACACCAAGGATTGCGTTTGCTCCCAATTTACCTTTGTTAGGAGTACCGTCAAGAGCGATCATAGCACGGTCGATAGCTTGTTGATCACGTACATCATAGCCGATGATAGCTTCAGCAATAATGTTGTTTACATTGTCAACAGCTTTTTGAGTACCAAGACCACCGTAACGAGATTTGTCACCGTCACGAAGTTCAACTGCTTCGTGTTCACCAGTAGAAGCTCCTGATGGAACCATACCACGTCCATGAGCACCTGATTCAGTATAAACTTCTACTTCAAGTGTTGGGTTACCGCGTGAGTCTAGGACTTCGCGAGCGTAAACATCAGTAATAATTGACATTTCTTACTCTCCTTATTGAGTTATATTTTTTACTCCTCTATCATATCGTAATTAGGCTATTTTTTCAAGAAAAAACAAGGAAATCTACAAAAATTGAGAAGTTTTTAACAAGAAAACGGTTCCACTTTCTTTTTTTCTTCTATTTCCCTCCTTATTTAATTTTTTCGCATTCTTCTATTCTTCTGCTGCGCTTTATGCTATACTAAGCTTATGACAGATATTAATAAAACAATTTTAGAAAAAGCTGCTGGTCCTACTCGATTCAATCCGGATGAGCAACGTCGATTTTTGGAGACTTATGAGGAGCGGGTGATTGCTTCATGCACCTTGGAGGAGGCAAGGGACAAGATATACCTGGAGCAGTATTCGACAATCCTCACTGATATTTCAGATCGCTTTCATCCTGTTTTGGTCAAGATCTCCCCAGCTTTGGATGAAAACAGCCAGCTACAATATTTGAAAAAAACCAAGGATCTTGGACTTGTGGCAAGCATCGTTTCGGATGACTGTCGTCATTCTCCCTTTGGTCTCATCATCCATACTGACCACCCATCTGGAATTTCACCAACAAACATGAATCTCCAGTATCCAAATTTATTTGAAAAGAAAGAAGAGACTGCCAGTCCAGAAAAGAAATCATTTTGGAAACGTCTCTTTAGCTAAAGAAAAACCAATGGAAGGGAACATCTCCTTTCCATTGGTTTTTTAGTTTGCTTTTATTTTTAAAAGGTTCCCAATATTTCGAGCACAGGAAATCAGATTCCTTTCAGCATGAGCGAGTGCATCTGCTACCTCACAAGGACCAGGTACGATAGAGAAGGCAGCTTCAATGTGATGACTAGGAAAAGCAGGCAAATCCTCCGCTAAGCTACCACAAATAGCTATCACTGGGATCTTCTCTGGTGTTCGTTTGGCCACCCCGACAGGTGCCTTCCCAGAAAGGGATTGGAGATCCATCCTACCTTCCCCAACAACGACTAGATCAGCTTTTTGTACTTTGTGATCAAAGTCAATCAAATCGAGGCTTTTTTCAATTCCTGAGGAGATCTGACCACCGGAAAAAGCGACCAAGCCAGCAGCCATGCCACCTCCAGCTCCGGCACCAGGCATGGACAATATTCGTGCATCTACTAATTGGTAAAAACCCTGCATAGCCTGATCAACAGCTGGAAACAGAAGGGGATTTAATCCCTTTTGCCCACCAAAGATATAGGTCGCTCCTTGACTGCCACAGAGAGGATTGGTTACATCCGTTAAGACTTGGAGCTCGATGTCTTCTAAAACTTTTGGAACCGCACTGGTATCTATTCTAGCCACACGACCGAGCGAAGCCCCGACAGGACGAAGCAGATGGCCTTGTTCATCATAGAAGGCTACCCCAAGTCCAGCAGCCATCCCAATCCCACCATCATTCGTTGCAGAACCGCCAATTCCCACACAGATTGTTTTAACCCCTTGGTCAACCAATTGCAAAATAAGTTCACCAATGCCTCGTGTTTCCAGTTCAAGAGGATTGCGTTTTTCAGCTGGGATAGAGCCTAAGCCAACAAGAGAGGCCATCTCAAAAAATGCCATCTCATCTTTTTGGTAGTAAGCCATTGAAACAGGCTTCCCAAATGGTCCTGTTACCTGAGTATGCTTCTTGGTTAAATTCAGAACTTCAGCAAGTGTATCCATGGTTCCTTCACCACCATCCCCTATGGGAAGAAGGTCAAAAGTTGCATCTGGTAGAGCCTCTTGAAATCCTTTTTTTAAGGCTTCTGCTACTTGTTTGGCGGATAAGGATTCTTTAAATGAATCCGGTGCTAGTAGGATATGCATCCTGTTTCCTTTCTATGCTGGTCTAGAATTTCAAGAACAAGGCTTAGATCGCTCGTTTCAATACGGTATGGAGCTCGTTCGGCTACGATTGGCTTTGCCATAAAGGCAATCCCGATTCCGGCTGTTTCAATCATGGGAAGATCATTGGCACCATCTCCCATAGCAATCGTCTGACTTCGTGGAATATGATTTTCTCTCGCCCATGTCAGGAGGGAGTCTTTTTTTCTTTCAGGGGTCACAATCTCTCCGAGCACTTTCCCTGTCAGACGGCCATCAAAAGTCTGCAAACGATTAGCACGAACCAGATCAATTCCTAAAGACCTCGCGATAGGATCGATGACTTCATGAAATCCCCCTGAAACAAGGCCAACCTTGTAACCTCTTTGATGAAGTTCAGTGATTAAGGTCTTAGCTCCCGGTGTAACGTCCATCTGCTCTATAATTTTCGGAAAAATAGAGGCCTCTAAACCCTTCAATAAAGCGACACGCGCCTGTAAAGATGCTTTAAAATCCAACTCTCCATTCATTGCTTGTGCTGTAATCTCTGCTACTTTTTGTCCCACGCCAGCTTCTTGAGCTAGTAAATCAATTCCTTCTTGTTGAATCAAAGTTCCATCTACATCCATAACGAGGAGACCTGTTACTTCTTTCATCGCTTTCCTTTCTTATTTCTCCCTTACTATACAAAAATAGGGTTTAAATTTCAAGTTTCAATGATCATTTGAAGATAAAAAAACGACCTCCTAAAAAGTCGTTTTTTTGTTATTAGAAGCGAATTTGCTCCCGGGTTTTTTCATAGGAAGTAACAAAGCGATCGGTTACACCAGCTTCTACCATTTCCAAAGCATCTGAGATGACTTTGAAGGAAGCTGCATAGTCGTATTCTCTTTCAAAAATATAGAGTGACTCGTCAAAGGCTGCCTGCACATGATCATCAAAGG
The DNA here is from genome assembly GCF_024295625.1 of Streptococcus sp. CF8_St5-11. GTDB lineage: Bacteria > Bacillota > Bacilli > Lactobacillales > Streptococcaceae > Streptococcus. The sequence continues at coordinate 229,480 of NZ_JANCOJ010000001.1, forward strand.
AACGATAGCGATTTGAGTATTGCAACAACTGCTCTGTTAAAGTAGCATTTTGTACAATTCGATAAGTCGCTTCTTCCAATTCATTCATATCATTGGTCAAAATATCTAACAAACGATTGGTTGATTCGATGTTGATTTTATCCCCTTCCAACTCATCCATCAAAGCCTCTGTATTGTTGCTTGCTGTGAAGAATAATTCCAAGAATTCTTGAGGGATTCCTGGCAAGTTTCGCTTGTCCATATAGCGTTTAATGGCATGCAAACGGTTGGCATAGATATTGACTTTTTGGCGAGCATTGGCATCGTCTTTTTCAATTTTTGAAAGGGAATCACTTAAGCTGATTTGCTCATCTTCGATTTCTTTCAAGCGAGCCTCAATAGCTTCTAACTCTTCTTCTACGATAGAATAAGCTTTTTGTGTTTCAGATGAATCTTTCAAAGCATCTTCTACCACATTTTCTTGTGAAGATAGCTCAGCTTCTAACTCTTTTAATTGTTGACTGAAAGCTTCATTCAAGACGAATGTTTTACCAAGGCGTTCCACTTCTGCTGCAAGGTTGCTATTGTTATCTTTTGCGTGTTTCAAATAGCCAGGCAGTTGTTTCACTAACTTCTTCACGACTTTTTGTGATTCGATTTCACGAGTAAAGATGTGATACAATGCATCGATTTCCTCTTGAATTTGCTCATTTTCGTAAATAGCATTGTCCAATTCAAGCGCGGATACATTTGCCATATTGTTCTTCAAGGAAGCATGCAACTGTTGGAAACGAGATTCAATATCTGTTTCAGTGAAGTGGTAGCCAGATTCCAAAAGCTTGCGGTAGCCACTTTCCAAATCCTCTAATTGGTCTGGAAGTTTTGACTGAAGAGCAGTGACAATTTCTGGCACTCGCTCAACAATTTGTTTTAAGGCCACAATATGATTCTCAGCTGTATCAAGGATTTCAGCCGCTTCAACAGGGTCACCTGAAGAATTCAAGGTGACAAATTGTGAAAACTCAGATTGAATATTCCCAATTTGCTTTTCAATTTCAGGAAGCGCACTGCCATAACGATCTGGGTCTGAAGTGACTTCTTTTTGAAGTTCTTCAAACATATCCAAGGCATGAACCACACGACCGCTATTCTTTTGTTCCTGCTCTTCCAGATCAGAAAGGGCTTTGCGAATCGCCTTGATATCTTCGTCGATCAATTGGATCTGACTTTCGATATTGTCAATGGCTTGTTTAGCCTTCATGAAACGGAAAGAATTGTTATAGCCTTCCGCTTCAAACAGATTGTTTTCAATATCAGCAAATGAATTTAAGGATAAATCTACCCATTTTTGATTCCATTCACGAAATGCAATTTGACTTTGACCAATCAAATGCATGTTTTTTACGGCCTCTACTTCATCGTTGACCGGAAGGTTGTATAACTTTTCTTTTCGTTCTTCCAGTGCTGCCAGTAAGGCTTCATTTCGTTTTCTCAAAATGACTGCAACCACATATCCTACAATCAAGATAAGGGCGACAATAAAGATGAGAACAATTAGTCCACTAGACATATAAAAACTCCTTCATCGTATTACTTGAACGTAATCCTAGTAATTATACCATAAAATATCCATTAATGGGAAGCGTTCGGTGAATTTTATACATCGAGTGTACTATATTCAGCGTTTTCTTCGATAAATTCACGACGTGGTTCCACGCGGTCCCCCATCAACATATCAAAGATCTTATCTGCTTCCGCAGCATCGTCTACTGATACTCGTGCCATCAAGCGGTGTTCTGGATTCATGGTTGTTTCCCATAATTGGTGATCATCCATTTCTCCAAGACCTTTATAGCGTTGGATGGTTGGTTTTGAGCGACCTTCTGAATAACGTTCCATAGCTGCAGCTAATTCAGCTTCTTGGTTGGCACCAGGTTGGATATATTCTTTGATTTCACTACCGACTTTGACCCCATAGATTGGTGGTTGCGCAATATAAACATATCCCGCTTCCAAGACTGGTTTCATATAGCGATAGATCAAGGTCAATAGAAGGGTTCGGATATGAGCACCATCGACATCGGCATCGGTCATGATGACTAATTTTTGATAACGCGCTTTTGTAACATCAAATTCGGCACCAAATCCAGTTCCCATAGCAGTAAATAAACTACGGATCTCTTCATTGGCTAGAATTTTATCCATACTGGCTTTTTCAACGTTCAAGATCTTACCACGGATTGGGAGAATCGCTTGGAATTCCCGATTTCGACCAGATTTTGCAGATCCTCCGGCTGAATCCCCTTCGACGATAAAGAGTTCTGTTTCTTGTGGATTATTTGAAGAGCAATCTGCCAATTTACCAGGTAGGTTGGAAATCTCAAGCCCTGATTTCTTACGGGTCACCTCACGCGCTCGCTTAGCAGCTACGCGAGCTTTCGCCGCTAAAATCCCTTTTTCGACGATTTTCTTAGCAATTTGCGGATTTTCCAAAAGGAAATCAGAAAAGGCATCACTAAAGAGTCGATTGGTAATCTTAACAACTTCTGAATTTCCAAGTTTGGTCTTGGTTTGTCCTTCAAACTGTGGATTTGGATGTTTAACCGAGATCACTGCTGTTAAGCCTTCTCGAACATCTTCCCCAGTTAGATTGTCTTCGTTTTCTTTTAAGAGTTTATTTTTCTTAGCGTAATCATTGATCACACGAGTGAGAGCTGTACGGAAGCCCTGTTCATGAGTCCCACCTTCATGGGTATGAATGTTATTGGCAAAACTCATGACCGTCTCATGGTAGCCTGTGGTATATTGCATAGCCACTTCAACGGTAATATCATCCATTTCACCATCTGTGTAGATTGGTTTTTCAAAGATGACATCTTTGTTTTCATTGATGTATTCGACGTAACTAGAGATCCCACCTTCGTAGTGGTAATGCTTTTCTTGCTCCAGGCCTTCTCGCTTATCCGTCAAAGAAATACGCAAGCCACGATTCAAAAAGGCTAATTCTTGAATCCGTTTATTTAATTTTTCAAAATCATACTCGGTGGTTTCCGTGAAGATTTCTGGGTCTGGAATAAAGTGGACGGTTGTCCCTGTCCGATCTGTCTCCCCGATGACTTTCAAATCATCCACAACGTGTCCACGTCGATACTCTTGGTAATGGATACTGCCATTTTTATAGACGCGAACATCGAGGGATGTGGAGAGGGCATTCACGACGGATGACCCTACCCCGTGAAGACCACCAGATACCTTGTAGCCGCCTCCGCCGAATTTTCCTCCTGCGTGAAGTACGGTAAAGACAGTTTCGACGGCAGGTCGACCTGTCTTTTCTTGGATATCCACTGGGATCCCACGACCATCATCGACAACCGTGATCGAATTATCTGCTTCAATGAAAACTTCAATATGGCTAGCAAAACCAGCTAAGGCTTCGTCAATCGAGTTATCTACGATTTCCCAGACCAGATGATGAAGACCTTCTTTTGAGGTAGAACCAATATACATCCCCGGACGCATCCGAACGGCTTCTAGTCCTTCCAAGACCTGAATCTGACTGGCATCATATTCTTGCGCTTGAATTTCTTGCTGTTTATCCTCTGTCATAATTTCCCTTTTCTATTCAAATATAAACTGGTGTAAGTGGGGCATGGTGTCAAATAAATAGGTTGAAAGCCCTGCAGCCTTCCCAGCTTCAATATCGATCGGACGATCTCCGATGACCAGACCGTCTTGAATGCCATATTTTTCCTTCAAAAAAAGCATAGAGGCTGGGTCTGGTTTTCGAGGAAAGCCCTCGTCTGCTGTTACAATCTCCGTAAAGTAGGGTGCAATGCCTGTCTGTTCAATAAGGGTCAAAACTTGGCGATCCCGATGAGATACCAAAAAATGGCGTCCTCCATGTGCTTGGATCTCTTCTAGTAACTCTTTTGCTCCCTCAAATAAGACCGGCTCTTGCAAGCCCAAGGCTTCTTTTTTCTTGTATTCCGTACGAAAATTGGAAATATGAGGGGCAAAGGTTTGAATTGCATCCTGTGTTGAGATTTTTAATGCTGCATAAACAGAATCATGATCGGCTTGGATGTGAAAGTCCTTCAATGTCGCTACAAAGGCATTTGTGGACGTTTCGTAATTATCCAATAGCGTCCCACCAAGATCCCATATAAAATCATGATAATTCATAGTCAATATTATACCACAAATGGACAAAAAAAATAAGCTAAAACCCTCATTTAGGGGGGATTTTAGCCATTTTTTACGGTCATTTCATTTTAAATCATAGAGAAGTCATTTCCCGTCATAGAATGTAAACTTTCACCAGAAAATATGGTGTCCAAAAGAGCTCTTTTAAGCATCTCCAAAGACATCTTGATAGAGCATTCCTTGACGAAGGCTTTGGGCATCTCCTCCAAATTGCTCTACCAAGGCATAAGCCAAGGCAAGCGCAGTTGAAGGACCACGACTGGTCAAGAGATTCCCGTCTTTCACCACTGTTTCTTTCTGATAGTGCCCATCTTGAATCTCTTCTTCAAAACCATCGTAACAGGTATAGTGTTTATCTTTTAAGAGGCCGGCACGTGCCAAGACAATTGGTGCTGCACAAATCGCAGAAATGATTTTTCCTTTTCTACTTTCTTCTTGAAGAGCTGCAATCAATTCCGGATTATCCCGCAAATTCGCAGCTCCTGGCATCCCACCTGGTAAGAAGATTCCATCATAATCTGACAGGTCCCCATTCCAAAGGCGATCTACTTCCACTGTGATCTGGTGAGAACCTGTGACCGTTTCTTCCATCCCAACGAGGTCACAGTCGATCCCAGCACGTCTCAAAACATCGACAATGGTCAAGGCTTCAATTTCTTCAAAACCGTTTGCTAAAATCGTTGCTACTTTTTTCATTTTCATTCCTTCTTTCTATCTATTGCGCCTTTTTAAGGACTACTTTTTTACGGATTGGAGGCCCTTCTTCTGGCTCTTTCTTTTTGCTACTATGATTATATATTGAAAGGACCAGACCAATACCAATCAGATTACTAATAATAGAGGACCCACCTTGTGAGATAAAGGGGAGGGGAATCCCCGTCAAAGGGAGAAGACCCGTTACTGCTCCAACATTTTCAAAAATATGAAAGACCAGCATCATAATAAATCCAATGGAAATATAGGTATAAAATTGGTTATTGGACTGGAGGGTAATTTTTAAAATGCGGTAAATCAGGGTCACATATAAATTCAACAGCACCAGAGCTCCAACAAAGCCAAAGTCTTCTGCTACTACTGTAAAAATCATATCACTTTCCCGTACGGGAACCAATAAATTGGAGACATTAAAGCCTTGCCCAAAGAGGCCACCACTTGCAATGGCTAACTGTCCTTGCGCCTGCTGGTAGGTGGTGGTTTGTGCATAGTCAAAAGGATTTAACCAGGCTAAAATACGGTTCATCTGATAGGTTGGCATCCCTACTTGCTGGTGCAGAAAAGCTCGCCCCCCTTCTGAAAGAAAGAGGAAGAGAAAGCCTGCTAACCCACCTGCTAAAAGCAAGATGACCGGCAAGATAATTTTCCAGGAAACTCCTGAAACGAGCACTAAGCCCGCAAAAATGGCCAAGAATACTAAGGCCGTTCCCAAGTCCTGCTGGAGAGCCAATAAGGCAAAGACCGGAATCGTATAGATGGTCAACTCTAGAATCAAAAACCAATCTTGTCGTAATAATCGCTCACGCCCCTTATTTCTTTGCAAAAATCGGACAATAGAGCGTGACAGCATCAGGATGAAGGGGATCTTCATAAATTCTGAGGGCTGAAATAAGGTGATGTTCCCATAAGCCACCCAGTTTTTAGCTCCTGTTGAAGCTACCAAGTTGGGATTATAAAAAACAAGGGGAAGAACCATCAAGGCCAGGCCAAGCAGGTAAAGAAAGGGAGTGATTTTCCAAAGAAATTTCGTGCTAAAAATGGTCACAATCAGGCAAATGACGCATCCCACACCAATCCAGGCCAATTGCTGCCCTAAAAAAGGCCACACCATTTGGGGATAGTCATGAGAAACTGCTACATAAACAGATAAAATCCCAAGCATGAGAAGGGCGAAGACAATCCCAATGATCGAATAATCCAGGTGAATCGTCCAAAAATGATGTTTCTTCATTCACGTTCCTTTCTGTGAGAATCATCAAATCAATTAATAGAACAACATTTGTAGAATCAAGCTAGATCCTGCTACACAAAACCAAGCAATCAACCCTACTAGAAGGGGGGCTGCTCCTGCTGCACGGAACTGTTTCCAAGAAACCTTGCTTCCGATTCCGACCAAGGCCATGGCCATAAAGAGGTGAGAAAGGTCCTTAAGGTAAGGAAGAACCACTTTAGGTACCAAGCCGATAGATGAAAGAATAGAAGCCACAATAAACCAGATGATGAACCAAGGAATAATTTTCTTTAACATTCCTTTGTTTCTTCCTTGTTGCTTGCTCCGATACCATTTTAAACCGATCAAGCCTAAACAAACTGGTACAATCATCAGGGCGCGTGTTAACTTAACAATGGTCGCCATTTCACCCGCCGCTTTACTATAAGAAAACGCTGCTGCTACAACTGATGACGTATCGTTAATGGCTGTTCCTGACCAGAGGCCAAATTGAAAATTAGACATATGCCATACATGCCCTAATACTGGAAAGATAAAGACAGCCAAAATGTTGAAGAAGAAGATAGTTGACATAGATAAGGCAATTTCCTCTTCGTCTGCTTCAATGATCGGAGCAGCTGCTGCGATAGCAGATCCACCACAAATAGCCGTTCCAAATCCAATTAAGGTCCGTAGGTGAGATTTCAGATGGAAGACTTTCCCAAAGATCATCGCTGCAAGAAAGGCAACTGTTATTGTTGGCAGACTAATCTTCAAAGAAGACAAGCCTGTAGAAGCAACCGTCGCAATCGGCAAGCTAAATCCCATGAAGATAATCGAATACTGCAATAATTTCTTACCAGACCAGTTCAGTCCTGGTCGTGAATTCTCTGGCAAATCTACTAATTCATTGAGGACAATTCCTAAAATCAAAGCAAAGACACTGGAGCCAATGATGGGAAAGAAAGTTCCCAATAACATGGCACAAAGAGCCAGTACAAATGCAATTGCAAGTCCAAATCCTTTATTTTTCATTCTCTCAATTCCTTTCAAAAAAGTCAGCTGCTTGCTCAACAAGCCGCTCTCTCACTGTTGTGTGAAGGGGCAACACTTGCTGCAAGCCATCTAAAATTTGTTTTCCATATCGTTTGGTCACCACCCGCTGATCCAATAAGAGGACCAACGATTCCTGGTCTTGAAAACGGCTGGTTCTCCCAATAGCCTGTTTGAGCCTTAAAATCGCGACCGGAAGGCTATAGTCATAAAAGGGATTTTTCCCCTGTTCTCTGAGTTGGGTATTCAGCTTTTGAACCATATAATCTTTAGGGTTGTCAAAAGGAAGGCGCGTGATGATTTGAATCACTTCTTTTTGTTGGGAAAAATCGACTCCCTCCCAAAAGCTTCCTGTTCCCAATAAAATAGAGCTTTCTCCTCGGTCAAATCGTCGCTTAATATTAGCTGCATCGCCATTTCGATACTGGGCCAAATGAGGAAAGTTCAAGGCGTTTGACGTCTCCAGTAACAATTCTTTTGAGGTAAACAAAAGAAAAATTGGTTTTCTTAGAGGAAAAAGTTCATCGATGAGCTGACAAATTTCTCCTGCATACTCCACAGAAGATAAAGAAACGACATCTGGAAAATCTATCGGCACTAACAATTCCTGGTGTTGTTTGACTGTTATTGGCACCCGGTAGATTTGCTGCTCTTGGTATCCCAAAAGGGCAGGTAAATGCACCTTTTTACTGATCGCGATCGTTGCTGATACAAAGAGCACGGGCACTTCTTCAGGAACAAACTCCTTAAAGGATAGCAAGTCCTCAACTCCTCCGTGGAGACGAAGAATCTGGTGGCTTTCGACCACTTCCTTGTCCATCCAAAAGGTTTGGTAGCGCTCATCAAACAATTCCCTTAGATTCTCTAATGATTCGTTTTTTAATTCTGAGACATCCTGTCGAATTTTTGCCACTGTTTGATCTGATAAGATCGCTGTTTTTCCTTGTACAACTTCCTTAGAGCAGGCATTTAATTCAAATTGAATACTTTCCAGCAAACGCCGTTGCAGCAGATCTTTTTCCTCTTCGATGGCGTGTTGCAAGCTTAGAAGAAGAGATTGCAAGGTTTCTTCTCTCTGTGAAAACTGCTCCAAAGCAAAGAAGAGTTTTTGCGCTTCATCCACTACCAGAACAGATTCTTGAAGTAGACTCTTATCATCTTCTAGACGAGTTAACAGATAGGCATGATTGGTCAGAATTACCCGGCTTGTTTTCACTTTTTCCTGGCCGAGGCACCAAAAATCTTCCTGATAAAAAAGCGAACGTTTCGACAATTGGCCATCGTGGCAAATGTCAGCTACAAAATGAAGATGACGATAGAGTTGACCAATTTCACTGAGCTCTCCCGTTTCCGTCATCGTCAGCCAAACCAACAGTTGCATTTTAAAGCGTCGGATCATCCCATTATCTGACTCACTCTGTAAGGCCTCATAAAATTTATCGAGTTGGATGTAATCCTTGGGACTTTTCAGGCTATGAAAGGGAATTTGGAAAAGATCTTGGATGGTCTTTCCTTCCTTCTTCATAATTTGATCCTGAAGAATTTTAGTCGGAACACTGACAAGAATGCGTTTGGAGGTTTTCGCCAAAAGCGTTAATAGATAGGCATAGGTCTTCCCAATACCCGTTGGCGCTTCAATAAAACTCGGAAGTGGCTGTTGCAAACTGTCCTCGATATAGGCAACAAATTCTCTCTGCTCCGGATAAGCCTCCATTCCCAACAGCTGCATATTGAGTTCAAACTGTTCAGACAAATGACGACTTTTTAAAAACTGCTGTGGCTTTCGCAGATAGAGACCATGAACCTCTACTAAATGAGCTGGTAAAAAAAGGCTACTGTCTTCAAGCGCATCTTCTATTAAGAGTCGTGATTCATAAATCAAACAATCTGCCATCGAAAGAAGTTTTTCGATCAATCCTCTTGGTAAGCTCGCAATTTTCTCTCTCAATTTCAACAGCAGCTGGGCTGTTGCCATAGCATCCGCTAGAGCGGAGTGAGCATGGTACAACTCAATTTCCAGTTCAGCCGCAAGCGCTCCTAAATTGTAGCGTTCTAAAGTCGGATAGAAAATTTGAGACAATTCAACCGTATCAATCCGAGGAGTCGTTAGCTCAAATCCTTCCCAAAAGAGGGCTTCTGCCAATAAATTCGCATCAAATTTGACATTATGGGCCACAAAGACGGCATCTTCTATTAATTCAAAAATTTCTTTTGCCACTTGTGCAAACTCTGGTGCTTTTTTCAAGCGAGCATCTGTCAGGCCAGTCAATTGTTTGATATGCTCATCCAATCGTTCATGGGGATTCACATCCGTCTCATAGGATTGCCTAATCCTCCCATCTTCGATGATGACAATCCCAACCTGAATGATCTTAGCATTGCTTCCAGCACTGGTCGCTTCCAGATCCACAATGGCATATTTCCGTTTCTGTCTTGTCATAATACTTAAAATTATATCACGTTTGAGCAAGCTCTGCAGATTTTTTTCTCCTTTCAGGCTGACTTCAATCCTGTTATTTTCCTCGCAATTTGATACACTATTCTAGAAAGGAGTCCTTATGAAAATCTATCGTACTGTTAATCCTGTAGCTTATGAAAACACCTACTACCTTGAAAATGACCACTCCCTCATTCTTGTCGATCCAGGTAGCGACTGGGCGACTATTCAAAAACAAATAGATCGCATCGGAAAACCAATCGTAGCGATTCTTTTAACCCATACGCATTATGATCACATTATGAGTCTTGAAAAGGTTCGTCAAACCTATCGTTTCCCACCTGTTTATGTCCATTCAGCAGAAGCCAGTTGGTTGTCTTCTCCTGTCGATAATTTATCTGGTTTGGATCGTCATGCGGATTTAGAAGATGTTGTATGCAAGGAGGCCGACTTCCTTTATGACATTCGCTCCGATTACCAGATAGCTGATTTCCACTTTTATGTTCTGGAGACACCAGGCCACTCTGCAGGAGGAGTCTCCATCGTCTTTCCTGAGGATCACCTGGTTCTATCCGGTGACGCCCTTTTTCGCGAAACCATTGGACGGACCGATCTTCCAACAGGGAACGCGACACAGTTGCTTAGCAGTATCAGAGAAGAACTCTTTACCCTTCCATCTTCCTACACTGTCTATCCGGGTCATGGCCCTGAGACTTCTATTGGTCACGAGAAGATGTTCAATCCCTTCTTTAGACAATCCTAAAGAGTCCTTATCATCCTTCCTGTCCTCATAAAAGTAGACAAAAAAAGCAAGTGCGAACTTGCTTTTTTATTATATCTTAAGAAAACGTCTCATGGAGATTGAAGAACCAATCGCTCCAATCAAAATTCCTAATCCAAAGAGGCCACCGACCATGATCGGTACCAAGAGATGAGGACTATAGAGATACAAGTTTTGATCTGCCAAATTATTGTTCATAGATGTATAGACAACATTATAAACGTAGAAGACTAAAGCTGAAGGAACCAAGGCTCCCAAAAGACCGATCCAAGCACCTTCTAAAAGGAATGGTGCACGAATATAGCCATTTTTTGCTCCTACCAGTCGCATAATCTTAATCTCACGACTACGTGAAATGATGGTAATCCGAATGGTATTTGAAATCAAGAAGACTGCGATGAAGATCAATAAAGCTACACCAATCAAGCCCCAGTTTCGGATGAAGGTTCCAAGAGCAAACAAGCGTTGGGTATCGACCCCACCATCTTTAACTTCAGAGACCCCTTCAATTTTTTTGGCATCAGCCGAAACTTGCTTTACATATTTAGGAGCTGTTGTCTCTACATAATAAGCATCATAGAGAGGATTGGCATCTCCATCAAAAATCTTCCAGTTGTTCCCAGCCGTTTTGATCAGTTTATCATACTGCTCTTCCTTGCTAGAAAAATCAACCTTGTCAACATGCTTCATGGCTGTCAGAGCATCGTAGACCTTATGGTAGTTTTCATTGGTCACGGTTTGACCGTCTTTTTCAATCTGCTCGCTCTGATCTTGAATATCCTTGCGCATGTATACTACAACCCGCACACTGTTTTGAATATCATCTGAAAGCTTGATGGTATTGGCAATAACTGAGGCGAAAATAGCAACCAAGCTAAGGGTAATCATAACCGAGCTGACCGCTGCAATCGTCATCCAACCATTTCGTTTCAAGCTTTTAAGCGATTCGATTAAGTGTCGGAAAAATCTTCTAATCATCGTATCCGTACTCTCCTTCCGCTTCATCACGCACTACACGACCATTTTCAATCGCGATGACACGGTGACGTAAAGTATTTACAATCTGGCTATTGTGGGTCGCCATCAATACTGTGGTCCCTTGCAGATTAATCCGCTCCAAAAGATTCATGATTTCCCATGAATTATCTGGGTCCAAGTTCCCCGTTGGCTCATCCGCAATCAAGACTTTCGGATTGTTGACGATCGCACGAGCAATCGCAATCCGTTGTTGCTCCCCACCGGACAATTCATTCGGGAATGAGCGGACCTTGTGTTTCAATCCGACAAGATCCAAAACTTCCATCACACGCTTTTTAATATTGCGACGGCGCTCACCGATAACTTGCATAGCGTAGGCAATATTTTCATAAACGGTTTTCTTTGGAAGCAATTTATAATCTTGGAAGACCACTCCCACATTGCGTCGCAACATAGGAATATCGCGTTTTTTGATTTTATCCAAATCAAAATCAGCTACTTTCAAACTTCCTTTATCGTGTTTGACTTCACGGTATAAAAGTCGAATAAAGGTCGACTTCCCTGCACCAGAAGGTCCTACGATGTAGGCAAATTCTCCTGGTTCAATTTGGACAGAGACCCCGCGAAGGGCCGTCGTCCCGTTGTCATACTTTTTGACAACATCTTTCATTTCAATCATTGACATGTAATGAAATTCCTTTCATTCTTTTCTGGTTGATTCCCTCGAGGTTATTGGAGACGCCATTTAAGGTAGGCATCGATAAAGCCATCGATATCTCCATCCATCACCTTGTCTACCTGCGCTACTTCGTAGTTGGTCCGGTGATCCTTAACCATGGTGTAAGGGGTAAAAACATAGGAGCGGATTTGACTTCCCCAGGTGATTTCTTTTTTATCCCCTTTTAGAGAATCCACTTCTGCTGCTTTTTTCTCTTGCTCTAATTGGTAGAGTTTAGCCTGCAACATCTTCATCGCACGATCACGGTTCCCGTATTGGGTTCGATCCACGGTGGATGCCACTACAATCCCTGTCGGAATGTGGGTCAAGCGCACCCCTGTAGAGACCTTGTTGACGTTTTGTCCACCAGCTCCACCAGAGCGGAAGGTATCCATCTTGATATCATCATCACGAACTTCAACCTCGATGGTATCGTCTAATTCGGGCATAACCTCAACAGATGTAAAAGACGTATGACGCCGTTTAGCAGAGTCAAATGGAGAGATTCGAACCAAACGGTGTACCCCCATTTCAGATTTCAGAAGACCGTATGCATGTGGCCCTTCAAAAGATAAGGTCACAGACTTGATTCCAGCCTCATCTCCAGCCTGATAGTCCAAGACTTCAACTTTAAAGCCGTGAGCATTTCCAAAACGAGTATACATCCGAAGAAGCATGTCGCCCCAGTCCTGAGCTTCTGTTCCTCCTGAACCTGGGTGGATTTCTAAGATGGCATTATTATTGTCATAAGGTTCAGACAATAGTAAGGTCATCTCATAGCTGGTCATACGTTTATCCAGCTCCTCCAACTTCTCGATCAATTCTTCCTTGACCGAATCGTCTTCTGCCAAAAAGTCCAGTAAGATTTCTGACTCATCAAAGAGATCCACCATTTGATGGAAATTTTCATAGGTCTGCTTGAGTTCATTTAATTCTTGAGATGTCTTTTGCGCAGCAATATTATCATCCCAAAAATCAGGTTCTGTCATTTTATTTTCGAAAATGGCAATTTCTTCTTCCAATGCCTCTAAGTCAAAGAGACCCCCTGAAAGAAGCTAATTTTTCACGATTTGCGTCAATTTTTTGACGAATTTCTGAAATGTCCATAAGTACCTCTTTCTATGTATCTAGTCTATTATATCATAACCTTCACTATTTGCCCACCTTCCAATATTGGATCTGCTAGTTGACCACTGCCAAGCCAGCTGATTTTCAGCATTTTTTCTATTCATTTGTAACCTAAATGTTAGAAAAAAAGATCCTCTTATGCTAGACTGGTAGCATGACAACAGTAGCTTTTATGTCCGATTTACATATTGATTCGAACAACTTCGGCAAAGAAGAATTAGAGACCCTGATCACTCTTTTCAAGGACAAAAAAATTCAACATCTCCATATTGCAGGAGATATTGCCAACGGCTTTGAAAAGACCTCACAGGAATTTTTAGACCAACTTCAATGTCACCTTCCTGTGACCTTTAGCTTGGGAAATCATGATATGCTGGGCCTATCAGAAGAAGCCATAAGACCTTTTGAATTTCAAAAGATTCCCTTCTCCAATCATACGCTTCTTGCTTTTTCGGGCTGGTATGACTACAGCTTTGTTCCTACCGTCTCTCCCCAAAAACATCTTCAAACCAAGAATCTGTTTTGGTTTGACAGACGCCTCCAACGAAGGGGATCTGATCCAGCCATTACCAAAAATCTTTTGCAAGAGCTGGAACAAGAGCTCATGCAAGTGGATCAACCCTTGATTATCGCCATGCACTTTGTTCCTCATAGTCAGTTTCTCCTGCGCCACCCTTATTTTGAACGCTTTAATGCTTTTCTAGGTAGCCAAGCCTTTCATGATCTGTTTAGGCAATATCCTGTCAGAGAAGTGATTTTTGGTCATAGCCACCACCGAATGCCAGCAACAACGATTGACAACATCACCTATCATGCTAGACCTTTAGGCTATGTCCGAGAATGGGAGCTCTGCAAACAATTTTTCGAAGCTTTTCCTGAATATGATTTTTCAAAACGATACGATCCCTACAAACGCTATCGCAGAATCAAAGACCTCCCCGAATTTAAAGCATACAAGAAAAAAAAGCTCGCTCATGAATTTTCTCAAGCCATGGCGATCCTTGAACTATAAAAAAATTGGTTCCTTCGGAACCAATTTTTTTACTCTTCTGTATCCAAGAGATTTTTTGCAACGATTGCAGCCAGAACACCACCGACAATTGGAGCCAAGATAAAGATCCAAATTTGTTGAAGGGCTGCACCACCAACAAAGAGGGCAGGTGCCAAGCTACGAGCTGGGTTAACAGAAAGTCCTGTAATGTTCAAACCAACAAGAATAATCAAAGTCAAGCTCAAACCGATCACAAGACCAGCGATCTTGCCATTACCTTTGGTAGCTGATGTCACTGTCATGATGACCAAAATAAAGATAAAGGAAGCAATTACTTCAAACAAGAATCCGCCAAATGGAGTCACACCCTTCGCTAGGGCATTTTCACCAAGACTAGCTGTTGACATACCTGAATTTGACAAGAGGAAGAGTACTGTTGCAGATGCGAGAACCGCCCCCACTACTTGAGCTGCAATATAATTAACCAAGTCCTTTGAAGACAAGCGTTTGTTCACAAACATGGCAATCGAAACAGCCGGGTTCAAGTGGGCACCAGAAACAGTCCCAATTGAGTAAGCTGCTGCAACAATGGATAAACCGAATGCCAAGGCTATTCCTAAATGTCCCAGACCTTCTGTTCCATTTCCAAAAACAACTGCGCCAGTCCCGATAAAGACAAGCATAAATGTGCCGATTACTTCAGCAAAAAACTTTTTCATAACTAAGTTTCCTTTCTTCAAACTGTTGACTAGTTTATCAAAAATCCACACGTACCTCAAGAAATATGCCCAGTATATTTTGCCCGCAAAAAAGCCATCCGAAGATGACTTTTCATGATTGTTTAAATAGCGTTTTTATCTTTTCCAAGCGCTCGTTGGACTGCTTTAACAATCTCAACAAGGACCACGATCATAAGTGCTCCTACGGCAACAACCATCCATTGAGTCAAGCTCAAGTTTGAAACGTGGAAGAGATTATTAAATCCAGGAACCAAAATTGTCACCACAAAGAGGACGAAGGCAACTGGAATAGACCAGTTAAAGGTCTTGTTCGTAAAGAGTCCCACTTTAAAGATTGATTGGTAAACCGACTTAACGTTAAAGGCATGGAGCAATTGGATCAAACCGAGAGTTGCAAAAGCCATGGTAAGGGCATCCGCATGGATTTCAGTATGACTTTGGTGCTCTGGGAAGAGAAGAGCCCAACCATAAACACCTAAAACTAGCATGGTTTGGAAGATCCCTTGATAAATGATTGCTCCGAAGACACCACCATCAAAGAAGTTAGACTTACGCCCACGAGGTTTGTGAGTCATGACACCTGGTTCAGCAGGCTCTACCCCAAGGGCGATAGCTGGTAAAGTATCAGTTACCAAGTTGATCCAGAGAAGATGCACTGGTTGCAACACATCCCAACCAAACAAGGTTGCAAAGAAGATAGTGAAGACCTCAGCCATATTAGCAGACAAGAGATATTGGATGGATTTTTGGATATTTGAGAAGACCTTACGTCCTTCTTCAACCGCTACGATAATAGTTGCAAAGTTATCATCGGCAAGGACCATATCAGATGCTCCTTTAGAAACTTCTGTACCTGTAATCCCCATACCGATACCGATGTCAGCTGTCTTAAGTGAAGGTGCATCGTTGACCCCATCACCCGTCATAGCGACAACCTTACCTTCATTTTGCCAAGCTTTAACGATGCGAACCTTGTGCTCAGGTGATACACGTGCGTATACAGAGTATTGCTTGAAGACTTTTTGGAATTCTTCATCAGTGAGTTCATTCAATTCAGCACCAGTGAAGACATGGTCTTCTGTATCATTTGGATCGATGATTCCGAGACGTTTGGCAATAGCTTCAGCTGTATCTTGGTGGTCACCCGTAATCATGATTGGGCGGATACCTGCTTCTTTAGCGACACGTACAGCTTCTGCAGCTTCTGGGCGCTCAGGGTCAATCATGCCGACCAAACCAGAGAAAATGAGATCAGACTCAACGATTTCAGATTCCAAGGTTGGAATTTCATGGCTTGTCTTATAAGCCATCATCAA
The DNA here is from genome assembly GCF_024295625.1 of Streptococcus sp. CF8_St5-11. Lineage (GTDB taxonomy): Bacteria > Bacillota > Bacilli > Lactobacillales > Streptococcaceae > Streptococcus. The sequence continues at coordinate 245,728 of NZ_JANCOJ010000001.1, forward strand.
GACACGAAGGGCTTGTTTAGCCAAGTCTTTGTTGGTTGCAAGGATAGCATTTTTATCCTCTTCTGTGATTGGACGAACTTCCCCATTGACTTCAATACGAGTCACGCGCTTGAGCAATTGATCAGGAGCACCCTTGACAGCGATAAAGTAAGAACCGTCTGCTTCCTTATGAATGGTAGACATGAGTTTACGGTCTGAGTCAAATGGCAATTCAGCCACACGTGGCTCATCCTTCAAGACTTCACGAACATCAAAGTTGTGGTCCAAACCAAACTGTACAAGAGCTGTCTCCGTTGGATCCCCAATCAGCTTGCCAGATGGGTCCACCTTAGTGTCATTGGCAAAGTTCATGATACGTAGCGTATTGTTGTTAGCAGCAATTTCAGATGCCGAGCTTTGCAATTGACCGTTGGTATAAACTTTTTCAACCGTCATTTGGTTCATGGTCAAAGTACCTGTTTTATCAGATGCAATGATTTCTGTTGAACCAAGCGTTTCAACCGCTGGCAATTTACGGACAATCGAATTACGTTTTGCAAGGGTTGTAGTTCCCAAAGATAGAACGATGGTTACAATGGCAGGGAGACCTTCTGGAATAGCTGCAACCGCAAGGGCAACCGCCACCATCAAGCCTTCTAATGGGTGTTCGCCACGAACAAAGACACCAACCAAGAAGGTAATCACTGCAATCACAATGATTAAGTAAGTCAAGGCCTTAGATAATTGTTCCAAGCTTTGCTTCAACGGTGTCTCTGTCTCGTCGGCATTAGCCAACATATCTGCAATCTTACCAACTTCTGTGTACATACCAGTGTTTGTCACGACACCAATACCACGACCGTAAGTTACGTTTGAGTTTTGGTAACCCATATTAACTCGGTCCCCAATACCAGCATCTGCTTCTACCATTTGAGTAATATCCTTTTCAACCGGTACAGACTCACCAGTAAGAGCAGCTTCTTCGATTTTAAGAGACGCCGCTTCAAGCAAACGCATATCGGCAGGCACCACATCTCCAGCTTCAAGCAAGACGATGTCCCCAGGCACCAATTCTTTTGAGTCAATCTCAATAACATGACCATCACGACGAACACGAGCCATCGGGCTAGACATATTTTTCAGAGCTTCAATGGCTGCTTCTGCTTGCCCTTCTTGGTAAACCCCAAAGGCAGCATTCAAGACTACAACAGCCAAGATGATAATGGCATCCGTTAGACCGTCCATTCCTTCTGTAATCACAGAAAGTGCCGCTGCCGTAAGCAAGATGATAATCATCAAATCCTTAAATTGATCAAGGAATTTAGCTAGTAGGCCACGTTTCTCTCCCTCTTCCAACTCATTACGACCATAAGTCGCTAAGCGTTCTTGAGCTTGAGCAGTTGACAAGCCTTCAATTGAAGAGTCCAATTCCTTTAGAACTTCTTCTTTACTCTGTGTATAAAACAAAGCTTTATTTTGTTCTTTTGACAAAATAATTTCCTCCTTATAGCTTTCTACTAGGTCTCTTTTGCACAAAAAAGAGACCTGTTTGAAAAAACAAGTCTCGCCGTTTAATATAGTGCCGGAAATAATTTCGTAATGACGACACTATCGCGGAAAACCGCCAGCTACTCCCTTGAGTGGTTTTATTATACCATTTTTATAGAATAAAGCAAGCGGGATCTCTAATAATTTAATGAGGATTATTCTTCCCATTCCACCAGTAATTGATAATCGGCAAATTCCTGTTCTCCATCGAGAGTTAACAAGCGATAAGAGACTTGCAAATGACCTGCTTCTAATTGAAAGAGGTCTGTTGTAATCAAAAACTGCTGAATGCCCATCGGAGTTGGGATGATTGCCCCACCATATTCATTTTTGTAGAAACGCATGATGGATTTAGGACTTGAGAATCGTGTCATGACCAATTCATCATTGGAAAATTTCAAAGCAACCTTTTCATCTTCTTCATTGGTATACAAGAGATATTGAAAACCTGCTTTTTCCTTCCATTCACCTTGATAGTACTGATCAACAATTTCCATTTCTTCTCCAAATCGAATGGTATTTTGAATGCGAATCTGCATCTTTGTCTCCTTCTCTTCTTTTCTTGCCTTACTATTCTATCAAATTTTACGCATTTTGACTGCCCCTATTAGCCTCTAGATCGCAAAATAGGCTTTTTTTTGCTATAATAGACCCATGAATGAAAAAGTCTTTCGCGATCCCGTTCATGATTACGTTCATGTGGATCATCCCATCATTTATCAATTAATTAATAGTAAAGAATTTCAACGACTACGCCGCATCAAACAACTGGGGACATCTGGTTTTACCTTCCACGGTGGGGAGCATAGTCGTTTTTCTCACTGTCTTGGCGCCTATGAAATTTCAAGACGTATTCTGTCTATTTTTGAGGAAAAGTATGCAGAGCAATGGAATTCTGATGAAAACTTACTGACCATGACAGCCGCTCTTCTTCATGACATTGGACATGGTGCCTATTCTCATACCTTCGAAGGACTCTTTGGAACCGATCATGAAAAGATGACCCAGCTGATCATCACCAGTCCAGAGACGGAGGTCAATCAAATCCTCTTACAGGTAGCACCTGATTTCCCAAACCGTGTAGCCAGCGTCATTGATCATACCTATCCCAATAAACAAGTGGTGCAATTGATTTCTAGTCAAATTGATGTGGACCGGATGGATTATTTACTGCGGGATGCCTATTTTACGGGTGCTTCCTATGGAAAATTTGACTTGACCCGTATTTTGCGTGTCATTCGACCGATTGAAAATGGTATTGCCTTCCAACAAAATGGCATGCACGCTGTCGAGGATTACGTGGTCAGCCGTTACCAAATGTATATGCAGGTCTACTTCCACCCGGCTACTCGTGCCATGGAAGTCCTCCTTCAAAATCTACTCAAACGCGCTAGAACCATTTATCCAGATCAGAAAGAGTATTTTCAACTGACTTCACCTCGCTTGATTCCATTTTTTGAAGAAGAGGTCACCATTCAAGACTACCTAAATCTAGATGACGGTGTGATGAATACCTATTTCCAAGTCTGGATGGATAGCCCGGATACCATCCTGTCTGATCTTGCTCAGCGCTATATTAATCGGAAAGTCTTCAAATCGATTCTATTTACAGAAGATAAGCGAAAAGACTTAGCAATCCTTGAAAAACTGATTAAAGAGGTTGGCTTTAATCCAACCTACTACACAGCTATTCATCAAAATTTTGACCTGCCTTACGATATTTATCGACCAGAGCTTGAAAAACCACGGACCCAGATCGAGATGATCCGAAAAGATGGGAGTCTCGCTGAATTGTCTCAGTTGTCTCCACTCGTCGCTGCTTTAGCAGGAACTCGCTATGGGGACAACCGCTTCTATTTCCCAAAAGAAATGCTGGAGGTTAATGGACTTTTCAGTAAGCAAGTAGAGGAATTCACTTCCTATATCACCAATGATTATTTTACAGGAGAGACGGATGTCCATTAAATTAGTTGCGATCGATATCGACGGTACACTTCTCAATTCAAAAAAAGAGATCACACCTTCTGTATTTGAAGCCATTCAAGACGCTAAAGCCGCAGACGTTAAAATCGTGATCACAACCGGTCGTCCTATTGCAGGGGTCTCAAAACTTTTAAAAGGACTCCATTTGATGGATCCTGGAGACTATGTCATTACCTTTAATGGCGGTCTGGTGCAAGAAACTGCTACTGGAAAAGAACTCATCAAAGACCTTTTAGATTATGAGGACTATCTCGATATCGAGTCTCTTGCTAACAAACTCCAAATCCACTCTCATGCTATTACTAAAGACGGCATCTATACCAGCAATCGCGATATCGGACGCTACACCATTCATGAATCTCAACTGGTCAATATGCCCCTTTATTACCGGACGCCTGAAGAAGTTCGTGAGAAAGAATTTGTCAAGGCCATGTATATCGATGAACCAGACATTCTGGATGATGCGATTGCAAAAATCCCTAAAGAATTTAAGGATCGCTTCACCATGGTCAAATCAGCTCCTTTTTATTTAGAAATTCTAGGGAAAACAACCAATAAGGGATCAGCCCTTCTTCATTTAGCTGAACGACTTGGAATCCAGCAAGAAGAAACCATGGCCATCGGAGATGAGGAAAATGACCGTTCCATGCTAGAAGTCGTGGAACATGCCGTCGTTATGGAGAATGGCAATCCAGCTCTTAAAAAAATTGCTACACATATTACCAAATCAAATGATGAATCTGGCGTTGCATACGCCATTAGAAAGTGGGTATTATAAGAAATGTACCATTACCAGCTAGGAATTTCTGCTAGTGAGCATGATGACTTTGTTATTCAGAGTGACCAAACCAATCTCTTACAAAGCAGCTCATGGGCAAAAATCAAAGATAATTGGGGAAATGAACGGGTTGGTTTTTATCAAGAAGACCAATTAGTCGCTGTTGCAAGCATCTTGATTCAACCCCTGCCACTTGGCTTTTCCATGCTTTACATTCCTCGAGGCCCAATCATGGATTACCAAAACAAAGAGCTGGTTTCATATGTGATCCAGTCCCTTAAAAAAATTGCCAAACAATACAAGGCCTTGTTTGTGAAATTTGATCCAAGTCTTTTCTTGAGTAAACACTTGATTGGACAAGAAAAGACGGAAGCTCCTGCTGTGCAAGCGATGATCGACACCTTAACTAAAGAAGGGGTTGAATGGACTGGCCGAACCAGTGATATGGCAGAAAATATCCAACCACGCTTTCAAGCAAATATTCACAAAGAGTTTTTCACTGAGCAAGATCTTTCAAAATCTACTCGACAAGCCATCCGAACTGCTCTAAACAAAGGGATCCAAGTCCAATTTGGCGGGACTGAATTGTTGGAGGACTTTGCTTCTCTCATGAAAAAGACTGAGGCTCGTAAAAGCATTCATTTACGTGGAAAAGACTACTACGAAAAACTGCTCACAACCTACCAAGGACAATCCTACATTACTTTGTCTACGCTAGATCTCGAGAAACGGAAAAGCTCCCTTACAAAAAATCTTGAAAAAAATAAGGCAGAGGCTGAAAAATTCACAGAAAAAACAAAGCCTGGCAAGGTTGAGAATAACCAAAAAGAAAAAGAGCGGATAGAGGAAGAACTGCAATTTCTTGAACAGCATCTCCAAGCAGGTATACAGGTTGTTCCTTTATCTGGGACCTTAACCCTTGAATTCGGTGGGACATCTGAAAATGTTTATGCAGGGATGGATGAAGAATTCCGCCGTTACCAACCTGCTATCCTCACCTGGTATGAAACTGCCCAACACGCTTTCGACCGTGGTGCTTCTTGGCAAAATATGGGGGGGATTGAAAATTCACTCGATGGTGGTCTCTATCATTTCAAATCAAAATTTAATCCTGTCATTGAAGAATTTGTTGGGGAATTCAACCTCCCAACCAGTCCACTTTATCCACTTGTAAACAAAGTCTACAAGATCCGGAAAAAATTAAGGAGTAAATAAAGTTACATGACTCTTACGACAATTTCAAAAGAAGAATTTACCTCATTTGCAAATACTGTTTCCCATCGCTCTTTTATCCAGTCTGCTGAAATGGCAGATCTGCTTGAAAAGCGAGGAAACACGGTCCAATTTATCGCTTGGAAACAAGAAAATCAAGTCCAAGTGGCAGCAATCTTGTACAGTCTTCCTATGACAGGTGGTCTCCATATGGAAATCAATTCTGGCCCCCTTTACCAAGAGGAAGCTATGCTAGAACCCTTCTATGCAGCCTTAAAAAACTATGCGAAAGAAAATGGGGCTATTGAACTAGTTATCAAGCCTTATGATACCTATCAAACCTTTGATAGTGACGGCAATCCAACCAGTGAAGAGCAAACTCATTTTATGGATACCCTTAAAAACTTGGGCTATCAGCATGATGGTTTAACAACAGGTTATCCAGGAGGAGAAGGTGATTGGCATTATGTGAAAGATATGGAGGGCATCACCGAAAAAAATCTTCTCAAGAGCTTCAGTAAAAAAGGAAAGCCACTTGTCAAAAAAGCCAAATCTTTCGGTATTGAACTGAAACGATTAAACCGGGATGAACTGCAACTCTTTAAGGATATTACTTCCTCTACCAGTGACCGTCGCGACTATCAGGATAAGACCTTGGATTATTACCAAACTTTCTATGACAGTTTTGGCGACAAAGCAGATTTCATGATCGCAACGCTGAATTTCCACCATTACTACACGAATCTTGAAAAAGACCAAGGAAAACTAGCTCAGAAGATTGAGAAATTACAGAAGGATCTTGAAGTCAACCCCAATTCAGAAAAAAAACAAAATCAACTTCGTGAATTCTCTAGCCAGTTTGATACCTTTGAGGTGAGAAAGAAGGACGCAAAAGAATATATTGAAAAATATGGAGATCAAGACGTCAATCTTGCAGGTAGCCTCTTCGTCTATATGCCACAAGAATCCACCTATTTATTCAGTGGCTCTTATACAGAATTTAATAAGTTCTATGCTCCTGCTGTTCTCCAAGAATATATGATGCTTGAAACCATCAAACGTGGTATCCCAAGATATAACTTCCTTGGTATTCAAGGAATCTTTGACGGGTCAGATGGTGTGCTTCGTTTCAAACAGAATTTCAATGGCTACATCGTCCGTAAGATGGGAACCTTCCGTTATTACCCAAGTCCTCTGAAATACAAACTGATTTCTCTCATTAAGAAACTATTAGGACGTTCCTAACTCAAAAGACCAGCTTTGAAGCTGGTCTTTTCTACTATAAAAAAGACAAAAAAGACGAGAAATCTCTCGCCTTTTAGATGTTATTATTTAACGAAGTCAAGCAATGCCAAGAAGCTTTCTGGATCAAGTGATGCACCACCCACAAGAGCTCCGTCAACGTCTGGACAAGCCATGTATTCAGCAACGTTTTCAGGTTTAACTGAACCACCGTATTGAACACGTACTTTATCAGCCACTTCTTGACCAAAGTCAGCAGCTACAACGTCACGAACAACTTTACACATTTTTTGTGCGTCGTCTTGTGAAGCTGATTTACCAGTACCGATCGCCCAGATTGGCTCGTATGCGATAACTGTTGAAGCGACTTGTTCTGCAGTCAATCCAGCAAGAGCAGCTGAAACTTGAGCTCCTACGAATTCTGCTGCTTTACCAGCTTCGTAAGTTTCAAGGCTTTCACCACAACAGATGATTGGAAGCATACCGTTCGCAAAGATTGCTTTTGCTTTTTTGTTGATATCTTCATCAGTTTCATGGAAGTAGTCACGACGTTCTGAGTGACCGATAACAACGTAGTCAGTGCCGATTTCTTTCAAAACTTGTGGGCTAGTTTCACCAGTGAAGGCACCAGCATTTTCAAAGTAAGTGTTTTGGGCAGCAACTTTAAGGTTTGAACCTTTAGCAGCAGCAAGAACAGTTGTCAAGTCAACTGCAGGAGCTGCGATACCAGCTTCAACAAGGTCAGCTGAAGGAAGTTTTGATGCTACAGCTTCAACGAATGCTTTTGCTTCTTCTGGATTTTTGTTCATTTTCCAGTTACCAGCGATAAATGGTTTACGTGACATTTCACATACCTCTTTTTTCTAATTTTATACTATCTATTTTACCATAATTTTCGTCATAATGAAAGGTTGCACAAGCTCATTTTAATTTTTACCAAAATAAAAACCCCGTCTTCACGGGGTTTTCTGTCTGTCTATATAATTGTTAATCTGGGAACTAGATCGAATTAAGCTTCGATTTCAGTAACCATACCTGAACCAACAGTACGTCCACCTTCACGGATTGAGAATGTAGTACCTTGTTCAACGGCGATTGGATGGATCAACTCAACGTCGATAGTCACGTTATCACCAGGCATTACCATTTCAGTTCCAGCTGGAAGTTCGATAGATCCAGTTACGTCAGTTGTACGGAAGTAGAACTGTGGACGGTAGTTGTTGAAGAATGGAGTATGACGTCCACCTTCTTCTTTAGTAAGGATGTAAACTTCACCTTTGAATTTAGTGTGTGGGTTGATTGAACCTGGTTTAGCGATAACTTGTCCACGTTCGATTTCATCACGTTGGATACCACGAAGAAGCACACCAACGTTATCCCCTGCAAGACCTTCGTCAAGTTGTTTACGGAACATTTCAACACCAGTAACAACTGCTTTTTGGATTTCGTCTTTGATACCAACGATTTCGATTTCATCGTTGACACGAACAACACCACGGTCGATACGTCCTGAAGCAACTGTACCACGTCCAGTGATTGAGAATACGTCTTCGACTGGAAGAAGCAATGGTTTGTCAGTATCGCGTTCTGGTTCTGGGATGTACTCATCAACAGTATCCATCAATTCCATGATGATGTCTTCATATTTAGAGTCACCTTCAAGAGCTTTAAGAGCTGAACCTTGGATAACTGGAAGGTCATCACCTGGGAAATCGTATTCTGAAAGAAGGTCACGGATTTCCATTTCAACCAATTCAAGCAATTCTTCATCGTCAACCAAGTCAACTTTGTTCATGAAGACGATCAAGTGTTTAACACCAACCTGACGTGAAAGAAGGATATGTTCACGTGTTTGTGGCATTGGTCCGTCAGTTGAAGCTACTACAAGGATAGCTCCGTCCATTTGAGCGGCACCAGTGATCATGTTTTTAACGTAGTCCGCGTGTCCTGGAGCGTCGATGTGAGCGTAGTGACGTTTAGCAGTTTCGTACTCAACGTGTGCAGTGTTGATGGTGATACCGCGTTCGCGTTCTTCTGGAGCAGCATCGATAGACGCATAGTCTTTAGGTTGGTTAACTGATGAAGGCAAGCGACGTGCCAAAACAGTTGTGATTGCTGCAGTTAGGGTAGTTTTACCGTGGTCAACGTGTCCGATTGTACCGATGTTAACGTGCGGTTTACTACGATCGTATTTTTCTTTTGCCATTTGAGTAAAAGCCTCCAATAAAATATATTTTATAGATAGACAGTAGGCAATACAGTCTAACTTTCCTTACTATTCTATCGAATTTTAGATAAAATTGCAAGCCTTTTACCTATATTTTCTTAATTATTCCTCTTCTTTTCTTTTATTTTATCAGCTTGCTGAAAGATCCTGTTCTAGCTTTGAAAATTCTCATTTAAAATCTTCTATTCAAGCCCAATACGTACCTTTTGCGCCTTTGGGTTCAGGGAATAAAAAAATCGGAACAGTCGTTCCGATTTTTTTAACCTGAATTACGTAATCCTGTAGCCACTCCATTGATCGTAATATGGATTAGCTTGTCTTGATCGGCTGGTAATTGGCCGGTCCGTTGACGTCGAATCAGTTCTAACTGAATATAGTTCAAGACGTTAAAGTACGGCATCCGATAGTCCAAACTTTCTTTCAGATAAGGGTTCTCCGCGAGCAACTCGTCTTGTTCCTCAATCATCAAGATGATGTCCTTGGTCAATTGCCATTCATGTAAGATAATCTGATAGATATTGCGAACTTCTTCTTCTTCACACAATTGGGCGTACTCAAAGGCAATATCCATGTTGGCTTTGGATAAGACCATGTCCACATTTGACAAGAGAGATTGGAAGAAAGGCCAGTTTTTATACATGTATCGAAGGGTTTCGATATTCTCAGGATCCTCATCGATAAATTCCTTAAAGCTAGAACCTACTCCGTACCAACCAGGGAACATCACCCGACTTTGTGACCATGAGAAGACCCATGGGATAGCACGCAAACCACCGATTTCTGTAATGGTCTTACGAGCAGCAGGACGTGAACCAATATTAAAGCTTGAAATTGCTTTGATCGGACTTGATTCAAAGAAGTAGTCATAGAAGTGCTCATTTCCAAAGACCAAATCACGATAGATATCGTAACTGCGATTCACGACTTTATCCATGACTTCCCCGAAACGATCAAACATAGAGAATGGACTCTTTTGTTCGGCAATCATTCGGTTAATGGTTGCAGAGACGAGCATCTCAAGGTTGTAGTAGGCAGCATCTTTATTTCCATATTTATTGCCGATCACTTCCCCTTGCTCAGTTAAGCGGATACGGTCATTAATGGATTTCAATGGTTGAGAAGTGATGGCTTCATAAGTAGGACCTCCACCACGACCAACAGTACCACCACGACCATGGAAGAAGGTAATCTTCACTCCAAACTCGTCACCGATAGCAGTCAATTGTTGTTGGGCTTTAAAGAGGGTCCAACAAGAAGACAAGTATCCACCATCTTTGTTGGAATCAGAGTAACCTAACATAATCTCTTGGTAGTTGTTCTTAGAAGCAATCCAACGTTTGGCAATCGGAAGAGACAAGTAACTTCTCATGGTTTCTTCTGAATGATCCAAATCTTCGATCGTTTCAAACAACGGTACGATTTGAACGCGAGCTTTTTCTGTATCGACTAAGCCCACTTCTTTCAGCATCACAGCCAATTCCAACATATCTGACACACTGGTTGCATGAGAAATGATGTTTTGACGAATGACTTCTTCTCCTAAACGATCCTTCAATTCACGGGCTGTTTGGAAAATCGCCAATTCTTTTTCAAGCAGTTCAGATTTTTCAGCATGAGTTGCTGATAAAATACGTGGGTCTTCTAAAAGTTCTTTCAGGAGAACTTGACACTTTTCATCCTCTGATAAATCAGAATAGTGGTCATTAATCCCTGCTGATTTCAGCAATTCTGCCACACAGGCTTCATGTACACTCGAATCCTGGCGCATATCAATAGAGGCCAGATAGAATCCAAAAACATCGATGGCTTCTAGAAGTTCTGCAAACTCACCAGAAATTAAATACTCTGATTTGTTTTCTAACAAGGAATCTTTGATCTTTTCAAGGTCTTCTTTAAATTCTTGAGCTGATGCATAAGCTGGAGCTTCTTTCTCAGAAATTTTCTTTAGAGCTCCAGAGATACGATTGCCGATATAATCAGAAACTGGCCCTTGTTGATGAGCATTTGCTCCTAATAACCTCTCGACAGCATAACGATCTTCTCTAGTTTCCCCAACCATAGTCCATTCTTTTAAATTGACCAAAGTCTGGATCAATTTTGACTGGATATAGTGGAAAGCCCGACGGTAAGGTTCTTTTTCACGAAAGACGGATGTATCACTTGATAGGGCGGCCATTTCAGCTACTGCTTCACTTGTTTTAGAAAGACTCGTTGAAAGGGAGAAATGACGGTATAATTTTGAAATCTTTTCGATGTAATAGTTCAAAATGACTTCACTTTGAATAGTTGCTGAACGCTTCAAGGTCTCAGCTGTTACAAACGGATTCCCGTCCCGGTCTCCCCCAATCCACATGCCCATTGTGATCGGACGTGGTTGTTCAAGCTCTAATCCATGCTCTTTTGCCAAGCGTTTGTATTCCAACATCAGATTTGGAACAGCTTGTAAGAAAGAGCTATTGTAATATTCCATGACATTGGTGATTTCATTAGTAACCTTCAATTTTTTGTCACGAATCATATCCGTTTGCATCATGATTTCGATATTACAACGGAGGTTGTTATACCACTTATTCTCATTCATTAAACCAGCTTTAACATCCCGATGCTGACGAAGAAGAGCATGAATATGATTGGTTAGATCCAGCATGGTTTTTCTTTGCACTTGAGTTGGATGGGCTGTTAAAACAGGTACAATATTGAGATTTTCAAGAATTTCCTGTGCATCTTCATTTTTTGCAACTTCTTTAATGGTTGAAGAAAGTTTTCCGAGGTATTCACCATCCACGTTATTCAAATGATTGATTTCATAGGCCAAATCGACATCTTCTGAGATGTTAATCAAGAGTGGTAAAATAGCAAAATAACGTGAAATCACTGTCATTTCTTCATTTGTCAAATGTTCCACTAGTTGATTCAACTCACGATAGTTCTGTGTTTTTGATAGATCCTTCAACTGCCTAATTTTATCAAAGGTTTCCGGACGAACCAAATTTTTCGTAATATCATCTAATAAATTGGTTAAGATTTCGGCTTCTTCTTTGATAATATCTTTATTTGTGAAATTCTCTAATTTTTGTAAGACCATTTTTTCTCCTTTTTGAATAGCCATTCAACAATTCCCTTTTAATAATAAGGTTTGATTTTACCTTTTTCTTCAAAAACCATGCCTTCTCGTTCCATCCTAGCCCGTTTTTCACTAGCGTCGATATTCAAAACGAAAGCAATCGCTACGGATAAGACCCATAAGCTATTTCCCCCTTGGGATAAGAAGGGGAAAGTCACTCCTGTAGACGGAATCAAACCAGAAATTCCTCCGATGTTAATGAAGGTTTGCACTAAGATCATCCCACCGATCCCAATGGCCATCATCGAATTAAAAGGATTCTTTGCTCGAATACCGACTAAAATGATCCGAAGAATTAAGAAGAATAAGAGAGCAAGGATCAAACTAGCTCCAACAAAACCTAATTCTTCAATCACAATCGCAAACACAAAGTCTGTGTGCGCTTCTGGTAAGTAACCTTGTTTTTCAATGGAATTTCCTAGCCCCAAGCCAAACCAACCACCGTTACTCATGGCATAGTAGGAATTAGCTAATTGGTGACCTGCGCCAGACAAGTCATTAAAGGGGTTAAAGAAGGCACTAAAGCGTTTGGCTACATAACCAAAGACTGGAATTTTAGCGACACGGTCCACACCGATAATCCAAATGGAACCAAGGACAATGGACGATACTCCAACAACTAAACCAAGTAAAGAGGTAAACCAACGGTAGCCCACTCCACTAGCCGTAATCATGATCAAGACCGTTAAGGCCAAGATCGTCGCATTTCCCAAGTCCGGCATAATCACAACGATTCCAATCAGAATCAAGGTCAGCCAACGCCAATCGTTTAAATTCCTTGGAATCCATTCATTGTGGGTCAAGGCTTGATAATCATAATCGCGTATCTCGTCTTGTCGTTTAGAAAAGATCAAGGCTAGATACCAGACTAAGATCACCTTGAGGTATTCTGCCGGCTGGATACTAAACCCTCCAGGAATCGTCAACCAACCGTGAGCTCCATTGACGGTATCTGTGATAAACCTAGACAGAATCAACAAAATCACTTCAATAAAAATGACAAAAGCCAGCACTTTTTTATTTCGAAGGAAGTTTAGGCTAAATTTATAAATCAAGGCGATGGTTAGGAGACTTAGGATAAAAAAGAGCCCCTGTGTCCGGACCATCCGAATCGAACTCACTCCACTTTGAATTGCCAAGGCACTTGTTGTCGAATAGACAACAATCAAGCCAATGATGGATAAAATCAAATAGGGAATGAGGATGGAATAATTTAAAAGATGTCTTTTTTCAATTTTCATAATTCACCATATTCCTAATATTCAACCTTCATTATATCATTTTTAAGAAGCAAAACCAAGGAAAGGCCAGAAAAGATTCGGCTTCTTCCCCATTTTCAAGAAATATTCTAATCATTCTTCTTATTTTCATATATTTTTATCCTTTTTCGATGAAAAGATTCCTTTTTTTTTGAAAATAATGGCTGAAATCAGCATCTTTTAAGCATTAAGTTTTGCCTTTTCGTTTTTTTTACGGTAAAATGTTTCTGTATGAGAAAAAGGATAAAACCCGTTGTTCTCTTGGTCTTTTTTATCGGTTTCATTTCTTTTCTCGTTCTTTCACGAACGATTGCCGATCTGCAAGCCAGAGAGCGACAAGAAACAACCCAAACGATTCCGAACTCCAATACACCTAAAAAAACAACCACTGCAAGCTCTTCTTCTCAAAAAGAAGAAGACATCAATCCAGAACTGGTTGGCCGTCCGATCATTGATATCTCAGGCTGGCAATTGCCTAGTGAAATTGATTACGATGTCCTTTCCCAAAATGTGGGAGGTGTAATCGTACGTGTCCATAGTGGGGCTCAAGCTAAAAAGGAAAATGCAGCAACCTACTTAAATGGTCTGGATAAATCTTTTAAAACCCATATCCAAGAATTCCAAAAACGAAATATCCCTGTCGCAGTCTATGCTTATGTCGCTGCTAAGGATAAAAAAGAAATGGAAAAAGAAGCAGAGGAATTTTACAAGGCTGCTTCTCCTTACAAACCGACCTACTATTGGTTAGACGTTGAGGAAAAAACCATGAAGGATATGAATGCAGGCGTTGAAGCTTTCCGAGCAAAACTACAAGCTTTGGGTGCAAAAAATATTGGACTCTATATCGGAACTTACTTCATGGAAGAACATAGTATCTCCACTGATAAATTTACGGCTCTTTGGATTCCTACTTATGGATTTGATGATGGCTACTATAATGCCGCGCCAGATACTAACACGGAATACGACTTGCATCAATATACCTCTCAAGGGCAATTAAATGGATTCTCACACTACTTGGATCTCAACCAAATTGCTCCGACGCAAGACCAAGAAGCGATTTATCGGAAACTTTTCAAGGTACAAAAAGATAACTCTTCCTCATAGCCTTAAAACAGCAGATCAAGTGGCTTTCACTTTTTCTGCTGTTTTCTATTTTTCAGGAGAAGGCAATATTGCCACTATTATATGTTATAATGGTCTAATGAAATCTGGTTTTGTAGAGAAAAAGAGAAAAGGAGAAAGCCATGGCAAAAAAAAATAAAGTGAAAAAAACCTTGGTCGAGCAGATCTTAACAAAAGCAAAAATTGAGCACATAGGCTTACAAATCAACGCCCTTGAAGGAATCATTCCAGATGGGATTACGACCGATCAAATCTTTAAGACACTGGCTCTAACAGGCGATAAAACTGGTCCTGTCATCGGGATTATTCCCATCTCTGCCCACTTGTCAGAAAAAAAATTGGCCAAATTATCGGGAAATAAGAAAGTGGCAATGATTCCTCAAAAGGATCTCGAAAAAACAACAGGTTATATTCATGGTGCCAATAATCCCGTGGGCATTCGTCAAAAGCATCCTTTCCCAATCTTTATCGATCAATCAGCCCTTCAGTTAGAGACCATGATCGTATCTGCTGGGGAAATCGGCCATAGTATTCAAATCAAACCACAACTTCTAGCAGACTTCGTACAAGCGACTTTTGCAGATATTTTAGAATAATGACAGAGAAGGAGACAAGATTGTGAAACTATATTTTATTCGACACGGACGGACAGAATGGAATGAAGAAGGACGTTTTCAGGGATCAAATGGCGATTCTCCGCTGTTACCAGCCTCTATTCATCAGCTTGAAAAATTAGGAAAGCACCTAGCTAGTGTCCCTTTTGATGCAGCCTTTGCAAGTGATCTGCCACGAACAGTCCATACCGCACAGATCATCCTCGATCAATTGGAGACACCTCTAGAATTGCAAGCAACGCCTGCTCTTCGTGAGTGGAATTTGGGAAAACTGGAAGGTGCTAAAATTTCTACTATTTCAGCTATCTATCCCCAACAAATGGATGCCTTTCGCCATAACCTAGCCCGCTTTCAAAATGAAATCTTTGATGCAGAATCTGTCTATGAAACGACCAAACGTACCTGTGATTTTGTAAAAAGCCTGAAAGGAAAAGAGCTCGATACTGTTCTCATCGTTGGACATGGGGCTAATTTGACAGCTTCTATTCGAACCTTGCTCGGTTATGAAACAGGAGAACTCCGCAAAAATGGCGGACTAGATAATGCCAGCGTGACGATTCTGACAACAGATGATTTTGAGCACTATCACTTAGATACTTGGAACGACACCTCTTATATGGAAGACTAAAAAACACTGATCTTGCGATCAGTGTTTTCTTTTAGCTTATTTCATAGTTGGGAAGAGAAGAACGTCGCGAATTGTTGTTACATTGGTCAACAACATAACGAGACGGTCAATACCAATTCCAAGTCCACCTGTTGGTGGCATACCATATTCAAGGGCTTCAACATAGTCATAGTCGATGCCTGTAGCTTCGTCATCTCCCAATTCTTTGGCACGCGCTTGCGCTTCAAACCGTTGCAATTGATCGATTGGATCATTCAATTCCGTGAAGGCATTGGCATACTCTTTGGTCATGATGAAGAGTTCGAAACGGTCAGTGAAGCGTGGATCTTCCGGATTTTTCTTAGCGAGTGGTGATACTGCTACTGGGTGACCATAAACAAAAGTTGGTTGTGTCAAAGTTTCTTCAACGAATTCTTCGAAGAAGGCATTGATAATTTGTCCCACTTCTGTGTAGTGTTTTTCAACTGGTACATGTTTTTCGTTTGCCAGTGCTACAGCTTCTTCAAAGGTCATGTCTTGCCAGAAGTCAACACCTGTGATTTCTTTGATCGCATCCACCATGTGAACCCGTTTGAATGGTTCGTTGATTTTGATTTCTGTTCCTTGGTAGTCGATTGGACCATCACCATGGACCGCTTTCGCAGCATGTTGGATAATGCCTTCAGTTAAGTCCATGATATCGTGGAAGTCAGCGTAAGCTTGATACACTTCGATCGAAGTGAATTCAGGGTTGTGAGTGGCATCCATACCTTCGTTACGGAAGATCCGTCCGATTTCGTAAACGCGTTCCATCCCACCAACAATCAAACGTTTCAAGTGAAGCTCAGTCGCGATACGAAGCACCATGTCAATGTTTTGTGCATTGTGGTGAGTGATAAATGGTTTAGCAGCCGCACCACCAGCTTCATTGTGAAGCACTGGTGTTTCCACTTCAAGGAAGCCTTGACCATCTAAATAACGACGGATTTCAGAGATGATTTTTGAACGGGTTACAAAGCGTTCGAAGCTTTCACGGTTTGAAATCAAATCCAAATAACGTTTGCGATAGATGGTTTCAACATCTGAAAGTCCGTGGAATTTTTCAGGCAAGGGACGAAGGGCTTTTGACAAGTGAGTGATATGAGTTGCTTTAATCGAAAGTTCACCCATATCTGTGCGCATGATTTCTCCTTCAACACCAAGGAAATCACCAAGGTCTGCTTTTTTGAAGATCTCGTAGTTTTCTTCTCCAACAGCATCCTTACGAACGTAGATTTGAATTTGACCTTCACGGTCTTGAAGATGGGCAAAGCCAACCTTTCCTTTTCCACGTTTTGTTACAAGACGACCGGCAATAATAGCTGTTTCGTTCAAGTCGTGGAGTTGTTCTTTATCTAATTCTGAATATTTTTCTTTTAATTGACCTGAATTTGCAGTGCGTTCGAATCGCTTCCCAAATGGATCGATTCCTTGTTCACGAAGGGCAGCCATTTTCTCACGACGGACAATCTGCTGGTCATTTAATTCTTCCATATGTTCAGTAGTCATTTGGAACCTCCTAAGTTATTCTCCCCTATTCTATCATATTTAGACCAGAAATTCACTAATATTTACCAATTAAACAAAAATAAGATGGAAGAAAAAATGCAGCTTCTTGAATGAATACTCAAAAACATCTGAAGACAGTCGTTGACTACCTAAATAGCTTGACCTGTATAAGACGAGATGATTGAAAAGGTTTCGACAAGCTATTCCACAACAGCAACAAAAAGGAGCGTGGAGAATCTTGAACCATTCATCCTGACTCGCTCCTATTTTTTTATTCATAACGCAGTGCTTCGATCGGATTTAACTTAGAAGCCTTATTCGCTGGTAAAATTCCAAAGATGATGCCTACAAAAGCAGAGAAAATAATACTGCCGATGGCGACATTTAAGGAGATAATCGGTGGTCCTTCTAGGGAGGCTGCTGCGAATGTAGTAATCAAGCTATTCACACCATAAGCAAGGCCAAGTCCAATCAGCCCACCAATGATCGTCAAGACCATCGACTCAATCAAAAATTGAACCAAAATCTTACCTCGGGTTGCTCCCAATGCTTTGCGAAGACCGATTTCTCTCGTCCGTTCGGTAACAGAAACCAACATGATATTCATGACTCCAATGCCACCAACTAAGAGGGAAATCCCAGCAATAGCTCCGATGACTGATGTCATAATTCCTACTACTTTATTGGTTTCCTCTAAGATGCTATCCAAATTAAAGATTTGAAATTCTCCCTGGCGAACACCTGAAAGTTCTGTTAACTTTTGAGCAGCTTCGATCCCAACGGTTTTGATCTGTTTCACATCTGGTACATGGACGACAATATTTTGAATTTCATCGGTTCCAAATTCAGATGCCAGCTGGGTATTAGCCATCAAGGCACTTCCACCTGAAGAAGCTCCATAGAGGGCTGTCCCTGCATTTGGATCCTTGAAAATACCAACGACGCGATAATTGTTATCCCCAACAGAGACCACCTGATTCAGTGGATTCTCCGTTCCAAATAATTGTTGGGCCAATCCTTCATCAAGGAGCACCACCCGGGAGAAATTACTATAGTCTGAAGGGGTTAATTTTCGTCCAGATAAGAGCTCAACCTTTTTGACAGAAAAATAGGTTTCATTTACCCCTTGGATGTTTACCCCTTCTGCTTTTTTCTTTTGAAAAGCAATGGTTGCATTGGAGGTATTGCTAACATAGTAACCATCGATGCCTTGAATCTTGGTTAATTCCTTAACCCAAGATTCTTGCACAACTGGTGGTGCTTCTTGGACTTGACCATCAACATCTTCAGCGTTTTCCCCATCGATATCCGATGGAGCAGCCATCCCTCGGTCTTCAGCTGCAGGGCCACTTTCGCCTCCGCCTTCTCCTTCTCCAGTATCATCAGAAGGACCAATATTGATCCCAGTCACATAGCCACTCTTGTTGGGAGAATAGGAGATTTGTACATACTCTTGGTCCTTGGTGAAGGTCTTGGTGACACCAGCTTTCATACCATCTCCCAGAGCCATGATGACAACGACAGAAGCGACCCCAATAATGATCCCCACCATGGTCAAGAAAGACCGTAATTTATGGCTCATAATTGAGCTGATCGCAAATTTCCAATTTTGCATTAGGTCCCCCTTTCCAGCTTGCTATCTGAGGAGATCACTCCATCACGAATGACGATGCGACGATGCGCAAAGGCTGCAATTTCTGGCTCGTGTGTAACCATGATAATGGTTTTTCCTTCTTGGTTTAGCTTGGTTAACAAGTCCATTATTTGCTCCCCCGTCTTGGTATCTAGGGCTCCAGTCGGCTCATCTGCTAAGACGATGGCTGGCTGATTGACGAGAGCTCGAGCGATCGCAACCCGCTGTTTTTGACCCCCTGAGAGCTCTGAAGGCAAATGGTGCATACGAGAATGGAGCTCTACCTTTTCAAGGTACTGCTCAGCTAATTCCTTCCGTTTAGCAGGATGAACTCCCGCATAAATGAGAGGTAGTTCTACATTTTGAAAGGCATTGAGCTTAGAGAGAAGAAAGAATTGTTGAAAGACAAAACCGATCTGTTCATTTCGAACACGTGCTAATTTTTTCTCACTGAGATTTCCAACCTCCTGACCTTCTAGAAAATACTCTCCACTGGTCGGGCGATCCAACAAGCCAATGACGTTCATCAAGGTCGATTTTCCTGAGCCAGATGGACCCATAATGGCCACAAATTCTCCCTCTTCGACTTCTAAATCGATGTCTTTTAAGACACGAAGTTCCTGATCCCCATTTTTATAGGTTTTATTGATTCCTTTTAGTTCAATCAATTTTGTCATATTTTCCGATCTCTTTTCCATCTTCCAGTTTCTCATTAGGATTCACAATGACTTGAGCATCTTTCTTCAAGCCTGACAAGATTTCCTGATTTTCAGCATCGGCGTTACCAAGCGTCACTTTTACTTTCTTAGCCTTGCCATTTTCGACCGTCCATACATAGCTCGTATCCCCATCAGCCATGATACTTGTCACGGGAACAAGGGGATGTTGAGTAGAACTTTTGACTTCAATATTGACAGAAAAGCCTTGTTTGAGTTCCCCAATCTCACTGGTAATATCCACTGTGAATGGGTACTTGGCTCCACCGCTTCCTTGTGTTCCACCTGCTGCATTGGCACCTGCTTGACCCGCGTCGGTCGGATAGTTGGCTACATAAGAAATCTTTCCTGTCCAGGTTTTATCTGGATAAACCTTGGAAGTGAGGACCACTTCCTGACCTTCAGAGATATTGGCCAAATTGTATTCAGACAACTCCCCTTTGACTTGTAAATTCCCGTTGCTCACAATGTGAACCAGAGTTTGGTTGGTCCCTGTAGTCGATTTTGAAACATCTTTATTGACTTCGACCACGATACCATCTGTATTACTCCTAACTGTTGTCGCATCCAGAAGAGCCTTAGCCTTGTTCATATTATCGACCGCATCCGACTTAGCATCTCGTAAATCGCTAGCTTGAGAATCGACTGTTCGTTGGGTCTGAGAAGCTGATTTGTCATCTGCCTCTTCATCGCCTGTCGTATCAATGGTCACACCATTTGTCAGTAAGTCATTTAACTGACGATCTGCCTTATTGACAGCACGAACAGCGGCATCATATGCGGTTTGGGCCTCTGTACTGCTATACTGAACAATTGGCTGACCTGCCGTTACTTGATCTCCTACATTAACCAAAATCGACTGCAAATCCCCTTTGGTTCCATCAAAATAGACATACTGTTCCTGGTTGGCAGTGACTTTCCCAGTTAACAAGACTGAAGAAGCGATCGATCCATCCTTGACCGTTTGCACCATTGGAGTTTCTTTCGTGATTGCCTGATCAGGTGTAGTTGGGTGCGAAAACACCATCACACTTCCTGTTCCAATCACCGCAATAGCTGCACCTGCAGCTGCAAATAGTTGCCATTTTTTCAATTTCTTCATCGTTTTTCTCCATCAAAGAAAGCGTTTTATTCTATACCATAGTATACCATATTTCCTTACTTTTCTATCTAAAATTGACACGGCAACATGAAATTTAAATGCTTGGTAACATGCTAAACCCTTGACTTTTGTAACAGTTGATATTACAATCAAACTGAAATCCCATTTAGGAGGAAAACATGAAAGAATTTGATATTATTTCAATCGGTGGAGGTAGTGGAGGAATCGCTACGATGAACCGGGCTGGAGAGCACGGAGCTCGCGCTGCCGTCATTGAAGAAAAACAATTGGGTGGCACCTGTGTCAACAGAGGATGTGTACCTAAAAAGATTATGTGGTATGGTGCACAAATTGCAGAAGCTATTCGCGATTATGGACCAGACTATGGATTTACTTCTGAACAGACAAAATTTGATTTTGCAACCTTAAGAAAAAATCGCGAAGCCTATATTGACCGTTCCCGTAATTCATATGATGGCAGTTTCAAACGCAATGGGGTTGAACGAATTGAAGGACGTGCTCGTTTTGTAGATGCTCATACGGTTGAGGTCAATGGGGAAACCATTAAGGCCAAGCATATCGTGATTGCGACCGGTGCCCATCCCTTTATTCCTTCTGTTCCTGGAGCTGAATTTGGCGAAACTTCTGATGATGTCTTTGCTTGGGAAGAACTTCCAAGTTCCGTTGCCATTATTGGAGCTGGCTACATCGCAGTGGAACTAGCTGGTGTGCTCCACCATTTAGGAGTCCAAACAGACCTCTTCATTCGAAAAGATCGGGTTTTACGTAGTTTTGATTCCTACATTGTCGATGGTTTAATGGAAGAAATGGAAAAACAAAACCTTCCGCTTCACAAACACAAGGTTCCCATGAAGCTTGAAAAATTAGAAGATGGTCGTGTGAAGATTTATTTTGAAGATATGACCAGCCACGTGGCAGATCATGTTATCTGGGCAACAGGACGAAAACCAAATGTCCAGGATCTCAATCTAGAAGCTGCAGGCGTCACCTTAAATGAAAAAGGATTCATTGCAGTGGATGAATACCAGAATACAGTGATTCCAGGAATCTATGCTCTTGGGGATGTCACAGGAGAAAAAGAATTAACTCCTGTCGCTATTAAAGCTGGACGCACTCTTTCTGAACGACTATTCAATGGAAAAGTGAATGCCAAAATGGATTATACAAACATCCCGACCGTTGTCTTTTCTCACCCTGCTATCGGAACCGTTGGCCTAACGGAGGAAGAAGCCCAGCAAACTTATGGTAAAGAGAATATCAAAGTCTATACTTCTCAATTTGCTTCCATGTACACCGCTGTTACCCAACACCGCCAGCAAGCAAAATTCAAACTCATCACTGCTGGTCCCGAAGAAAGGGTCGTTGGCCTTCATGGTCTTGGCTACGGAGTCGATGAAATGATCCAAGGATTTGCAGTTGCTATCAAGATGAGAGCGACAAAAGCCGATTTCGATGCAACTGTCGCCATTCACCCAACCGGATCCGAAGAATTTGTGACAATGAGATAAAACATAAGCTTGAAGTTGTTCCACTTTAAGCTAAAAGGACTATTTTAATAAACAATAGTCCTTTTTCATTTATCTGATTTTTATAAAATTTTTAAAATTTCATAGATAAAATATTTTTATTGTTAAAATTTTACTAATTTGTGATATAATTCACTTTGTAGATATCTTTTTTGAAAATAGACGAGTGGGGGGTGCACTTTTATTAATGTCATCTTAAAAGACACCTATAAAAATTTCTCAATTTTGTAAGTTTTTGGCAACAACATACAAATTGATGTAAATATTGGAGAAAAATGGGAGAAGAAAATGAAAAAAATAAATCTAAGTAGACTTGCCAAAGTCTTCTTTATTGTATTTTTACCATTACTATTCATCGTATTGTCGCAATCTGATATGGTAAAAGCTGGCGATGTCAGCAACAATATTAGCTCACTTACTGTTTCATCAGAAGAAATCACAGATGGTGGACAAACAACTGTTAAGTTTACATTTGATGAGCATGCACAAAAGATTCAACCCGGGGATACATTAAAAGTTAATTGGACCAGTTCTGGAACAGTCTTCGGGGTAGGATTTAAAAAGACTATTCCATTAAGTATTGACGGAACTTACGTTGGAGACATGGTCATTACAGATGGATCTGCGACAGTTACTTTCAATGAAGCTATCAAAAATCTTCAAAACATTCGCGGTTGGGGTGAGTTTGAGATTGAGGGTCATAACTATACAGCAACCGATAAGGAGCATGTTGGAAAATTCACTATTATTAGTGGAGCTAGAAAAGTAGAATTAAACGTTAAGAAAATGGCTACTGGTGTTAACAGCGCTCCATTCTATCTCAAAGCGGGTGATATGCACGCGAATGATCCTGAACATATTCTTTGGACACTAACCATTAATGCAATGAACTTAGATGTAGATGGTGATGTTCGTGTTGAAGATGACATCCAAAGTGGTCATTCACTTGTAAAAGATAGTTTTAGTATTACTACTACAGGTAACAAACAAGGATATTACGGTGGCTCAACTGCTATCGATGATTTCTTAGCAGCCTTTCCTGGAGCAACTTTCACAATTGATGCAGCAGGAAAAATTACGGTTACTATTCCTCAAAGTGAAATTAATAAGACTGGTGTCCTGATCTTTTACCAGACTAAAGTAGAGAATGAAAATCAAAAGAATTTCTTAAACAATACTAAGGTCTGGTATCACGTTAAAGGTGAGCAAGCCGTTGTTGCCAAGGAAGTAAATGCATCTGTTGCAAATATTAATGCAAACGGTGGAGTGGATGGCGATATGACATCAACCACTACTACAACTACTACAACAACCACTACTACAACTACGACTCAAGAGCCGACTACTACAACCACTACGACTCAAGAGCCGACTACTACAACTACTACGACTCAAGAGCCGACTACTACAACTACTACGACTCAAGAGCCGACTACCACAACTACTACGACTCAAGAGCCGACTACAACAACTACTACGACTCAAGAGCCGACTACTACAACCACTACGACTCAAGAGCCGACTACAACAACTACTACGACTCAAGAGCCGACTACTACAACCACTACGACTCAAGAGCCGACTACTACAACCACTACGACCCAAGAGTCGACTACAACAACCACTACGACTCAAGAGCCGACTACCACAACTACTACGACTCAAGAGCCGACTACTACAACCACTACGGTAACAACTACTGATGAACCTAAGACTACTTCAACTACAACTGATGAGCCTAAGACCACAGTAACGACTACCGATGAACCTAAGACTTCTTCATCTACAACAGAAAATCCAAATAAACCTGATCATTCTGGTACTACAACGACACCAAGTGCGCCAGGTTCAAATGGTGGAAACAATGGGGGAGGTCGCAAAACACTTCTTCCAAATACAGGTGAAGTTGTTGCATCTGGACTCGTCTTCTCTGGAATTCTTGTCTTAGTAGGTGCTGTTGGAATCAAACGGAAATTGACTCGTCAATAATTTATTCATTAAAAATAGTCAATTTTCTAACGAAATAGATTTTCAATGCATCTTAACAAATAGTTCAACTAACAAAGAGAGAAACTTTTAGCTCTCTCTGATTGATAAAAAGAGGCTGGGACAAAAGTCCTAGCCTCTCAATTATTTTTGGATTGTCGAGCAAGACGCAGTGGTTGAGTGGGCTCTACTACGCTGATTTCATCAGCTTTTATAGCCCTACTCAACTGTGCGGAGGCGGGACGACGAAATCGAATTCTAACGAATTACCGATTTCTGTCCCACTCTCTTTTCTTTGTTGTAAGCCCTATAAAAATTTGGCTTACACCGGTTCGTCTACATCTCAAAACATTGGCAAAATAATTAACGAAAATTCCTTTTTATTTTTTCTAGATCAGTTTTTTAGATGGAATATCAGATGATAACGAAAATAGTTTCGAAAATACAAAAAGACAAACGTCCAAATGCGACGTCTGTCTTCAAGCTTTTCTCTTTGTTTATGGTAAGATGGCAATGGCACGGACAGGTGAACCAGTTGCCTTGTCCCAGTGAGGGAAAGCAATCGAAATCAAGGCACCTACAGCTGGAACTTGATCCAATTGATTCAAAACCTCAACTTGGTAGATATTTTGTTCCAAGAGGTAGTATTCATTGACCAAGCCATGCTCTGCTGCTGGAATACCTGCATCGGTATCGAAGGTTTCATGACCCACGGCCTTGACATGGCGTTCATGAATCAAGAATTCCAAGGCTTCACGGCTCCATCCTGGACTTTGTTGAACCCCATTTTCATCTAGGTTACGCATAGCATCTTGATCTGGCCAACGTTTTGACCAATCACTACGGAAGGCAACAAAAGCACCCTCAGTAATTTGTCCATGCTCTGCCTCAAAGTCTAAGATATCTTGTTTGCTCAAGATAAAGTTTGGATTGGCTGCAACTTCTTTAGACTTGTCGATAACATAGAGTGGCAAGAGGAGATCTTTGAGGGCAATCTCATCCAACCAACGACCCCCTTCTACAAAGTGAATCGGTGCATCAATATGCGTTCCGTATTGACCAACCACTGTAAATTTTTGAACATGGAAACCATCTTTTAATGTAAAAAGGTCTTCTTGTTGCAAGGCAGGAAGGGCTGGGAAGTGTGGACTTTCCGCATTGATTTGGTGACTCAAGTCCACCCATTTTTTAGCTTGCAATTCTTTATAAATACTTAGTAAATCTGACATGTTTCTTCCTCCTTATTCGCCCCAAACTTCAGCGACAATTTCCTTAATCAAACCGATTTTTTTCCATTGGTCTTCTTCTGTCAAAATGTTTCCTTCTTCTGTCGAAGCAAAGCCACACTGAGTAGACAGGTAAAGATTTTCCAACGGTACATACTGACTTGCTTCTTTAATACGAGCAATCACTTCATCCTTGTTCTCCAGTTGACCACTCTTAGATGTCAAAAGGCCTAACACCACTCCTTTACCAGGGGTTACTTCTGCAAGTGGTTCAAAACCACCAGCACGATCAGTGTCAAACTCAAGGAAGTAAGCATTGACCGCTTCTTCTCCAAGGAGTTCTTTGGCAATCGGCGCATAGCCACCTGATGAAGCCCAAGTAGAATGGAAGTTCCCACGACAAACGTGCGTATTGACGGTCAAACCAGCTGGAACATTTTGGTAGACATCGTTGTTAAAGGTCAAGAAGAGATCAGCGAGTTCTCGGCGAACCTCATCTTTTGACTTGCCTTGAGCTGCTCCCCAAGCCGTCAAGAAATGATCGTCTACCAAGACACCCCACGTACAGTCATCTACTTGAAGGGTCCGAAGTCCTGCATCATACAAATCTTGAATCACTTGAAGATAGGCTTGCTTGATATCTTCACGAACAGCCACAAAATCAGGATAGATGGTATTTAATTGTTCTACATGCTCTGCATCACGGATCAATTCAAAATAGAATTGCGCAGGTGCTGGAATAGTATATTTAGCCTCTACACCATCTACATCTGCTACAAGATCCCGCAAGAACTTGTAATGCTCTACAAATGGATGATTGGCTCCTGTGATTTTTCCAACGACAAGTGCTGAGTCCGCCTTGGTTGTTTCATCATGGAATTGATAACCTTGAGCAGCTTGGACATGATCAATGCCACCAAAGCCCCAGAAGAAATCCAAATGCCAATAAGCACGGCGGAATTCTCCATCTGTTACTGACTTCAGACCAGCAGCAATTTCTTTTTCAACGAGGTCACGAATCGCTTGATCTTCTACTTTTGTTAAGTCAGCCTGACTGATTTTTCCAGCTGCGAAATCTTCACGAGCTTGAACCAAAGCTGCTGGACGAAGGAATGAACCAACATGGTCTATGCGATAAGGTGCATGTGTATGTGTCAATATGAATTCCTCTTTCCTATAAGTTTTACATTAATTCATCAATGCAACCATTATAGCAGTCCAATACCTGATAAACAAGGGTTTGGGATAATCTAATATCTTTGACATCTATATAGTCTTAGACTATAACAAAAAGAAGTCCTTGAAGGACCCCTTTTCTTAATTTTTAAATGCATCGAGCATGACTTGGAACTCTTCGTTCGTGAGTGTAATGCCTTTTCCCATCTTTGTATGGTCGGGACTCCAGGTCCGAATATCATACTTAGCAGGAGCACCATTAAAACTCACACGGTTCAATTCTTTTGTCCAACCCTTGTCATTTTCTGACAAGACCAGCAAATGTTCTTCGATTTGGAATGAAAATTCTGCCATTTCACGACTCCTTTCTTGCCTTCTCATCTCTAATATTCGTAAATCATTTACAAAATCGTTGAAATTATCTATAATATATTGTATCAAGTTATGGAGAATTTAGCTATGAAAAAATTTCTCGAGATCGTTAAAGACCGAGCAAATGAATTTTTCAATGGAAAAGTCAGTACCCCTGCCCCATTAGAAGATGAGAGAATTATTGAAATCATTCAACAAGCATTGCGAAAAAAACAAGGGGTACATGTTATTTTTTCAAACAAGAGTTTTACAGGCGATATTGTCAAGTATGACCAAGAACGCCGACAACTGATCGTGAAAAATTTTAAAAAGAGTATGTCCACGATTATTCGGATTTCTGAGATCCAGAAAATCAGTTTGGTCCCCAATAATATTCGCATCGCCCAACAAAAAGGAGAGGTTTAACCCTCTCTTTTTTTTTGTTATACTCGAACAGTTTTACTTGCCCCATCTTTTGAGTAGAGATTGATTAAGCCCTCCTGGCAAGAACGAATCATATCTCCTGGCTTGACTTCTTGTGGGACCGTGATCGTGAGAAGTTCCATCGGATTTGGTGCGCGATCAATCTTCACTCCATCCTTATCATGCAAGTCTTGGATCTGGCATTCAAAATGACGGAAGCCTGGTCCGTAGAATTCCACTTGGTCGCCTTCATTGATGACATTCCGTTGGCGAATCGTCGCAGTCATGGTAGATGGATCAAAGTCCACCACTTCTCCTACAAATTTGTATTGAGGAATCTTACGACGTGCCCCAAACAATTGTTCATTTTCAGTCGGTGTTTGGTAGTAGAATCCAGTTGCTAATTCACGTTGAGCGACTTTCCACAATTCATTGATCAAATCATCCTTGATGGCATAAAAGGCTTCTGGACTTTCCATATAGGCATCACAAGCCGCCTTGTAACAGTTGGCCACTGTTGATACGTAATGGACAGATTTCATACGGCCTTCGATCTTCAAACTATCAACCCCATTATCAATCATGTCTGGAATATTTTCGAGCATACACATGTCCACGGCTGACATAGAGTATTCTTCTGGGACTTGTCCTTTGATACTCTTACGTTCTTGGCCAAATGGCATATCGTAGAGATCGTATTTCCAACGGCAAGATTGAGAACAGCCACCACGGTTGGCATCCCGGTCAGACATGTGGTTAGAAAGGGTACAACGTCCGGAATAGGAAATACACATGGCTCCATGAACGAAGGCTTCGATCTCAAGATCGGTACGCTTACGAATCTCAGCCAACTCTTCCATGGATACCTCACGGGCCAAGACGACACGAGTCAGGCCATATTCTTTCCAGAAATGGAAGGTCTCCACGTTGGTTGCAGAAGCTTGCGTAGACAAGTGAATATTGAGTCCAGGTGCATAAGTTGCACAGATTTCAATCAAGGCCGGGTCTGAGACGATCACGGCATCAAGGCCCATATCCCGCAATTCACGGAACCATTCACCAGCCCCTTGTTCATTTCCCTCATGGGTTACCATGTTTGAAGCAACGTGAACATCAACGCCACGTGCATGAGCATATTCGATACCTTCACGAAGCTCATCCATGGTAAAGTTTCCGGCACGGCTACGCAAACCATAGGCTTGTCCACCAACGAAAACAGCATCTGCGCCATAATTAACGGCAACTTTTAACTTTTCTAATGTTCCAGCCGGTACCAAGACCTCTGGACGTTTTTTTGTATTTGTCATGTTTTCTCCAATTTACAAGATTGTCGATATGATGAATAGCTTCTTCGTTCCCTGAAAAAGGAAAACTCACAAACGAAGAGGCTTAATTTTTTTATTATTTTACACGATCTGGTTCATAATCGTAGAAACCAGTATCCAAACCACGATTAGCTGGATGCAATTTGCGGATTTCTTCATCAAACAGATAGGCTTGATCCTGTGTAAATGTTCCTTTTTGAATCAAATCACGGGCCTTGACAAAGTACTCTGTAATCTTGACAAAGTTTTCACCCGGACAGTAGACACCATCGAGTTTCCAATGATCAAAGCCATGTTCAACCAACTCAGACAATTTGGTCATCATATTCAAGTCATTATTTGAGAAGATATGGGTTCCATGTTTGTCTTCGTAGACCGAATAATGAGAATTGGGATCTCCTGGCTCGGCCAAGAACAGATCCCGATCTTTGGTCACAGACTCTTCTGTCTTGATAAAGTTGTAATAATTCTGAAGAAGCGGTCGTTTCGAATGGTGAATAATGCTAGCACCATAGACCAAGACTTCTGCTGGAATCTGAAGATTCTCAGCCATTACGAATAATTCGGCAGATGGAATCTCACGAGCCAAAACAGCCTCAGAAGCTCCTGCTTGTTTTCCCCAGAAGTTGATCTGGCGGCTAGAAGTGACCATGGTAGAAGCATCGTAAATCGTTTTGAATGGATAGCCATCTCGTTTCAAGACATAAAAAACGCCCGCATCTCCGACAGTAATATAATCAGCTTGAATTTCCTTTAGAAAATCTAGGAAAGGCTTGATTGAATCCATCATCGATTGGTGCATGAGTGCATTTACAGCCACTGTCAATTCTTTGCCAGCAGCATGGACTAGTTGAGCAATTCGATTTATTTCGTCATAGCTTAAAGTTTGAGGCAATCGTAATCCGTAATCTTTTTCACCGACATAGATTCGGTCAACCCCTGCATCAATCAGGGCTTGCGCTTGCTCAACACTCTCTGCTGTTGCTGTAATAATAATATTTTTCATAGAACCATTATAACAAAAATTCCGATATTCTAGAAAAAATTATTCATTTTGTAAAATTTGTAACATTTTTGTAACATTTATATAGCTGAATTCATGATAGAATAATAGAGTACTGTTAGGAGAGAGAAAATGCCCGTAAGAAATTTAAGACACTATGATGAAAAATTCGATTATATCGAATTAACTAAACAAACCCAAGAATCCCCTGTTCAGGACTATGCTCCTGAAGTTGAACCCGCGCCTCAATTAAGTGAATTGCTATATTTTTTGAATATCGCTATTTTCTGTGTGTTGACAGTTGTATTTAGTTTTATCTTTTTAGCAACGAAAATGAATACCTTCTTTGCGTTTGCCTTAGCGATTGGTTCTAGCTTTGCTAGTATTCAAGGGTTCCGAATTTACTACAATAAACGAAAAAAATAAAAATCAGGTTCGCCTGATTTTTTTATTTACTCGAATTTTTTTAATTGGAATAACAATTGGAAGACAAAAGCTAACTCCAATTGATCAGGTAATTTCCATAAAAAATGAGGCTCACTGAGCCTCATTTTTTTATGCTTCTTTTGTTTCTTCTTCAGCTGCTTCTTCAGAATCTTTTTCATCCAACTCTAACACGATGTCTTCTGATTCTGTTTGTTTGCGAATGGATTGAACCAAGTCATTGCCACTTAGATTTTCTTTTTGAAGTTTATCCTTAAATGAGTGATAGACTTCTTGAGATTTTTCAACCACATCTTGCGTCTTTTCTTTGACAGACTCCAAAACAGTTCCTGTCGTAATTTCTCCAGAACCAACTTTTTCTTTAGTTTGTTGGATCACTTCTGCTGCTTGTTTTGAAACATCCTTAGCAGTTTGTTTCACCGATTCATGTACTTCTTGAGGATCTTCTTGATAATCTTTTACGAAGCGCACCACTTTTTTAGTGACTTTCTTTCCTTGCTCTGTTGATAAATAGTAGGCTGCTGAAGCACCTGAAATCACACCAATTAATAAACTAGATAAACGTCCCATATTCTTCCTCGATTCTATTTAAATAATTTTGAAGCCATCTTAATCGCTTTTAATCCGATAGAGGCTTTCACTGTTTTTTCACCAGCTGACACTGCTTTGACACTCAATTGACGGGCTTGATCATTCAAATCTGAAACAGACTCTGAAAGATCCGCCACGGCTGTAAAGAGTGGATCAATCGTTGCAACTTTTTGATTCAAATCATCCGTTAAAACGTTGACTTTTGCCAATAGATCATTGGTCTGATGCAAGGTGACATTGACATCTGATGTCAAAACTTGGATCGTTTTTTGCGTCTCATCTACAACTTTTCCAATCTTTGAGAGGAAAAAAATCATATAAATGACAAGCGCTACTAAGGCAAGGCCTAAGAGGCCGTAGGCAATTTCAATAAACATATATTACTCCTTTGCTTCTACATAATAAGGGGCTTTTTTGCGACGTTGGTAAAGAATGATGGCAAGTCCAACTAGAATTAGGATCATAGACAACCACTGGGAAACACGTAAGCCCGCAAACATCAAGCTATCTGTCCGCATTCCTTCGATGATCATCCGACCAAAACCATACCAGATAAGGTAAAAGGCTGTGATCTCACCTTGTCGCAAAAATTGGGGCTTCCTCCGAAGAATCAAGATCAAGAGAAATCCTAGCAGATTCCAACTAGATTCATATAAGAAGGTTGGCTGACGGTAACTACCATCTATATACATTTGGTCTCGAATAAAAGAGGGCAGG
Source organism: Streptococcus sp. CF8_St5-11 (assembly GCF_024295625.1). GTDB lineage: Bacteria > Bacillota > Bacilli > Lactobacillales > Streptococcaceae > Streptococcus. The sequence continues at coordinate 277,214 of NZ_JANCOJ010000001.1, forward strand.
TAGTTGAGGCTCTTAACAGCAGCTCCATAAGCTTCCTGGTTAAAGAAGTTTCCCCAGCGACCAATACTCTGTGCAATCATGACGCTTGGAGCCGCAATATCTAAAAAGTCGATCGGTTCAATCAAACGTCTACGAGAGAATAGATAGAGGACAAGGGCACCTGTCAAGAGGCCACCATAAATCGCGATTCCTCCGTTCCAGATGGCGAAAATCTCACCAAGATGCTGGCTATAATAGCCCCATTCGAAAATAACGTAATAGAGTCTGGCACCCACAATCGCAAGCGGAAAGGCGATCAAAATGAAATCAATGATATCATCTGGATCAATTTTTTTACGGGGCGCTTCTTTCATGGAAAGATAAACGGCTAGTATCAAGCCAGAGACAATACAAATTGCATACCAACGAATACTGATCGGACCTAATTGAAGGGCTACTGGATTCATTCCTTCACCTCATTTTGACTAATCAACTGGGACAAACGTTCTTCAAAAGTTTTGGTAGCATCATAGCCCATTTCTTTGGTCCGAACATTCATCGCTGCGGCTTCGATCACGACCGAAATGTTCCGACCAGTCTTCACAGGGATGCGAATCCGAGGAATGGTCACGCCACCGATTTCCAACTCTTCTGCATTATTACCAAGACGATCATAAACTTGATCCTTAGCATAATTTTCCAAGTAAACGGCGATTTGGACTTGTGAAGAATCCTTGACAGCACTCGCACCGTAGAGACTCATGACATCGATAATCCCGACACCACGGATCTCTAGTAAGTGGCGTAGGATTTCAGCTGGCTCTCCCCAAAGGGTCATCTCGTCTCTCGCATAGATGTCGACTCGGTCATCTGCTACGAGGCGGTGACCCCGTTTGACAAGTTCCAGACCTGTCTCGCTTTTTCCGATTCCGCTATCTCCTTGGATCAAGACACCCATCCCATAAATATCCATCAAGACACCGTGTACACTCGTACGTTCTGCTAGCCGACTATCCAAATAGCTAGAAAGCTCTCCAGATAAACGACTCGTTGCAACATTGCTCTTCAAAATGGCTAGTTGCTTCTCTTCAGCAGCACGCAACATTTCTTCTGGAATTTCTAAATTCCGCGCGACAATGATGACAGGTGTCTCTGGCTGGAACATCTTGCGCAAGACCTGATGACGGTTGTGAGAGCTCATCTTCACCAGGTAGGACCATTCTTTCATTCCTACAAGCTGAATCCGCTCAGGTGTGTAATAGTCGAAATAGCCCGTCATTTCAAGACCTGGACGTGAAATGTCCGCAGTCGTAATTTCCTTGCTTAAGAGGCTATCATCCCCATAAACAACCGATAGACGAAGCTTTTCCTGTATATCGCGAACAGTAACTGCCATATCATTCTCCCTTTTCAAATTCTCTCTCTATTATAGCAGATTTTCTCTTCAGACGAGAGACTGAAGTGTCATTTGAATGATCCATTTTCAACTCCTTTTTAATGCGACTAAAAAGAGGCCAAGACAAATGTCTCTAACCTCTAGTAAATGATGGTAACATCTGAAGAATGCTCCAGCCTTCAGCCTTGCAAGAAATCTTTGATCATAGATTTGATTCCGATAGAGACCGCATAGACCACCGCATTTGAAGGAAATGCGATCAAGCCGTGCATAAAGGCGAAAGGACCTCCCCCCAACAAGGAGAAAACCAGATACAAAACCGGCAGAAATAAAATCGAAAACCGATAAATTTGTGGCTTTCTAGCCTCTTTTGTTGGCAGAAACAAGAGGTAGAAGAGGCTATTCCAAATGCCCAGTGGAAAAAGGAGCATTCCGATCAAAACTGTTCCAACTCCTTCACCAAAAAAACGATTTAAAATGAAAAACTGTCCTATAAAACTGAAGAAGAGATATAGAATAAAAGCAAGGGAATAGAACTTCTGCTTCACTCAAATCTCCTTTTAGAAAAATGGACTATCATTCTGATCATGGATGGGTTCGGCCTCTTTTCTTCGACGAGGTCGAGGGCCATAGTCAAACATTTCCTGCTCCTCCTCGTCCTTATAAGGCAAGGTCGTATCTAACAGTAAATAGATAATCACACCGATAAAGGCATGAGAAACCGTAAAAAGAATAAACAAGAAGCGTAGGAGAGTTACACTAAGACCAAATTTATCAGCTAAGCCAGCTAGCACACCTGAAACCAGGCGATGTCGTTTTAATTTGTAAAATGATGATGTCATTTGATTTTCCTCTTTCTAGTTAGACCTATTTTAGCAGAGTCGAACTGGAAAGAGATCCGCCTAAAGACTGATTCTTACACTTGTCTCATTTCAAGAAATTGCAGGCAGCTGTGACAGCGACCGCAGGCATATTTCTTCAGATCGATTTTTCGCTTTCGTCTATACTCTTGGCCACAATGGGGACATTGATAGAGATAGATCCGCTTGACTCGCCCAGTTCTATCTGGTAGAGGAGGTGTGAAACGAAGACCGTCCACTTGCTGGAGAAGTTGCTTAAAGTCTAGATCTTTGTGGCGATACCCTTTACCTTGATCGTAAAGATGGTAATGGCAGAGCTCGTGGCGGACGATTTTGCGAAAGACCTCTAACCCGAAAACTTGGTATATTTTAGGGTTGAAATCAAGGTGTCGATCCTTGGGAAAGAAACGACCTCCAGTAGTTTGAAGACGTGAATTCCACTCTGCTCGATGACGGAATTCTCTCCCAAAATCTTCTAGGGATACTTGGCGTACATACTCAGTCAGATTCATTCGGAGCTACCAAACTGAGATTGACTTTTTCGCGTTCCACATCAATCTTCTTCACCCAGACGGTAACCAAATCACCTACTGAGACGACCTGGCTTGGATGCTTGATAAACTGCTTGCTCATATGGGAGATATGAATCAAGCCATCTTCGTGAATGCCAATATCGACAAAGGCTCCAAAGTCAACCACATTGCGCACAACCCCTTCTAATTTTTGGCCAATATGCAGGTCTTTAATATCCAAGACATCCTGACGGAGCACGGGTGCATCAAAGGAATCCCGCAAATCGCGACCCGGTTTTAGGAGATCAGCAATGATATCTTTCAGAGTTTCTGGTCCCAGATCCAGCTGAGTAGACATCTCCTTTATGTTCACAGCTTTTAATTTTTCCTGAGCGGATGCATCGAGTTCGGTAATTTCAAGAAGTTGAAAGAGTTTTTCAACTTCCTTGTAACTTTCAGGGTGGACACCGGTATTGTCCAAGATGTTATTACTTTCAGGGATGCGTAAGAATCCAGCAGCCTGCTCGAAAGCCTTGGCGCCGAGGCGAGGCACTTTTTTAATCTGCGCTCGTGAGAGGATCATCCCTTCTTCTTCCCGGTACTTCACAATATTTTCAGAGATAGTCTTATTGAGTCCTGCTACATGCGCTAATAGAGAGGGACTAGCCGTATTGATATTGACCCCAACTTGGTTTACGACAGTATCTACCACGAAATCCAAGCTTTCTGTCAGTTTTTTCTGATTGACATCATGCTGGTATTGACCCACACCGATAGATTTGGCATCGATTTTCACCAATTCTGCTAGCGGATCTTGCAAGCGACGGGCAATGGAGATGGCCGAGCGTTTTTCAACGGTTAGCTCTGGGAACTCATGACGGGCCAACTCACTAGCTGAATAGACAGATGCTCCGCTTTCATTGACAATAACATAGCGATCTCCTGGATGGTCATGAAGTACCTCTGCGACAAAGGCCTCACTTTCACGGCTGGCGGTCCCATTTCCAATCGCAATAATTTCTACGCCGAACTCCTTGATCAAGGAGGACAGATCCTTTTTAGCCTGCTCGATCTGAGCTGGTTTTGCAGGAGCAACTGGATAGATGACCTGGGTAGCAAGCATTTTGCCTGTCTCATCAACAACGGCTAGTTTAGCACCGGTCCGAAAGGCTGGGTCAAATCCAAGGACCACGCGCCCTTTTAATGGAGGAATGAGCAATAGATTCCGTAGATTTTCAGAGAACAATTGAATGGCCCCGTCTTCTGCCACCTCCGTCAACTCTGTCCGAATCCGACGTTCAATCGCAGGTACGATTTTTTTCTTAACCGCTTGTTGAATAACCTCATCGACATAGGTATTTCTAGTTTTAAAACGAGCCTCAAAAATACGAATGATCCGATCCAAATGGTGCTCAAATCCGACTTTGAGAACGCCCAATTTTTCCCCACGATTGAGAGCTAGAGTCCGGTAGCCTTGCATATTCTTGATCTTCTCAGAAAAATCATAGTAGATTTCAAAGGTTCTCTTAGGATCTAAGCTTTCATCCTTCAAGGTTGACGTCATGAGGGAATGCCCATGAATTTCTTGATAGGTGAGGGCCCGTAATTGGGGATCCTCTGAAATAGCTTCTACCAGAATATCCACTGCACCAGCTAAAGCCGCAGTTTCAGTTGGGAAGGCCTCACAGGTGAATTTCTGAGCCTCTGCTTCCAAGTTTGGACTATTTTGCAAAATGAGACGTGCCAAAGGAAAAAGTCCTGCTTCTCGAGCAATCGTCGCCTTGGTCCGCCGTTTTTCCTTATAAGGGAGATAAAGCTCTTCGACATCCGCTAATTTTTCAGCAGCTTCAATAGCCTGCTTGAGCGCCTCTGTCAGTTTACCTTGTTCCTCAATCTTAGCAAGGACGGTTTCCTTTCGTTCAGCCAGAGCCGTTAACGATTTGTCCCGGTCAATAATGGCCTTGATCGCTACTTCGTCTAAATTTCCCGTCATATCTTTTCGATAGCGGGCAATGAAAGGAATAGTTGAGCCTTCTGCGGTCAGACTCAATACAGTATCGATTTGTTTTAAGCTAACACCCAATTCTTGGGCTATTTTTTCATATTTATCCATAGCTTCTATTATAGCATATTTTGCTGCCACCAAGGGGTGAGATCGCCAGTTCTGGTCTCTGTTTCAGGGATTTTTCATAGAATAATTTTGACCCTATGGATCTTTTCTTTTATGCTCCATTTCCCCCTTGCTCTTTCCTTTTTGTTATAATGAAAGAAAATAAAAAGGAGGCCCAACAATGGCTATTAAATTCTCAAAAACAGATGATCTTGATAAAATGTTTGAAAACTTTGCAAGTTTCCCAGATGTAGAAAAAACAGTCGAATTCCCCGAAGAAAAAAAGAAGGAAGAAACTGCTACAACTAAAGAAGCAAAGAAGGCTAAGTAATGACATTCTTTCAACACCTTCCCTCTAGCGTCTTGCAGGCTGGGGCTATTTTTCTCTCGATTATTATCGAAGCCCTACCGTTTGTCCTAATCGGAAGTATCATTTCAGGGATTATTGAGGTCTATATCACCCCAGAGAGGGTCTACCGCTTTCTTCCCAAGAATAAATTTGGGCGGATCTTCTTTGGGACCTTTATCGGCTTTATCTTTCCTTCCTGTGAATGTGGAATTGTTCCCATTATCAATCGCTTTCTAGAAAAGAAAGTCCCAAGTTATACTGCTGTTCCCTTTCTGGTGACAGCACCTGTCATCAATCCCATCGTTCTCTTTGCGACCTACTCAGCCTTTGGGAATTCTGTCAAGATGGCCCTCTACCGAGCCCTTGGTTCCCTACTGGTCGCAACGGTACTTGGAATCTTTCTTGGTTTTATTCAGACAGATTCGATCCAAAAAGAACATCGTAAGGCTGTACATGAACATGATTTTAGGGACTTGAGCAAAGGTCAAAAGCTCTTCCAAGTCTTGGTACAAGCCATTGATGAATTCTTTGATACAGGACGTTACCTGGTATTTGGTTGCCTCTTTGCCAGCCTCGTCCAAGTCTATGTCCCAACACGGATCCTCACTTCGATCAGCGCGACACCGGTTATTGCTATTCTCCTTCTCATGGTCTTGTCCTTCCTCCTCTCACTTTGTAGCGAGGCGGACGCCTTTGTTGGATCCTCTCTTCTGACGAGTTTTGGAGTAGCGCCGGTTCTTGCCTTTCTGGTGATTGGGCCTATGCTTGATGTCAAAAATCTCCTCATGATGAAAAATTATCTCAAGACCCGTTTCATCTGGCAATTTATCGGAATTGTGAGTGGAGTTGTGCTCCTTTATGCTTGGTTTGTGGGGGTAGTGCTATGATTCGTTTCTTGATATTAGCTGGCTATTTTGAGCTCACCATGTACCTGCAATTGTCTGGTAAGCTCAATCAATACATCAACTTACACTATTCTTACTTGGCTTATATTTCCATGTTCTTGTCCTTTGTTTTAGCTCTTGTGCAGCTGATCATCTGGGTCAAGCAGATGAAGATCCACAGTCATCTCTCTGGCTTCTGGGCAAAAGTGGCGAGTATCTTCTTGCTCTGTATTCCTTTGTTTGTCGGGCTATTTTTCCCTACAGTGACACTGGATTCCCAAACAGTCTCTGCAAAAGGCTACCACTTCCCGGTTGCAGCCGGTTCTTCCAAGGAAATCCAGCAGGACGAAGGGACAACAACCCAGTATCTCAAACCAGATACTAGTAGCTATTTTACCAAGTCAGCCTATGAGTCAGAAATGAAGCAGGCTGCAAAGAAATATGTTGATAAAAAAGTAATTCAGGTGACCACTGAGAATTACATGGAAGTCATAGAAGTTATTTATGATTATCCTGACCAATTTGCAGGAAAGACGATCGAGCTGACCGGTTTTGTATACAATGACCCCAATAACAAGGACAGCCAATTTCTCTTTCGCTTTGGGATCATCCACTGTATCGCAGATTCCGGCGTCTACGGTCTCTTAACGACAGGTGCTCCGCAGCATTTCGAAAACAATACCTGGATCCATGCGAAAGGAACCTTGTCCATTGAATACCACAAGCAGCTCAAGCAAAGCTTGCCTGTCCTCCACATTAGCGATTGCCAGACCATTACAAAACCGGATAATCCTTATGTCTACCGCGTATTCTGATGGATTCACCAAGTTTCTTCGGTGGTCGATCCAAACATTTTATAACAGCTCAAGCTAGAATCCACATTGGTTCTAGCTTTTTCTATGCTTTCCTCTCAAATCCTCTAATCCAAGCGGAAAATATTCGGAACAACGATTCCATCAAAGAAATCTTGTGGATTTTATGGTAAAATATGGTTAATAAAATAGGAAATAGGTACTTAAATGTCTTCAAAAGTTATTGTAACCATTTTCGGGGCCAGTGGAGATTTAGCCAAGCGCAAACTCTATCCATCCCTTTTTAGACTCTATAAATCAGGAAATCTATCTGAACACTTTGCGGTTATCGGAACAGCCCGCAGACCATGGAGCAAGGAATACTTTGAATCAGTCGTGGTAGAATCCATCACAGACCTGGCAGATAGCCCTCAACAAGCCCAAGAATTCGCCAGTCATTTCTACTACCAAAGTCATGATGTTAATGATACCGAACATTACATCGCCCTGCGCGAATTGCAAAATAGCTTGGATGAAAAATACCAAACGGAACACAACAAGGTCTTCTTCTTGTCCATGGCTCCTCAATTTTTTGGAACCATTGCTAAACACCTCAAATCAGAAGGCATTGTGGATGGACAAGGCTTTGAGCGCTTGATCGTTGAAAAACCTTTCGGTACAGACCTAGAAACGGCTAGTCAGCTCAACAAAGAATTGGAAGAAACCTTTGATGAAGAACAAATCTTCCGAATCGACCATTACCTTGGAAAAGAAATGATCCAAAATATCTTTGCCATTCGTTTTGGAAATCTTATTTTTGATAATCTTTGGAACCGAGATTTTATTGACAATATCCAAATTACTTTTGCTGAACGCTTAGGAGTTGAAGAACGCGGTGGCTACTATGATCACTCGGGAGCCCTTCGAGATATGGTGCAAAACCATACCCTTCAGCTTTTGTCTTTGCTTGCTATGGATAAACCAGCTACCTTCACCAAGGATGCGATTCGGGCAGAAAAAGTTAAAGTTTTTGAGCAATTGCACAATCCAACAGATGACGAATTGAAGAAATTCTTTATCCGTGGTCAATACCATTCAGGTACGATCGAAGGGAAAAAAGATATCTCTTATCGCAGTGAGCCCAATGTCGACCCTGAGTCTACTACAGAGACCTATGCTTCTGGTGCGTTCTTTGTTGATAGCGATCGCTTCCGCGGTGTGCCTTTCTTCTTCCGTACCGGAAAACGCTTGACACAAAAAGGAACCATGGTCAATGTGGTTTTCAAGCAAACCGACTCCATCTTTGGACATAGCTTGCAACCAAATATCTTGACCATTTATATCCAACCAAACGAAGGTTTCTCATTGAGCATCAACGGAAAAGAGGTCGGAGAAAAATTCAGTATCGCACCGATTTCCTTTGATTACGAAACAGATGCGACCGCAACTGGGGCTTCACCAGAGCCTTATGAAAAATTAATTTTCGACGTTTTGAACAATGACTCAACCAATTACAGCCACTGGCACGAAGTCCGTGCTTCATGGCAATTGATTGACCGGATTGAAAAACTATGGGCCGAAAATGGAGCACCGCTCTATGAATACAAGTCTGGATCCATGGGACCAACTGCATCCGATGATCTCCTTGCAGAATACGGAGCCGAATGGGTTTGGAAACCTGAACCTAAGAATTAAGGAAAGCCACCTTCGGGTGGTTTTTTTGATAGCGCAAGGAAACAAAAAGACAAATTGTCTTTTAAACAATTTGTCTTTTTCTATTTGACTCTTAAATCAAGCCTTCCAAGAGGCCTCTCATGAAGTTTTCTGAGTGGAATGGTCCGATGTCATCAATCTTTTCTCCGAATCCAATCAACTTCACTGGGATATCCAACTCTTCTCGAATCGCAAGGACGACCCCACCTCGAGCCGTTCCATCGATCTTGGTCAATACAATTCCTGTCACAGGTGTAATTTTTGAAAATTCTTTAGCTTGCACCAAGGCATTTTGACCGGTTGATGCATCGAGGGCCAGCAAGGTTTCATGCGGTGCATCGGGTACAACACGTTTGATAATCCGGCCGATTTTTTCAAGCTCCGCCATGAGGTTGTCCTTGTTTTGCAGACGACCAGCTGTATCAATCATCAGAACATCAATGTTTTCAGCGATCGCGCGTTCCATTCCATCAAATACGACGCTGGCAGGATCTGATTTTTCAGGACCTGTCACAACAGGAACATCTACGCGGCGTCCCCATTCTGCCAGTTGAGCTACTGCTCCTGCACGGAAAGTATCTGCTGCAACCAGCATGACTTTCTTGCCTTCTTGTTTGTAGCGGTGGGCTAACTTCCCGATAGATGTTGTTTTACCAACTCCATTGACCCCAACAAAGAGCATGACCGTAAGACCATCTTGAAAACGAATGGCTTCATTAAATTGGCCATCCTTTTCATACAAGTCCACCAATTTTTCGATGATCACGCGCTTGAGAGCATCTGGTTTTTTGGCATTTTCCAAACGGGCTTCATAACGCAGCTCTTCGGTTAAATTAGAGGCCACTTGAACCCCAACGTCACTCATGATCAAGAGTTCTTCCAATTCTTCAAAGAATTCTTCATCAACTGAACGGAAATTGGCAAAGAAGGCATTGAGGCGTGCTCCAAATCCAGTCCGTGTCTTTTTCAAGCTACGATCATATTTTTCCTGGATGGTTTCTTGCTGAGGTGCGACCTCATCTTGAATTGGCCCCTCTGCCTCTTCAACAGTTCTTTCCTCCATAGCTGATGCAGCTTGTCCTTCAGGAAAGCTAGACTCGGCTTCCGCTACTTCTGAAGTTTCCTCTACTTCAGCGATCGCTTCTGATGCTTCCGGTTCTGGAATATTCTCTTCTGTCGTGCTCACTTCTACTGGCTCAGCGTCCGGTGATGGTGACTCTTCTTCCAGTTTTATAACATCAATCTCATCTGCTTCTTTAAGAGGCTCAGTTTCCGTTTCATCAGCTACAGGTGAAACTTCTTCAGAACTTGTTTCTGTTTGAGCGGATTCAAAGACAACCGGAGACTCCTCTCCTGCTGCTTGGTCTTCATGAGTCTCTGAAGTCACATTTTCTTCAACAAGAGGTTCCACTGATGACTCTTCTTGAGTGACGGTTGAAACAGGTTGATGTGTGGCTGCAATCCGCGCTTTAAGCTCTTGGTAGTAAGCCTCCATATCAGCGATTTTTTGCTCTTCCTTGTCATTTGAGACAGCCGTCGTCGGCTCCTCTTTGACAACTTCTTCAATCTCATTACTTTCCGTCACTTCTTCAGTAGACGGAAGCACTTTTTCAGTTTCTTCTTTTTTTCCAAATAAACGATCAAATAATCCCATTTATTCACTCTCCTTTAGCACATAATTTTCAATTGCCCATGCGACAGCATCTTGGTCATTGGTCACGGGTGCAACAAGCGCTGCCACCTCTTTTACTGCCGGGATCGCATTGCCCATAGCAACCCCTAGTCCAGCCCACTGAATCATAGACAGGTCATTGGCCTCATCTCCACAAGCCATGACTTGATCAGATGTAAGACCCAAAATAGCTGCCAATGCCTCTAAACCTGTTGCCTTGTGAACATTTTTGGGGCACCATTCCAGCAACATTTCCCGAGATTTAAAAATTTCATAGTCTTGAAATAAGTCCGGCCTGATCTGCTTGATCGCTGCATCTAAAAAGTCTTGATCAACGGCTGTCACACACTTGTTGTAGGAAATCTTGGATGGCAGGTCTTTAAAATCTGTCTCAACAAAGTTTAGATAGGGATTGTAATGGGAATAGAGGGACTTCCGTTCCGAATAAATCTCATAAACCGTTCCCTCACTGATCGCATCCAGCGGAAGTCCGAGACGGGCTGTTTCATCATGAATGGTTGCGACATCTTCTGGTGCCAAGACAACTTTCGAGAGGATTTCTCCATTATTTCGCTGCACCAAACCACCGTTGAAGGTAATTGTATACTCTTCTTTGAGGCCTGCTGTTCCCAATTCTTCTAAAAGAAAATCCATGGCTTTCAAGGGGCGACCAGTGGTTAGAACCACCTTGACACCTTGGGCCTGTGCAGCAGCGAGAGCTGCTCTATTGCGAGGGGAGATCTTTTTTTCAGAATTGAGAAGGGTCCCATCTAAATCCAGCGCAATCAAGGAAATCTGACTCATACGATTTCCTCCATGTAGCGCAAGACAGAACCCGTCGCATGGTGGCCGATGACTGTTTCAGCAATCGCTAAGATTTCAGGACGTGCATTTTCTGGCGCTACAGGATGGCCCACGACTTGCATCATATGGAGGTCATTTAGGTTATCCCCAAAAGCCATCACCTGATCCATCGAGATCCCTAGTTTATCCGCTAAGGCGGTAATCGCCACTCCTTTATCGACATAATCGAGGACAATATCAATCGATTCAAAACCTGTCGTCATTGCTTTGACGCCTGGGATATTCTCAGTGACCCATTGCTCTCCTTCAAGAACAAGAGCTGCATCAAAGTTGGTGGTCAATTTGAAAATTTCATCCTGAATATCTGCTAGGCTTTTCACTTTTTGAATGTTTTCATTGTAGTGCTGACTCAAGGCCAGATAGTCGGGATCTACTGTTTCTAATACATAGCTCCCTTTTTTCCCAGTCAAAAGAAGCTTATTCGGGTCTGCATAAGGTGAGGATTTCAAAGCCTCAAAAACACCCAAATAAAAGTCTTTGGACATGGTCGCTTCGTAGAGATCGTCTCCATGAAATTCTACCACACTACCATTTTCAGCAATGAAAATCATCTGGTCCTCAAATCCTTTAAAGAGAGATTTGAGAGAAAGGAGGGCACGGCCACTTGCAGCAGCAAAATAGATGCCTTTTTCTTTGCAACTTGCTAATACCTTGCGTAAAAGGTCTTGATCGTACTGATGTTGGTCATTTAGAAAGGTTCCATCCATATCCGTAGCGATCAATTTAATATCATTATTCTTCATTTTCTAAGTCTTTCAATTTTACTGAGACGATTTTAGAAACCCCAGATTCCTGCATGGTCACCCCATAGATGGAATCTGCAGCCGACATAGTTCCCTTCCGGTGCGTCACGACAATAAATTGGCTTTCCTTATCAAAGCGGTTCAGATAATCCCCAAAGCGCTTAACATTGGCCTCATCTAGGGCAGCCTCTACCTCATCCAGAATGACAAATGGAATGGTCTTGACACGAATAATCGAGAACAAGAGGGCCAAGGCAGACAAGGCCTTTTCTCCACCACTCATGAGGTTTAAGGATTGGATCTTTTTACCAGGTGGCTGCACAGAAATCTCAACACCAGCTGTCAGAAGATCTGGCTCTGTCAGAATCAAATCAGCAGAACCCCCACCAAACATTTGACGGAAAGTGACTTTAAAGGATTCACGAATAGCTTCAAAAGTCGATTTAAAGCGTTCCTTGACTTCGTCATTCATGTCGTTAATGGTAGACAGAAGCATGTTTTTCGCAGCCAAGACATCCTCACGCTGGTTTGAAAGGAAATCAAAGCGCCCCTTCACCTCATCGTACTGCTCGATCGCATCCACATTGACCGGACCAAGTGCCTTAATATCTTTTTCGATGCTCTTGAGCTGGTTTTCAGCTGCCGCAAGATTTTCAACAGGTTTGGCCTGCTCTTTGGCTTGGTCAAAGCTTTGCATAAATTCATCGGTAATTTGCGTTAAAAGCTTGTTCAAGCGATCCGCATGCTTTTCACGTGTCGCTTCAGCTTTAGCTTGTTGACGAATCCACTCTTCGTTTTTCTTGCGAGCTTGCTCCATCTGTTCTGCCACATCTTCGGCCTGGCCTTCCAAATCATCCAGCTCAAAGCGTTTCCGAATGACTCCTTGTTCCAGTTCCGTTTTCTTGGCTTGGGCCTGCGTCAATTGGTTGGCTAGCTGCTCCACATCAACTATCTGAACTTGGGCCTCGCCTTGTTCAATCAATAATTGCAACTGATGCTCTTCTACTTCCAACTGAGAGATCGTTTCTTCTAAGCGACGAACATCTGTTTGCTCGTAGCTTTGTTGGCTCAACCATTCCGTCTGTTGAAGTCGCAATTCTGCCAATTGCTCTTGCAGGTTTTGTACCTTTTGTTGCAGAACATCTTTATCGGACTTCATGGTTTCAATGTCGCGATTCAGATTTTCTTTTTGAAGCTCAATTTTTGCTAATTGCTCAGTAAGGGATTCCAGCTCTTCTTGGAGAGACTGGGTCGCATCTGTTGCCAATTCTGACTTCAAAGCTTCTAAGAGTTCCTGAATTTCTTTCAGCTGCTCTTGGCTTTGTTGGTAGGCCAATTGGGCCCGCTGTTGCTCTAGACGCGCTTGCTCACCTTGGCTTTGAATAGAGGCCAGGTATTCTTGCGCCTGCTTGAGCAGATTGTCCTTGGTCTCGACCTCCTGCTCTGCTTCTCTCAAACGAGCATCCAGAGCTTGCATTTCCTGCTTCAAACTATCCAATTCTGGTTTGACAAAAACCGTATTTTGGGAGCGATTGGCACCACCGGCATACGATCCTCCGGTCCGCAATTCGGTCCCATCCAAGGTCACCATCCGAACTTGATAATTGACTTTACGAGCCGCCTCACGCGCATGCTCTGTCGTGTCAAAGATGGCCGTTACTCCAAGCAAGTTTTGGAAAATCTGTTCAAACCGATGCTCATAGGTCACTAAGTCACTCGCGATTCCAAGAAATCCTGCACTGGCTTGAATCAATTCCAGATTCCGAGGGGATAGTTGACGGGCTTTGATGGTCGTTAGCGGAAGGAAAGTTGCCCGTCCCAAGCGATTGCGTTTCAAGAAATCGATAGCTCGCGTTGCAGCCTTTTCATCCTCGACAATGATCTGTTGGCTGCTAGCTCCCAGAGCAATTTCAAGCGCTGTCTGGTAGTCTTTTGAGAAACTCAAATTCTCACTAACAGCCCCACAGATGCCTCCTAACCGTTCTGCTTCTTGCAAAACGCTCTTGACGCCTGCGTAGAAGTTACTATGGTTCTTCTGAATGGCTTCCAAGCTATTGATCCGCGCCCGCTTGTTCTTGCTCTCATCCATCAAGTCAAACATGGCCGCTTGAGCCTCTTGGTAGGCAGCTTTGGCCTGCTCCACTTTTACCAATTGCTCTTGGTATTCTACTAGTAAACCTTTGACCGTCGCTTGTGCCTGATCCAACTCTTCCAATTGTCGGACTTCTTTTTCCTTGGCAGTTTCAAAGTTTGTTTGTGCCTTGGTCAAATCCTCTTGACGATGGCTTGATTCTTGCAGGAGTGCTTGGATCCGGCTCTCAATGGCTGTCCGCTCATTTGATTTTTCAGCCTCAGTCTGTAAGAGCGCGACATACTGCTCGCGTAGATGCTCAATGACTTGTTCCGGATCTTCTTCGTAGTTGGCTAATTCTTTTTCCAACTCTTCTTGTTGCTGACGGTTCTCTGTCAGCCTTTGTTGAAGCACAGCTAGCGTCTCTTGTTTTTGAGCCAGCTCATTTTTCGCTTCTTCCAGACGGGCCAAAACAGCATCCAGGCGCTCAAGATTTTCCCTGCGACTATGGGCTGCTTGAGTCGATTGCAACTTAGCTACTTCGATTTGCTTTTCCAAATCACTGATCAAACGAGTGACCTCAAGCAAGCTGGCCTGGTCCTCAGCTAAGCTTTCATCCAACTGATGGCGGGCCTTCTTGATGCGTACATTCTCTTCTTCTAAGACCTGACGACGTTGGTAATAAGAAGCCAACTGTTCTTGAATGGCCTTTTCTTCTTGATCAGCCTTTTCATAAAGGTTCTTTGTCAAATCAACTTGAGCAACTAAAACATCCAGCAAGAGAACCTGCCGTTCTTGGTCTAATTCCAAGAAACGGCGAGCGACAGTCGCTTGCTTTTCAAGAGGTTGGATTTGTCCTTCTAATTCATAGAGGATATCCTCCAGACGGTCCAAATTCTCCTGGGTTTGGTTGAGTTTGGTCTCGGTTTCCTTGCGCCGCGTCTTAAATTTCAAGACACCTGCAGCTTCTTCAAAGATTGCCCGGCGTTCTTCCGGTTTGGAGTTAAAGATCTCCTCTACCCGACCTTGGGAGATAATGGAGAAAGAATCCCGTCCCAATCCCGTATCCATGAACAAATCATGAACATCTCTGAGACGTACTTTCTTGCCATCGATCTTGTACTCGCTGTCTCCTGAACGATAAATATGCCGTTCGACACGAATTTCTTTCCCTGCCTGCTGGATAAAACCATCTTGGTTATCTAAGACAACTGTGACACAGGCATAATTCAGCGGTTTACGCGATTCTGTCCCTGCAAAGATGACATCGGGCATCTTGCCCCCACGTAGACTCTTGACACTGGATTCCCCCAGGGCCCAGCGCAAGCTCTCTGTGATATTTGATTTTCCAGATCCATTAGGCCCTACAACAGCAGTGACTCCTTTGTCAAACACGACTTTTGTCTTATCCGCAAAGGATTTAAAGCCTTGGATTTCAATCTCTTTTAGATACATGGCCCATCATTCCTCGTTTCAACTGCATTGCGGGCTGCTTCCTGCTCCGCTAACTTCTTGGAACGACCATGACCATGTCCCATCGTTTGACCGTTCACGAACACTTCTACTTCAAACTCTTTGGCATGAGCAGGACCGGACTCGCTAACCACTTGGTATTGGATCTCCACATCTCCGTGAACCTGTAACAGTTCTTGCAGGCGGGTCTTGTAGTCAATGACTTGAGAAAATTGACCCGTTTCAACCTTTGGAATCATGACCTGATAGATGAAGCGTTTGACTGCTTCCACTCCTTGATCCAGTAAAAGAGCACCTAAAAAGGCTTCAAATAAGTCACCAAGAATCGTATCACGGTCCCGGCCACCAGATTTTTCTTCGCCCTTGCCCAGTTTGATGAAATCGTCAAATTGGCAATCTCGAGAAAAGCCAGCCAGACTCTCTTCACGGACAATCATAGAACGGAATTTGGACAAATCTCCCTCCGGTCTGTTTGGGTGTTCCTTATACAAATATTCGGAAATAACTAATTGAAGAACAGCGTCTCCTAAAAATTCCAAACGTTCGTTATGTGAAATTTTTAAGAGGCGGTGCTCATTGGCATAAGAGGTGTGCGTAAAAGCTGTATCTAATAAACTGCTATCTGAAAAAACGATCTGAAACCGTTCCGATAACAGGGCTTGTAATTTCTCCATAGGAAGCCTACTTTCTAATAAATTCATACTCTTAAGTATACCAAAATTTTAAAACGATTACCATTAGATATCCATTAGATACAGTTGATTGCTTTTACTATATTTTAGGTGTGTTTGGATATCGATCCAATAAGTTGAATATCACGTTTTGTAAGTTTGCTCCATGAATTTTAAGTTTCTTTAACTGGCGCATTTCTATATCTTACCAACATAATGCCCACTTCTTATAGTGAATTTTATTTCTTTACCTCGTTATTATTTCATTCCCCTTCGTTATTTGATATAATTAAAACAAAAAAGTTTGGGATTGAAATAATAATAAGGAGTATTACTATGAAAATAGGAGTTAGAAAACCCAGTCTTTCAAAGAGTTTAAAAGCTCGGACAACATCGAAATTAAAGAGACAGGTTAAACGAGCAATCATTCCAACATACGGCCAAAAAGGGACAGGCCTTATTAAAGATCCTAAACGTACAATATACAATAAGGTATATAACAAAACTACTGTGGATGCTTTCAGCAGTGTTAAAAAAGGAAATATAAATCACCAACGAACAAATCGTGATCTTTATACTTATAGAGGGGCAAAGGTATATCCAGCTTCTTCTTGGTATTTTCCTGTAGGATTATCTGCATTTTGTAGCCTTTTATACTTTACCATCAACCCTGTTATCGCTTGTATTTTTTTGATTATCACACTCATTCTCTTTGTTAAGAAAATAAAAAATAATCCTTTCAAGACGCAAAAGGATATAAAAGAAATGTTAGAAAAGATAACTGAGTTAGAACAATGATATAATAGATACATATCACAATAAGAGATATTTAATAAAAGATGGATCAACTCTTAAATATACTTTAATCATATTTAAGAGTTGATCCTTTTATAGAAAACTAAAAATCCTAAAGTAGATCGCTTATTAAAATTTCTCGAAGCGTAGTCAAAAACGTAGTCAGCACACGAAAACCCTTGTGTATCAAGGGTTTTTACTTTTATACCAAAAAAGAAGCACGAACGCACTTCTTTTCCTAGTTCTAGGGCCTGAATTCTCCAATTTTAATCAGGATTTTCTTCTGTTGGATTTTCAGGCTTATTAGGGATCACTTTTAAGAGATAATAGGTGATAAAAATCGTCAAAGCACCTAGAGCAAGCTTCACCCAAATAATCGGGGCCAGATAGATCGATATCCCCATCAGAATGTAGATCTGAAGAAGAATCCATTTCTTCCGTTCTTTGGCAATCGATTTGGTCTCTCGGTAATCCGCTACATAGGTTTGATAAAGCTTGGTTTGGTAGAGCCAAGTTTCAAAGCGTTTTGAACTTTTAGCAAAGCAGGCCATCGATAGCAATAAAAAGGGAGTCGTCGGTAAAATCGGTAAAGGAATCCCAATAATTCCTAATCCCAAAGACACAAAACCAATCGTAAGATAAACAAGGCGCATTTACTTCTCCTTTGTATGGTTCATTTTTGTAATCACTCTACAGCGTTCACATCTGACATTTGAAGCTTCATCTTAGATGGATCTGACATTCCATCTACAATTCCCAATTGTTCCTCATTCAGTGGCAACAATATCAAAGTTGCTGAATGAGATGGTAATTCTCCACTATCCTTGATAAAATAACTAACTTTTTGATTGTCAAGAATAGATTTTCCATCATAAGACCAAGAAATTGAAAAATTCAAATCTTTCTTGATATCCACATCTGTCTTATTGACCAACATGAGCGCTGCTCTTCCTTCAGAAATAGCTCCCGTGAAGTAGAGCGCCATATTACCTTCACTTCCGAGTTCAGGATGTTCCTTGACCAATTTTTTTCCTAACTCAATTAGCTCAGATGTTTTACCTTCATACTGAGGTGCTACTACAAATTTCAAACCCTTTTCTTCTTTAGAAGACTCTGATACTTTTGTTTCCTTCGTCGTTTGATTGGAAGTTGACTCTTTCGTATCTTGCTTAGACTGACTACAAGCTGTTAAAGCAACCAAACTAGCCAGTAATAACATCATTTTTTTCATTTCTATTTTTCCTTTCCTATGACTAATAGTCATCTCTCTGCCATTCAGATTACTGCTTTATTGTTCTATCTGAATTTTTTATATGCACTTCTATATTATTTCATTTTAGCTTTGAAAGTTGACTCAGCTGAGAAATAGATTGTATTTCCAGACAATAAAAAATTAAGTGCAAAAACAAATAAACCTAAATGAACTACAAAGTTCGGAGCAAAATTAGTTATTACCGCATAACAAACCACACCAACAATGATAAGAGAAATCGTTGGCATTAGAAGCGATAAAAAAATAAATTTTAATGTTGTTGGGACACAATATACTTTGATAAGATGATCATCATTCTCTAGCATGGACACAATTTTTCTTCTGCTCATCCACACGCGAATTCCCATCACAATACCAAAAACGAATAACGTCAATCCAATATTGAGTAAATGAGAGTTGAAGTACAGATAATCTTCAATCGGAAACGCTCTCGATAAAAGCAATGCCACAAACGCAGCTCCAGAAGCTGAAATTCCTTTGTTATGTGTTAAACCATTCCTTTGCTTGTCGTTTCTAGATGTTGTTAATGTGTTAAATTCATCCTCAGTTAACCGAATAGCCCAATGGGATGTAAAATACAAAAACCACGGGAAAAAGTATGAGATTATAAAAGGACGATCCACGTCTACTAAATAATGCTCATTATCTACATTTAGAATGCGATAGCGAAAATTTTTTTTTGCTAAATGTTCTATGTTTGCTTTTTTAAGCATAAACACCCTTTCTTTTCATATCAATTAATCAAGGAGATTTTTAAATGATGAACCACCCAAAATTTCTTGACCCATATTATCTACCATTAAATCGCTTATCAAAGATGCAATACTCTCATTCTATTGCAGTAAAACATATTTCGATGGAATTATTGTCCAGTTGATCCTGTTTGACGCTTCAATAGTTTAAGAATCTTTCTGGTCTTAATTTCCTGACGAAAATGTATCACACAAGCAAAAGCAAGAAGGTAGATCATCAGACACAAAAAATCAGTTTCTCTAATATAAGTAACCAAGAAAAAAATCCCTAAAAAAGCAAAAAGAATCTTCATAATAAAAATTGCAAGCACCTTTGCTCTGAGTGTTTTGCGCTCTTTTTCCTTCAAAACAACCGTTTTCCAACCCGTTCTTGGATCTTTTTTTCTCGACCTCGCTGTCATCAGCATTCCGAAAACTATCAGAGTTCCAATCATTGCAATACTGATATTAATCGTATATGATAACGTCCCAAAGGCTGAATTTAAAACACTTGCAATTCCTTTTAAAAGAAAGACTGTAAGTGGAGCAGTAACCATTATCCAATTGGAAGTATTTTTTTGATCATTATATTGAAATACTTCGTTTTCTTCATCAAAATAAATCCATTTCGAATCCAAATAACCGATATATGTTTTCAAAATTAACATTTCTCCGTCAATTTATTCTTGAGATAAAGTACTCCTATCATACACGAATTTTGGGTAAAGAGCAAATTCATTACTAGATGTAGATTTCCTCAAATAGGCATATAAAAAACCACCCGCAGGTGGTTTTCCATCTTATATCTTCGTCAAAGGGGTTGCGGTATCTGGCGAGGTATCTAGCACCTCAAAATCATGGCCGACAGCTAGATCTGCTCGAGCCAGTTGATTCTCCATCGTCATATGGGCCAATTCTTTGATATTGTTCTCTTTTGACAAATGTCCCAGATAAATCTTCTTGGTGCGATTTCCCAAGGTTCGGATCATGGCATCCGCACCATCTTCGTTAGAAAGGTGGCCTAGGTCTGACAAGATCCGCTGCTTCAAGCGCCACGCATAAGAACCTGCTCGAAGGATCTCTACATCATGGTTGGACTCAATCAGATAGCCATCCGCATCCGCGACGATTCCTGCCAAGCGATCACTCACATAGCCCGTATCCGTCAGCATGACGAAGCTCTTGCCATCCTTCATAAAGCGATAGAATTGAGGGGCAGCAGCATCGTGACTGACCCCAAAACTTTCGATATCAATATCGCCAAATGTCTTGGTCTTCCCCATTTCAAAAATGTGCTTTTGAGCATCATCGACCTTGCCTAGATACTTGGTGCCTTCCATGGCCTTCCAAGTTGCTTCATTAGCATATAGATCCATGCCATATTTCCGCGCTAAAACACCCACACCATGAATATGGTCTGAGTGTTCGTGCGTAATCAAAATGGCATCTAAGTCCTCTGGTTTGCGATCAATTTCAGCCAATAGTCCCGTAATCTTTTTCCCTGATAGCCCTGCATCAATAAGCAGTTTTTTCTTTGGCGTCTCAAGGTAGAAAGAATTCCCACTAGAACCTGAAGCTAAAATACTATACTTAAATCCCTTTTCTGTCATTGACTCCTTATTCTTCCTCTTCTGTATCCCAGTCGTCTTTAATCGCATCTTTGTCGTACGGCAAGACAATGGTAAAGGTAGATCCCTTACCATATTCACTCTTGGCCCAAATAAAGCCTTTGTGTTGCTTAATGATCTCCTTAGCAATGGCTAAGCCCAGACCAGTCCCACCTTGGGCCCGGCTACGCGCCTTATCCACTCGGTAAAAGCGATCAAAAATGCGTGGCAAGTCTTTCTTGGGAATTCCCAAGCCCTCATCTGAGATAGAGATAATCAACTGGGCATCTGTTGTTTTCATCCCTACCTTGATTTTCCCACCATCGGGTGAGTATTTGATGGCATTGTTCAAGATATTGTCGATTACCTGGGTCATTTTATCCGTATCAATTTCAACCCAAATCGGGGTGATTGGATATTCACGGATCAGTTCGTACTTTTTGGTATCTTCTTGCGATTGACTCTTGATCTTATCAAACCGGTTTAAAATAAAGGTAATAAAGGCTGTAAAGTTGGTCAACTCGATGTCCAACTGACTAGTTTCATTATCGATTCGTGACAAGCTCAAAAGATCTGTGACCATGCGCATCATGCGGTTGGTTTCATTCAGTGAAACCTTGACAAAATCTGGTGCCACCGGCTCTGACAAAGCGCCATCATCTAGGGCTTCCAGATAGGATTTCACACTGGTCAAAGGTGTTCGCAGTTCATGACTTACATTGGAGACAAAGAGGCGACGTTCCCGTTCTTCCTTGTCCTGCTCTGTCGTATCGTGCAAGACAGCTACCAGACCAGAGATAAAACCTGATTCGCGACGAATCAAGGCAAAGCGCACACGAAGGCTTAAGTACTCCCCATTTTCATCCTGGGAATCGATGGTTAACTCTGGTACTTCAGTAATCAAGCTTCGCAAATCATAGTCGTCTCCAAGCGAAAGCAAATCAAGAATACTGGTATTGAGAACCTCGTCCGGATTGACGTTCAATTGCTTGGCCGCCATTTCATTGACCATGATGATCTGACCCCGTCTATTGGTCGCAAGCACTCCATCTGTCATATAGGCTAGAATACTAGTCAGCCGCTTGGTTTCCTGCTCTAGGTTTTCATGCGTCAGACGAATGACCTCAGATAGATCATTGATACTGTTGGTCATATCGGTCAGCTCTGGGCTTCCTTGCATGTCGACCACTTCGGAATAGTCCCCAGCAATCAGATCCTTAATTTTAGCGTTTAGTTGTCGGAGCTTGATATTGTCCCTACGGTTTTCTAGGAGAAGCAAGGCAACCACAATGATAAACCCAACCGTAATCAGAACAAAGACAAAGTTCGACGACATGACAAATTGTTTTATTAGATCAATCATTGTTTCTCATATAATATCCGACACCACGGCGGGTCAAGATATATTCTGGACGTCCCGGTGTGTCCTCGATTTTTTCACGCAAACGACGAACCGTCACATCCACCGTCCGAACATCACCAAAGTAATCATAGCCCCACACCGTCTCAAGAAGGTGCTCACGGGTCATGACTTGACCGACATGGGTCGCAAGGTGATAGAGCAATTCAAACTCACGATGGGTCAAGTCCAATTCTTTATTGGCCTTTTGAACCAAGAAAGCGTCTGGAAGGATGTGAAGATCACCAATTACAATTTCCGTATCGGCCTCATTTTCAAGCTGAGGATCCGCCGCAAACTCCGAACGACGCAACAAGGCCTTCACACGTGCTTGCAATTCCCGATTAGAGAAGGGTTTGGTCACATAGTCATCCGCACCAATTTCAAGACCGATCACCTTATCAAATTCCGTATCTTTGGCAGAAAGGACAATGATGGGCACATTGCTGGTCTTGCGAATGGTACGCGCCACTTCCAGACCATCAATCTCTGGCAACATCAAATCTAGAATAATAATATCCGGATTCTCAGCCGCAAAGACTTCCAAAGCTTCTCGGCCATCAAAGGCTGTCAAGACTTCATAGCCCTCTTTTGCCATGTTAAATTTGATAATATCTGAAATTGGTTTTTCATCATCAACTACTAATATTTTTTTCATCTTACATACCTGTTTCTAATGCTTCTTTTCCTAATCAATCTCTATCTTCTTATTATATCAAACTTATGAAGAAATGTGGAGCCTCAATTGCTGGACTTTCCAATAAGAAAGGGTAAAAAAGACCGAGATGTTAAAATCTCAGTCTCAGAAAAAACGAATGATATGTAGAAAATAAAATCACTTGAGTGATTCTAAAAAAAGTTAATTTCCTACTTGCTTGAATGAGTGAATCATTTATTAAAAACTTTCCGTCGTGAGAAAAATGAGAGTGGGACAGAAATCGGTCATTCGTTAGAATTCGATTTCGTCGTCCCACCTCCGCACAGTTGAGTAGGGCTGTAAAAGCTGATGAAATCAGCGTAGTAGAGCCCACTCAACCACTGCGTCTTGCTCGATAATCCAAAGACAATTGAGAGACTAAAACTTCTGTCCCACTCTCACTCGGGAGTTTTGGAACTTCATATAAGTTCGCTGACGTTCTTACTCACCTAAGGAAGGTTTTTTAGAATGTTTCATCCTCAATCCTTTTATTTTTTCATTATTTCTCAACACGTGATTTGTTGGAAATATCTGCTAGGATTGCTGCTACAAACTCATCATGTTTAAACATCAAAACGGTATCTACTTTCAGAGGAGATATCGTTTTTCTTCCTTCTTTGAATAAGAATCTAAAATTTCTGGCTTTCTCTATCTGTTCAATTGATAGATTTCTTCAGAGAAAGACTGTAAAATTTTTGATATAATATCAAGGATGGACTGATGGATATTTAAAAGATAATGTTCAAAAGAATCACAGGTAAGAATTAAAAACATGTCAGTTTGGACAGAAGTCTCTCTACCATCATCCATGCAGAAACAAGATTATATGAAATAAAAGGAGTAACCAATGTCCGGAAACTATTCAACACGTGAATTCCGCGAGAAACTATATGATGACCTTCATGTTCGATTAAGAGATACAATGATTTTGATGTGTTCGATTTTTATTGCCTCTATAGGTCTAAATATGAATTCAACAGCTGTCATTATTGGAGCCATGCTGATTTCCCCTCTTATGACACCGATTATTGGACTGGGGTTTGGTTTAGCTATTTTTGATACGCGTTTAATTAAGCAATCTCTACAGGTTTTATTTACTCAAGTATTGGTCAGTTTGCTTGTCTCGACTCTATATTTCTGGATTTCTCCCTTATCTTATGCAAGTAGCGAATTGATTGCACGAACCTCTCCAACCATTTGGGATGTTCTCATTGCTATTGCGGGTGGGATAGCAGGTGTCATTGGTTCAAGAAAAAAAGAAGCAAACAATATCGTGCCAGGAGTAGCCATTGCAACAGCTCTGATGCCACCTATCTGCACTGCAGGCTATGGTTTAGCTAATGGAAATGTACGATTTTTATTTGGGGCTCTCTATCTTTTCTTGATCAACTGTGTCTTTATCATGCTAATCAATATTGTTGGAACAAGAATTATGATGAGACAATCTCCCTTAAGTTCATTTAAAGAGCTAAACATGAAAATGAGAATTGGGTTGATCTCCTTGATTGTATTATTGGTTCTTCCAGCCAGCTATTCAGCAGTCACTCTGACGATGGATCAAGCACGAAAAGAAGGGATCAAACAGTTTGTAGGAAAAGAGTTCGCCAATCATACAATCATTAATCAGGTCTACAAGTCAAGTAGCAATGAATTGGTCTTGACAGTTGTTGGAGATCCGATGTCAGAAGAAGAATTAGAAACCATTCGCCAAAAACAAGACTCTTACGGTATTCAATCTGTTCAATTGAAGGTCAATCAAGTCCATAATTCGACAAAATTAGATAGTGAGACGACCAAGGAATTTTACGAAAACATTGACAAGTATATCGATCAAAAACTCTCTGAAAAAGATTCACAAAACGATCTCGTAAAAGAAAATGAAGCAGACAAGGACTGAGGATAGTCAACTTATCTAACTCATGGAAGCAAATCTTGGGAGGATATCCTATATCCAAAAGTTAATGGATAGAAAGGATTGTTGATGAAGATACTATTTGTGGTGGTTTGACCGATCACTACTAGCTCAGGTTAAACAAAATAGAAAAAGCAACAACTGAAATAGTTGTTGCTTTTTCTTACTAATAAATATTTTTCAGACTGTGATCGTTTTATTTCTCAACACGAGATTTATTTGCAATATCTGCAAGAATCAATTCTACAAATGCATCTACCGGCATGGTTTCTGTTTCTTTTTGACCATAACGGCGAACGTTTACAGCCTGCTCTTCCATTTCCTTGTCACCAACGATTAATTGGTAAGGAATTTTTTGAGTTTGAGAAGCACGAATCTTGAACTGCATTTTCTCATTGCGTTCATCCACATCGGCACGAACACCGCGATCACGAAGTTTCTTAGCCACTTCCCAAGCGTAGTCTACGTGTTTTTCGTTAGATACTGGGATGAGGGTTACTTGGTGTGGCGCAAGCCAGGTTGGGAAAGCTCCCTTGTAGTTTTCAATCAAGATCGCAGTAAAGCGTTCCATGGTTGAGATTACCCCACGGTGGATCATGACTGGACGGTGTTCTTCCCCGTCTGCTCCAATGTAATGAAGATCAAAGCGTTCTGGAAGCAAGAAGTCCAATTGGATAGTTGAAAGAGTTTCTTCTTTACCAAGAGCTGTTTTCACTTGGATATCCAATTTTGGTCCGTAGAAGGCTGCTTCCCCTTCAGCTTCATAGTACTCAACACCCATATCATCAACGGCTGCTTTCAACATGCGTTGAGCATTTTCCCACATTTCATCGTTGTCAAAGTATTTGTGTTTGTCTTCAGGATCACGGTAAGACAAGCGGAAACGATAATCTGTCAAGTTAAAGTCTTCATACACATCGATGATCAATTGAAGGATCTTCTTGAATTCTTCCTCGATTTGTTCTGGAGCCACAAAGGTATGACCATCATTCAGAGACATTTCACGCACACGTTGAAGTCCTGTAAGGGCACCAGATTTTTCATAACGGTGCATCATACCGATTTCAGCGATACGGATTGGCAATTCGCGGTAAGAGTGCACATGGTGTTTGTAAACTTCGATGTGGTGAGGACAGTTCATTGGACGAAGAACGAACTCTTCTCCATCACCCATATCCATTGGTGGGAACATGTCTTCACGGTAGTGATCCCAGTGACCTGAAGTCTTATAAAGTTCTACAGAAGCAATTGGTGGAGTGTAGACGTGTTGGTAGCCTGCTGCGACTTCTTTATCAACGATGTAGCGTTCCAACTCACGACGGATCGTAGCACCATTTGGCAACCAGAATGGAAGACCTTGACCAACTTCTTGAGAAATCATGAACAAATCAAGCTCTTTCCCAAGTTTACGGTGGTCACGCTCTTTAGCTTCTTCACGCATTTGAAGGTAGTTCTTCAAGTCTTTCTTGTCAAACCAAGCGGTACCGTAAATCCGTTGCATCATCGCATTATCGCTATTACCACGCCAGTAAGCACCTGCCACATTCAAAAGGTGGAAGATTTGGATGCGACCAGTTGATGGGACGTGTGGGCCACGGCAAAGGTCCACGTATTCACCTTGACGGTAGATGGTCAAACCACCTTCGTCTTCAGAGTGTTCTTCGATCAATTCCAATTTGTATGGATCATTTTTGAAGATTTCACGCGCTTCATCTTTGGTCACTTCTTCACGAATAGATGGGAAGTTTTCTTTAACAATTTTCTTCATTTCTTCTTCGATACGAGGAAGGTCTTCGTTAGAGATTTGACCAGCTTGGTTGTCTGTATCGTAGTAGAAACCATCTTCGATGGCTGGACCGACACCCAAGTGGATATCTGGGAAGAGGCGACGAGCTGCTTGAGCGAACAAGTGAGCCGCTGAGTGACGCAAGATTGGAAGAGCATCTTCGTGATCAGGTGTCACGATTTCAATGCTTCCGTCTTCAGTGATAGCACGAGTAGTGTCGATGAGTTTACCGTTGAATTTACCAGCAAGAGCTTTTTTAGCTAGGGAATTGCTGATGGATTGTGCAATTTCAAAAGTTGTAACGCCAGATTCGAATTCACGAACAGCGCCATCTGGGAAAGTAATTTGAATCATGATATTCTCCTTAAATTAATTTCGTAAGTAATGTTTGGGAAGAGGTGTCTTCAAGCAGGAGATGAACACAAAAAAGCGACATCCAAAAAGGACGTCGCAACGTGGTTCCACCTTCATTTATGTTCCTCAAAAAAGAGGGACACCTCTGATTGGCTCTAACGTGGCCACCGTTTTATGTTTGCATAAAAGTATATCGAGTAGTCCCAAACCTATCCTCTACGCGATTTCCAGCTCCACGCGCTCTCTATCAGATTTCCTAGATTTGATATGTCTCTGTCAGTAATTATAACACGATTGAAAAATATTGCAAGAGAAAGTTTCATTTTCAATCAAAGAAATGCGTGATTTTACGGATTTTCTTCACCTGTTTGACAGACGCCTTCATTATCTTCACAGATCCATTAACCGGAAGAGCAATGACCTTGGTCGGGATTTTCACAATGGTCTTGGACATCCGCTTCACCCGACTTTGCTCTGGGTTCAAGTCATTTGAGAAGTCTTTAGAGATGATTTTATCCAAGTAAAATTCATAGACTCGACGGCCGAAGGTTGCTGCAGAAATATCATCGATCTTTTCTGCCCACTTGGTCTCGTCGATTGCAGGCATCTCGTCAATCGCTTCAAGAATCGCTTGGGCCAGATCGCTCTCCTCATAAAAGAGTTTACCAAACATAGGGTCATCAATCACATGATCGAGATAAGGATTGCCATGAGCGATGATCGGGGTACCACTCGCAATACTCTCTAAATAGGTCAGCCCTTGCGTCTCACTCGTTGAAGCTGAAATAAAGAAGTCAGCCGCCTTATAATAGAGAGCTGTTTCATTGGGTGGGATCATTCCTGTAAAGACAACCGCATCTGAAACGCCAAGTTTCGCCGCTTGTTTTTTCAGATCATCCAAATAAGGTCCATCCCCAGCCACAATCAACTTGACTTTTTGATTGACCTGAAGGACATCAGGAAGAGCCGCAATGACAGCCTGAATATTTTTTTCATAAGAGACCCGCGACAGGCTCAATAAAAGCGTTTCATCTTCTGCGACTTCATATTTTTCACGAAGAGCCGCAGTCTCTGTCGGAGTAATTTCTGGCCGGTCAAACTTGGCCAAATCAATCCCTGTCGGAATAATGCGTTTTTCTGCCTTGACCTTGTACTTTTGGAGCAAGTCATAGACGATCTCGCTTGGGCAGATGACGCCGTCCAGATCATTCATGTAACTTCTCACAATGTATTTGACCATACTTGGGCGAATGACCATGCCTCTCGCAATATAGCGGACATAGTCCTCATACTGGGTATGGTAGGTATGAATGACTGGAATCCGCAATTCGCGTCCAATCCAAACTCCCAAAAGGCCTAATGAAAACTCAGTCTGGGTATGGATAATATCCAACTGGTATTGCTTGGCAATGGCAAGTGCCTTTGAAAAACCACGATAAGCAACGCGGCGGTCCTTAAAGGCGAAGAAAGGCACACTTGGAATCCGAATAATCTGCCAATCTTCATAGCGGTTCACATCTTTATCCGTTGTCGTAAAGATAAAGACCGTGTGACCCAATTTTTCTAATTCTGTTTTGAGCGTCCGAATGCTGGTCGCCACTCCCGAAACTTGCGGGAAATAGGTATCTGTAAATAATCCTACACGCATCTTACATCTCCAAAACTGTTTGATAGGCTTCGACCAATTGATGAGCCACTAAGTCGATCGAACGACTCTCAGCAACCTTGTAGCCAGCCTCCCGCTTATCTACTTGTCCGTTCAAGACCTTGTTCAAGGAATCCACAAATTCGTCTACATTATGGCACAATTCAGAGGACGTCTCGTCAATCCAGCCATTGTATACAGGAATATCCCGCAAGACCGTGTGCTGATGACTGGCCAAGGCCTCCAAAACAACGATCCCTTCTGTTTCTTCATAAGATGGGAAGAAGAAAGCATCTGAACCCGTCATGGCCCCTTGGAAGACCGCTCCCTTGAAGTAGCCAGGGAATTCCACATTACTCGGATGATCCTTTTCTACGATACGACGAATCTTACGCGGAATGATCCATTTGTTGATAGAACCTAGCCAGATAAAGCGCACATCCGGCATGCGACGGGCCACTTCTACGAAATCTTCAATCCCTTTGCGTTTAAAATAAAGCCCTGCACAGATGACAACCTTTTGGCCTTCTTGGATATTAAAATGCTTTCGAAAGACCTCTTCTTTTTTCGGATCCTTCTTGTATTTTTCCAAATCAATTCCATTGGAGACCGCGATAATCGGTGTGGTCACCCCATAAGACTGAATCAGGTGTTTAGAATATTCAGATGGCGTGATCACATAGTCTGCCTTTTGGTACATGTGAGCCAAATACTTCCCAAACAAGGGCGCAAAAAAGTTAGACCCGATAAAGGAATTTTCAAAATCCTCACGGGTTGAATGGCCATGCATGATGACTTTCTTTCCACGACGCTTTGCTGCATGGAGCAAAAGGAAACTCCGTGGGCCATAGGTATTGATATGCACCACATCATAATCTCCTAAAATATCTGTCGTATACGGAATCCCAGCCAAATCAAGCGCATGCATTTGATGCTGCAAGGCTCGACCAATTCCTGATTTTTGTAATACGGATTTTCCTTCTAAATACAGTAAAACTTTCATACCTTCTATTATACCGAAATAAAGAGTGCCCAGCAAGTCTCTACCTGTTCGCAGTATAAAAAAGAGGCTAGAACAGTTCTGTTCGAAATTTAAAATTCTATTTTATTTATATACGATATACAAAATCCAATTGCGATTCTGTTTTTCCTCAATTTTTGAAAAACCAATACTTGTTAGTAACTGACTAAATTCATGACTTGTACGATAATCTGTCATATGATAATGTATTTTTTCTTTTTCAGAAGCAATTATCAAAGTAGAATTGCTGGACAGGACTCTATAAACTTCTTGAAAACTCTTTTTTATATCCTTCCAAAAAATATGGGTCTGAATAGCAAATATTCTATCAAAATAGTTATTTTGATAAGGCATATTCTCCACATTTCCAATCTTAAGTTGGACACTACCTTTTCTTATGGAATCTGAATGAACACGTTGGGCAGTTCTATATGATTCCTTAGAAATATCAATACCATGAATCTCAAGATTTTTATTTAAAGCAAGAAGGTTCTTGATAGTACTCCCGCCACCGTAACCAATTTCTAAAATTCTATAATTATCTGAAATAGTAGTCTGTTTAATCGCCCAAAGACTAAGTTTTTTAAAATAGAATGACCATATTTTTGTGATGACTCTACCAATAAGACCACTAGGTTTTTGAGACTGCTTAATAAGAAATTCAGTTAACATTAAATATCTTCCCTCAATTATTATAAGTTTGAAATATCATTAATTATATTTCAAACTTAATTGTATTGTAAATATCAGATATCGTCAAGAATTAATGAAATAATCTGAGATAAATTTCAAAGTTGTGCTATAATTGATATCAAATGGAGTGTTCAAATGAATCAATATCAAAAAACAACAGAAAAAAAGAAGCAAGCTATTATTCAGTCTGCTCTTTCTTTATTTAAAGAAAAAGGGTTTAAAGAAACAAGTATACAATCAATTGCAAAAGTCGCAGAAGTTTCTCCTGTGTCAATCTACAATTACTTTGATAAGAAAGATAATTTAGTAGCTTTATGTATTAATGAATTGTTTAAAGACATCATACAAGAAGCTGAAAACATTCTACTCAGTAATATAGATTATAAATCAAAATTAAATCAAGCCTTAGCTTTATGTCAGAAAAAAATAAGCCAACAGATTTCTAACTACTTTCAAGAAAAAACGTTAGAGGATCCTACTTTTACGAAACTTATGACAAAAGCGATAGATGAGAAAAAGCGTGAAATATATCGTGCATATATTGAGCTAGGTAAAAATGAAAATATAATTGCTAAAGATTTGTCAACAGAGGTTATATTAAACGTCATGAGTGCTCTCAATAGCACAGGAAATCATCTATCTCCAAATAAAAACATAGAAGACGAAACAAAACAAATTCATCATATTTTGTTGTATGGTATTTTAACAAACTCTAGAACGATTTAATTGTAACTTACACATCAATATTTGAACCAACACTCATTCAATTTCACTTCATCATTACTTATGATTAATGACACATATAAAAAGAGGCTAGAACAGTTCTGTTCTAGCCTCTTAGACTAGTAGACACGTCTTCCCAAGTCGAGACTCTAGTCTACTAATCCTTATTTTTTGGTCGTTCCACGTTGGTTGATCGTATGAGACAACAGTACTTCGCGTTCTTCCAACTCTTCTTTGTGCATGATCTTGGTCAACATGCGCATACTGATCGCACCAAGGTCATACAAAGGTTGGCCAATCGTTGATAGATTTGGACGCGTATAACGAGTTACTTGTGAATCATCACTGGTGATAATTTCAAAGTCTTCTGGTACCTTGATCCCCTTATCAGACAAGCCGTTCAAGAGACCTGCAGCCAATTCATCCCCTGTTACAAAGGCAGCTGTTGCTTTGGATGCAATGATGCGTTCTGCCAAGTTGTAACCTTCATCATAACGGTATTTCGATTCAAAGACAAGTCCTTCGCTGTAGCTCAATTTTTTCGTTTTCAAAGCTTCTTTATAGCCAGCCAAACGGATTTTTCCATTGATATCATCCACCAATGGACCACTTACAAAAGCAATTTTCTTGTTGTGTTTTGCCAATTGTGCAACAGCATCCACAGTCGCTTGCTTGTAGTCAATATTGACACTTGGTAATTGGTGTTCTACATCGACTGTCCCAGCAAGGACAACTGGCGTCCGAGAGCGTGAAAATTCTGAGCGAATCTTTTCTGTCAAGTGATAGCCCATGAAAATGATCCCATCCACTTGTTTTGAAAAGAGGTTGTTTACCACTGAAACTTCTTTGTCGTCGTCTTCATCGCTATTTGCAAGAACGATGTTGTACTTGTACATTTCAGCAATGTCATCGATCCCCTTAGCCAAGGTAGAGAAATAGCTGTTGGTAATGTTTGGAATCACAACACCGACTGTTGTGGTTTTCTTGCTGGCAAGACCACGCGCAACAGCATTTGGTCGGTAATCCAAGCGTTCGATCACTTCCAAAACTTTTTTACGTGTATTTTCTTTAACGTTCTTATTTCCATTCACTACACGACTAACGGTTGCCATTGAAACCCCTGCTTCACGGGCGACATCATAAATCGTTACTGTATCGTCTGTATTCATAAGATTTCCTTTCATTGTTGAAAATTTCGTTTTCATTCTCTAATTAATCCTATTTTATCATGGATTGTAAACACTTTCAAGTATTTTGGTAAAATTTTGTAAACTCTTGCTTTTTTGGGGAAAATTTGACAAAATAGATCCATAGAAAGAAGGTAGCATTATGTCTAAATTAGATCAAATCGTCGATTTTCTTGAAACTGAAAAAACAGATGTCGCTGTTGTATCCGATCCTGTCACCATCAATTACCTGACTGGATTTTACAGTGATCCCCACGAACGTCAACTCTTCTTGTTCGTTTACACAGACCACGAACCCCTTCTCTTCGTTCCTGCACTTGAAGTGGAACGGGCGACTGCAGTTGTCGATTTCCAAGTGGTTGGCTATGTGGATTCTGAAAACCCTTGGGAAAAGATTAAAGGGGCTATCGCAAAACCAGATGCCAAAACCGTTGCACTTGAATATGATAACTTGATTCTGACCAAATACAATGGCTTGCGTACTGTCTTTGAAAAAGCAACATTTACCAACTTAACACCACGAATTAACCGCATGCGCTTGATCAAATCTGCTGATGAAATCCAAAAAATGTTGGTGGCTGGTCAATATGCAGATAAGGCTGTCAATATGGGATTCGACGCCATCTCACTGGATAAAACGGAAACTGATATCGTAGCAGAAATCGACTTTGGTATCAAACGCTTGGGCTATGAAATGAGCTTTGAAACCATGGTCTTGACGGGAAATAATGCAGCTAACCCACACGGAATTCCTGGAAGCAACAAAGTCGAAAACGATGCCCTCTTGCTCTTTGACCTTGGCTGTATGGTCAATGGTTATGCATCAGATATGACCCGTACCGTCGCTGTTGGTAAACCAGATGATTTCAAAAAAGAAATCTATCACTTGACGTTAGAAGCTCAACAAGCTGCCATTGACATGATCAAACCAGGTGTAACAGCACATGACGTAGACCGTGCTGCACGGAGCGTCATCGAAAAAGCTGGCTATGGTGAATACTTCAACCACCGCCTTGGACACGGTATCGGTATGGATGTGCATGAATTCCCTTCTATTATGGAAGGAAATGACCTGGTGCTTGAAGAAGGCATGTGCTTCTCAGTCGAACCAGGAATCTATATCCCAGGTAAAGTCGGAGTCCGTATTGAAGACTGCGGCTATGTCACAAAAGACGGCTTTGGACTCTTTACAGAAACTAGCAAAGACTTACTTTACTTTGACTAAGCCTTTTGTAAATCCAAGTCGCAGCAAACAGAATGTTTCGTCAATAAATATAAAAAATGAGGCTGGGACAAAAGTCCTAGCCTCTTAATTGTTTTTGGATTGTCGAGCAAGACGCAGTGGTTGAGTGGGCTCTACTGCGCTGATTTCATCAGCTTTTACAGCCCTACTCAACTGTACGGAGGTGGGACGACGAAATCGAATTCTAACGAATGACCGATTTCTGTCCCACTCTCATTTTTCTTATGAAACCGATTCGAGGTCCATTCTTTTCTGCGCGTCTTCTACGACTTCTTTTAGGCTGGTTTGAGCCATCTCTTTTTCCATAGCAGTCTGAATGTCTTCGAGCTTCCCATCTAAGACATAGTGGATATTGTGACCTATTGGGCAATTTGGATTGGGTTTTTCATGGAAACCAAATAATTGGCCTGTCGAACCTAAGCATTCGACCGCTTGATAGATATCCAACAGACTGATCTCATCAGCTGCTTTAGCGAGTTCAGCTCCTCCTGTCCCACGCGCTACATGGATTAATCCCGCTTTCTTTAACTGAGACAAGGTCTTTCGAATAATAACAGGATTCACACCAACACTTCCTGCCAAAAAATCACTGGTTACTTTTGTTTTTTCTCCTTGTAGAGCAATCATGATCAAGACATGAGTCCCAATGGTAAAGCGACTCGAAATTTGCATAACTTCACTCCTTTCTACCCGTTTTTGAAGGTAGAGTCTATTGAACAACCGTCAAGGGACGACTTTCGTTATTCCTATTATACTCTTTTCAGTTGTAATGTCAACAGTTACACTATTGAAAGAAGTCCTCTAACCAAGCATCGATTTCTCGATCATGACCTTCTCTCTGCTCAATCTCATGAAGAAGCTCATGATTGTGGGTATGATGAATGCCATTGATCAAACTTTCATAATACACTTGGTAATAAGGAAGATGGAGGTCTTTTGCAAGTTTCAGTTCTTTTTGGACATCATAGTCCACCCGTCTAAAATCTACATCTTTTAACCCCATTTGATCAAATTCAAGAATAGCATACATGGCCCGAAGGTCCTTGCGAAGATTCTTTTCCAAAAAGAAAGGTTGACCGATTGAGCCAGGATTGATAATCAGTTCTCCTCCTGTCCCGTAGCGGAAAAACTGCTGGTGAATGTGTCCGTAGACTGCAATATCACAAGACGGGTTTGTCACCAAGCGATCAAAATCCTTCTGCTCACCAATGTGGATCAATTCGCGCCCCCAATTCTTATCAGGTAAGTGGTGGGTAATGCCGATCTTTAAACCTGCGATTTCTCTATGGACCTGCATGGGCATTTTCTGCATGTCTTCAATTTCCTGGGGCGTGATTTCTTCAAGAATATATTGACACTGGCGCATGAGGTAGCGATGACTTGGTCTGGTCTCATCCAACATCCCCCTCATGGCCCGCCAAAGACTATCTTCCCAGTTTCCAAGGACTTTAACCGTAATCGGTAACTCCTCTAACATCTCCAAGAGGGCCCGTCTCCCTGTCCCAGGCATCAAACTATCTCCCAAGAGCCAATATTCATCCACCTTGGCTTTTCGACTATCCCCTAGAACAGCTTCCAATGCTGTCGTATTTCCATGAATATCTGAAAGTAAAGCAATTTTAGTCATGATCTTCTCCTTCTCTCCATTATAACAAAGAGAAGAAAAACTTCCACCCAAAGGTGAAAGTTTTATGAACATTCCATGCTACTAGAAATGAAAACTCAGGCTAGAGGGCCTGTCGCTATCAGCTACAGGCTTTGTATCTTAGTCTACTGATTTGAGGGCTTCGAGCATGTCTACTTTTCGGAGATAATGGTCAACATAAATTCCTAACAGGATCAAGAGAAGGATCATTCCTCCGACAGGAAAGAGAAAAACTCCAAGTCCCACTTTAGGGTAAAAGAGAATGGCATCTGGTGCAATCATGGCAATGAGGAATTGATGAAGATAATAACCACCCACTAATCCCATGAGGATCCCTATGATAGACAATAAGATGGTTTCGCGGTAAATATAGAGCGTCACTTCCTTATTATGGAATCCTAAGACCTTAATGGTCGATAATTCACGGATCCGCTCTGCCACATTGATATTGGTTAAATTATACAAGATCACGATGGCTAGCAAGATCGATACGACTACTAGAATCATCATAGTAGTGTCCAAGGATTTGGCAACTGAATTAAAGAGGGAAATCATCGAAGCGTTCTGACTAACCGCCTTCACAGCTGCAAGATTCATCATATCCCGACTGACAGCCTGTACTTGTCGTGTAGAAGGATTTTTCAACTGCACCAAATAGCTATTTGCTGAAGTCCGCTTTCCGTAGATTTTTTGGTAACTTGCCTGACCCATATAGATAAAATGGCCGACATAATTTTCAGTGATTCCCGCCACCTTAAAAGTGTGACCATCTAAGATCAGTCGATCCCCGACTGTAACCTGGGCTAGTTGTGCTAGCTTACTACTGATGATGACCCCTTTCTTGAGAGACAAGGACTCTCCTTGCTTGAGAGAACGCAAGCTGACAAAGGGAGAAAAATCTGTACGATCCGTTACCATCATCGTAATGGTCTGCTTGTCGCGTCCACCCTTTAAAGAAGCTTCGATGACCTTACTATAAATCGGTCGATAATCTTTGATATCTGATTTTTCCAGACGATTGGTTAGTTCCTTGCTTTCTTGGCTTGATGCATTCGTTTTTTCAGCTACAATCAACTCATATGATAGGATCTCTTGAAATTGGCGTTTGGGAACCCCTCCTACAGAAGATTGAATCCCTAGCCCTGCGAAGAGAAGAGCAACAGAACCTGCCACTCCAAATATGGTCATCAGCATCCGTTGTTTGTAACGAAAGAGATTACGAGCAGTGACCTTGTGGGTGAAACTCAGACGTTTCCAAATAAAATGGAGACGCTCCAGGAAAATCTTCGAACCAGATACCGGTGGTTTGGGCAGTAATAAAAGATTGGCTTCTTCTTTTAATTCCTTACGCGAAACCCAGTAAGCCGGAAGCACACTCGCAACGAAAGACAGTCCGAGCGCAATCAGAGTCATATCTCCATAAAAATACTCTCTGCTCTCTCCAATCACCATCCCTTGCGTGATAATGTTGGAAATGATCCCCGATAGGAAATAATGGCCCAGCAAGGTTCCTAGAAGGGTACCGATCGTCCCTGCAAAGAATCCATAGAGGACAAATTTGAGAATGATGTCCCTGGTACGATAGCCCAGCGCCTTAAAAATACCTGCATTGGTTCGCTCTTCATCAACAAAGCGGGTCATCGTGGTAAAGGTCACCATGGCGGCTACCAGATAAAGAACGACCGGAAAAATATTTCCGACAGCAGAGATACTGCTACTAGCATTGCTATACATCAGGTAACCTTGTCCACCTGGCATGGTCTTGCGGTCATAGACATGATAAGTTGGAATTTCCAGTTGATCTCGCTCGGTTTGAGCTTTTTTTAGCTCCTCCTCTTTTTTTGCAAACTCCGTTTCACCTGCAGTCCAGTCCTTCTTTTTCTGATCCAGTTGTTCTTTGGCTTGATGGATCTTTTCTTGGCTGGCTACTTGCTCTTTAGCTGGCAGAAATGGAGCTAGTTTACTGAGCTGCGTCTCCTGCAAGTCTAATTGCTTTTGAGCCTGATCAATCTGACTCTTGGCTGACTGGAGTGTTTCCTTGGCACGACTGAGTTCTTTCTGGCCTTTTTGAATCTGCCCATCCGCTTCCTGCTTGAGTCTTTGATAGCGGGCCTTTCCATTGTCTTTCAGAAGTTTTTCTAACTCTTCTTGATGAGCTTCGAGCCGTTTTTGGTAGACTTGCGAAAAAGAATCTAAAGACTTCAGATCATCAAACTGAATCCGCGCTATCACAGGAAGTTTGGTCGTAAAGACCTCTTTTGAAACTAGTGCATAGGCATCTAGATTTCCACTGCCACTCATGGCAGTGCCTAAATTTTTTTGAGACCACATCTCAGAGGATTGAACAAAGCCAACAATGGTGAATTGCTTTCGCTTTAAACTAGAGCGCGTTCCAGCCTTTTCTTCGAGTGTGAGGGTATCCCCTATCTGATAGCGATCCTTCCAAAAACTTGCTAGGGCCAGTTCCCCTTCTTTTTGGGGTAGGCGCCCCTTGGTCACACGAAAAGAAGAAAGACTTTTTGGAGGAGAAAAAAGTCGAATCGCCTCTCCTGTTCCTTTCACTGTCAGATCCAGTAGGGAACCAAATTCGACACGCGCCCCTTTGAGTCCTAAAAGCTCCTCTTGGTCTGCCTGGTCTAATCCCAAGTCCCCCATGACAGCAAGATCTAGCATATTTTGTTGCTGAATAAACTGGTTAGCCGTTCGGTGCATATTTGGAGTAGTCACCTTTAAGCCAACCAAGGCCAAGCTTCCCAACAACATCAAGGTTAAGATGGAGAGAAAGCGTCCTTTTGAATGTGTAAAAGAAGCAAACAAATCCTTCCAATAGACTTTTCGTTTCATGCTACCACCTCTTCTAATATTCTAGCGTAGCAATATCTTGAGGAAGCTCATTGATTTCTACCGACTTGACCTTGGCATCATGCATGCGAATCACACGGTCTGCAATCGGAGCTAGGGCACCATTATGGGTTACGATGATGACCGTCGCTCCCTTTTTTCGAGACATATCCTGTAAAATCCCCAATACTTGCTTACCCGTCTGGTAATCCAAGGCTCCCGTTGGCTCATCACAAAGGAGAATTTTAGGGTTTTTAGCCACTGCCCGAGCGATCGCCACCCGTTGTTGCTCTCCCCCTGACAATTGGGCAGGAAAATTATCAAGACGATTGCCAAGTCCTACTTCTTTCAAAACAGCTTCCGGATCCAGAGCATCAGAAACAATTTCTGAAGCCAACTCAACATTCTCCTTAGCTGTCAAATTAGGGACCAGATTATAAAATTGAAAGACAAAACCAACATCATCTCGTCGATAATCCGTCCGTTGATGAGCATTGAGTTTTGCAATATCCACTCCATCAATCAGAACCTGACCCTCGTCATTGGTGTCCATCCCCCCTAAGATATTGAGAACCGTTGATTTTCCAGCTCCTGATGCTCCCAAAATAATGACCAACTCGCCTTTTTCAATCTCAAAGGAAACATCCCGGTTAGCGAAAATCTCTGTCTCTCCACTCGTATAGCGCTTGTAACAGTGCTGCATTTCGAT
Source organism: Streptococcus sp. CF8_St5-11 (assembly GCF_024295625.1). Taxonomy (GTDB): domain Bacteria; phylum Bacillota; class Bacilli; order Lactobacillales; family Streptococcaceae; genus Streptococcus. The sequence continues at coordinate 315,563 of NZ_JANCOJ010000001.1, forward strand.
GTAGGCCATTTCCTCTCCTCCCTCCTACTTCCTATCTATATTATAGTCCTTTTCTGATAGATTACAAAGAAATCGAGGTAGTAGAAAACAAGGTTATCCTAAATTATCATGAAGGATTATAAATTTTATGCTATAATTAGAGACAAATTTGAATTATTCTTAGAAAGAAGGCTCATTGTGAGTTTACAACAGTTTGAAAGGAAATCACTTCAAGAAATCAACCAATCTATTGACGTGCCAAAAGGGATCCCTTTTTGGAAGACTCTCCTGCTCTTTTCAGGGCCAGGAAGTCTAGTAGCTGTCGGCTATATGGATCCGGGAAACTGGATTACGAGTGTCGTTGGAGGGGCCCAATACCGCTACCTCCTCTTATCAGTGGTTCTTCTCTCGTCTTTAATCGCCATGCAGTTGCAACAAATGGCTGGTAAACTAGGGATTGTCCATCGTAAGGACCTGGCCCAAACAACCGCCCATCATTTACCCAAATGGCTTCGCTATACCCTTTGGATTGTGATCGAGCTTGCCTTGATGGCGACAGATTTAGCAGAAGTCATCGGATCAGGGATTGCCCTCCACCTTCTTTTTGGCTGGCCCTTGCTCTTTTCTATCCTGATCACTATCTTTGATGTCTTTCTATTACTGGGGCTCATGCATTTAGGATTTCGAAAGATCGAGGCCATTGTATCAACCTTGATCCTCACGATCCTTGCAATTTTTGGCTATCTGGTATTCCTATCGAAACCAGATATCGGAGGAATCTTCGCTGGCTTCCTGCCTCAAAAAGAGGTGTTAGGAATTGGGCTTCCAAAAGGAAATGAGGCCTTGACCTTGGCGCTTGGAATCATCGGGGCAACCGTAATGCCCCACAACCTCTATCTCCACTCTTCCATTTCGCAAACGCGAAAGGTGGACTACAAAGATCCAGCAGATATCAAACGGGCAGTGCGCTTTATGACCTGGGATTCAAATATTGAATTGAGTTTGGCCTTCGTCGTCAACTCCCTCCTCTTGATTCTTGGAGCAGCCCTCTTCTTTGGTCACGGAGATAAGATCGGTGCTTTCTCTAGCATGTATAATGCTCTCAAAGATAATCATATTGCCGGCGCTATCGCTAGTCCCTTCTTGTCCACCCTCTTTGCCATCGCTTTGTTAGCCAGTGGTCAAAATTCAACCATTACCGGGACCCTAACCGGTCAAATCGTTATGGAAGGTTTCTTGAGATTCCGCCTGCCACAATGGGTCGTTCGTCTCATGACTCGGATCATTGCCCTTCTTCCTGTCATCATCGTTGCGATCTTATTTGGTGATCAGGAACATGTCCTCGACGACCTTCTGGTTTATTCTCAAGTCTTCCTATCAGCGGCTCTTCCATTCTCCATCTTCCCTCTGGTTTATTTCACCTCCAACAAGGAAATCATGGGAGAACATGTCAATGCGAAATGGAACACTTTCTTAGGTTATCTCGTTGCGATTGTCTTAACTATCTTAAATTTCAATCTGATCGTGACAACTTTTATCAAATAAAGAGAGAGTGGGACAGAAATCGGTAATTCGTTAGAATTCGATTTCGTCGTCCCACATCCGCACAGTTGAGTAGGGCTGTAAAAGCTGATGAAATCAGTGTAGTAGAGCCCACTCAACCACTGCGTCTTGCTCGACAATCCAAAAATGATTTAGAGGCTAGGACTTTTGTCCCAGCCTCTTTTGGTTTATTACACTCCCTTTTCCATCTTGCTCCTCCTTTTCCTAAAAATTTCCTGACCATTTTTTTAGGAGGGAATTATTTTAAATCACTAATTGTTGTGAGATTTTCACAAAATCTTGCCAGTGCCCGTCACTCATAAACTTGTAAAATTTTTGTACATTTTTCGTTATCTGTACAAAAATGAGAATTGTTGTCTAATTTATTCTTTTGGAGTATAATGCTCTTTGTTAGTGTCGTGAAATTATTTAACATATAAATTATTTTAACGTCAAATAAATAAGAATAAATTTATACAATTACAGAAAGGAACATATGGTACGCCAAAGACAAACAACAACCAAGTCAGACTTACGAAATGCGCTCTCAAAACTCCTCTTGCAACAACCTTTTGAAAGCATCACTATTCGACAATTAACTGAAACCGCTGGGATTAACCGCGGGACCTTCTACTTGCACTATGTCGATAAATACGACATGTTTGAGCAAATGAAAATGGACATGATGCAAGAATTGGATAGCCTCTTCGTTGAAGGAAGCCCTGTCAAGGTGAATTTTCTCAATGTCTTGACTGCTATTAAAGAGAATTATGATTTTATTTATGCCTTGTCCCAATCCTGCTGCTCGGACTTCCGTAAATTGGTAAGAAGTTTTACCCTCCATGCACTAGACGATACTCCCCATGCGAAAGAACACATCATTTCAGACTTTCAAGTTCCATACAAGTATGGGCTAGAAATTTTCATCGCTACGATTGAATCTGTAATTGTGACCTGGTTAGAATCCGGTGCCAAGGAAGAGCCAATCGAAATCGGGACGATCATTCTCAGCGTCTGCGACTTTGCTAGCTGGAACTAAATTCCCCAACCTTTTCCTACCTTTATGGAGAAGGTTTTTCTTTTTGGCAAATGAACAACATATAGATCACCTTGTTCAACTTGTTTGTAGAAAGCAAAAAAGCAGGATGCTAGGCTCCTGCTTTTAGAATGTAGACAAATTACTTTAAAGTAAAATAAGTTAAGCGATTTTGCAAAAAAAAATAAAAATGAGTTCCAATTTTTAAATCGATTCAAGAAAATACCGAAACTTTCCGCTGTGAGAAAAGTGCCTGAAACAATAACATTTCAGGCACTCGGGAGTTTTGAGACCCTAGGCTCAAAACTAAGTCTTGGAACTTCGAAGAAGTTCGCTGACGTCCGTACTCACCTAAGGAAAGTTTTTTATATGACTTTGTCTTCAATCTGAGGGCAGGATCTTAACATCCTGCTTTTTCTTTATTTTTTCTTTGCCAACATGGTTGCAAATCGAAGTTGAATCCGATGGCCATTCTCATCTCGACGATGGAGATGGCCAGGATTTTCATTGTACTTGACCAATTCCCAATCCTTGTAATACTCCGCCAATTCTCCTTCTTTAAAGGTGAACGAGAAGGGCATCTGGCAAGGATAATCTTCCGTATCCATGGCACAGACAATGAGATTGTAACCACCTGGATTGGTATGCTCTTGCATATTGCGGATAATCGCTGGAATCCGATCAGCGTCTAAAAACATGAGGACCACAGTCGATACGATGAAATCATAGTTTTGGGTAAGAGCTGCAGAATTGATATCATAGAGACCCACAGGCATGTCCAGATCTTCCTCAGCGACAATACTTTGTAAGATCTCAAGAGCCAGTTCATTTTGGTCTACTGCTGTCACGTCAAAGCCATGTTGGGCCAAAAAGAGGGCGTTGCGTCCTTGCCCGCATCCTAGATCCAATGCCTTTCCAGCGGGGACAATGCCCACTGCTTCTAGCACTTCTGAATGGACAGGATTGGTGTTGTACTTTTTGGGGAAATAGTCTTTTGGCTCACAGTAAAATTCTAGGTACCACTCCACATCGTCAGTCGCCGCTTCCACACGGTGCCAGGCCTGGGGTTCGGCCATGGGGTTTTCTGCTCCTGCTTCAAAGAGGTGGCTCGCAATTTCTTCCCCCTCTTCGGTCAATTCAATAAATCGTAATTGACCCTTTAAAACTGTAATCTTTCCCCAGGTTCCTACCTTGGTATTGTGCTTTCTTTGAAGAGCTTCTGGCATGGTATCCTTGGTCCAGATAGGCATGCGCTTGTAAGCGATCAATTTTTGTGTCATGCTGCTTCTCCTTTTTCTTTCTGTACCCTTATCATACAGAAAAAAGCCCCTTTTTACAAGTTGGAAAAAGAGGCCCCGCTTTCTAGCGGAACCTCCATGTTAGGATCTCATCATCCTCTTTATTTTTTTGATTTCTTATAAAAGAATCCAGCCAAACTAAATCCACAAACGGCCAATACTCCAAGAAGGACTGAGAAGACCACACTTGAATCTTGGGTCTGGCTAGCCTTTTTAGGGGTATCTCCAAGAGCTTCCTGACAAGTTTCTGGCTTCTTATCTGAAGGATCTTTTTCAGCAGCAGCCATTAAGTTCGCTTTATTATAGCCATCATAGACAAAGTCTGCTTCCAAGCCCTTTTCCTCACGGATCTTATCTTCCATTTCCTTTTCAGTAGCCTTGATTTGTTTGAAGATTACATCCGCACGGTCCATGGATTCCTTGGTGACTTCACCTTGAAGGGCTTTGGCTTGGTCATCTGTGAGACCACTGTATTTTTTATCCAAAGCAGCTTGTTCCTTGATCCAGCCGGTTTCCATTTCTTTCCATTTATCTTGGATACTGGTACCAAAGAGGTCTGGATATTTCATGACCATTTGGTCGATGTGCCAAACAGCCCAATACCATGAAGTTGGATCGTACTTAGCAGAGCGGACTTTAAAGGCACCGTAGGTGTCATTGACCAAGCCATAGAATGGGACATATGGGGTATTGCGACTTTGGGCAAGACCCAACCAAACGATTCCACCAAATGGACTTGGCAAGTCTTTCTTGATTTGATAGACATGGGCATCAATGACGTTTTCATTTCCTAGAGCATACTTGTATTTCTTGGTATCGACTTTTTTTCCTGGTTCGGCCAAGTCATCTGCTGTAAATTGTTTGAGGTGTTCAAAACGGTTCCGTTGTTCTGCGAAAACATCTTCTAGACTATACTTTTTAGAAGGATCTGTTGGTTTACGAAGCAGATCAAAGTGTTGATCATCATATTTGACATCCGCTTTTGGATCCATCAAGGTAATCCCTGCATAGGTCCGTGAGCGGTTGCGTTCGGTGTATTCGTCCGGACCATAAGAGTCCGCAATATGGAACTTGCCATCCTTATCCGTCTTATAGTGATCTGCTTTCTTAGCTACTGCTTCTACATCTTTTGAAGCAATGACATTGTCCTTATCCTTAAGATCCACATGTCCCAGATAGTAGGTATTGGCAAAAATAGCATAGCGGTCTTGTGGGAATTTAATAGCCACATATTGGTGACCTGAGAGGATTTCCATGTACCAGAGCTCATTTTTATCTGCTACAACGATAATGTTCCCTTCGGCAGAACCTTTTTCATCCAAGGTCTTGGCAACAATTTCGATTCCTTCTCGAGCAGTTTTTGCACGAGGCAAGACCAAGTCGATCATGGAAGCTTCTGGTAGGCCATCCTTGACCAAAGGGTCGGCTTTCAAAATCTTGTCATGAGGAGTCGCTGATACTGTCGCTGTCATTGACACGCCCACTTCATTAAAACCATGAGCTCCGAAATTCCCGTTACTTCCATCACCACGCGCAGCATCATAGGTCGCTGTGTACTTCATTTCATGGCTCAAATGAGGATAGGTAAAGCCATTGGACTCATCTTCGATCTTATCCCCTTCCTTGTAGTCCTTTGCTGGAACTACAACAAAGTTTTGATTGTGGCGCCCACCATCTGGTGCGTAGGGATAGTCCTCTGTACGGCCATAGAGCATGGAGCCATCCGTGGTTAAGTCCTTCCCTACAATGAAGGCCGAACAGGCTTGTGCGACCTGCACAGGGAAGAGAGCGATCAGCATGAGGCCAAACAGTAGTTTGAATAGGATTTTCTTCATAGTCTTTCTCCTTATTGACTACAAAAGAGGCTAGAAAAACTTTCAAGCCTAAGAAAAGCAACTATACCAACACCCTAATTTTAGTATATAATATAAGCATTTCTTTTGCAAGCGATTACAAGCAGAAACCATAAAAAAGACAGATCTGAAACAAGTTTCAAAACTGCCTTTTTCTTTAACGTGTATTGTATTGTTTCATGACCCGTGCGATGTCTCGGTTTTGTTCCCGACGCTTGATGGATTCACGCTTGTCATAATCATGTTTCCCTTTAGCGAGTCCCAAAAGCAATTTGGCATAGCCGTCCTTGAGATAGACCTTCAAAGGCACCAAGGTCATTCCGGTCCCTTTGGTGTCTTGGTCCAGCTTTTGGATTTGCTTTTTATGAAGCAGGAGCTTGCGACGACGGTCTGGATCTTGGTTCCAGATATTGCCTTCTTCGTAAGGAGCAATGTGGACATTGCTAAGCCAAACTTCGCCATTTTTTACTTGTGCAAAGCCATCTTTCAAGTTAATGCGTGCTGCACGGACACTTTTGATCTCTGTCCCCGTCAGCACCATCCCTGCTTCAATCGTATCCACGATGGTGTAGTCATGTCTCGCCTTTTTATTTTGCGCGACTACCTTTCCTTCGCCCTTTGCCATGTTTGGCTCCTTTCTTTGCTACTTCCTTGTAAAATGGTTTCTTCCCTTTTTTCTTTTTGGATTTATAGGAAGAATCTTTCCGCTTGTCATCTTTTCTAGCAGTTGATCCCTTAGAAACTTTTTTGTCCTTGCGTCTGCGATCTCTACGATTGCCATCTCGGTCACGTCCTTTAGACTTGAGGCCTTTTTCGACGACATCCCATTCACTTGGAATATAAGAGAAATCAATCTCTCCTGTCATCTTGTCGGCTCTTTCTACCTTGATTCGGATTTGCTGACCGACACGGAAGGTTACTCCTGATTTTTCCCCGCGAAGGGTTAGATCTCGTTCGTTAAAATGGTAGAATTCAGGGAGATTGGTAATATGGATCAAGCCTTCAACCGTATTTGGCAACTCCACAAAGAGGCCAAATTTTACCACACTGGAAACCACGGCATCGTACTCTTCCCCAACATAGTCTTCCATGTATTCTGCCTTCTTCATGGCTTCTACTTCGCGCTCCGCATCAATAGCTCGACGTTCCCGACTAGAGGATTGGCTGGCAATGTCCGGAAGGACTTGTTCAAAGTGTTCAGCTACTTCTTGGGATTTTCCATATTCGCGCACCATTCGATGAACCATCAGGTCCGGATACCGACGGATGGGACTGGTAAAGTGGGTATAATACTCAGCAGCAAGCCCATAGTGGCCATGGTTATGCTCTGAGTAGCGAGCCTGCTGCATCGAGCGCAACAACATCATCGAAAGGACATCTGCATAGGGTTCCCCTTCGACCTTGCGCATAATTTCTTGCAGGGCTTCTTGGCTCATCTCACTAGCCGTTCCGTAGATTTGGATCCCGAAGCTAGAAGCATAATCGATAAACTTCTGTACTTTTTCTGCCTTTGGATCTTCGTGGATCCGGTAGATGAACGGCAGTTCTAGTCGTGTAAAGTGCTCCGCCACTGTTTCATTGGCAATCAGCATAAAGGACTCGATCATCCGCTCAGCAATTCCTCTTTGACGAAGGACGATATCGACCGGTTTTCCTTCTTTATTGACCAGGATTTTAGCCTCATTGGTATCAAAATTAAGGGCGCCGCGACGAATCCGCATGCTTTCTAGAATGCCATGCAAGGTGGCCATTTGATGAATACTTGGGACAATTTTCTTAAAGGTTTGAGCCTTTTCTTCGTCGCCCGCTAAGATATCATTGACGTCGCTATATGTCATTCGGAAGGTTGTATTGATCACTGTTTGGGTAATGGTATGCTTGACGACCTTGCCATGAGGATCGATCTCCATGATGGCAGACTGGGTCAGGCGGTCCACATTCGGATTTAAAGAACAGATCCCATTGGAGAGACGCTCTGGCAACATGGGTACTACTCGGTCGGTCACATAGACAGAAGTCGCCCGATTAAGAGCTTCCTTGTCGAGTGCTGAACCTTCTGTAACATAATAAGAAACATCTGCGATGTGAACACCCAGCTCAAAGTTGCCGTTCTTGAGTAGCTTGATATGGACTGCATCGTCCAAGTCTTTGGCATCTGCCCCATCGATGGTAAAGGTGATCTCCTCTCGCAGATCTAACCGTCCCTCTAAATCCTTTGCAGACGGTGCATCTGGAACATTCTCGGCCTCTTTCAGCACTTCTTCTGGAAATTCTGAGACAATGTCCATGGATTCTAACACTTCCAAGACATCGATTCCTGGATCTGTCACATGACCGACCACATCCCGCACAGTCGCCACAAAATAATTGTGCTTGCGGCTCGGGTATTGATCAATTTCGACCTTGAGGATTTCGGTCCCTTCCAATTGAATGGCTGGCTTCTTCACATAGATCAGCTGGCTGATCTTTTGATTTTTCGAACGAATGTAGCCGGCATATTTAGGTTTTTCCTCATCCAGAACGATTTGTCCAACTACCGTTTTGATGCTATGCTCCAAAACATCAATAATCTTAGCTTCTGCTGCTGTTCCTTTGTTTCGGTCTGCCACCTTGGTAATGACGATCTCAACGGTGTCACCATCGATAGCGTGGTTGACATCATTTCGGCCAACAAAGAGGTCCTCTTCTTCGCCTTCTAAACTGACAAAGCCAAAGCCATTCTTATGCGCATGAAAGATCCCCTTGAGGGTAATAGCTGGGGCCTTCTTTTGAGCCAAACGAAGAGAGCCATCATCTTCGAATTTCAACTCATGACGGCGTTCCATCAGAGAGATGGTTTTGACCAAGTCACGGAAATCCTTAGACCCTTCCTTTCCTAGAGCTGCTGCCAGATCATTGATCTGGGCCTTGTCATGCTCTTGTAAATATTCTTTAATACTTGTTTTCATTGATTTATTTGCTGGTTATCCAGCCTCCTTTTTTCTATCCACTTGTGTCTTTGTTTTACAAAATAAAAATAGGCAAAGACATTGTCTGAGCCTATCTTATCTACTAGAAAGTACCATTAAGATCATCGCGATCAATAACCAAAAGAAGATCATAATAGCTGTTAAACGCTGCATCACGGCTTCAAACCCGCGCGCTTTTGAACGTTCAAACAAGTCATTTGAGCTTGCGTCAAAGACGTTGCTCGATTGGTTTTTTGTTGGTTGCATAAAAATTGCGATAATAATCAATACTGATAATACTAGTAAAATAGTTGTTAATGCTCCGCTCATATTCAAAACTCCTTAAAATCTTCACTATTATACCATGAAAATCATTTTGATTCAATATGTAAGGTTACTTTTCTTTCCTTGGGACAATACTTCAAGACCTCGATCTTTTCAGGATGGGTTTTGGTATTTTTACTGGTCAAATAATTCTGACTCCCACAGCTGGTGCAGGTCAATTGAACTTTAATTCGCACGTACGTCTCTCACTTTCAAATACTTTCTAAATAAGAATAAGAGGAACATCAAATCGGTAAAAGCCAAAAGGGCTGTACCGTAAAATACCCAATGATAGCCAAAATGCATGAAAATACTCGACCCCATCATTGGCCCTAATACACCACCTAAGTAATAAAAGAGCTGGTTGTAGCTAAAGATCCGAGAAATCCCTTCAGGAGGGGTTAAACGATTCAATAATGCAGAAACTCCAGGTAGTAGGGCTCCTGTCCCGATCCCAAAGAGGAAGCGTAAAATCCCTAATTGAAGGGGTGATTGCGCTTGGGCACAAAGGATATAGAGACAGCCACTATAGAGAAGGGCGATTAATAAGAGCCGGTGATTCCCGATTCGGTCTCCGAGTTTTCCCATCCAACCTGAAAAGAGCATACTAGAGACTCCCATAGCTGAAACAATCATCCCCGATACAAAGATCAGGTTATCTCTTTGTCCCAAAGCTCGCACATAAAGAGGCAGGATCGGAGAAATAGATTGGGCGATCATTTGAATGGTCATGCTGGTCAAAAAGAGTCCCAAGAGGATATCTTTTTGCTGAATGGACATGAGCAACTCCCAACTGGATTTTTGTTCTTCTTTTGGAAGGGGCTCATAGTCTTCCTCAATGCCCCAGAAGGTTAAGAGGGAAACCAAAAATAAGAAGAAGCCGACCAAGAGAAAGACATTGCGCATGCCTAGATTTTCAGCAATGAGTCCCCCAATCAAAGGCCCCATCAAGGTTCCAGCCACGACACCAGTCGATAAAGTCCCTAGAGCGTAGCCAGATTGGTCCTTTGGAACTTGACTGGCAATCAGGGCTGTACTATTGGGGACAAAGCCTGAAAAGACCCCATTGAGCAAGCGTAGGACCAAGAGCCAAAAGACGGATGGTACAAAGGCAATGCCTCCCATGGTCAGTGTCATGGCAATGGAGGCTCTAAGCATCATGGGTTTTCGACCATAGCGGTCGGCTAAGCTCCCCCAGATGGGAGACATGATCGCAGAGGTCACAGAAGAACTCGCAACGGCTATGCCAGCATAAAGGGGAACAGCCTTGCCCGTAACACCCAACTCTTCCACAAAGAGGGCCATAAAAGGAACGACTAAAGAAAGGCTGGCTCCGATGAAAAAGCAGCCGATCCAGGCAATATATAGATTTTTACGCCAATTGATTTCTCTTGTGATAAAATCATCTTCTTTCTAATTGTTTTAGGGCTGCATCTAATTGAGCATAGAGGGCCGTTAGATCGCCATTATTGTCTAAGACCAGATCTGCATGGGCTCTTTTTTCATCTAGCGGCATTTGAGACGCGATGCGTTCTTGGGCCTGCAGTTCTGATAAGTGGTTGCGTTCCATCAGACGCTTGAGCTGGGTTTCTTTTGATACAGCTACCAACCAGACAGATTCAAACCAATCTTCATAGCCTTGCTCGATTAAGAGAGGAATATCCATAAAAATGAGATCGGATTGTGCAGCTTGTCTGTCTCTTACCTCAGCTAGAGCCTCACGAATAAGCCTTCCTTGGACGCGATTGGACCAGTTTCTTTCACTAGGATTTGAAAAGATCCGCTGACCCAAAGCGACGCGGTCCAGCTCTCCTTCTTTGGTAAGGATCTCTCTCCCAAAATGATCTACTAAGACACGGTAGAGAGCTCCTCCTGGTGCTTGCAAGTCATGGACCACTCGATCAGCATCAATAACCGGATAGCCTTTTTCTCTCAAATAGGAGGTGACAGTGGACTTTCCTGAAGCAATCCCTCCTGTTAATCCAATGATTCTCGCCATCTAGTTCTCCTTTTGGCAGTGAGGGCAAAAATGGGTTCCACGTCCCCCCAGCTGAATTTTCTCAATCGGCGTCCCGCAGCGCAAACACGGCTGGCCTGTTTTTCCATAGACCTGGTGTTCTTCCTGCATGGTGCCGTCTTCTCCAAAAGCATTGCTGTAGGAGCGAATGGTGGAGCCACCCTTTTCAACAGCTTGAGCAAGCACAGCAATCGTTTCTTTGCGGATTACTTTGGCTTCTCTAGCAGTCAAGCTTTGACCCAAACGGGCTGGATGAACCTTGGCTCGATAAAGGACCTCATCCACATATATATTGCCCAGACCAGCCACTAATTTTTGGTCTAAAAGAGCTGATTTAATTGGTTTCTTTGATTTTTTAAGAGCTGCTTGGAAGGCTGGTTCTTTAAAATCCGCTTCCGTTGGCTCTGGACCAATCTTTTTCGCCAAAAAATAGCTCTCGACAAGCTCAGGTATGAGGACTTCCATGGTCCCAAACTTGCGGACATCTTCATAGACCAGAGTGCTACCATCTGTAAAATGAAAGAAGACATGGGCATGCTTGCGAAGAGGAACCTCGTCTGGATAAAAGAAATACTTGCCTTCCATCCGCAAATGCGAGATGAGGACCAGATCCGTCAGATAAAATAAAAGGTATTTCCCACGGCGCCCCATGGCCCGAATTTCTTGGCCTGGGAGATCTTGTCGAAAAGCATCCAGATCCGTCTGAATCATCTTTGGATACTTTACTTCCACTGACTGGATGGTTTTCCCAAGAATTAATTTCTCAAGACCTCGTCGAACGGTCTCTACTTCTGGTAATTCAGGCATAGAACTCCTTTCAAAAACAAGAAGCAGGCTTCTGCCCACCTCTTCTTAATATTCTTTTTCGTTGTATCCAAAATCGGCAAGATCCAATTTCTTATCCCGCCAATTTTTCTTGACCTTGACCCATGTTTCTAGGAAGACCTTGTCCCCTAGCATGAGCTCAATATCCTTACGCGCAAGGGTTCCGATCTTCTTAAGCATGGCGCCGCCTTTTCCGATGACAATACCTTTTTGGCTATCGCGCTCGACCATGATGGTTGCACGGATATGGACCTTATCTGTCTCTTCATCCCGCTTCATAGAATCCACTACTACTGCCACAGAGTGGGGAATTTCTTCCCGCGTCAAGTGCAAGACCTTTTCACGGATCATTTCAGAGACCAAGAAGCGCTCTGGGTGGTCAGTGATTTGGTCAGCAGGGAAATATTGAAAACCTTCTTCTAAGTTTTCACTTAAAATATCAATCAAACGCGAAACATTGTTTCCTTGAAGGGCTGAAATCGGCACGATTTCCTTGAAATCCATCTGACTACGGAAGTCATCGATTTGCGCCAAGAGTTGGTCAGGGTGCACCTTGTCGATCTTGTTGACCACCAGAATAACCGGCACCTTAGCAGCCTTGAGGCGCTCGATGATCATGTCATCGCCCTTCCCACGTGGCTCATCTGCTGGCACCATAAAGAGAACGGTATCCACTTCTCGAAGGGTACTATAGGCCGACTCCACCATGAAGTCTCCAAGCGCTGTCTTGGGTTTGTGAATCCCTGGGGTATCGATAAAGACGATCTGTTCCTTATCCGTCGTATAAATCCCCATAATCTTATTGCGCGTTGTCTGCGCTTTGTCACTCATGATGGCAATTTTTTGCCCCATGACGTGGTTCAAAAAAGTTGACTTCCCAACATTGGGACGTCCTAAAATGGCTACAAAACCTGATTTAAATGTCATATTATCCTTTCACGAGGGCATACTCCCTCTTATCCAAATACCAAGGCCCAGAATTTGGGCACAAAAATCACCAGTCCTGTTAGTAGGGCAAAACCTGATACGACAAGGACTGCTCCAGCCGCCATGTCTTTGGCATTCTTTGCCAACATGGAGAAATGGTAGTTACTCGCTAAATCCACCACATTTTCAATGGCTGAATTCATAATTTCAAAAGCAATCACCAAGGTGATACTGAGCAATAAAAAGAGCCACTCTGTCGCAGAAATCCTAAACACCAAACCAGCAAGAATTGCTGCAAGGGCTGATAAGGCATGCTTGCGCATATTGCGCTCTTCCTTGATCGAAGTAAAAATTCCTGTTATCGCAAACTCCAGGCTTGAAGTGAAGTCCCGATTTTTCCATTTTCGCTTATTGTCTTGTGAGTCCATAGGCTGTCAAAATCTCTTCCTGTAAGCCAAACATTTCCTTTTCTTCCTCCGGCGTATAGTGATCATAGCCATTGATGTGAAGAAAACCATGCACTGCTAAAAATCCCATTTCGCGCTCAAAGCTGTGGCCATATTCTTCGGCTTGCTCACGCGCTTTGTCAATTGAAATAAAGAGCTCACCAATATAGGTATCGAATTCAGCCATCATCTCTGCCAATTCTGGATTTTCTGCAAGGTCTTCCTCATCAAAAGAAATCTCCATCTCTGGCTTGTATTCTAAACTGATGACATCCGTCGGACGATCCGTATCACGGTATTCAAGATTTAGTTCATGACTGCGTTCATTGGTTACAAAAGTCACAGCCATTTCCTTGTCTTCTTTCCCAATTTTTTGAGCAGCAAATTCTAAAATTTCTTGCGTTTGTTTTAAGATTTCGTCAGAGACTTGACCAGTCTCATCTACCATTTCAATATACATCTGGATCACCTCACTATTATCACTTTATTATATCACAAAAACCAGCCTATATACTAGATACAGGCTGGTTTTCAATCTTTTTCTTTGCAGGACAATCTTACACAACTGTTTGCTGGATGGCATTCATCTGGGCATAGATCCCGCCTTGTGCAACCAGTTCTTCATGTCTACCACGTTCCACAATGCGTCCTTCGGATAAGACTAAGATCTGATCCGCATCTTGGATAGTGGACAAGCGATGGGCAATGATAAAGGTGGTCCGGCCCTTTTGCAGGACTGCCATAGCCTTCTGGATGATTTCTTCTGTTTCCGTATCGATGTGAGAGGTAGCCTCATCCAAAATCAGAATTTGCGGATTCATATAGAGCGTCCGCGCAAAGGAAATCAATTGGCGCTCGCCACTTGAAAAGGCGGATCCTTTTTCTACGACTGGATGGTCGATTCCCTTTTCAAGGCGCTCTACAAAGGGCCAAGCTCCGACTTTTTTCAAGGCATCTTTGACCGCATCCCGATCAATGTGATCCTGACTCATGGCCACATTACTAGCAATGGTTCCTGTAAATAGATAAGGATCCTGCAGGACAATCCCCATATGGCTTCGTAGGCTCTCACGAGAGACTTGGCGAATATCTTGACCATCGATCAAAATCGCTCCTTCTTGAGGATCATAAAAACGATAGAGCAGGTTCATAATCGAAGACTTACCCGATCCAGTATGACCCACAAGAGCGACGGTTTGCCCAGGACTTGCTTGAAAGGCAATATCCCGCAGAACTGGCTTGCCTTCTTCATAGGCAAATTGAACGTCGTCAAACACGACTTCTGCCTTTTCTATATTCAGTTCCAATGCACCATCAGCCTCTAACGGTTGGTCTAAGAAAGCAAGGACGCGGCTCCCCGTTTCTAAGGATCGCCGAATATTTGGGAATTGACGACTAAGATTGGCCATGAGATCAAATAGATTAATCACATAGTTAATATTGATAAATAAGAAACCAGCCGTCACACCGATATTACCCTGTAGGAAAGAAATCCCAGCGATAGTCAAAATGCCTGCAATCACTAAAAACTTGAGCAATTCTGTCAAGGTCCAAGAAGCAATAGAATCGGCTAAGAGGATTCGATCATTGGCTCCTAACATCTTCTGAGTAGTGGCTTCAAACTCATCCACCACACCAGGCTCTTGATGATAGAGTTGAATCATACTGGCACCATGCAAGAGTTCATTGACCTGGGTATTGACCTCGCTTCGCGCATCAAAGAAATCCTTCATAGGCTGGTCCGTCATGACCTTGTAGAGATACTGGATCCCATAGAAAATCGGAAAGACCAAACACAAGAGAAGGCCCATCATAGGACTCAGGTAAAAGAGAATCCCTAGGATAAAGAGGAAACGCACCAAGTAGATGACTAAAATCATACAAGAGTTATAAAACTGGGTCCGCAAGGTCTCCGTATCATTGACAATTCTTGTCGCGATCTTCCCAGCCGGCTTATCATCAAAATAAGAAATAGGCAGTCCTTGCATGACTTGAAAGGCTTGGTCTCTCAGACTAGCGGTTACTTGATTACTTCCATGCAGTAAGATCCGATTGCCCATGTAGCTAATCAGCTGCCCCAGGCTCAAGACCAAGAGATAGAATCTTCCCATCTGAAGCAAGTCCCCTTGTCCGCCACCGTGGGTCAGTGCGGTCAAAGGCCCATCGATCATCTTTTGGAGAAGAAAGGGTGACAATTCAGAAAAAATGGTGGCTAGTAAGAGGCAAATAAAGCCAGCAAGAAAGACAGTTGGATAAAGCGTGATCCTCGATAATAATCGTTTCAATACTTTCATCTTATTCTCCTTCCTGTTTTTGTTGCCGTTGGTATTGTTCATAATACCAGCCCTCTTGAGCTAATAAATCACTAGCCCTACCTTCTTCTACAATACGACCTTGATCCAAGACGATGATCCAATCCGCCTGATGAACAGCAGACAAGCGATGAGAAACAATGATGGTCGTCTTGTCTTTTCGTTCCTTTTGAATCGTATCAATAATGGCCTGTTCGGTCTTCGCATCCACCGCTGAAAGGGAATCATCTAACAGCAAGAGCTCTGCATCTCTTAAGAAGGCACGCGCCAAAGAGATCCGTTGTTTTTGACCTCCTGATACAGAGACCCCTTTCTCACCGATCAGGGTGTCCATTCCCTGAGACATCCGCTTGAGATCATCCGCAAAAGCAGCTTGGGCTACTGCTTCCACCAAGTCTTCTTGGCTGGCATCTTTTTTACCAAGCGCTATATTCTCACGGATAGACTTAGAAAATAAAATATGTTCTTGGGAAACATAACCAATTTTTTCTTCAATCGAGTGTCGGTTGTAGTCCACGATCGGTTGCTGGTTGATCAAAAACTCTCCCTCACCAACTGGGTACTGCCGCAAGAATTGTCGAACAAGGGTAGTCTTTCCTGCTCCGGTACGACCAACAATCCCAACCGTCTGTCCTTTCTGAATAGTCCAATCAATGCCTGACAGGCTCTTTCGCTCAGCACCAGGATAGCTGAAAGAATAGTCCTTAAACTGCACCAAATCAATCTGTTCTAGGTAGTGAGAACCATCTGGCTCCAGATCATCCGTTTCATCAATCACTTCTTTTAATTTTTTATAGGACATTTGCCCTGTCTGGTAGACCAAGATTAAGTCTGCCATCATCCACATAGGCTCAATTAAAAAGACCAAATACAGCTGTAAAGCCAATAATTTCCCAAGACTCAACTGCCCGCTTGCCAGGGACTGGCCTCCAAATAGCAGGAGCAAGACTGTCGAGAATCCAATAAACAACAGGGCTAAAGGTCCAAAAGAATACTGGATAGAGGCAATTTTGTCCCCTGTTTTGGATAGACTGGCTGTTTTCTTCTGAAACTGTTTGACTTGCTGGTCCCGTCTACTATAGGCCCGCATGACCCGGATTCCTTCGATGGACTCCAAGACTTCATCATTCAACTGAGCGACTGCTTCCCGGTTTTGCTCAACATACTCCTCCTGCTTTTTACTTAAAAAATAGGTAGAGACGACGAGGAAGATCATAGGAATAAAGGAAATCAAGGTTAATTGCCAAGAAATGAAAAACATGGTCGGAATAATAAAGGCAAACAAGCCACCGCCAAACAGGAGCACCATCATCCCGTAACCAGCCATATCGGCCATCCCATCCACATCTGTCGTGAAGCGCGTCAAGAGGTCCCCTGAACGGAATTTCTCAAAAAAGGGACGCCGCATGGCTACTAGCTTACGAAACGCTTGTCCCTGAAGGGTTGCCTTGAAATGGACTGACGACTGAAAGAGTCGCAACTGCCAATAAAAAGCCGTTAGATAATTGAGGATGGCTGATCCTACCAAGAGGACCATATCCCATACAAAGTTCGATTGCGTCAGCGTCCGCTGACTCAAATGATCCACTAAGCGCTGGATGACTTGCGTCGGGATCAATAAGGTGTAATCATAAAGAATCAGGACCATAGCGATCTTCACATATCGCCACTTGCGCTCCCTGATATACTCCCAAATAGCTCTGATCATATATTCTCCTTTTCAAAATGGCACAGAAAAACCCAAGCAAGGAGCTGAGAGCAGTCTCAGTCCACACTTGGGCCTTCTGATACCTATCACCAATTCAGTTAAGGCAGGTAAAAATGCATACAAAAAACCCAAGACAGACTCCTCCATCTTGGGTTCCATTTATAGTTTACATCGAACTCAACTGAGATTGGAGAAGCTGTGTATTCAATTGTGTCATCAAAACATCTACTTTGTTCATGATGGTTTTCTCCTTTCTCTTTGTTGTTCTAACTTTACCACGTATTTCCTTGCTTGTCAACGTTTTTTTGAAAATTGTTGAAAAAAGCAAAATTTTTAAGATGGAGTCGCAAAAAAAGAAGCCTAGATCTTCTCTAAGCTTCTCTCTTCTGCTATGCTAGTTGCCGGGATTGAACCGGCGACCTCATCCTTACCATGGATGCGCTCTACCGACTGAGCTAAACCAGCAGTACCTATCTACTATATCATGGAGATAGGTCTTTTGTCAATATCCTGACTCATTTTTCTGCCAAATATTCTTCCTTAGTGAGGATATAATGAACTCTCGTCACCATTCTCCCTTTTTCATGCAAGTCTAGCATCGCGTAGGGCTCCTCGTGAGAATATTTCATTCCTGATTTTGCCATCACCCGTCCAGAAGCTGGGTTGTCCTTATCATGAACGGCAATGAGCTTGTTCATCCCTAACTGTTCAAAAGCCAGAGCAATGACTGCCTTGGTAGCCTCTGTCGCAAGACCTTGGTTCCAATAGTCTTTATTCAGAACATAGCCGATACTCCCCTTCTTCAGACAAAGATCCAAATCCAGTAAATCAATCGTCCCGATAAATTTTCCATTTTCTTTGAGCTCGATCCCCCATCTTCCAAGTGGGCTCGCTAGGTAAAAGAGGGCAATATTATTACGCGTCTCTTCTAGACTTTGATTGGTTGGAAAAGTGTAGCGCGTAACTGTTTCATCAGAAGCATACTCAAACATAGCCGGTGCATCTTCAAGAGTGACCGGACGCAAGTGCAAGCGCTCAGTCTCTATTTCTCGATAAGCCGCTAACTTCACATATAAATTTTCCATTTGACACTCCTTCTTTAGGGATTAGTTTAGCAAATAACCTAAAGGAAGGCAAGCTCAAATTTTTCTTGCTTTTTAACCCACTTTTCTATACAATAAAATCAATCAAAACAATCAGATAAGGAGTGAAAAGGTCATTGAGTCAAGAGAGCCATCTCACACCAATGGCCTTTTTACACCTAAATCTGAGCAAGGAGGCAAAAATGCTCATTGGAATTCCTAAAGAAATTAAAAACAACGAAAATCGGGTCGGTTTGACACCTGCAGGTGTACAAAGCTTGGTGAAGAAAGGTCATCACGTTTTGGTAGAAACAAATGCTGGACTTGGTTCTGGCTTTGCGGATGAAGATTACACGAAGCAAGGGGCAACCATCGTTGCAACTGCTGCAGAAGCTTGGGCAGCTGAGATGGTGGTCAAAGTCAAAGAACCCCTCGCTGAAGAATATGGCTTCCTTCGCGAAGACCTCTTGCTCTTCACTTACTTGCATATGGCCGCCGCACCTGAATTAGCAGACGCTATGGTCGCAGCCAAGACAACTGGGGTGGCCTACGAAACGGTGCGTGACTTAGATGGACAATTGCCTCTCTTGGTGCCAATGAGTGAGGTTGCTGGACGGATGGCCGTGCAAATCGGTGCTCACTTCCTGACCAAACAAGAAGGTGGGTCTGGTGTCCTCCTAGGTGGAGTGCCAGGTGTTCCCAAAGGGAAAGTCACCATCATAGGAGGCGGGGTCGTTGGAACCCATGCAGCTCGGATCGCCCTTGGACTCGGTGCCCAAGTGACTATCTTAGATATCAGCGCTAAGCGTTTGGCAGTTCTGGAAGATGTCTTTGGTCACCAAATCCAAACCCTTATGTCCAACCCATTTAACATTGAAGCCAGCGTCCGTGATGCCGATGTTGTCATCGGTGCTGTCTTGATTCCTGGTGCTAAAGCTCCTAAATTAGTAACAGACGATATGGTTAAACAAATGCGTCCCGGTTCAGTCATCGTCGATGTGGCCGTTGATCAAGGTGGTGTTATCGAAACAGCAGACCGTGTCACAACGCATACGGAGCCAGTTTACGAAAAACATGGCGTACTCCACTATGCCGTTGCCAATATCCCAGGGGCTGTCGCTCGTACCTCTACTATCGCCCTTACCAATGTTACACTTCCTTATGTCGAATCCCTAGCTGACAATGGCTTCCACAAGGCAATTTCCCTCGACGAAGGCCTGCGCCAAGGGGTCACCACTTACCAAGGTCACATCACTAGCCAACCCGTTGCTACCGGTTTAGAGCGTGACTTCACACCAATTGATGAATTGGTTTAATATCTAACATTCAAAAGGCAAAGATCCGATGATCTTTGCCTTTTCTTTTATTCTTCTTCCACATCTGGTTCTTCTTTGAGGACTGGATTCGGAATGGGCTCGTAGGCCCGGATAATCTCTGCTACTACTGGATGACGAACGACATCCTTAGCAGAGAAATGCACAAAGTCAATTTGAGAAATGTTCTTCAATTTCTCCTGAGCATCAATCAAGCCGGATTTGACATTTCGCGGAAGGTCAATCTGGCTGGTATCTCCATTGACAATCATTTTGGAATTAAAACCAAGACGGGTCAAAAACATCTTCATCTGCATGATGGTGGTATTTTGCGCTTCATCGAGGATGACAAAGGCATCGTCCAAGGTCCGCCCCCTCATATAAGCCAAAGGCGCAATCTCGATAATCTCCCGCTCCATCATCCGAGTTGTTTGGTCTTTCCCTAAAATCTGGTAAAGAGCATCATAGACCGGTCGTAGATAAGGGTCCACTTTTTCTTTAAGATCCCCTGGTAGGAAACCAAGGCTCTCTCCAGCTTCTACAGCAGGACGCGTCAAAATGATCCGCTTAACCTGACCACGCTTGAGGGCGGTCACGGCCAAAGTCACTGCTAGGAAGGTTTTCCCAGTCCCCGCTGGTCCAATCCCAAAAGTGACATCATGGTTCTTGACACTATCGACATAGATCTTTTGACCAAGTGTTTTAACCCGAATGGGCTTGCCGTAACTATCCTTGATAATCTCTTCTTCATAGAGAGCGATGAACTTATCCAATTCCCCATTTCTCACCATGGTAATGGCGGTCACCACATCCGGCGTTCCAATGGTCATGCCACGGTTAACGAGGACCAAAAGAGCCTGAATGACTTGACGAACCTGCTCGCAGCTTTCTTCTTCCCCAATGATTTGGACGATTTCTGTCCGGGCATGAATAGTCACCCCAAATTCTTGCTCCATCAAACGGAGATGGCGTTCGTTAGATCCAAACAAATGAAAGAGATCGTCTGGATGCGTTAATGTAATTTCAACTGAATGTTCTTGCAAATAAAGAACCTCTCTACCTGTGTTTTTCTATTATTATAACAAAGAGGCCGAGAAAAAACCATCCTCGACCTGTCCTTTTCTAGTGGGCTTGGTATTCTTCCCAAATCGCATCAAAATCGCCAAGATTAAAGGAAAAGCTGGCATGCTCTTCTAGATAGCGACTGACCTCGTCGAAGTCATCTGTATGCTTGGGAAAAGCGGACTCATGAAATGCAAGATCCGCCAAAATGGCCTTAGGAGCATTGCTTTTAGGATTGCGCTCCGTCATCAGCCAAGTATAAAACGATTTTCGCATAAGACTCCTCTTAAATCAACTCTGTTCCAAACTGGTCTTGCTTGATTTTTTTGGCCTTCATCAAACCACCCAAAGCCTTTTTGAACTGGCCTTTTGAAATCCCAAAAGTTGCTTTGATTTCTTCTGGAGAGGACTTATCATTCAAGGTCATAAAGCCACCATTGGTTTCCAAATAGGTCAAAATCATTTGGGCATCGTTTTCCAACATCTCAAAGGAGCGTGGCTTCAAAGATAGGTTCAAGGTCCGGTCCACCTCACGAAAACCGATGACGCGAGCATTTACGACCTCTCCCAAACGAGGTTCTGCATAGCGCTCACTTGGGTGGATAAAGCCCAGCATATTGTTCTCTGGAAGGTAAACAAAGGTTCCAGACAATTTCAAGCGGTAGACAATGGCTGGCCAGTTTTGGTTTTGCATATTGTTGTAGGCTGGACGAGCCAAACGCTGGAAATCTTCCTGGTAGGCTAAGATCCCCCAAATCCGATCTTTCTTATCAACTTCTAAGCGAATATAGAGACGATCGCCCTTTTTAGGCCATAGATCTTTGATCTCCGGTAGGATATCTAGTGAGACAACAATCTGCTTATCTGGAAGCCCTGTATCCACGAAGACTCCCAAATCCTTGCGCACTTCCGTGACCGTTCCCCAGCCAAAGCTTTCTTGAGTTGCAGTGACTTCAAGTGTCGTGAGTCGTAGTTTTTGCTTCATATCTGTATAGGCAAAGCCCTTGACACTTTCTCCGACTTGGTGTGGGCCTTCTGCTTTATCAAGCGCGTAGGTCTGGCCATCTTTTTGAACAAAATAGAAGTGATCATTTTCATCGATGACCATTCCCATGATGTAGCTTGCTAGATTCGTATTCATGTTTCCTTCTTTCCTCTTGCTTCTTCACAAGAATAATGGAAATAAAACCCAGCCAGCAGTGCCAACTGAGTCTTTCTTTCCTGTAATGGTTGGGATGGATTAAACTTCCATCAATTCTTTTTCTTTGTGCGCTGTCATTTCATCTACATGCTTAACAGCGTCATCCGTAACTTTTTGGATCTCTTTTTCAAGACCTTTCAATTCATCTTCTGTGATTTCTTTTGCTTTTTCTTGTTTCTTCGCTTCATCCATAGCATCACGACGGATGTTACGGATCGCTACTTTAGCATTTTCACCCACTTTTTTCACTTCTTTTGCCAAGTCACGACGAGTTTCTTCTGTCAAAGCTGGGATAACCAAGCGGATAACAGATCCATCGTTGGCTGGAGTGATACCAAGGTCAGAAGCATTGATGCTGTGCTCGATGTCTTTCAAAGATGATTTATCAAATGGTGTGATCAACAAGACACGCGCTTCTGGAATGGTGATAGATGCCAATTGGTTCAATGGTGTCTCTACTCCGTAGTATTCTACGAAAATACGATCCAAAAGACTTGCATTTGCACGTCCAGCACGGATGCTACCAAATTCACGTCCCAAACTTTGGTGAGACTGGGTCATTCTTTCTTTTGCTTTTTCTACGATTGGGTTTGCCATAATCTTCCTCTATTTTCTATTATTTTTCTACGTTATTCGATACAGTTGTACCAATATTTTCACCAAAGACAACGCGTTTGATATTGCCTGGTTCATTCATATTAAAGACAACCAAGTCAATGTCGTTGTCCATGGAGAGAGTAGAGGCTGTTGAGTCCATGATGCGAAGACCTTTGTTGATCACATCACGGTGAGTCAATTCCTCAAATTTCACAGCTGAAGCATCTTTTTTCGGATCGGCATTGTAAACACCATCGACCCCATTTTTGGCCATGAGAATGGCATCTGCTTCAATCTCAGCTGCACGAAGGGCTGCGGTTGTATCTGTTGAGAAGTAAGGAGAACCGATCCCTGCACCAAAGATCACGATCCGATCTTTTTCAAGGTGACGAAGGGCACGACCACGGATATATGGTTCTGCAACTTGTTGCATGGCAATCGCTGTTTGAACACGGGTATCCACGCCAACTTGTTGAAGCGAATCAGCCATCACAAGAGCGTTCATGACAGTACCGAGCATACCTGTGTAGTCTGCTTGGACACGATCCATCCCTGCTTCAGCAGCAGGTTCTCCACGCCAAAGGTTTCCCCCTCCAATCACCAAGGCAATTTCAATTCCAAGTTCATGAACTTCCTTGATTTCTTGGGCCATATTTTGGACAGTTTTGATATCGATTCCGACACCACGTTCGCCGGCAAGAGCCTCACCAGATAGCTTGATTAAGATACGTTTATACTTAGGTTCTACCATTTTCTCTCTCCTTTTTTGATCTGTATTATTTTACCATAAATTACGTTTTTTATATAGTCATATCCATCAAAATTTTCTTTTTTCCATCTGATTAGTTTTACCAACTGTAGCAAATAAAAATGGAGTACAAAAAAAGCTACCCGAAGGCAGCTTTTCATTTCAATTAAAGTGAGTTAACATCCACTTTGATACCAGGACCTTGAGTTGTAGTCAAAGTCAAGCTAGTTACGTAAGTACCTTTAGCTGTAGCTGGTTTTGCTTTTTGGATTGTGTCGTTGAAAGCTTTAAAGTTTTCAACCAATTTAGTATCATCGAATGAAACTTTACCGATGATCGCTTGAACGATACCTGCTTTATCAGCACGGTAAGTGATTTTACCACCTTTAGACTCTTCAACTGCTTTCGCAACATCCATTGTTACTGTACCAGTTTTAGGGTTTGGCATCAAGTTACGTGGTCCAAGGACACGTCCAAGACGTCCAACAAGAGCCATCATGTCAGGTGTAGCGATAACAACGTCGAAGTCCAACCAACCATCGTTGATTTTCGCAACAAGGTCATCTTCACCTACGAAGTCTGCACCAGCAGCTTTTGCTTCTTCAGCTTTTGCACCACGTGCAAATACAAGTACGCGAGCTGTTTTACCAGTTCCGTTTGGCAATACCATTGCACCACGGATTTGTTGGTCAGCTTTTTTCACGTCGATGTTCAAGTTGTAAGCAACTTCTACAGTTGCGTCAAATTTTGCAAAGTTAGTTTCTTTTGCAAGAGCTACAGCTTCTTCTACGCTGTAGACTTTTGTGCTGTCGATTTTTTCAAGAGCAGCACGAAGTTGTTTGCTTTTTTTAGCCATTTTATCTTTCTCCTTGTAATGTGGTCATATCGATTTTCATCTCCCACGTCACTCGTCATTTGATCAAGTGTATTGCGGGCAAATAGGATTGTTACAATTAGTCAGTAACAGTGAATCCCATAGAACGAGCAGTACCTTCGATCATACGCATTGCAGACTCAATGTTTGCAGCGTTCAAATCTGGCATCTTAGTTTCAGCGATTTGTTGTACTTGTGCACGAGTTACAGTTGCAACTTTCGTTTTGTTCGGTGTACCTGAACCTTTTTCAACACCTGCAGCTTTTTTCAAAAGAACAGCAGCTGGTGGTGTTTTTGTAACGAAATCGAATGATTTGTCTTCATAAACAGTGATAACAACTGGGATGATCATACCAGCTTGATCAGCTGTACGAGCGTTAAACTCTTTGGTGAATCCCATGATGTTGATACCTGCTTGACCAAGCGCTGGACCAACCGGTGGAGCTGGAGTAGCTTTACCAGCAGGGATTTGCAATTTTACAAGTTTTTCGACTTTTTTAGCCATTTCTTAAATCCTCCTTTGTGGTTTTGGCGGTAATTACAGATTTTTACCTCCCACAAGTATGCTTTGTGCATACCTTTCTATTATACACGATTTCTCTTTTTTTGCAAGAAAAAATTAAAATATAGTAAACTTTTTTTTCGTTTTATGATAGAATGAAGCTATGTTAATCAAAGTTGCTTCTGTATTATTTATTTTTTTAACGCTGATTCTGAGTGGCATCATTGTTCACTTCTTTAAACTCCAAAAAAGAGGATGGCGATCTACCGATATTGCCTTTCCTTTATTTGCCTTGGAGTACTACCTGATTTCAGACAGTGCCTTTTACCACAGCCTCTTACCACTGCTGGCCTTGAGCCTTTCGCTTTTGGCCTTGGGGCTAACGGTTTATTTCTTAAAAAAGAAAAAGAGTTTTTATTATCCGAAATTTATCAAATACTTCTGGCGCGCTGGATTTCTGGTTACCTTCTTGCTCTATCTGATCTTAACCGCTAGTTTGTTTATCTAATACCAAAAGACAACTCTATCTTTGGAGTTGTTTTTTTTATAAATAACCTAGATGATACTGCATTGCCTAAAATCATTTTAATTTTATATTCTCCAAATATTTACTGAAACTTTCCGCCGTGAGAAAAGTGCTTGAAACAACAATGTTTCAAGCACTCGGGAGTTTTGAGACTTTAGGCTCAAAACTAAGTCATGGAACTTCGTGGAAGTTCGCTGACGTCCGTACTCACCTAAGGAAAGTTTCAAAATTATCTTTTTCTTCAATCTGAGACAACTCTATCTTTAAGAGTTGTCTTTTTTTTATTTCTTTCGATGAAAGAACCAGCCCACTAGTTTCTTGAATACTTGAATCAAGAAGAGAGCAAGAACTGCCATGATAGCGCAGATAACCAGCGTTTGAAGCCTCAAGGGGCTCATGTTAAAGAATCTCCCTAAGATACTACTTGAAACCAGGAAGGCTAGGATATTTCCTAGAAGAACCAGTCTCTTGTAGTGATTGAGAGGCTGGGATTCTTGATAGATGATCGTAAAGCCAACGAAGGCCATCAAGCAGATGGCTGCACTCGAGAGTTCTTCCGACCTCATGCCAAATGTTGAAGAGAGCAATACCAGACTGAAGATCAGTATAAAATCCGTCAAGGCAGCAGGTAGCGCATTTTTAAAGACCGTTTCGATAAAGCGCCCTTTGATGCGCTCGCTATTGGGCTCAAGCGCTAGGAAGAATCCTGGAATCCCAATCGTAAAACCACTGATCAAAGACATCTGCGACGGCATGATGGGATAGGTAAAGGCTAAGAGCGTCACTGAGATAGCCAACAAAATGGAAAAGATATTCTTGATCAAAAAGAGACTGGCTGATCGTTGAATATTATTGACCACCCGCCGCCCTTCTGCCACGATGGACGGCATCTTCCCAAAGTCAGAATCCAGTAAGACCACTTGCGCCATCTTCTTGGTCGCATCGTTTCCAGATTCCATCGCAATACTACAATCCGCTGTTTTGAGGGCCAGAATATCGTTGACGCCATCTCCAGTCATGGCGACTTTATGCCCCTTTGCCTGCAAGCCTTCTACAAGGCTTTTCTTTTGCTCTGGGGTCACCCGACCAAAGACTGTATACTGGTTCGCAGCTTGGTGCAAGTCTTCTTCCGTCAGTAAGGTTCTGGCATCGATCAAGTCTTCTGCTCCTTCAATGCCTGCTTTTTTTGCAATAGCTGAGACGGTAGCAGGGTTGTCCCCTGAAATGACCTTAATGGTTACACCTTGTTCTTTAAAGTAGGCGAAGGTTTCTTTGGCATTTTTTCTCAAAGGATTGGAGAGAATAATCCAGGCTACCAAATCTACAGGAGCCTCTAAAATCTCTCCCAGGTGATCTCCCCGATATTTCCCAAAAGCCAAGACCCGATGGCCTGCCTGAGTAGCAAGAGCGATCTCTTTTTCAAGCTCAGAGAAGCCTTCTCTTAAGACAAATTCTGGTGCGCCTAATACATAGATCCCCGATTCAAAGGCAATGGCCCCATACTTTTTCTTGGACGTAAAGGGCTGAACGTCGAGGGCGTTCAAAGGATGGCTTACTGTAGTCTTGTGAAAAATTCGGATCGCATCCATAGTATCGTTTTGATCCATACTAGCCTCTACATACTGAGCCAGAGCTTCCAAGTCTTGAGCGTCTTTAGCTGGACGAATCTCTGTCACTTCCATACCAGGCTCTGTAATAGTCCCTGTCTTATCGACACAAAGGACATCCACGCGCGATAAGGTCTCAATCCCCTTCATGCTATTGAGCAGAACCTTTTCCTTGGCCAATCTGACAGCACCAAGAGCCAGCGCCAAGGTCATCAAGAGGTACAAACCTTCTGGAATCATCCCGATCAAGGCTCCGACTGTTGAAGTCACACTGAGCTTAAGGCTGTCACCTAGGCTGATATAGCTACGAAGAAAAAGGAGGGTACCTAGCGGAATGATAAGGAGACCAATGATCCCTACGATGCGGTTAACCGCCTGAACCATATCAGATTCCTCATGGGACTTGACCTGCTTGGCTTCCAAGCTCAATTGGTTGATGTAGGAGTCATTCCCCACTTTTTCCAATCGTGCCAGTCCTTGACCAGCAATCACAAAGCTACCTGACATGAGCGCATCTTGCGCTCCTTTTTTGACCTCATCGGCCTCACCTGTCAATTGAGATTCATCGACTTTTAGCTCGCCCTCCAGCAAGACCCCATCCGCATAGATCTGGTCTCCAGCTTGAAAGTGAACGAGATCGCCCTCCACCAGCTGATCGATAGGTAGAGCGACTTCTTTGCCTTCGCGAAGAGCGATCGCCTCACTCATGTGTAGAAATTGCATCTGACGCAAGATCCGTCTAGAACGGACTTCCTGCACAATACCAACTAAAGAGTTGACCACGACAATCGGGACAAACAAGAGATTGTTCCAAGATTTCACTGCTACCAGCAAAATAGCCAAAATCAAAAATATCAGATTAAAGTAAGTAAAGACATTGTCTCGAATGATCTGTCCTAGGCTTTTTTCTGTCTTGATTGTGACCTTATTTTGCTTGCCCTCTTGGATCTTTTTCGCTACTTCTTCCTGACTGAGTCCTTCTAATCTATCCATTGCGTTCCTCACTCATGTATTTCCAAGGGCAATCCTTCTGGATCGAAGAAAAATGCCATTTTCTTACCATCAAAGTCATCATAGCGAAGGCCTGTATTCTCAATACCTAGCTGATCCAATCTAGCTAGATACGCCTCGACATCTTCCACTTTAAAGGCAAGATGACGCAGTCCCGCATGCTCGGGCAAGGGAAGCTTTGGCCGTTCTGGGGCCGTCGGTTTGATAAAGAGTTCTAACGTCAGCTGGCCCTGACGGAGATTGATCAAGATATCTCCGCGTTCAGGACGGTCATATTCACTGACAATCGCAAAACCCAACTGGTCCACATAGAAATGCAACATGGCATCGCGATCCCGTCCAATGATGGCAATATGATGAATCCTGTCTAACTTCATCTGGTCCTACTTTCTATTTTCTATAAAAAGAAAAGGGAGTGGGACAAGCGCCCTTTTTCCCTATCCTTATGATTGTTGCAATACTTTCCGAGGCTTGGTTCCTTCAGCAGGTCCAATCACACCGGCTGCTTCCAACTCTTCCATGAGGCGAGTCGCTCGGTTAAAGCCAACTGACAAGCGGCGCTGAATCATCGAAGCACTGGCTTTTTGAGTTTCAACCACGAGCGCCTTGGCCTCTTCAAAGAGAGGATCGCCTTCATCAGAGCCACCCATGCCTCCGTCAAAATCTGATTCCGATACTTCTCCTGGATCAAAAGCATCATCATAATCGGCTTCTGCCTGCTCTTTAACAAAGTTGACAATCCGCTCCACATCGTCATCTGAGATAAAGGATCCTTGCAGACGAATCGGATGATTTTCATCGATCGGTTTAAAGAGCATGTCTCCGCGACCGAGCAATTTCTCTGCTCCATTTTCATCCAAGATGGTCCGTGAGTCGGTCCCAGATGATACCGCAAAAGCAACACGAGAAGGCACATTGGCCTTGATCAAACCTGAGATAACGTCAACCGATGGCCGTTGGGTCGCAAGGATCATGTGGATCCCAGCCGCACGCGCCTTTTGTCCAAGGCGAATAATGGCATCTTCCACTTCTTTACTTGCGACCATCATCAAGTCTGCCAACTCATCGACAATGACCACAATCAATGGAAGTGGTACTTGCTTCATCTCAGACTGGGCATTGTACTCAGCCACCTTGGCATTAAAGCCAGCAATATTCCGAGCGCCCACTTTCGAGAAGAGCTCATAGCGATTTTCCATCTCATCAACGACCTTCTGCAGGGCCCGACTGGCCTTGCGTGGGTTGGTCACCACTGGAATCAAGAGGTGAGGAATATCATTGTAGACAGAAAGCTCCACCATCTTAGGATCGACCATCATAAATTTGACTTCGTCCGGACGGGCCTTCATCAAGATACTCGAAATGATCCCATTAACCGCTACTGACTTACCAGATCCGGTAGAACCAGCTACCAAGAGGTGGGGCATCCGGGCCAAATCAAAGGTCCGAGCTGAGCCATCTACAGCCTTCCCAAGTGGAATCTCAAGGAGTTTAGCTGGGTCTGTTTTGGACTGCTCCCACAATTCACGGAAGGAAACCGTCGCAATCTCTGAGTTGGGCACTTCAATCCCGACCAGAGACTTCCCTGGGATCGGCGCTTCGATCCGCACATCCTTGGCTGCTAGGGCTAGGGCCAAATCATCTGCAAGGTTGGAGATGCGGTTGACCCGCACCCCGACAGCCGGCTTGACTTCATACTTGGTAACAGAAGGACCGATCTCAGCCCGCTCCACTGTCGCCTTGATGTTAAAGCTTGCAAAGGTTTCTTCCAGAATGCGGATATTCTGGCGAACGATGTTTTTCTCTTTTGATTGATTTTTGGGCTTATCAGGCGCAAAGAGATCAATCGTTGGAAGTTTGTACTGAAGGAGTTCCTTAGGTGTGAAGTCAACCTGAACTTCCTCCCCATCGTCTTCGAATTCTTCGGCTACCGGAAGCTCTTCATATTCTTCAGGCTCTTCCAGCCATTCTTCATCTGGCAGGTAGATTTCTGGTGTTGCTGGTGCAACAATTTCAGCTTTTGGGAAGGGCTCTGTGAACGGCTCTTCCGCCAACACTTCTCCTGTTTCAGGATCTACAGGGTGCCCTTCCATAGAAAGGGGAGTTGGAAGAACAGCTCTTGCTTCTTCTTGCTCTCTTTCAGCTGCAGCAGCTTCCTCGGCAACTCTTGCTTCTTTTTCAAGGAATTTCTGCTCGCGACGCTCTTTGCGTTTTTCCATAGAAGCATGGAAGGCTTCGGACCCCTTTTCAAACAAATCATAGATGGAGTAAGGGCTCATCAAGAGGATCCCCAACCCGATAAAGAGAAGACCGATAAAATAAGAGCCAATATTTGAAAACAGGAAGGAAATCGGAGCATAAAGAAGAGCACCGATCATACCACCACCCGCAAAACTCTCCACCCGCAGATGAATCAAGTCTGCCATGATTCTTGAAAAGGTGACCTTGATTCCATTATTGTCTAAATGAAGGGAGGATACAAAGAAGGCCTGAAACATCAAAAGAACCCCAACAAAGAAGCTTAGGAATCCTGAAATCACCCCTTCGTGTTTATCCAGCCATTTAAAGGCATAAAGGTAGAAGAAGGTCGCTAAAATAGCCAAATAAGCCAAACTTCCGACAAAAAGACGGATCAAATTATAGGCTAAGACCCCTACTGCCCCCAATTTCAAGGCCGCAAAAATTAAGACCAAACTAATCAGAATGGTCGCAATCATGCGATGAATTGCTTTTTTTCTTTCTAATTCTGCTTTGGACAGTCGTCTTGTCGACCGTGTTTTTTTTGATTGATTATTGTTTGCCATAACCTTTATTATATCACATTTCCAAGCTAGTTCTCTAGTAAAATCTCTTCCACAAATTTGTAGCAGAAAGCAGAAAAACAGCACCGAGTGGGCACTGTTCTTTAGAGCTGTTTAGAACGATATTCAATGATGTTCAAATTCCAAAATGGTTCTTACTCAGATTTTTTATCCTCCGGTGTGATGGTATCTAGAACTTGGTCGAATTTTTGCTCTCTTTCCAAGTCATGATCCATTTGAATGATATCGATTTGATCTTGTACATTTGTCTGTTGGACTTGTGGTTTATATAGTGAGGTAAATCCTACTCCAATCACCAGTAGACTCGCTCCAAGGACGCAAAGTCTTTTGACATGCCAAGCCATAGGCAAGGGAATTTTTGCTCCGAAACCTGATTTCTTGACCCAATCCGGATGGTCTCGCATCACGCGATTTGCTGCCATCAGAGGCATCAGGTAGGCAAAGAGCGCAATGACCGTGGTCAAACCAATGACTCGAAAACGATTCTGATTGGAAGGAGAAACATGGTTCACTTCCATCAAGACCATTCCCACAATCACTAAAATAATGACCAGCAATAGTCCCAAAGATCTCCAAAGACCTTCTCTACGGTAGCATTTCAATTCATCAAACGACATCTCGTTAAAATTCTTATTCATTATTTAATAACTCCTTGTGTTTTTTCAGGTATTTAATTCCATACCATTCTTCCAGCGATTTTCCTTCGAACTCTCGATACTCTTCTGAATACTTGTTTCGGTAATAACCATACAGTGAATATGGTAACATCATCACTACTATCATACCCAGCATAATAATATTTCCAAAAAATATCATTCCTATAAATGATATGGTTCCTAAAAAATCAGCTTTCACTTCCCCAACTTGGGGGAAAAGAAATTTCAGAGCTAACCAACCTACTATAATTATCCCACCTAGTCCAGTAATGACTTCTATAAACTTTTTCTGTCTAGCAGTTGCACTAGGATCCTGCACTCCATAAAGACGAGTTTTTAGCGATTTCATTCTAGATTGGATAATCATAAACAATATGATTCCGGTAAGAACATAGAATAAAACCAACCCCAAAATCGTAAGGTATCTACCTATGAAGGTGATAAAAAACAAATTCAGAACAAGCACCATCCAAATCAGAAATAGATTCGAATTCAAGATACTAGTATAAGGAATCTTTGCATCATATTTTCTACGCAGATTTTTTCTACAAACAAGAAACCATAAAAACCAACACAAGAAAAACAGCCAGAGTGGATAGAAATTGATCCCCCAGGTTTCAACTGGTGCATCTGGATCAGGGTGATGAGTTTGCGACTCCATTAATGCAGAAAATCCAAACATGAACAGTATCCCCATAAATGAAAATAGTTTCCTCGCAATACTAAATGGCTTTGTGTAGATTTTCCGACTATTTGTGTCCTTGACCATATAATCGATAAAGCCATCGTGACGCAAACGACGGCTCTCATAAAAATTGGCCTTAAAGATTGATTTCTTCATTCTTATCTTCCAATAACTCCTTGTGTTTTCTCAGGTTCTTTCATTTAATCTCTATTTCGATTGTAGAATTTACAGATGATTGCCTTCATCCTTCAAGTATTGTTGAGCCTTTCGAACGATATAGAGCGACTCATCTTCTGAGACTAACTTGTGAAAGAGATCATTTGCTCTATGCTTATCTCCTTTGAGAGCAGCATTCAAGGCTTGGTAGTAGATGATTTCCAACTGCTGGTACTTGAAGTCATTGCTTAAGCCTTCAAAATAATCATTGCTTTGGTACGCAATGGTTAAATCATAAAGAGCGAGACAGACCTCTTTTGTTTTCTCAGCCAGTGTAAGGTCTGTAATGGTCAATCCATTTAACTGAGCCTCTAGCTCTTCTCTAGACAAATCAGGATCTGTCAGGACCGTTGATCGCATGAGATAACTCTCAAAAAAGTTCTTATATTTCTGCGGTAGTTCCTTCTGACTAAGTGCCTCCCTAGCTTCCTCTATAACAGCATCGAAATCTCCCATCATAAAAGAATAGGCGACCGATGTTAGCTTCATATCTATCTGTAAAATGGGCTTTTTCACATTCTTGTTCAACTGAAGGTATTGCTGCCAAAAAGCTAAATCTAAGTCTACATGTAGCAAGGTGTTGCACTTGTTAGTGTAGCTCTTCCTGAGCCATTGGATAAATAAAAACAAGCCTGCAAGGACCAATAAGAGACCACCCGTCTGAAGAAGGGTATCTCTGACCACTAACCCAATGCAAACAATCAGAAGCATTGCCAACAAGCCAGCAGATCTAATATAGAGTCTATAGTTTTTTCGTAGAGTTTTATAATCCAATTTGTATCCTCCTATTCATGATACAGTTTTTGAGGGAATTCGTTTATTTTCCAACAAAACAACTTATCTCCCATCATACCGAATTATCCATCTATATGCAACTTCCTTCTTAATTAGTGATTTATCAAGTATTTACAATCTTTAACCAACTTAAGTGAAGAGAGATTTCCGTCTAAATTTGAAAGTATCGCAAAATTAAGGTACAATAGAGAAAGACAACTTTGTTGGAAAGGAAGAATATGAAAAAATTAATCGCACTACTATTATTTTCCGGCTTGGCTTTAACAGCTTGTTCGTCCAATAAGACTGACGCTAACTCTTCAAGCTCAAGCAAAGAAAAGACAGAGCAGACCGCAACTTCTAGCTCTAGTCAAAAAGATCAAAAGAAAATTGAAGAAGAACAAAAGAAATTAGAACAACTGCGCAAAGATTTTAACGACGCCATGACCAATGAAAATGCCGTCTTCCCACAACTTTCAACTGACGTGGCTGAAGACGAAGCGGAGGTTAAAATCACAACGACAGAAGGCGACATCACTGTGAAGCTCTTCCCTAAATATGCCCCACTTGCAGTTGAGAACTTCTTGACCCATGCAAAAGAAGGCTACTACAATGGCTTACTTTTCCATCGTGTCATTAACAACTTTATGATCCAAACTGGGGATCCTAAGGGAGATGGTACTGGTGGTGAATCCATCTGGAAGGGCAAAGACAAATCCAAAGATACAGGTACTGGTTTTGAGAATGAGTATTCTCCATACCTTTACAACCTTCGTGGAGCCCTAGCCATGGCCAATTCTGGTCCAAACACCAACGGTAGTCAATTCTATATCAACCAAAATAAGGAAGATATTTCTAGCAAGCTCCCGACGGACCGCTTCCCAGCTAAGATCATTGATGCTTATAAAAATGGTGGAAATCCAACCCTTGATGGTGGTAACTACACTGTCTTTGGACAAGTCATCGATGGCATGGATGTCGTCGATAAAATTGCGTCTGCCGAAACTGATGATAAGGACAAACCAAAAACAGACATCAAGATTGAAAAAATCGAGATCTTAAAAGACTATAATTTCAAAAAATAATGAAAAGAGAACCGCGCGGTTCTCTTTTTAAAATATTGATAAACATTTTACATAAAATTACCTAATAGATTCATTGGTAAATAAAATCAATTATAATTATTTGAGACATTCATCTACTGAAACTTTCCGCCGTGAGAAAAGTGCTAGAAACAAACTTGTTTCTAGCACTCGGGAGTTTTGTAAGTAAAACAGTTCGGGGAACTGTTTTAGCCTAAGCCTAAAAATTTAAAAAGCGAAGGGGTTCAAAACTAATTGAACACGGGCTACGGATTGTGTCAAAAAGATAAGTACTCCTAGAATCGAAAGATTCTGCGTCAAACTTCCTATTTTGACTTTATCCGCAGACGCCCTTTGTATCTTAATTAGTCATGGAACTTCTACGAAGTTCGCTGACGTCCGTCCTCACCTAAGGAAAGTTTCTAAGAAGTATGTAACGTCAATCTAAAAAGAGAACCGCATGGTTCTCTTTTTGTGTTTACGTTAATTCATTAAAGTCCCAGATTTGGTCCATCCAGCCTTCATAGAAGTCTGGCTCGTGGCAAACCATGAGGATCGATCCCTTGTATTCTTTCAGGGCCCGTTTCAATTCATCTTTAGCATCCACATCCAAGTGGTTGGTTGGTTCGTCCAAGACCAAGACATTGTTTTCACGATTCATGAGGAGACAGAAGCGTACTTTGGCTTGCTCTCCACCGGATAAGACCTGGATTTGGCTCTCGATATGCTTGGTGGTCAACCCACAGCGGGCAAGGGCTGCACGGACCTCTGCTTGGTTGAGAGCTGGAAAGGCATTCCAGACTGCTTCTAGCGGTGTCTGACGATTGCCTCCTTCGACCTCTTGCTCGAAATAGCCAAGTTCTAGGTAATCTCCACGTTCTACTTCTCCAGCGATCGGTGGAATGATTCCTAGCAAGCTCTTCAAGAGAGTGGTTTTCCCGATCCCGTTGGCACCGATGATGGCTACCTTTTGATTGCGCTCAAACGTTAGGTTCAAAGGCTTGGTCAAAGGACGGTCATACCCAATCTGGAGATCCTTGGCCTGGAAGATAAAGCGTCCTGGAGTCCGGGCATTTTTAAAGTCAAAGGATGGCTTTGGTTTCTCACTTTGCAGTTCAATGAGTTCCATCTTGTCCAGCTTCTTCTGACGAGACATGGCCATATTCCGCGTTGCCACACGCGCCTTATTACGGGCTACGAAATCTTTCAAATCAGCAATTTCTTTTTGCTGGCGCTCATAAGCCGCTTCTAATTGCGACTTCTTCATTTCATAGACTTCGAGGAATTGGTAATAGTCCCCAGAATAGCGGGTTAACTGCTGATTTTCCACATGGTAGACGATATTGATCACATCATTCAAGAATGGAATATCGTGGGAAATGAGGACAAAGGCATTTTCATAATTTTGCAAATAGCGCTTGAGCCAATCAATGTGCTCTGCATCCAAGTAGTTGGTTGGCTCGTCAAGTAGCAAAATATCAGGTTTTTCTAGCAAGAGTTTGGCCAAGAGGACCTTGGTCCGTTGCCCACCTGACAATGAGGTCACATCCGTCTCCATCCCAAAATCCATGACTCCAAGAGCACGGGCCACTTCATCGATCTTGGCATCCAAGGTATAAAAATCACGACTTTCTAGACGTTCCTGAAGTTCTCCGACCTCTTCCATGAGAGCATCGACATCGGCGCCGTCTTCCGCCATGGCCATATAGAGGTCATTGATCCTAGCTTCTGCTGTGAACAACTCATCAAAAGCTGTCCGCAAGACATCGCGCACCGTTTGTCCTTCTTTTAGGACAGCGTGTTGGTTCAGGTAACCAGCGGTCACATACTTAGACCACTCGACCTTTCCTTCGTCTGGCTGCATCTTACCGGTCACGATACTCATGAAGGTCGATTTTCCTTCACCATTAGCCCCGACTAGACCGATATGCTCTCCCTTTAACAAACGGAAAGACACATCCTCAAAAATCGCACGGTCCCCAAAACCGTGACTCAAATTTTTCACTTCTAAAATACTCATGCTTGACTCTCTTTCGTAGATTTCACTCGTATGATTATATCATCTTCAACTCAAAATGAAAAGGGAGTCCAACTCCCTTTAGAATATATAAAAATAAATTATAAGTAAGATAGGTTACGCGATTTTGTCAAGAAATCAAAATAAGTTCTAACTTATGAATTTCATAAAGAATATACCGAAACTTTCCGCCGTGAGAAAAGTGCTAGAAACATTATTGTTTCTAGCACTCGGGAGTTTTGAGACCTTAGGCTCAAAACTAAGTCATGGAACTTCTTTGAAGTTCGCTGACGTCCGTACTCACCTAAGGAAAGCTTCTGGCATACTTTTATTATAGATCTGAAGAAAATCCAACTCCCTTTTTTTTACAAATCTAAGTCTGCGTATGGTTTCCGGTAGCCCACTTGAACCACTTTTCCGTCTTTGACAAGTAGGGGGCGCTTGATCAGCATACCGTCTGATGCAAGGAGATCCGCCGCTTCTTTCATCGTCAGTTGATCCACCTTATCTTTCAAACCGAGTTCTCGGTATTTCATCCCGCTAGTATTGAAGAAAGACTTGATCGGTAGGCCAGAAGCTGCCATCCAGTCTTGCAATTCTTGGCTAGTCGGTGTTTCTGTGACGATGTTTTGGCTTTGAAACTCACATTGGAGACCGTCCAATTCTGATTTAGCCTTTCGACAAGTCGAACATTTTGGGTATTCAATAAAGGTATACATCGATTTTATTTCTCCTTCCAGGTAATTCCTTCATGGTGTAAGAGCCAGCGTTTGCGATCAAGTCCAGACGCATAGCCCGTCAGTTGTCCATCTTTTCCCATCACGCGGTGGCAAGGGACTAAGATCGTCAAGGGATTGCGTCCGACAGCCTGTCCTACGGCCTGGGCTGAACCACAAGAAAGATCCTGGGCAAGTTGGCCATAGGTCTTGGTCTCACCATATGGGATCTCTCGCAATAACTGCCACACGCGCTCTTGAAAGGCTGTCCCTTGCGGTGCTAGTGGAAAGCTGATCGCAATTGGATCCCCCGCAAAATAGTGATCCAACCACTCCTTTACCTTCTCATGGTAGGGATGGATCTGTTCCAGCGCCCCATAGGGATCAGGAGCATCCTCTTTCGGATCATAAAAATCAAGCTCTACAAGGCCTTCTTCACTGACAATGATCGAAAGAAGCCCCATAGGGCTTTCATAAAATTGTTTAAGATAGAGAGTCATCGTAGGCCGCTTCTGCTCTTTGATCCCAGCGATCTTCTTCTGAGACCACTTGGAATAAACTGGTTTCTGCTTTTCGCTTGATCTTTTGATAAGCCAGGCGGACGCCATCAATAGGGACCTTTCCACAATAATGGTAGCCCAATTTTTCAAGCAAATGTTGCATGACCAGATTATCCGGGTGGGTATCGCAACGGAAATCTGGCCCTTTTTCTCCTTCGATTAAACCTTGAAGGAAGGTCTGAGCAACCCCTTTGCCAGCAGCTTCTTTGGCTACAGCGACTCGGTGAAAAGTGACATACATATAGTTGTCATGCTCCCACTTGCCATCGTAAATCTCATTATAGGCCGCTTCATTTCCCTTGTGGACGGCTGCATAGGCGACAACTTCCTGATCTTCAACTGCCACATAGCCACGACTTTCTAGAATATCCTCAAAAATGATCTCTTCATTTGGATAGCCATCCTGCCACTGATCGACCTGTCTTTGAGCCAGGCTTTCCTTGGCGTCTTGGATGATTTCCATAATTCGCTTAATCTCATTGGGATAAGCCATTCTAATTTCCATCCTGCTTCCAACCTTTCCTAGTCTTGATGGTAACGAGCATAGAGCTCACTCTTTTGCAGGCCGTATTGTTTGGCGACCTGTTTAATTGCTTGATTTTTCTTCATGCCCTCTTGGACCAAGGTGTCGATCTCTTGGATCAAGTCGACCTCTTCTAGGTCTAGCTCTTCTTCCTTGGCTCCTTCGACGATCAAGAGGCACTCCCCTTTGAGAGGATTTTCTTCAAGAAATGCGACTAACTCAGAAATACTGCCGCGAGTATATTCCTCGTAGATCTTGGTTAATTCACGAACCAATACGACAGGACGATCCCCATAGACAGCCAACATATTCTCTAGGGTTGCCTTCACTCGATGGGGAGACTCATAAAAGATCTGGGTCTCAGGATAGGCCACTTTTTCTTGGAAAAAAGCCTTCTGTTGCCCCTCTTTGCGAGGCAGAAATCCATAAAAAATATGAGGTTGAGGGGCTAGGCCACTGGCAATCAAACCCGTTATACCTGCACTAGGACCAGGCACAGCTACGACAGGAATCTCGCGTTCAATCGCTGCCTTGACCAAATCATGACCAGGGTCAGAAATACTAGGGAGTCCTGCATCTGAGACTTGCGCCACATCCTTTCCGGATTCTAAATGGGCGATCAGATCAGGAATTTTCTCCATGGCATTGTGCTCATGAAAGCTGGTCTGGGGCGTCGTAATCTCAAAATGCTTGAGCAAGAGGCCTGTATTTCTAGTATCCTCAGCTGCGATTAAGTCCACATCCTTTAAGGTCTGGACCATGCGGTAACTCATATCCTCCCGGTTACCGATCGGTGTTGGGACCAGGTAAAGAACCCCTGTTTTCTTTTCCCCTTTAAAACTTCGTTGGATCTGCATGCTTACTCCCTAAATAACAACTCGTCACAAAACATACACTCTTCATCGTTCTCACGGCGTTGACCGTAGGAATAAGTGCAGATATGAAAGCCATCGTTGTAAATACGTTGCAAATTTTCACGACCGTGGTGTTGTGACTTTGCGGATGAAGTCTTCTCAACTTCTCCCAAACGCTCTCTCAATTTATCATTTTCTAAGCGAAGAGCTGTATTTTCTTCGATGACTTGTTTCAAATTTTTCTTGATGGCTTCGACTTCAGCCAAGGTGACCAACAAATTCTGAGAAAAGCCGTCTAAAGCATCAAATAATTCTTTTTTATTCATTCTGACTCCTTAACTTTCTAAGCTCAAAACCATATATTCTAGAGCATTTTGAAAAGAAACATTGGCCTTCCACATCCTGCGAGCAAAACTCAATTTCTCAAGCAACTGCTGGGATCTGCTCAAGCGCAACTGCTCTTCTAAAGCCAACTCCATCAAACGAAAGGCCTGGCTTTGTTTTTCCTTATCATCTGCTAGGCTTACTAAGCGGGTCACTTCCAAATAAGCACGATTCAAATTGGATTGACAACGTTCGATGAACTGATCACAAACTTTGGCCAGTTCAAAAAATGTAGCATTCTTTTTTTGCTGCTCTGCTTCTTCGAGACTAAAACTAAAACGAGCTACTAAATTTGCCTGCGATTTAATCAAACCTTCTTTTTCTAGACGTTCGGTAAGGTAGGCTTGCTTTTTGGGAAAATGGACCTGCTGGGCCCGACTCTTGATGGTCGGTAAGATCAAGTTTTCATCAGATGTCAACAAGAAGAGATAGATCTCACTCTGGGGTTCTTCCATAACCTTTAAGAGAGAATTCGCTGCATTGGTGTGCATCTTGTCCGCATCTTGGACGATAAAGACCTGCCGACTTCCTTCAAACCCGGATTGAGAAAAGTCTTGAACCAACGAGCGAATACGATCAGTCTTTATGATCTGGTTGACTGGACGCACGATCTTCACGTCTGAGAATTCTTCTTCAGCAATCAAGCGGCAGGACCGACATTTGCCACAAGGCCAGACTCCCTGCAAATCTTCGCAAAACTGACTCTGAGCTAGCAAGAGGGCCATCTCAAAACTGGCAAACGAACCTGTAAAAAGATAAGCATGACTGAGCTGTTTGTGTTCTAGGATCTGGGTGAAGCGCTCCACCAGTTCTGGCTGGAGCTGTTGGATCTCTTCTAGATTCATTTCAATGTCCCCAAGCGATTTTCTAAAACAGCCAAGACATCCGTAAAGACTGCTTCAAAAGATTGACTGGCATCGATTTTCACGATGCGCTCTGGTTCCTTTTCATACAAGGCCAAATAACCTTGTCTGACTTTTTGGTGAAGCTCCAATCCTTCCAAATCCAAACGATTGACTTCCCGCTCTTGGTTTTTCGCAATTCGTGCGAGTCCTTCTTCGACATCCAGATCAAAGTAAAGGGTTAGGTCTGGTTTAAGGCCATCTGTCGCGAATTGATTGAGCCACTCGATGTCTTCCACACTCAGACCGCGACCATACCCTTGGTAAGCCACCGAGCTGTCAATAAAGCGGTCCATCAAGACAACCTTCCCAACTGCAAGAGCTGGCAAGACACGTTCCACCAAATGCTGCCGGCGACTAGCAATATAGAGCAACAACTCGGTCTTGGCATCCATACTAGTATGGTCTGGATCCAAAATGACTTGGCGGATCTTTTCGGCAATGTCAACACCACCTGGTTCACGGGTTGTAATAAAAGGGATTCCTTTTTCTTCAAGTAGAGGCAAAATGGCTTCTAGGACCGATGATTTCCCCGCTCCTTCTGGACCTTCAAATGAAATTAATGTACCGTTTACCATAGTATCCTCTTTCTGTTTTTCTTCTTTTTATTTTACCAAAAATAAGGGTAAAAATCTTGTATTTTAGGAGAGAAAATTTTTCAAAGTCATTTTCATTTTTTCACTTTTTTGTTACAATATTCTTATAAAGTTTTAGGAGACAACCTATCATGTTTAAAT
Source organism: Streptococcus sp. CF8_St5-11 (assembly GCF_024295625.1). Taxonomy (GTDB): domain Bacteria; phylum Bacillota; class Bacilli; order Lactobacillales; family Streptococcaceae; genus Streptococcus. Next base: position 356,229 of record NZ_JANCOJ010000001.1, read on the forward strand.
TTAAAGATATTCTGGCTATCATTTTTGGGGCCGGCATTTTTTCGTTTGGGATCTATTTTTTAGTCATTCCCTTTCACTTCTATGAAGGAGGAGCAACAGGGATTACCTTGATCACCTATTACCTTTTCAAAATCCCTGTATCCATCATGAACTTGCTGATCAATATCCCTCTCTTCGTTTTGGCTTGGAAGCTCCTGGGCAAGAAATCTCTTTATCTGAGCTTACTGGGGACCTTTTCGGTTTCGGCTTGGATGGCTATTTTTGAAGCCATGCCCCTCAGCCACCGCTACCATCACTTCATCTTTGACGCCTTTAAAGGAGATATTCTGCTTGCCTGTATTGCCTCAGGGGTTGTGCTTGGTTTGGGGCTAGGGATCATCTTCAATGCTGGAGGAACTACTGGAGGAACAGATATCCTCGCTCGCATCTTTAATAAATACACTTCCCTCAGTATGGGAAAACTCATGTTGATTGTAGATGCCATTGTTCTGACAACTGTTGTCGTAGTCTTCCAAGATGTCCGTACCGCCATGTATACTCTCTTCTTCATCCTGATTGACACCCTTGTGATCGACTTGATTGGAGAAGGTGGTTTTGCTGGAAAAGGCTTCCTCATCGTTACATCTAAACCAGAAGAAATTGCCCAAAAGGTATCTGACGATCTGGGTCGCGGGATTACCTTTATCCGTGGGATGGGCTATTACAGCCGTAAGGACCTGGATATCGTCTACTGTGTCGTTTCGCGGAATGAGATGAAACAAATGAAAGATATCATCAATCGTATTGATCCATTCGCCTTTATTACGATTTCCGAAGCCCATGAAATTCTCGGCGAAGGCTTCACTTTAGATAGAGAAAAACAACCCATTACTCGTTAATACAAAAATCAGACTGGATGATCATCCAGCCTGATTTTTTATTAAATAGCTTTTGCGCTAGTTCGAATGATTTCATCGACTTTCAAACCGTTGGCTTCAAATTTACTACGGATTCCTTCTAGATCTGTCACCCCATCAATTTGGACTTCGATAACGACACGATCGTCTTTGGTTGGGATATTGACTGTATTGGCGATGTTATACCCTTCTTCTACAATCAAGTGAATGATTTGCTCGAGAACGCCAACCTTATCTTCCGTCACAAAGCGTACACGGACTCCTTCTTCTCCATAACCGGACACTTCAAGGAAGGCACGGAAAATATCACGATCCGTGATGACACCGGATACTTGCTCATTGTCCACGACTGGAAGAATTCCCACCTTGTTCTTATACATGAGGTAGGTCGCATCTTCTAAGCTAGCAAATTTTGAGATGGTAATGACATCGCGAAGCATGACATCTTTGACCTTAGTTTTGTTCAAGAGATAGTTCATCTCATAAATCGACAAGCTGGTTGCTTTAGATGGACTTGCTTCTGCAATCGTACCTTCTGTCACTAAGCCAACTAATTGATCATTTTCAATGACCGGTAAACGGTGTAAGCCTTGTTCGCGCATCAAATCTGCCGCATGAGCAATTGTCGTATCTGGACTAATGTAAACCACTTTACGTGTCATAAAATCTTTAACAGCCATAACAAGTTCTCCTATGCTTTTATTAGTTTTATTATACTTGATTTTAAGAATGATTTCAAACGCTTTCAGCAGTTTTCTCTTGTTTTCAAAATTTAGAAAAATCAAACAGGAACAATGAAAAAGAAAGGCCTTTTGGACCTTTCTTTTTAACATTCTAGTGAACTTTAGAAATCTTATCCACCAAGGTAAGCCTTGCGGACTTCTTCTGAGGCTAAGAGTTCTTTTCCTGTTCCGGAAAGAACGACTTTCCCTGTTTCCAAAACATAACCGCGATCTGCGATGGCAAGGGCCTTGTTGGCGTTTTGCTCAATCAAGAGAACGGTTGTTCCTTGTTTTTGGATATCTTGGATGATATCAAAGATTTCTTGGATAAAGATTGGGGCCAATCCCATAGAAGGTTCATCCAACAGCAAGAGTTTTGGTGTTGACATAAGTGCACGACCCATTGCTAGCATTTGTTGTTCCCCACCAGATAGGGTGGCTGCATCTTGGTTCTTCCGTTCTTCCAAACGTGGGAAACGTGAGAAGACTTTCTTCAAGTTAGCTTGATTTTCTTCTCGATCTTTCTTCAAGAAAGCTCCCATTTCCAGGTTTTCCATAACGGTCAAGCCAGGAAAGACATGGCGGCCTTCTGGAACTTGAGAGAGTCCAGCAGCTACAATTTTTTGAGCCGGAACCTTTTGAATCTCCTGACCCAAGAACTCAATTTTCCCAGCACTTGGACGTACCAAGCCTGAAATGGTACGAAGAATAGAGGTTTTCCCAGCACCGTTAGCACCGATAAGAGAAACAACTTCTCCTTCATTGACTTCAAAGCTGACATCTCGGACAGCCTGGATCATGCCGTAGTGTACAGAGAGGTTTTCAACTTTTAACATAGACATTAGGCTTCACCTCCAAGATAGGCTTCTATTACGCGTTTGTTGGTCTTGATTTCATCTGGCGTACCATGGGCAATCAAGCGACCGTATTCCAATACATAAATCCGTTCTGTTACTTCCATAACCAAGCTCATATCGTGCTCGATCAGCATGATCGTAATATTAAATTCTTTTTGAATGCGACGGATCAATTGGGTCAATTCTGCTGTTTCTTGAGGGTTCATCCCTGCAGCAGGCTCATCCAAGAAGAGGATTTTTGGCTCTGTAGCAAGGGCACGAACGATCTCCAAGTGACGTTGTTGTCCGTAAGCTAAGTTTTTGGCCAAGGTATCTGCTTCTTTTTCCAAACCAAAAATCGCTAACAATTCAAGGGCTTTTGCTTTCAAAGCTTCTTCATTCTTGTAATAGCTTGGCAAGCGGAAAAGACTCGCAAAGACATGTGGTTTGTGGTGATTAGCAAAGGCAATCAAGACATTGTCCAACACGCTCAAATCTTTAAAGAGACGAATATTTTGGAAAGTACGTCCCAGACCACCTGCAGCGATTTTATAAGGTGCTTTACCATTTAGGAGCTGACCATCTAAGGTAATGGTCCCTTCACTTGGTTCATATACCCCTGTTAGGAGGTTGAAGAGGGTTGTTTTCCCGGCACCGTTGGGTCCGATCAAACCAACCAATTCCCCTTCATTGAGTTCCATGGTCACATCCCCAACGGCTGTCAAACCACCAAAGTTTTTTGTTAAATTTTTTACTTCAAGAAGTGCCATTAGTTAGCCTCCTTTTTTGAGAGTAGTTTTTTCAAGCTGAATTCCCATGTTCCAAGAAGACCACCTGGACGGAAGATCATCACGAGAATCAAAGCCAATGAGTAAATGATCATACGTACACTTGAGAAGTCTTGAAGCACCATATTCAAGATACCCAAGACGATGGCTGCTACAACTGTTCCTGACATTGATCCCAAACCACCAAACACGACAATGATCAAGACATTAATGGTATTGGTGAAAGAGTAATCTTTAGGAACAACAGATCCGATAAAGCCAGCTTGGAGAGATCCAGCAATCGCCGCTGTGATCGCACCAAATACAAAGGCGATGACTTTGACTTTGGTCGTATTGATCCCAACAGATTCTGCTGCGATTTCATCTTCACGAACAGAAAGGGTAGAGCGTCCAATTGGACTGCGTAAGAAGTTAATCGTAAAGATCGTTGTAATGACAACAAAGAGGTAAACCAATTGCCAAGTTGTAAAGGCTGGCAAACCAAGGATCCCAGCAGCCCCATTGGTGAGAGTACCCCCATTGACGATCAAGATCCGGATGATTTCAGAAACCCCAAGTGTCGCAATCGCGAGGTAGTCCCCTTTCAAACGAAGGGTTGGAACCCCAACGATCAAGGCAACGACACCAGCAATCAAAGCACCTAAAACCATCGCGCCAAAGAAAGCACCATAGGTTGGTGATTTAGAACCGAGAATGGCTGCAGAATAGGCACCAATCGCCATAAATCCGGCATGCCCGAGCGAGAATTGACCTGAGAAACCAACAATGAGGTTCAAGCCAACTGCAAGGATAATATTAATTCCAATTTGTTCTAAAATTTGGATATAGAAGAGGTTGAGCACACCCGCTGCAACCAAGACTTGGATCAAGGCAAAACCTGCGACCAAAAGACCAAGCCAGACTAAATTCACTTTTAAATTTTGTTTCATGGCTTACACCTTCTCTTTCACATTTTTACCGAGGATACCTGCTGGACGGATGAGCAAGATCACAATTAAGATGGCATACACAATGGCATCACGGAAGTCTGAAAGACCGATCGCTGTAGCGAAGGTTTCCAACAAACCGATAACAAATCCACCTAGGGCCGCACCTGGAATGATTCCGATTCCTCCAAGAACGGCTGCGACAAAGGCTTTGATCCCTGGTGTCATCCCCATCAAAGGCTCGATCGAGTTGTAATACAAACCAATCAAGACACCACCAGCACCTGCCAAGGCTGATCCCAAAGCAAAGGTAAAGCTGATCGTACGGTTTACGTTAATCCCCATCAATTGAGCGGCATCACTATCGACAGATACAGCCCGCATGGCTTTCCCCATCTTTGTCTTTTGAATAATAAATTGAAGAGCGACCATCAAGAAAACAGACACTCCCAAGATCATCAACTGAATATTGGAGATTGAAATAGGACCGAAGTTGTAACGAACCGTTTTAATCACTTGCGGGAAGGAACGGGTATTGGCCCCTACGAAGAAGACCATCCCATATTCAAGCAAGAAGGAAACCCCGATGGCTGTGATCAAGGCAGCAATCCGAGTCGAATGACGAAGCGGACGATAAGCCAGGTATTCAATTACAACCCCTAAAATAGCTGTCCCAACCATTGCTAGGAGCAAGGCTACAAAGAAGTTCACTTTCCATGAGTTCAATAAGAAATATCCCATAAAGGCACCTACCATGTAGATATCCCCATGGGCAAAGTTGATCAATTTGATAATTCCATACACCATGGTATAACCAAGGGCCAAGAGTGCATAGACACTTCCCAAGATTAGACCGTTCACTAATTGCTGGAGCATTTGAACCATCCTTTCTAACAATAAAGAGCGAGGCCAGGAATTTTCATTCTCCCAGCCTCTTGTACAAACAACAAATGATAATTATGGTTTTACAGACTCAACTGATTTGACTTTACCATCTTTCAAGCCAATCATAAGAGCTGATTTAACCGGGTTGTGGTTCTTGTCAATTGACATTGTACCAGTCACACCTTCCAAGTCTTTCAACTTCGCAAGGTTATCTTTCAATTCGACAGAGTTCTTAGCACCTTTAGATGCTTCTGCAACCATGTAAACTGAATCATAAGCCAAAGCTGCGAACATTGAAGGTTCTTCATTGTATTTCGCTTTGTATGCTTCTACGAATTTCTTGGCTTTATCAGTCATTTCACCTTCAGTAGAGAATCCAGCTACGTAGTAGATATCTGTAGCTGCAGCAGGTGTTGCTTGTTCAACGAACTTAGCATCGCTAAATCCATCCCCACCAATGATTGGTTGTTTGATTCCCATACCACGCGCTTGGTTTACGATCTTACCAGTTTCAGTGTAGTAACCTGGAAGAACAATCGCATCGAAGTCTTTATCTTTGATTTTTGTAAGGGCAGCTTGGAAGTCTGTATCCTTAGATTGGAAGGTTTCTGTTGCTACGATTTCACCTTTGTAAGATTTCTTGAAGGCTTCAGCAATCCCTTTCGCATAGTCAGATGAGTTATCGTAGTAAAGAACGACTTTCTTCGCTTTCAAGTTATCAGTTGTGTACTTAGCAATGATTTTTCCTTGGAAGCTATCGATGAAGGTTGCACGGAAAAGGTAATCTTGACCTTTTGTCAAATCATCTTGAGTTGCAGATGGTGTAACCAATGGCACACCTGCTTTACCAGCATTGGCAACGGCTGCTGCAGTAGCACCTGAAGTTGCAGGTCCTACAAGAGCGTTCACTTTTGATTGGGTTACAAGGTTTGTTGTGACTGTAGCTGCTTCAGCTGTTTCAGATTTGTTATCTTTATCTGTGACAACGATCTTCTTACCGTCAGCTCCACCCTTAGCGTTGATTTCATCAACGGCCAATTGAGCACCTTTTTGTTCAGCGCTACCGTAGGCTGCTACTTCACCAGTTTTTTCAAAGTTAAAACCGACTTTTAGTTCTTTGCCGATTTCGTTACCAGTTGTGTTTGAACCTGAAGTAGAAACTTCACCACAAGCAGCAAGAAGAGCGACACTTGCAATGGTTAAAAATGAAAGAGCAAATTTTTTCTTCATTTGTAATGATCTCCTTAAATGAATCTTAAAATAAATACATTAAGAATATACCGAATTATCTGACAATTGTCAATAAAAAAAACGCAATCCATCAAATGATTGCGTTTTCTAACCTTCTGTGACCACAGATGGGGTCTCCAATCGTTGCAAACTCCCCACAAAATCTGTATCTAAATCTTTGAGATGGCAAGGCAAGACCTTTTTGACATAACGTTCTTTCTTTAAGTCTTCCATGACTTGATCGGCCTTGTCACTGTCCACATACAATTGGACATAACGGCATTTCTTAGAATGGTACAAGACATCTCCGACAGATTGTAATTTTTTCCCGTCTCGATTGTAATACAATTTAACAATTAAGCCTGTTCTTTCTTGTTTCTCAAACATGGTCAATCCCTTTCTCGTTCTGTTACTAGTATATCAAATTTCAAGAAAAAGAACTACTCTTTTATGAGAGCAAAAAAGAGAGTGGGACAGAAATCGGTAATTCGTTAGAATTCGATTTCGTCGTCCCACCTCCGCACAGTTGAGTAGGGTTGTAAAAGCTGATGAAATCAGCGTAGTAGAGCCCACTCAACCACTGCGTTTTGCTCGACAATCCAAAAATAATTGAGAGGCTAGGACTTTTGTCCCAGCCTCTTGACGGACCTTCCCATCGGATGGTTTAACCCAATTTATTATTGGCCATGATTTCATCAATAAAGCCATATTCAAGTGTTTCTTGTGCGCTCATCCAATTATCACGTTCCGCATCAGCATGCACTTTTTCAATGGATTGACCTGAATTTTCCGCAAGGATTTTTTCCAAGTTATTCCGTGTTTTGAGCAAGTGTTCTGCTGCAATCGCCATATCGGTTTGTTGGGTACCACCACCAGTACCACCCATTGGTTGGTGAATCATGTACTCGGCGTTTGGCAACATGAAGCGTTTGCCCTTCGCACCGCTTGAAGCGATAATTGTTCCCATAGAAGCTGCCATCCCCATGACAATGGTTTGGACATCTGACTTGATAAAGTTCATGGTATCTACGATGGCAAGACCTGCAGAGACAGAGCCTCCTGGTGTATTGATATACATATAGATATCTTTTGTATTATCTTGGGCATCCAAGAAGAGCAATTGAGCGATAATGGAGTTAGCCATTTGGTCCTCAACGGGTCCTGTTACCATGATAATTCGATCTTTCAACAGACGGGAATAAATATCGTAAGAACGTTCTCCACGACTGGTTTGTTCAATAACTACTGGAATCATCTATTCTTCTCCTTTAGTATCCATTCATTCTCACGATTCGTGAGGTTCAAAGTATATGTGCTATTATAAACCAATGGTCAAAAAAGGTCAAATCTAAAGCACCTTTTGGACGAATCATGAATGGTTTCTTTATTTGGTACCGAATAAACGGTCACCTGCATCCCCAAGACCAGGAACGATGTAACCATGTTCATTCAAATGTTCATCGAGGGCTGCAGAAAAGATGTCGACATCCGGATGCGCTTCTTGAAGAGCTTTCACCCCTTCTGGTGCTGCTACTAAGCAGACAAACTTGATATGGCTAGCACCACGTTTTTTCAAAGAATCAATGGCTAGAATAGCAGATCCACCCGTTGCAAGCATCGGGTCTACTACAAAGATGCGACGTTGATCAATATCTTCTGGTAATTTCACCAAGTATTCGACGGGTTTCAGGGTTTCTTCATCACGATACATCCCGATATGGCCAACCTTGGCTGCTGGCACCAAACTCAAGAGGCCATCAACCATCCCAATCCCTGCACGAAGAATGGGAACAATAGCCAATTTTTTCCCTGCGATTTGCTTTTGAACAGTTTTGGTAATCGGAGTTTCAATTTCAACGTCCTCAAGAGGCAATTCACGCAAAACTTCGTAGCCCATCAACATAGCAATCTCATCTACTAATTCACGAAAGGCCTTTGTAGAGGTATCTGTACGACGGAGAATAGACAATTTATGTTGAATGAGTGGATGTGTAATAACTTCTAGTTTTCCCATTTTTGAGATCCTTCTTTCTAAGCTGCTATCTTTTAAAAAGGAGCTTGGATTGAGGAAGAGTCAAACTTTCCCTCTTTCTGTTACTCCTTTTTGATACGCGCAACACGTGGAAATCTTCATTTCCAACTTTATATTCGTCTTATTATACCAAATTTCACCAAAAAAAGAGAGCCCTTACACTTAATTTTTTAAAGTTCGGACTCACTCTTTCTATGGAAAAATCACAACCATTCCTTGTATTTCTTGATATAGATACGTTTGACAACCGTCACACTAAGCATATAGAGGACGATAATCGCAAACAATAGAACAAAGTACAATCCATTGAGTTGGCTCAACTTCAAGATAGGGGCCAAAGGACTATATGGAAGGGAGGTCACAAAGATGGCTGCTGCTAGGGTCGTCACCACAACTGAGAAGGCTGGACGACTTTGGATAAATGGCAATTTTGGTGAGCGCAACATATGAATAACCATAGTTTGCGACCACATGGATTCGATAAACCATCCGGTTTGGAAAACCATGATAAAGGCTGCTGCATCTGCTACTCCATGGTTGTAGCCATGACCTAAAATCATTGGGACAACAAGGAAGTAGAGAAGCATGTAGGTAATAATATCAAATACGGATGAAATTGGACCGATCCAAGCCATGAAGCGCATAATAGAATTGGCTTCCCAGATACGAGGTTTCTTGAGGAATTCCTTGTCGACATTGTCAAAAGGAAGGGCGATACAAGAAAGATCATAGATAAGATTGAGCACAATCAAATGAACAGGAGCCATTGGAAGGAAAGGCAAAAAGATGCTGGCGAAGAGCAGAGAGAAGATGTTCCCGAAGTTAGAAGAGACCGTCATCTTGATGTACTTGGTCATATTGGCATAGACCTTGCGGCCTTCAACCAAACCTTTTTCAAGGACCATCAAATCCTTATCCAGAAGGATGACATCTGCCGTTTCCTTGGCGATATCCACAGCGGTATCCACGGAGATCCCAACGTCTGAGACCTTCATGGATGGAGCATCGTTGATCCCATCTCCCATGTAACCAACCTTGTGGCCATTATTCTTGAGGCAGAGGATGATCCGCGCTTTTTGATCTGGTGATAGTTTGGCAAAGACCGTTGTTGTTTCCACAACTTCTGCTAACTCTTGGTCTGTCATCGTATCGATTTCGCTTCCCAAAAGAATCCGCTCGACATCTAGTCCTACTTTTTCACAGACAGCTTGGGTGACCTTTTCATTGTCCCCAGTTAAGATCTTGGTGGTTACCCCATATTCTGCAAGAGCTTTGATTGCTGGAGCTGCAGAAGGTTTTGGTGGATCAAGAAAGGCAAGGTAACCGGTTAGGATCATGTCTCGTTCATCTTCAACACTAAAGATTTCATTTTCGTCCAAGTCGGTTTTGTAGCTGACTCCCAAAACACGAAGACCTTGTTCATTTAATTGAGCGACCTCAGCGAGGACCTCTTGACGGACCTCGTCTGTTAATCGTTTGATATCACCCTTGTATTCAACATAAGTCGATACAGAAAGCATTTCTTCCAAGGCACCCTTGGTCACCATGCTGACCACACCGTCTTCGTCTTTGACAATGACACTCATGCGACGACGTTCAAAATCAAAGGGCAATTCATCTATCTTATGGAAGGTTTGATCTAAATCGCGGACGATCTCATGTTTCTTGGCTTCTTTATGGGTTCGATTGATAATCGCCCGGTCCATCAAATTTTTTAGCCCAGTTTGGAAATAGGAATTCAAATAAGCCCGGCGAAGGACTGATAGATCCAAATCGCCATGGATATCAAGCGGATACTCCAAAACGATTTCGTCTTGGGTCAAGGTTCCTGTCTTATCTGTACACAAAATATCGATGGCACCGAGGTCTTGGATCGCATTGAGTTTTTTGATAACGACTTTTTCCTTAGCCATGATGATGGAGCCTTTGGCAAGACTCGCCGTAATAATCATCGGCAACATTTCAGGAGTCAAACCAACCCCAACACTGAGGGCAAAGACACCTGCTTCTAACCAGTCACCATCTGTTAGGCCATTGATCACAAAGACGACGGGCACCATGACTAACATGAGCCGAATCAAGAGCCAAGAAATGGTGTTCATTTCTCTCTCAAATGAGGTTGGTTCGTCATAGGTGTTGATGGTTTGCTCAATGGCGCCCATCATGGTTTCATCCCCCACGACCAAGACTAAGGCAGTCGCCCGGCCGGAGATGACATTGGTCCCCATGAAGGCCAAGCTTTCACTCTCCAAGAGACTATCTAAGTTTTGACTGTCGGCTTTTCTAAGACAAACCTTTTCAACAGCATCACTTTCCCCTGTGAGACCAGATTGTTGGACAAAAAAGTCACGGGAATCAATCAAGACCACATCTGCTGGGATCATATCGCCGGCACTCAGTTTGATCACATCTCCGACAACGATTTCATCGATCGGAATTTCTTGTTCTGATCCATCACGCAGAACGGTCGCAGTATTGACAATCATACGTGATAAGTTGCTGGCAGCTTTGTCGCTCCGCAATTCTTGAATGAAGCGGATCCCACCAGAAATCAAGACCAAGGTCACAATGATGATGGAGGTCGTTGGGTCCTGCTCACCTGGCTTCGCTAGCCAGACATTGGTGATGAAGGAAACCAGCGCAATGACCAACAAAATCACCGTAAAAGGATTGATGATCGATTCGTAGATCTTTTTGATCATAGAATCTTCTTGACCTTTTGTGATGACATTTTCGCCATAGGTATCGCGGTTTTCTTCTACTTGATCGTCAACTAGACCAAGGGCACTGGTTTTGTAGGTGGCAAAGGTAGTTTCAAGTGGTTCTTGAAGAGCAGTAATGAATCTTTCTTTATTTGTTTGCATTGGTATCTCCTTTTTCAATCAGGAGCCAATCACTTTTGGAGTCCCTACGACACAAATCAGCGATTGGCTGGCTCGGTGCGGTTCGGGATGATCGTCGATTTGTATCATAGCTCTCTCCTTTCACTTTTCTTGGTAAGGCATAAAAAAGAGTCCTACCCTCGATCGGTAGGACTCATGAAACTTGTCATTTATTTTTTAATCAAAACTCTTAAAAAATTGACCGTTCAAGCTTTAGCTCCGCAAGGCGATGAAATGAGCTTAGTCTTGACCTTTGCGATCAGGACTGTTGACCAACGAGTAGTGTCTCCACTGCTTTGCGGTAGTCATCCGTATCCTTGTGGTAGCCTCACCTACCGTATTTCGAGTTTATTTTACTCCTTCATTTACAGAAAGTCAACACTTATTTGTGAAAAATATCAACTAATCGTTTGGTAATTTCTTCAATAAGAGAGAAAGGAGCCGCTACATTAAGGCGGGCATGCAAGGTTCCTTCTTTTCCGAAATCTGTTCCACGGTTCAAAATCAATTTGGCTTGGTCATGGATTTTAGCATGTAGCTCATCATCGGTATAAGGATAAGCTGAAAAGTCCAACCAAAGAAGATAGGTTCCTTGGGGCTTCATGACCCGGATATTGGTCTTTTCCTGCAATTCATCTACAACATAGTCAATGTGTTTTTCAAAGACTTGCTTGAGCTCTGTCAACCAAGGTTTGCCATGGCGATAAGCTGCTTCTGTAGCAATATAGCCCAAGCCTGAGATTTCATGTTGGTTATTGGCCAATTGCCGTTGTTTAAAAGCTGTGCGAAGTTTTGGATTTTCAATAACCACATAAGAATTTTTTGTTCCTGCAATATTGAAAGTCTTGGTTGCACTGGTTAAGATCAAGCTAAAGTCTTTAAAGCTTGGGTCAACTGTGTTAAAGCTGATATGACGCTGGCCAAACAAGGCTAAATCTTGGTGGATCTCATCTGAAATGAGAAGGACACCATGTTTTTGACAGAGATGGCCAATTTTTTCCAAGACCTCACGATCCCATACACGGCCTCCAGGATTGTGCGGATTGCATAAAACATAGAGTTTAACCTCTTGCTCCACAATGTCTTTTTCTAGCTGATCAAAATCGATTTGGAAAAGTCCGTCTTTTTCAACTAATGAATTTTCGATCAATTTTCGACGATTGAGCTTGACGCTTCGTGCAAACGGAGGATAGACTGGTGTATTGATTAAGACAGCATCCCCTTCCTTGGTGAAGGCTTGAATGGCTGTTGAAATAGCTGGCACAACACCTTCGATAAAGACGATCGCTTCCTTGTCAAAGGAATAGCCGTGCTCATTTTTTTCCCACTCAAGGATCGATTGATAGAGGCTGTCTGCTGCATAGGTATAGCCGTAGACCATTTGGTCAGCATAGCCAATTACCGCTTCTCGCACTTCTGGAATGACGTTAAAATCCATGTCCGCGATCCAAGCCGGAATGATCTCTGGATCCGTCTCTGTCTCTTTCCACTTATAGGTATGGTGGGTCAAGCGATTGGGTAAAGTCGTAAAATCATATTTGCTCATCTTAAGCCTCCAATGCTTGTTTCAAATCGTCAATCAAATCATCCGCATCTTCGATTCCGATAGACAAACGAAGCAGGTCATCTGTCAAGCCGTATGAATGACGAACCTCTGCTGGAATATCAGCGTGGGTCTGAGTAGTCGGATAAGTGATCAAGCTCTCCACTCCGCCCAGACTTTCTGCAAAGGTAAAGACTTGAAGAGAATTTAAAAAGTTAGGAATTTTTTTCTCATCTTGAATTTTAAAGGAGACCATTCCCCCTTTTCCAGTATAGAGAACTTCTTTAACCTGAGGTTCTGTTTTCAAGAATTCGACCACCTTGCGAGCATTCTCTGTCGAGCGCTCCATCCGAATCGAAAGCGTCTTGATCCCACGGATCAACAGATAGCTGTCAAATGGGGAAAGAACAGCACCGGTCGTGTTCAAATTGTAAAAGAGTTGGTCATACAGGTCTGGATCATTTGTCACGACAACACCAGCCAAGACATCGTTGTGACCAGCTAGGTACTTGGTTGCTGAATGAAGAACAATATCAGCACCCTCTTCAATTGGGCGTTGGTAAATAGGGCTATAGAAGGTATTATCCACCACGACTTTGGCACCTTTTGCATGGGCCAATTTGGCTAAATGATCAATATCAAATTCCAACATCAATGGATTAGTTGGTGTTTCAATATAGAGGACATCCACCGGATCATGATCTAGATGGTGGATCAGTTCTTCTTCTGTATTGGCATAGGTGAAAGAGAAACGACCTTCTTGCTCTTGTTGGTTAAACCAGCGGAAAGAACCTCCATAAAGGTCACGAACGGCCAAGACTTTTGAACCAACAGGGAAAATGCTAAAAGCAAGCACAATAGCTGACATTCCAGAGCTTGTCGCCAAAGCATAATCTGCACTTTCGATAGCTGCCAAAGTCTTTTCAGCTGTTGCGCGTGTTGGATTTTTCGTACGGGTATAGTCAAAACCTGTAGACTGACCAAATTCTGGGTGTTGGTAAGTCGTAGAGAAATGCAAAGGAGTCGTCAAAGCTCCCGTTGCTTTATCCGACTTGATTCCTGCCTGTGCCAAGATAGTATTGATATTGCGTTTTTTACTCATATTGCCCTCCGATAAACATTCAATCTAACTGCTTACTATTTTATCACTATTATGAGGAGAGCGGTTTTCCCATTTTCAAGACCTAGCTATAGTTTCAAACTATAAGAAAAGAGAGTGGGACAGAAATCGGTCATTCGTTAGAATTCGATTTCGTCGTCCCACCTCCGCACAGTTGAGTAGGGCTGTAAAAGCTGATGAAAGCAGCGTAGTAGAGCCCACTCAACCACTGCGTCTTGCTCGATAATCCAAAAATAATTGAGAGGCTAGGACTTCTGTCCCAGCCTCTCAGGTTTATTTAATCCGAAATTTTTGTCTAAGACGTGTAGCTTGACCTCCGATAAAGCGGTCAAAATACCGTAGCCATAATCCTAAGGCTCCATAGATAACAACCCCTAATCCGCCAATGACGATGATATAAATCATGCTCGATACACGGCCATTTGGTGGGAAAATCCAGCCCAAAATCAAACCGGCGATCAAGACTCCAAGTAGCATCACCACGGTCAGAATGGAACCAAGCAAGGTCCGCTTGAAGACGATGGTGCGATTAAACTGAGTAATGGTTTGGATCTCCCGATACATGAGGACGATTGGCACCATTAACGCAATGGTCGTTGACAAAAGCGGCCCATAAGAACGAAAGACCAGAATAAATGGAATTTGGAGGACCAATTTCACTACTACTCCATAGAGGAAGTAGCGAATAGCTTTGCGGTTTTGGAAGAGAGCTTGAATCATTGGGGACAAGACTGTGTAAAGACCCAAAATTACCGTTTGCAACATCGCTACGATAAAGAGTCCCAAAGCCAAGCCATCTGGTTGCCCATAAAATACCGTATAAAGTGGTTTTGCGACTGCTACTGCACCAAAGGTAGCTGGAAGCAAGAATGCTAGCAACATAGTCAAGTTATCCTGTACGAGCTTGCCTGCAGCTTTTAGATCGCCCTTGACATAATTCTCTGTCAACAGTGGAATTCCTACTCCCCCAATCGAAGTCGCTACTGCGATCAAGATCATGGTGATTTTGTTTGGATTAGCAGAGAAATAACTAAACATGACCATCAGCTGTTTCTGACTATAATCTGTAAACCAAGACATGACATTGATAAAGGTCATCTGGTCGACAATTTGAAAGAGCTGAATGGCGGAACCAGTGATGATGAAAGGAATGGCCTCACGGATAGTATCCATGAGAAGCGCACGAGTATCGATTCCTTCACTTCCCTCTTGCTTTCTCAAAATAGATGAGAGCAAGCCTGTTTTTGCAAGGTAATAAAAGAGAACCAGAAGGCTCGCTCCCATACCGATAAAGGCAGCAAAGGTCGACTGCGTAACAGCCTGCACATAATCTCCTGAGCCAATCTTCATAATGAAGAAGGTCGTGAGCAACATCCAGATGACCCGGATGACTTGCTCTGCGATCTGGCTAATGGCATAAGGTTTCATGTTGTTAAAACCTTGGAAAAATCCGCGAATGACACTCATCGAAGGAAAGATCAAGACAGCCCAAGAAAGGCTCTGCATGATCGGAATCAACTCTTTTCCCCCACCTGAAAGGCTCGCAAAGACAGGAGATAAAAGATACATGAGAATGGCAAATCCAAGGCCTAGAATTCCCATGAATTTCAAGAATCCTCGAATCAAAGCAAAGCTATGATCGGCTTGATCCCGGGTATTGTACTTGGCTACTTGCTTGGCAACAGCTACAGGTACCCCAGCTGTCGAAATCAAGAGAAACCAAGCGTAGATATTGTATCCCATTGTAAAAAGACCATTGGCTTGTGGCCCATATTTTCCCATCCAAATATACCAAGGAATAATATAAGCGGCTCCTAGCAAACGGCTGATAAAATTGCTGGCTGTCATCCAGGCAGTCCCGCGTAGCATCTGGGCTTGCTGGTCATTTTGTTCGTGACTCATAAACGTCCTCTTTCGTTTCTTCTTCTCTTCATTATAAACTTTTCCATGTTACTTGTAAAATTCAGACTTTCGGTTTACAATAGTTTTATGATTACAATTGAACAAACCCTCAACATTTTAAAACATGACCAAAATTTCCGAGAAGTTCTAATGAATGGTGAATACCATTACCATCTAGAAGGAACAAGTTTTGATGCCATTAGCTATGATAGCCGTAAGGTGTCTGCTAGCACCCTCTTTTTTGTCAAAGGGGCGAACTTCAAAAAAGAATACCTGGAACAGGCGATTTCTAATGGGCTCGGCTTTTATGTCTCTGAAAAAGATTATGAAGTTGGTATCCCTGCCATTCTTGTCAATGATATCAAGCAAGCCATGAGCTTAATTGCCATGGAGTTTTATGGGCACCCTGAGAAACAATTAAAATTATTAGCTTTCACAGGGACCAAGGGAAAGACAACAGCGGCCTACTTTGCTTACCATATTTTGGAACAAAGCCACCGACCAGCTATGCTGTCTACCATGAATACGACACTGGATGGTATAAACTTCTTTAAATCAGCCCTGACCACACCAGAGAGCTTGGATCTTTTTGCTATGATGGCTCAGGCAGTAGCCAATGATCGGACTCACCTGATTATGGAGGTCTCTAGTCAGGCCTATCTGGTGAAACGGGTTTACGGTCTTACCTTTAACGTCGGCGTTTTTCTAAATATTAGTCCTGACCATATTGGACCGATTGAACATCCAACTTTTGAGGATTACTTCTACCACAAACGTCTCCTCATGAAGAATAGCCAAGCTGTTGTCATCAATAGCGATATGGATCATTTCTCTGTCTTGAAAGAACAAGTCGAGGACCAGGAGCACGACTTCTATGGTAGCCAGTCTGAGAATCAAATTGAAAACTCCAAAGCTTTCAGCTTCTCAGCTACTGGTAAATTAGCTGGAGACTATGATATCCAACTCATTGGTCGCTTCAACCAAGAAAATGCTGTGGCTGCTGGACTTGCCTGCCTTCGCCTAGGTGCGAGCCTCGAGGATATCCAAAAAGGGATTGCTAAGACGCGCGTTCCAGGCCGAATGGAAGTCTTGACTCAGCAAAACGGCGCTAAGGTCTTCATCGACTACGCCCATAATGGTGATAGCTTGAAAAAACTACTCTCTGTTGTCGAAACCCATCAAACGGGGACCATTTCACTAGTTCTCGGATCAACTGGGAATAAAGGAGAGAGCCGCCGCAAGGACTTTGGCATACTCTTGGAAGACCATCCTGAGATCCAAGTCTTCCTCACAGCGGATGATCCCAACTATGAAGATCCTTTGGCTATCGCTGAAGAGATTAGTAGTTTTATCACGCGCCCTGTCGAGAAAATCGCAGATCGCGAAGAAGCCATTCAACTGGCTATGGCGACAACCAGCAAGCCTGAAGATGCTGTTATTATCGCTGGAAAAGGAGCAGACTGCTACCAAATCGTCAATGGCGTAAAAGAAGAGTATCCAGGTGACGCCGCCATCGCTGAACGTTATCTATAATCAAAAAAAACAAGGCTAGGAAGTTTTCCTAGCCTCTTTCTATTGTTTGATAAACATCAGTCTTTCCTTATCCAAGTCCACTGCTAATTCATATTTGCCTTCATCATTTTTGCGGATATAACCTAAGACTTCTAAACTATCGACAAAGATGTCCTTGCGCTTTTGCTGGACTTCTTCTTTTTTGAGAAATTTGAGCAAAAAGCTGGTCATATACTTAAGAGCATACTCAGGATTGACATCTCCCAAGATGGCATAGAGCTTTTCTTGATCCTCCGTCAATGGGTATTGGTGAGCTACCTTATAAAAGTAATTGGAAAGGGTCTGTGCATGTCGCGCAAAGTCCGTCTCCTCTATGAGAATCGCTGCATTGGTCGTGTTGCGGAGTTCCGTTTGGAAGACCTTGGCTTTTAATTCTTGATAAACTGCACTGTCCTCTCGAACAAAGACCTCCTGATCCAAGTCAACAAGATCAGCTGACTTCAAGAAGGGCAGGTTGAGGGTGTAGCGTTTATTTTCTCGAAGGATGAAGCCCGCTTTGATATACTCCTCCATCAGCTTATCCACTGGTTGATCTGGAAATTGGGCCTTGATTTGCCGCAGGATCACATCGTCATGCTGATCCAAAAAGTTGATCAAGTCCTTGAAAAATGGCTGACGTGTCAAACGTGTGGGATTAATGATTGTAATCATAAATAGGTCTCGTTTACTGTTTTATCGGTTCGTTCTTATTGTAACATAAAAATTAGTTTAAGCGAAATCAATACCAAAGGACAAAATCTTCAATTTATGGATAGGCAGGCAAGAGGGGAAAATAAGGCAATAAAAGAACTTAGTCTTTTCAATCCAAGTTTACTGTAGAAGCCCCATAAGTTATTCCAACTCATTTCATTCCTATTATTTTAAAAGAAATAAAATCAGTCAGTAGTTGCTTAATGCGTTCTGGACATTCTTCATTGTCCCTACTGTAGATACTTACTAAGCCATGTAAAAAAATAAAGATTCCACTACGAATATTTAGCGCTTCTGCATCAGATAAGTTTTTCGGTAAAAAGACATCAATAGCTTCTTCCAATAAACGATAACTTTTCATTCTCAATTGCATCAACGGTTGCGAACAATCGCCTGAATCTTCATGCTCTCCACGGTAAAAAATCAATAATTCATAAAAATTACGTTCTCTAAACCCAAAATCCACGTATGTTTGACAGATTTGAAGCAGACGTTCCTTATCATTCTGCTTGGAATGACTGATTTCTAAGCAAGTATGATAGAGGTGAGTTAACGGTTTTTCCGCTACTGCATATAATATATCCTCTTTCTTTTTAAAATACTGATAAATAGCTGAATGTGAACATCCTGCAGCTTGAGCAATCTGCCTGATTCCTACTTTTTGCTGAGATTCTGTCCGGTAAAGTTCCTCGGCTGCCTTGATAATTCTAGACCTTGTATTCTTTGCCATTACAAACTCCCTTTAAACCCATCCGATGCCTCAAAATCTCGTACAGCATCTTTTACCTCACTACCATGACAAACACTAACAAGTGCCTGTGAATAATCCTTGAGAATTCTTTCACCACTAGCTAAAGCCTGTCTCATATCTGCTGTATATCCTTTCATTGGTGGACGCAACTTTCCATTTCTCGTAGCTGTAAAAAGATCTCCAGCAATTAAAACTTGATCCTCTTCATGGTAATAAACAACATGACCAGGGGAATGACCAGGAGAAAATAGGGGTTTTAATCCTGCCCTACTTAACAAGTCTTGACCTTCTTGACTTTCAACAGTTATAAAAGTAGCCGGATCAAAAATCACTTTTTCCGTCTCTTTTCTATTAGGAAAAGGTTCTTTGCCTGAAATATAGGGGAATTCCTTCTCACTGATTAAAGTCGGGATGTTCCCAAAGTGCTGTATAAGATAGGGCAAACCTTTGATATGATCTGGATGTCCATGGGTCAGAAAAATTGCTTCAATTTTTTGTGGGAGTAAAAACTGGGCAGCGTACTTCTCCATTCCTCGCATTCCCGTATCAATCACATAAAAGCGACCAGATGATTCAACTAGCCATATGCTGACAACAAAAATGCCCAATTCGAACTCAAACTTTTTTATATGTGGACTGATTTGTTTTGTACGTGTTAATAAACGATACAAGAAAGACATATTTACTTCCTCCTTTGATTTCCAGCAAAAACTAACCAGTGGTTAGTTTTTTGTGAAGTATATCATATTTTATCTGTCTAAACAAGAAACATCCAGAGGATATTAGAAAAAAATACAACTTTTACAAGTTGTATTCGAACGTAGAACATATTTTTAAAATCAGAAAATAATATATCGAGACTTTCCGCTGTGAGGAAAGGATTAAAATATTATTTTTCTTTAGTTTGATGTAACTCTTATAAACTGTATCAAAGATTCAGATTGTTGTTTCATGAATCCAAATCATCCAAATACCTTTCTTTAAACTGTAGCTGTTGTGATTGGGCTAACTGACTAGGATTGGTCCCGGGCTGATCTAAAGGAACCGCTAGACCGAGCCCTCTGTAGTAATCTTCCCAAAACGGACTAATCTCTTGTTCCTCATCTCCAAACTTCATGGGAATGGTTTCAAAAATAGGGAGTAGTTCTGCGATGAACTGGGAACAGTAATAACCATCTCCATCCGGATAAAAGGAAGCATTGTAGGGAGCCCCTAAAAGGTTTTCTGCCCGCTTCTTGACTTCTTTGAGATCGATTTTCGGGTAGCGATAAAGGTCATAGACTTTCTCAGCTTCAAAGAAATCTTCGGGTGACTGGGCAAGGACACCGCCTTCCACCGTTGCATGATAGACCTGTCCGTCCAAAAAGATGGCCACATGGCTATAGTTGCCAGTTGATGCCTGGATGGCTTGCCCCATTTCTGTATTTTCACTGACAAAAATCAAATCGCCCGTCTCTAACATGATCTTCTCCTAGCAAAAAAGGAGCCGAAACTCCTTTTTAATAATGGGTTTTCCCACCTATCATTAAGCATTAAAGCTTTCTGTCAATTGTGGTACCACTTGTTTCTTACGTGAAACGGCACCTGGAAGGAAAGCGTGGTTGTTTTCAAGTTTGAAGTTGAAAGCTGCTTCTACCTTGTCCATGTTGGCACCAAGAGCCAAAATTTCTGAGTTTGAGTTGACGATGTCTGTAATCATCAAAACAAAGTCAGAGTAGCCGTTAGCTGCATTGGCAGCTTGGATAGCTGCTTCGATTTCAGCTTGGCGTTCCAAAACTTCCGCAATATCAACTGTGTTCACTTGAGCCACACGAACGTTGTTTCCGTTCAATTCAAAAGTCTTAGCATCGATATCGATCAATTCTTCTGCTGATTTGCTTGCCAAGTTAGTACCAGCCTTGAGCATGGCAAGACCGTATTCTTCTAAGTTGACACCAGCCAATTCAGCCAATTCAGGCGCAATCACTTTATCAGATGGGTGTGTTGTTGGAGATTTCAAAAGAAGAGTATCTGAAATCAAACCTGAAAGCATCAAACCTGCCAATTCTTTTGGCACTGCTACACCGTGTTCTTTGAACATGCGGTAAACGATAGAAGATGCTGATCCAACTGGTTCCAAACGCATGTAAAGTGGGCTAGCAGTTTCGAAGTTAGCCACACGGTGGTGATCCACTACACCATAAACTTCTACTTCAGCAATATCTGAAACAGATTGTTGGAATTCATTGTGGTCCGTCAAGATGACTTGTTCTGCACCTTCTGCTTTAGCTGATGTGATGACGCGTGGTGCTTCCACACCAAAATAGTCCAATACGAAAGCTGTTTCTTCATTTGGAGTTCCAAGAGCCACTGCTTCTGTATCCAAACCATAAGCTTCTTTTGCAAGATAAGCAAAAGCTACAGATGAGCCGATAGCATCTGAGTCAGGATTTTGGTGACCAAAAACGAGAATTTTTGACATGTTTCTACCTCTTTATTTCATTTATAGATTCACTCTATTTTAGCACGTTTTGCCATTTAAAGAAAGGGAATAGTTGTGCATTTCAATAGAAAAGACAGCTGGAGTGACCAACTGTCTATACTTTTTATCCTTTGACCCGTTTCAGGTAATCTTGGTAACTTTCTGTTTCCATCAAATCTTTTGCATTTTGGACACGTTCTTTTGTCGGTGGTTTCACACCCTCCAACTTGTACGGAATGCCCAATTCACGCCATTTGAATTCCCCCATAGTATGGTAAGGAAGGATCTCAAATTTATCGACATTTTTAAGGGTTTTAACAAATTTTCCAAGCTCGATCAAGTCATCATCTCGGTCTGTCAAACCTGGCACCAAAACGTGACGAATCCAGACTGGTTTTCCAATATCAGATAGGTACTTGGCACAAGCTAGAATCGTTTTATTGGTATGGCTGGTCACAATTTTGTGACGTTCATCATTGATTTCCTTGATATCAAGAAGCACCAAGTCTGTCACTGCCATCAAGCGGTCAAATTTTTCCAAATAACGAGGCGTATTCCGGAAAGGAAGAGCACAGGTATCCAAAGTACAATGAATGCCCAACTCTTGAGCCTTGGTAAAAAGTGCAATCAAAAAGTCAATCTGCAAGAGGGCTTCTCCACCACTGACAGTGATTCCCCCTTTTTCGCCCCAAAATCCACGATAACGGAGGGCTTCTTCTAAGACATCATCCACCGTCCGCTCACGGGACTTGTTGGTTTCCATTGCCCAAGTATCTGGATTGTGGCAGTATTGACACCGCATTTGACAGCCTTGAAGGAAGACAATAAAGCGGATCCCAGGCCCGTCTACTGCCCCAAAACTTTCTGTTGAGTGTACCATTCCTGTTACTTTTCCATAGTCAACTGTTTCATTTTCCATTGAGGAACCTCTTCTCTTGAAAACGTTTTATGGTTTTATTATAACACGATTCCATCTATTTTAAAGAGTTTAAGCTTCTTTTTGAAAAGAAACTGTTCTTTTCAGTAGTTTTCATTGTCCTAGTACAGTTTCCAATATGGGACTATCTGTCCTGTATTTTAGGAGAAAAAAAGGAGCCAGCGACTCCTTTTTTAGATCTTTCTTTTGAAAACGTTAGTAAGTCTTTTTCTTCTTATACCAGACAAGACTCATCGTAGCTATTGCCACTCCAAAAAGAGCTAGATAGCTTGTTTCTTGTCCAGTTGATGGAAGGATTTTCCGCTTGCCTGGTGTCTTCGTTTCTGTTGTTGCCTCTTCCTTGTCGTCTTGCTTCTCATCTTCGTTCTTGCCCTTCTCTTTGCTTTCAGCTGTTGAACTCTTTTGTTCATTAGCTTGGGCCTGATGAGGGACTAGTTGAGATCCTGTATTCGATGAGGAAGGGCTGTTTTGATCCGTTGCTTGGACTGTATTTCCTTGTTGATCATCCGTCGGCGTTCCTGGAGTTTGTGCTCCACTAAAGTCGATTTGGACCAAGACAGGATCATGGTCTGATGCACGACCGTGTTCCTTCATAAAGGAAGCATTGATATGGACTGGTTCAAACCTTGCTTTAGCTGCCATGTTGTTTGAGATAAAAATGTTATCCAAAACCTGATTGCTTCCACGGTAGAAATAAGAATAGCGATCGCCTGCATCATGTTGGGCCATTAAGTTTGTTAGTTCGTTGCCAGCAAGGATCTGCGCCGTGGTTGAGAAATCGTAGTCATTAAAATCACCCGTCAAAACAAAGGTGGTCTTCGGATTTTGCTTCAAGCCTTCTTGAACGAATTGATGGATGACACTAGCTTGTGCTTCACGAGTTGGCAAGGTATGTTCCACTGCTGGTTGGCTTGCCCCATAAATAGCATCATCTCCGATTTTTGATTTCAAGTGATTGGCAATCACCACAACTGGTTGACCTTTGAATTCAAATTCAACAGCTAAGGACTTGCGAGTATGATCAAACGATGGGTCATTAGGGGCAATCCGAGCTGGATTTTTAACCAGGTGTCCCTTGTCAAATTGCGCTGCCTCGTTGCTAGTTGCTGCCTCTTTTTTGGCTAAGGTTACGCGTTCTGGATTGTAGAGGATTCCCAAACGAATATTGGAACCAGGCTTTCCTCCGTCAGCGCCATCTACTGGAGCAACCTCCGTATACTCATAGCTCTTGCCACCCAATTCCTTGATCCGATTGGCTAGTTTGCGTCCACTTTCAACACCACTGGTCGTTCCGTCATCCACACTACCATTATTGTCCTGCACTTCGATCAAAGTAATGATGTCTGGATTGTGAATTTCATGGATAAAGGAATTGGCAATCAGCGTCACCTTATCCTCTGGGGTTTCATTTTTGGCATTGTTGGCCGAGAAATTTTCAATATTGTAGGAAGCGATGGTCAGCTTGTCCTCACTTGGTTGGGTTTGAGCTGCTTGACGCTGCAAGCCACCGTCTTGGACCATCAACTGTTGAGTGGGCTCTAATTTATAGAAGCTATTTCGATACGTTACCACTCCTGTCACATCTTCTGTAAAGTAATCCTTGGCTTTTGCGACAAACTGATTCCCAACATAAATCGGGATTGTCGCTGTATTTTGCGCATGTGGCCGTAGATTCAGACCCCCAATATTGTTAAAAGGAAGGCCTGTAAAATCTTCTCCCAATACATAGATATCTCCTTTGTACTGGGGACCAAGGACATGCGGTTTCTTCACCACCGTGAGCATTCCTTCCAGGCTTTCCCAATAATCGAGGGCATCGGTTTCTGGAGCATAAGCAGTCGGATTAGGCTTCACATCTGCTGGCATGCCCGCAGTGATATTCACAGCTTCTGGAAGAGGGGCTGTCCCGTCTTTGGTGATCCAAGCATCGACCAGCATGGTCACTGTTAAACTATTCGTTGGTTCCTTAAAGGTCTTCCCTGCTCCCAAGGTAACCTCTTCCATATAGCCTTCCTTGACGGTACCGGTGATTTTCACCTTGTCGCCGACTTTCACCTTGTATTTGGAAACAACATAAATCCCATCTGAAGTCCGACTATTGCCATCCGATTCAATATCTTGGGCATAAAAACCATAGCGGTCTGTCTTGGTCACCACTGCATTTTTGATAGCTACCTTTTGGCCTTCCAGTGGAGAGCGTTGCGATTCCCCTTGAATGTCCCCGATCTTAACCGTTTTCTCCTCAGTATCGTCTGAGGAACTGCTAGATGTCTCTTCTTTATCACTCGAAGCTCTCGTCGTAGCGTCTGTAGTTGTTGTTGTAGCGGAAGTCGAACTATTTGTCGAGCTTTCCTCGCTGCTAGTATTCGTCACAAGCGCTGGCTCTGAAGTCGAAGCTGTGGTCTCGTCTGCAACTACCGTGAGGGCACTGCTAAAGACCCCCAACTGACTAGCCAATAAGGTGGCTACTCCCAGTAGGCGAATCTTTTTACCGTTTTTTCTCATGCGTTTCTCCATCCCTAAAAAGTTTTCCTCTTTTATTATAAGGGAATGACTTTGCATTTTCAAGCGCTTTCAAAAATATTTTTCAAAAAGAAAAACACTTCGACCCAAAAAGATCGAAGTGTGAAATACTTAAACTAAAATCGCCAGTGTCTGATATGGTTTCAGAATTACTTTTTCAGAAAGCTCTACGTTCTCATAGTTGGACAAGAGCACGCGACCTGCTTGGTAGTCTGCTGGAATCTCCACTTCTGCTTCACTTCCATAGAAATGATTGAGTACCAAGAGTCTTTGACCGTCTAAGTGGCGTTCAAAAGCGTAGATTTCTTGACTATCTTCCAGTGCAGGCAGGTAGCTTCCTTCTGAAATGATAGGCATCTCTTTGCGCAAGCGAATCAATTCTTTATAGAAAGTAAAGATTGGGCCATCCATTTCCTTTTCAACGTTGATGTCTTTATAGGACTTCCCAACTTTCAACCATGGGTTCCTGTTGAAAAACCGGCATTCAGAGAAGCATCCCATTGCATGGGCGTACGAGAATTATCTCGTGACTTGGCTTGAATAATCTTGAAGGCTTGCTCAGATGACTTGCCTTGGTCCAAGAGCATTTGGTAAGCATTGATGGACTCGACATCCACATAATCTGCCATGGAATCATAGTCTGGATCAATCATGCCGATCTCTTCACCCATGTAAATATAAGGGGTTCCGCGTGACAAATGAATGCTAGCTGCGAGCATGGTCGCTCCTTCATTGCGGAAGTTCTTGATATCCACAAAGCGATTCAAAGCACGAGGTTGGTCATGGTTGTTCCAGAAGAGGGCACTCCAACCACCTCGTTCACTCATTTCCTTGCCCCAGGTATGATAGAGACGTTTGAGCTCTTCAAAATCAAATGGAGTAATGGTCCATTTTTGACAATCTTCATAGTCGACTTTCAGATGATGGAAGTTAAAGGCCATAGATAACTCGTGGCGCTCCGGTGCTGAATAGAGAACACAGTTGTCAATGGTTGTCGATGACATCTCTCCAACTGTCATAAAGCTATCATCAGCGCCGAAAGTCGCTTCATTCATCATGTGTAGATAGTCATGGACAATGGGTTTATCCGTATAAGCTGGTTTCCCTTCATTTTCAGGGCAATCCACCAAGACTTCATCTTTCCCAATCAAATTGATCACATCGAAACGGAAGCCTTTGACGCCCTTGTCCCGCCAGAAATTGACCACCTTAAACAACTCCTTGCGGACATTGGGATTGCGCCTAGTGAGAACGACTTAAAAGAGCACTACCAGGTCAGTCGAGATACCATTCGTAAATCGCTCAAGCTCTTGCAGGAAGAAGGCTTTATCGAGACTGTTCAAGGAATGGGGTCGCAAGTTTCTAGACAAGCGCACTTTGACTTCCCCGTTTCCCAATTAACCAGCTACCAAGAAATCGTCAAAGCTTCTGGTCTTCGCTCAGAAACCAGTGTCATTCGATTTGAAAAAATCAGTATCGATGAAAAAGGAGCTAAAAAGACAGGTTTTCCCCTTCACCGTTTGGTTTGGAAAGTAACCCGGCAACGGGTAGTGGATGGCGTCGCTTCTGTCTTAGATATTGATTACCTAGACAGAGAGCTGATCCCAGGCCTAACTAAGGAAATTGCCCAGCACTCTATCTACCAATATATAGAAGAAGACTTGAAATTGCAGATTGGCTATGCCAAAAAAGAAATTTTGATTTCACCAATCGATAATCGCGACAAAATCTTACTGGATCTTGGAAAAGACCAACACGTGGTAACGGTCCGCTCCCAAGTTCACTTAGCAGACGGACGGCAATTCCAGTTCACCGAAAGCCGGCACAAATTAGACAAGTTTCATTTTGTCGACTATGCAGAGCGGAGGAAATAAAGGAGGCTGGGACAAAAGTCCTAGCCTCTCAATTATTTTTGGATTGTCGAGCAAGACGCAGTGGTTGAGTGGGCTCTCTACGCTGATTTCATCAGCTTTTACAGCCCTACTCAACTGTGCGGAGGTGGGACGACGAAATCGAATTCTAACGAATAACCGATTTCTGTCCCACTCTCATTTTATCCTAACACCAATTCATCACTAACCAGGGTTTCACCACTGTTTTGTTGGAAGAGGCGCATCAAATCTTCAACCGTTAGGTTTTTCTTTTCTTCTCCTTTTACGTCGACAACGATCTTGCCTTGGTAGAGCATGATCAAGCGGTTGCCGTATTCAATGGCATGGTTCATATCATGCGTAATCATCAAGGTTGTCAAATCATGGCTTTCCACGATCTTTTGTGTCAATTCCATGACCATTTCACTGGTCTTGGGATCGAGCGCTGCGGTATGTTCATCCAGAAGCAAGAGTTTGGGTTTGACCAAGGCTGCCATGACCAAGGTCAAAGCTTGACGTTGCCCACCAGACAAATATTGGGTATCGACTTTGAGGCGGTTCTCTAAACCGATATTCAGTTCCTTCAAGGCTTCACGGAATAATTCGCGATCTTTCTCCCGAACTCCCCAGCCCAAACCACGAGATTTCCCCCGACGTTGGGCAATGGCCATATTTTCTTCAATGGTCAAACGAGAAGCTGTCCCCATCTTGGGATCTTGGAAGACACGCGCAATATCTTTCGCACGCTTACGAACACTCGTATTTTTGATGGAGTTACCTTCTAGCAAGATATCCCCTTCATCTACAACTAGATTTCCTGCCAAGATGTTCATCAAGGTTGATTTCCCAGCTCCATTTCCACCGATAACCGAAATGAAGTCTCCTTCTTCTACTTGGAGATCCAAGCCTTTTAAGACATGGTTTTCATTGACTGTTCCTGCTTCAAATGTCTTATGAATACCTTCAATTGATAATAATGTTGCCATACTTTTCTCCTACTTATTTCCTAACTTCAATCCACGAACACGAAGACGTTTTTGCGCCTCAGGAGCGAACAAGACAATCGCGAGCAAGATCGCATTGAAGAGACGAACCATATTTTGATCGAGATTTGGGATCTCGTAAATATTTAAGATAATCAAACGGTACACAATAGCTCCAACCCCGATGGAAAGCAAGCGCCAACCAATGGTCAATTCGTGGATCAAAACTTCAGCGATAATCACCGCACTCAAACCGACTACGATCGTCCCTGTACCAGAAGTCACATCTGAGAAACCATCATTTTGCGCAAACATGGCTCCACAAAGGGCAATCAAGCCATTGGAAATCATATAGCCCAACATCTTCATGTTATCTACATTGACCCCATTGGCCTCACTCATTGGAATGTTATCACCAGTCGAGCGCAAAACCAAGCCAAGTTGCGTCTTCATTAAGAGAGTTAACAAGATACAGACGATGATCAAGCAAGAAATACTAATCAAAAAGACTGCTTCTTCATTGGACAAGCCCAATTTCATGACACTTTTGAAAATGGTACTGGCATCGCCAATAGAGAGGTTGGGTACTCCCCCCATGATTTTAATATTGATAGAGTAGAGACCGGTCAAAGTGACAATCCCTGTCAAGAGGGCTGGAATTTTCATTTTTGTATGGAGAATCCCAGAAACCAATCCTGCGATCATTCCTGCCAGAAAGCCCAACAAGGTTGCAAGCCAAGGGTTTCTTCCTGCTTGAATTTGGGAAGCTACAACTGCTGCCCCAAGTGGAAAGGCTCCTTCTGCCGTCATATCGGCAATATCTAAAATTCGAAATGTTAAGTAAACACCGATCGCCATGATCGACCACAATAAACCTTCTGATAAACTTGATAAAACGAAATTCATCTCAAACCTCCTATTTTTCTACCTTCAACGAGCTAATATCAATTCCAAGCTCTTTAGCCATCTCTTTATTGGTATGCAATTCTAATTTTTCAGGTGTTTCAACTGCAACTTTGCCAGGTTTCTCACCCTTCATGATGCGAATGGCCATCCGAGCAGCTTGTCTTCCCAATTCCTCATAATCGGTACCAAAGTTGTACAAGCCACCAGTAGTCACCATCTCAGCAGACCCACCAAAAACTGGCACCTTATGGCTGAGGGAAACCTGTTTTACAGTGTCCATTGTAGAAGAAATAATGTTATCCGTCGGAACAAAGACGATATCTGCTTCTGACATGATACTGTCTGCTGCAGCTTTCACATTGTTACTATCGAGGATGGTTTTTTCAACCACTTGATAGCCTTTAGCTTCAAGGATCTTCTTCGCATTGTCTTTTTGGACGACTGAGTTAGGCTCACTTTGCGTATAGAGAATCCCAACTGTTTTCGCCGTTGGAAGCACTTGCTTAATCATGTCTACCTGTGTAGCGATCGCATCTTCTGACTGGTCACTTGTCCCTGTGATATTGCCACCTGGTTCTTTCAAGTTTTTCACCAATTTCGCTGCCAAAGGATCTGTGACAGCTGAGAAGACAATAGGTGTTGATTTAGTGGTATTAGCCAAACTTTGTGCAGAAGGGGTTGCAATCGCAAAGACTAGATCACTTTCTTCTGCCAATTGTTTAGAAATATTTTTCAGATTTCGTTGCTCCCCTTGAGCATTTTGGAAATCGATCTGAATATTTTTCCCATCTACATAACCCTCTTTCTTCAACTCCTCGATAAAGCCTTTTCGTGTCGCATCGAGCGACTTATGGGTGATGTACTGGGAAATCCCAATTCGAAAGACATTGTCTTTTTTAGTATCCTTTAGATTGTGTAAGGTCACCAATGATGTTAACAGAAGTCCTACAACCAGGACAGGTGCTAGCAATTTTTTCACTACTTTCATTTATTGACTCCTTTTCTGCAAAATAAACAAAAAATCCGCTTAGATGATACTCTAAACGGATGCTTGAAATTCTCCAACAAGTTACAAAACCTCGGTCCATTTAGATACTAGCTCTATGGACCATCATCAAAAATCTTAGCCACATAGATACAAACAAATTGCTTGGGTTGTTTGCATCAATGAGATCATGTCTACAAACACTATCTAAAGTAGCTAAAGTAAAATTTTTGAGTTGAAATGGCTTGTTGCTTCATGTTTATTTTCTGCTTTCTTTTTTTATGGGTATTATCTTACCTTAATTTTTTTTGGCTGTCAAGACTATTTCAGAAATTTTTCAAATTTTTTGAAAATTCAACTGGTCCTGACAAGAAAAAAACAGAGGCTGGAACACGTCCAGGCCTCTATTTTTTAATCTTCTTTTGATTTAGTTTCTTCATCTTCCTCGACGATTTCAGAAATTTCAACTTTCACCTTGGTCACACGACCATTTTTTACTTTGTCGTTTGTCAAAATGAGGTGTTTCTTTTGACTATCGACTTCACAGCTGAGTCGCTCTTTCAAGGTTGGAATTCGCCCAACCTCTGTCAGATAATACCCTGCAATGGTATCCACATCATCACTTTGCAACTCAACATCAAAATATTCGTTAAAGTCATTTAGTGACATGGCTCCTTGTACGACATAGGTATTGTCCGCAATTTCAAAGACATCAATTTCTGCTTTGTCAGTCTCATCGTCAATTTCACCGACGATTTCTTCCAAAAGGTCTTCAAGAGTAACCAAACCAGACATCCCACCATATTCATCAAGCAGAATAGCCATTTGATTTTGGGTATTGCGCAATTCCTTCAAAAGATCATCCACAAAAATGGTCTCTGGAACAAACAAAGGTTCTTGTAAAATCTTTCTTAAGACAATATTATCAAAGCCATTGATAAATCCTTCGTTCAAGAGACGTTTGGTATGGATGAGACCGATGACATTGTCCTTGTCATCATCATAGACAGGAATCCGTGAAAAGTTTTGCTTAAGGATACTTTCAATGATTTCTTTGGTATCATCATTGATATCAACCATGAAGGCATCTGTCCGTGGCACCATGACTTCACGCGCTACCATTTCATCTAATGAAAAGATCCCTTGGAGCATCTCAATCTCGTCCGCATCTAGTGTTGCTTCACTATTGGTCAGCATATACTCGATTTCATCCCGCGTCATCTTTTCATCCGGATCATCGAATTCCATTGGCGTGATACGGCTCAAAAGGTTGGTCGACGCTGAAAGCAACCAAACAAAGGGGCTAACAATTTTTCCTAATAAAATGACAATCGGAGCCGTTCGAACAGCTAACTCATCTTTCAGGTTCATAGCGATTCGTTTCGGATAGAGTTCCCCAAATACGATCGAAATATAAGTCAAAAACGCTAGAGATAAAAAGCTTCCAGCTGCAACAGCCGTTTTAGTATTGCCCATCCATCCAGCAATAACATGACCAAGGCTATCTGCAAGACTCGCCCCAGATAAGATGGTAATCAAGGTGATCCCCACCTGAATAGTGGATAAAAAATGGTTGGGCTGTTCCAAAACGCTAAGAAGACGAATGTATTTTTTATCTCCTTCTTCAGCCTTTTGCACTACACGAGAACGATTCAACGATACCATTGACATTTCGGTTGCCGAGAAAAAGGCGTTCAATAATGTCAAAACAATCAATAAAATAACTTCCAGTAAAATTTCCTGACTGCCAGGGTCTTCCATGGATACTTTCCTCCAGTATATAATATTGTATATTATACCACAAAACATGAGAGCCTGCATTCTTCTATAAAATTTTCTTTTTTTACCATCAAAAAATCAGGAACAAGTCCTGATTTTAGAATGTGAACATATTGTTTTTTCACATAAAATAACCTAAGTAACGCTGAAAACTTAAAACAAAATATATAATCGTTTCATTCAAACCTACACTGAAACTTTCCGCCGTGAGAAAAGTGCTAGAAACACGATTGTTTCTAGCACTCGGGAGTTTTGGAACCTCAGGTCCAAAACTAAGTCATGGAACTTCTTCGAAGTTCGCTGACGTCCGTACTCACCTAAGGAAAGTTTCTAAGAAGACTTTGTCTTTAGTGTTCTGCACTGGTAAAATCATAAAAGAAGGCATTGAGTTTTTCAACCAGCTCAAGCGATGAGAGACTACTTGTACAGATAAAAGGTTTTTTCTTTAATTCAGGCATCATAAAGTTGGCCACCACCACATCTGCATCCGAAGCTTCGATATCATCCACTGTCAGATTGTACTTGATCATCTGCGTAAATTCAAAGTTATCCGTACAATAGAAATCTAGGAAATCGATCATGGATTTGGCATGGTGATCGTCAAAACGACTGATAATCAAGACCTTGATGGACTTCCGACGGCGCAATAACTGCGGCAAGAGACGTTCCCAGTGAGTGTAGACCGTGTAGATCATGTGCTTGATGATCTCATCATTCAGATCATGCTTCATGGTCTTCATATAAGTGATGATATGCTCCTTCAAATCATCATAGAAGGCTGGGAAGATGCTCATGAAATCTTCGTTGGTATTGGTCTTGGTATCAAATAAGAGGAACTCGGAGAATAATTCCTTCCGATCGAGATGAGACGTGTTATGGACATGCATCAACATCTCATCAAGATTTTCAATGTCTAAATCATAGGTATAGCATAGATCCTTGAACATATCTCTGATGAGCGTCGTTGATTCTTTGGCATAAGGATCTGTTTCTGCAGCTTCGATCAAGCTTTCTGGACTGAAATAGAAATTCTCTTGAATAAAGATAATAAAGAACTGCTCCAGCACTTTTTCATTCAACTCGACACCCAACTGCAAGCTAAAGTAGCGCAACATCTCCTCAACATTGGTCACCCCTTGATACTGGTCCTTATACACATCATAGTTCGTTGGCATGTCAATAAAATAGCCTTGCTTAATCCGTGACAAGTAGACTGTCAAGAGAACTTTATAAGACCTGAGTACAGAGAAGGTCAATGGATAGCCATAGAGCTTGAAGAAGAAGGTGATCAAATCGGTCACAGCCTCTTCCTTAAATTCTGGGAAAGGCCACTCCATATAGTAATAACGCTCTGCAAAATATTGGGCATAAAAGAAACGAACGTCAATCTCATCTCCGACAAGGTTCAAGGGTTTCAAATCAATCTTTACATTGTATTTGGTTTGAAGCTTCTGATTAATCGTCCGAATCAAGCGGTAGAAAGATTGGTAACTCAAATCAAACTTTCTGCAAATATATTCATTGGAAACATCCTTGTGGAAGAAGAGATATTCAATCAAGGCGAAGGCTTGTGATTCTTTAAAAAAGTGATGGTAAATCACCTCAAGACCAACCGAATCCTCATAACTGATCTTGATCCCATTGGTGGACGATTCAATTAAAAAGTCATCAAATGTACTACGAAGATTAGACAAATCTTCTTTTAACGAACGTTCTGTACAATCCAAACGCTTGGCCAACTCTTTCAAGTGGAACCATCTTTTTTCCTTAATCAAGATTTCCAACAATTGCAATTGGCGTCTCTGTTTTTTCGATAAGAGCAGTCTCATCTTTCCCTACCTAATTTCATATTTTCTTTCAAAATTACTTATATTTTAACACATTTCATAGCACTTGTTGACTTTTTTCCAGCATTTTTCAAAAAAATGTACAAAAAAGACTCCAAGGCCCATATAGGCGCTAGAGTCTATGATTTATTAATGATACCAAATTCTTCTTTTTTCTTCTGTTCCTTAGCAGCACGGTGGTTATCATAAAGATTCACCAAGAATTTTACAATTTCTTTTCCAATCGAATAGACTGGAATCGCAACGACCATCCCGATAATGCCGTAGATATTACTTGAGAGCAATAAGAGAACCATAATGGTAATCGGGTGAACCTTCATCACGCCTCCAACGATACGCGGATAAAGAATATTCCCATCGATCTGCTGGATAATCAACATGTAAATGACTGCTTTGATCATCATATCCATATCTGTGAAGGCATAGGTGATGATCATCGGAATCAACCCGATGGTTGGTCCTACATATGGAATGAGGTTGGCTAATCCAGAAAAAATGGCAAAGACCAAAGCGTACTTCAATCCAATAAAACTATAGCCAATGTAGGCTAGGGTTCCAATGATAAAGGCATCGATCGAAATCCCACTAATATAGCGAGAGACCGTTTCATTCAAACTAATCAAGAGGCTTGAAATGTGGAGTTTGTCATTGCGTAAAATGGTACGCTCCAACATCGGCAATAATTTCTTCCCATCGACCAAGAAATAAACCAAGAAGACGGGGGTCATGATCAAGATAAAGACCGTATTGACAATGGTGTTAACCACACTTCCCAAACTGTTGGTCACACTATTTAAGAGATTTTGTAGGATATCCATATAAGAGAGATTCAACTGTTGAATCGTCGATTGGATATTCACATTCTGGAACAAAGGATTGGTCGAGAGTTTTCGAACCAAACTTTGAACTTCCCAGTAAAGCCCTTGAGTCGAATTGATCAAGCTGGTTAACTGATTGATTAAGATAGGAAGCAGATAAAAGATCCCTAAGCCAATGATCCCAAACAAGAGTACTAAGGTGATCAAAATCCCAAACCCACGCTTGATTTTTAAGTGTTTTTCCAACAATTCAACAATCGGATTGGTAATGTAATATAAAAAACCTGCAATTAAAAATGGTAAGAGGATGGTATTCAGAACAGATACAAATGGAGAGATTAAAGTACCCATTGATTTCCAAATATAGAAAATCACCGTCAATAATAAAATTTCACATGTCCAGAATAACAATTTACTATTTCGAAACATTCCTTACCTCCTGTTTTCTATTCTACCATATTTTATGTTAGAATAAAGGGGATTTTAATCAAAAGGATGAAGTTATGAATAATTTGATTGAACTACAAGACGTCAATTTGATCCGCAATGGAAAAGCCCTTTTAAAAGAGGTTAACTGGCAAGTGCAAGAAAATGAATGCTGGGCCATTTTAGGCCTCAATGGGGCAGGAAAATCGACTCTCCTTAAACTTCTCATGTCTGAATACTGGGCTAGTTCTGGCCAGGTAACGGTCCTTGGAACCCGCTTTGGAGATGGGGGTATTCCTGAGTTACGTAAGCGTATTGGGATCGTTAGCTCCTTTATTTCAGAAAGACTGCCAGAGCATCTTTTGACAGAACAAATTGTCCTAACTGGTCAATACAAGAGTAGTATCTTATATGCTGCATACGGGGAGGAAGAACTGAACTGGGCACGGGATATGCTAACTTCAATTGGAGCTAGCTCTTTGATCGGCCGCAAATACCGAGAGCTCTCCCAGGGAGAAAAACAGACCGTTCTCATTGCACGAAGCCTCATGGACCAGCCAGATCTGATCATTTTTGACGAAGCTTCTAGTGGATTGGATCTCTTTGCCAGAGAAAAACTCCTCCGTCAGATCCATCATATCAAACAACTGGATCACGCGCCTACCATGATCTACGTCACCCACCATGCCGAGGAAATTACAACAGACATGACCCATGTCCTCTTACTCAAACATGGCCAAGTGGTCGAGCAAGGACCAAAGGAAAAGATCCTAACTCCCCATGTCCTAAGCCAATTTTATGAAGCACCAGTATCCCTTATTGATCTTGGTGACGAGCGACTCTTTGTCAAACCAGAAATCGCACACTGAAAAGAAAGTAAATAAAGCAAAAGAGAGTGGGACAGAAATCGGTAATTCGTTAGAATTCGATTTCGTCGTCCCACCTCCGCACAGTTGAGTAGGGCTGTAAAAGCTGATGAAATCAGCGTAGTAGAGCCCACTCAACCACTGCGTCTTGCTCGACAATACAAAAATAATTGAGAGGCTAGGACTTTTGTCCCAGCCTCTTTTACTCTTATCTCAACGATTCCGTGCATACTCGATCAAATCGTATGGAAGCGTATTGGCACTTTCTCTTAGGGAATAGCTTTCTAATTCATTGACATTTTGTCGCATACGTCGCGCTTGCTTGGCAGTAATCAGGTGTTGCGCTTCATATTCAAAAATAATCTTACGCTCCAAATAATAGCCTCTCAACATTTCATCGATATTATTTGGTTTCACGCGATTAATAACCCGCTCCACAAAGGCCCCACTGGTAATAATAGCTGTCTCTCTCAGACGAGATTCTTGTAGGAAAGAAATCAAACTGCTCCGATAAACCCCCTTGAGGTCTTCCAAACTTTCGATGATGATTTCCGTATTGGCCAGATAAAGGGCCGCAATCTGGTCATAATCAATGGCCTCTAACTTGCTGTCTTCTCGGGTCCACCAGTTTCGCAAGCCAGACCCAAAAGTTAAGATCTCATGGACTAATAAACGCAAAAGGCGGAAAGACACCAAGAGGTAATAGGTTAAGCGAGACGAAAGATTGCGATTGACACGTTGCTCCATATTGCG
The DNA here is from genome assembly GCF_024295625.1 of Streptococcus sp. CF8_St5-11. Taxonomy (GTDB): domain Bacteria; phylum Bacillota; class Bacilli; order Lactobacillales; family Streptococcaceae; genus Streptococcus. The sequence continues at coordinate 392,159 of NZ_JANCOJ010000001.1, forward strand.
AAGATAACGTTGGTAGACGCGGTAGCCCCGCTCTCGAATCTTCCCTTCTTCATAGGCTTGTTCCAAGCCGTCACTTTCAATACTCAAAATCAGGAGCTTCAACTGTTCCCAGTCCTTTTGAATGAGCTTGTTTTCTTGGCCCAGAATCAAGTTTTCTATACGCCCATGGTAGTTATCAATCGCCGCATACAAGGGACCCTTGTGCTTGCTATTCTTTAGGTCTGCTTCTAATTCCATGACGACATCATTTAAAATCGCGATCTGCATCAGGTAGTCATTGGTTTCTTCCTTTTCTTCTGATAATTTTGGAAGTACCACTAAGCCAGCAATAAAGCTGACAAGGGTAACTCCTGCCACTAAAAAGAGTAGGATAGGGTATTCTTTTTCGATCTTGGTTGGAATCAAAAGAATCGTCGCAATCGAAACCGTTCCCTTCACACCCGAAAAGGTCAGCAATAAGGCATCTTTTAGATAATTTCTCAACGATTTTTTTAGTCGAACCGTTCGGAACCAATAAAAGAGGTAAACCATGACAAAACGAATCAAAAAGAGCAAGGCTGTCAACACAAAGACCGAAAGAACTAAAAGAAGATTATTGTAAATGGGACTACTTAAGATGGGCTTGGCGATCATTTCCAATTCCATTCCTAAGATAACAAAGACCGACCCATTTAAGATAAAGTTAACCGTATTCCAGACAGTGTGACTCACAGTATCCACCCGCGCTTCAAGGAGGGTAATGTGCTTAAAGCGACTGGCTTTTAGGATCCCTGACACAACTACTGCAATGATCCCAGAGACATGAAGTTCTTCTGCTAAGAAGAAGGTCAACAAAGGGAGGCTCAGTTCTAATAACAATTCACTGGCAATATCACTAGCGCGAACACTCAAGAGCAAGGTTTGCAGCCACCGGTTCACAAAGGCCGTCAAGATCCCCACTGCAAATCCTCCAATAATGGAGATTCCTAAGGAAACCACTGCCTCTCCAAGAGAGAAACTTCCGGTCGCAAGGGCTGCCAAGGCCACTCGAAAGGCGACTAGACCAGAGGCATCATTTAGTAATCCTTCGCCTTTTAAGATATTCGAAACCCGCTTTGGAAAGCTAAAGCGCTCAGACAGGGAGGCAAAGGCTACTAAGTCTGTAGGCCCAAGGGCTGCCCCCACGGCCATACAGGCTGCTAATGGAAGGCTCAGCCACAAAGAGTGAGCTGCCCAGCCCAAACTAATGGTTGAGATAAAAATCACTGGAAAAATCAAATAGAGGATGACCCGCCAGTGCTTTAAAACAGAAGTAATATCTGCTTCTTCTGCTTCTCGAAATAAGAGAGGGCCAATGACCAAGGCCAGAAAGAGCTCGGTATCCAGATGAAAATTTTCTTCTGGCACAAAGAGAGCCCAGCCAATCCCTAGTAAAATTTGAATCAAGGGTAGAGGAAGACTCGGGACAAGTTTATTCGTGGCATTTGAGACGATCAAAATCATCGAAAAGATCACTGCATAAAGGAGTAGTTCCATATCACTCCCTCCCTAGCGTTCTTGGCAGCAGGTCTCAAATTGCTGTTTTAACTCCGCAATCTTTTGGTCTGTCTTGGTTACATCCTTGTGCTCAATCTTCTTTTGGCACCGTTCCATCTCAAGCGAAACCAATTTCTTTTTTATTTTGAGCATCTTTTTGGTCATATGGGCTTCATCATAAAAACCTATTGCACGCTCGTGGATGGTTGATTCGACAAAATGATGTCTTAATCCTTCGATTTTATTCTTTAAATATTCTTTATCCATGACGGTAGCTTTCTAATTTTTCGATCATGACCAAAAACGGTGGCTGATTCACTTGATTCAGTGTCCGGTAGATGGTCGCTGTATAGTCTTTTTGAGGAAGCTGACTGACAAAATCCAGCACTGCATCACGCTCGATGTCTCCTCCCTCATGACCATAATAGATCATAATAGCCATTCGCCCACCTTTTTCTAGGCGAGCACAGATTTTTTCCATCGCTTCAATCGTGGTAGCTGGAAGAGTAATGACCGATTTATCTGCAGATGGCAGATAACCCAGATTAAAAATAGCTGCTTTGAGGGTCTCCACATATTGGTCCACATGCTGGTGGCCATCCAAAATCAACCGGACATGTTGAAGTCCCAACTTTTCCAATCTTTCTTGGGTATTTACAAGGGCCTGCTCTTGAATATCAAAGGCATAGACCTGGCCTGCTAGTTGGGCTAAAAAGGCCGTATCATGTCCATTTCCCATGGTCGCATCCACCACCACATCTTCTTTGGTGATGACTTCTGCTAAAAACTGATGGGCCATTTCAAGTGGTCGAAGCATCAGCAGTCTCCTTTTCTTCTAGCTTACATCCTTGCGTACTTCCACGGCGACGCATTTCAGTTTCAATGGCGTTTAGGACTTCCCATTTGTTGAGGCTCCACATAGGGCCAATCAACATATCCCGTGGCGCGTCCCCTGTAATCCGGTGGATGACAATGTGTTTGGGGATGATCTCCAACTGGTCACAGATGACCTTGACATACTCCTCCTGGCTCATAAGTTGAAGTCGTCCTTCATGATAGTCCCGTTGCATCCGTGTATTGGTCATCAAATGCAAGAGGTGCAACTTGATGCCATCAATTTCATTATCGGTCACACAACGGCGAACATTTTCCACCATCATCTCATGGGTCTCCCCAGGAAGGCCATTGATCAAATGGGAGACGATCTCTGCCTTGGGCACCTGTTGGCGAATCCGCTTGACTGTTTCAACATAGAGGTCATAACTATGGGCCCGATTGATCAATTCAGAAGTCGCTTCATAAGTCGTCTGAAGGCCCAACTCAATCGTCACATGCATGCGCTCTGTCAGCTCTGCTAGGTAGGCCAAGGTCTCATCTGGTAAACAATCCGGACGCGTACCAATGTTGATTCCTACCACTCCTGGTTCATTGATGGCCTGTTCATACCGCTCTCGAATGACTTCCACTTTATCGTGGGTATTGGTGAAATTTTGAAAATAGACCAGATACTTCTTCACATCTGGCCATTTCCGATGCATAAAATCAATCTCTTTGTAAAACTGTTCTCGGATTGGAGCTTCTGGAGCCACAATGGCATCTCCTGAACCCGAGACCGTACAAAAAGTACAGCCACCGTGGGCGACTGTTCCGTCTCGATTAGGACAATCAAAGCCTGCATCAATTGGGACTTTAAAGGTCTTTTCTCCAAATAAGGTTCGATAATAATCATTCAAGGTATTGTAGGATTTCATACCCTTCATTATAGCAAAAAAAGAGTCGAACTCAAAACGCGAGTTCGACTCCTAGTTGTTAGATGCTTATTTTTGCTTGCCAGTAAAGCGCCATTGAAATCGCAAGCGATCATACAAGGGATACTCAAACTGTAAGACAGCAAGACCCAAAATCATACTGCCGAGAACGTCTGATGGATAGTGGACCCCAACATAAACGCGGGAAACCACAATGGTCACAATTCCCAGAACCAGCAAGCCTTGAAGGCAATAGCGGGCTGTTTTATTTTTTACATGTTGGCTGATGATGATGATCAAACTTCCCAAAACAAGGGTAGACGCCAGTGAATGACCACTCGGGAAAGAAAAGCCTTTTTCCTCTACTAGATGAAGAATACTTGGTCTCGGTCTCTGGTAGATATTCTTTAGAAGAAGCACCAAAAGACCAGTCAATACCAGATTGCTCCCTAGAAAAAGAGCTTCACTGTACCACTTCTTATAGGCAAAAACTGCTAGCAGAAGCCCCACCCAGATGACAATGATCTTGGTATCCATGACATGGGTCACCTTGGTAAAGAAGGCCGTCAGTGTTGCAGGCAGATCGCCTCGAATAACAGATTGAATCGTGCTATCAAAGCCTGTTAATTGTTGCGGGTAAAAGCGAATCACATACCCAAGAATGACAAAAATGAGAAGGGCGAAGCTTGCCTTCGCCCAATGTTGTTGTTTATTTTTCATATTTTTTCAAAATCGGTTGCAATAAGGTATAGATCAACCCAAATGCGATGGCCCAAATCACCCCTTCGATCAGGTTAAACGGTGCAACCATTGCGGCTAAATAGTGGACAAGCCCTAGTGTTTTCGAAATATCATAGTTCATAAAACGAGCATACAAAGGGATTGCATAGACATAGTTCACCAACACCATCGTGATACTCAAGCTGATCGTTCCAACAATCGTTGCCAGGACAAATCGACCATGGGTCCGTTCTTTGTTCCAAATCCAAGCAAAAGCAAGGACAAAAACAAGAACACCAATGATATTGATTGGTAATCCGATCAAGGTTTCAAGTCCCTTATTATTAAGGGCTAATTTAAGAACAGATCGGATCAAGGTCACCCAAACGGCACTTTTAAAGTCCAACAGGACCAAGGCCAACAAAATGGCGATGATACTCAAATCAATTTTGAAGAAATCTATCAAGAAAGAAAATTGATAGAACATCAAAATAAAAGATAAAGCGGATAAAACAGCCACTAGGGTCAGTTTACGTGTATTTGTCATAACAGGTTCCTCCAATTTTTTAAAAATTAGAGAAGCTGGAAAGACGTCTACTCCATCATTCTACTCTAAACTATTTAAACAAAGCTTAAACTAGAAACTATTCTAGTTACTTTAGCTGGTCTCCATCGAAACATGCCGTTAGTCAGTCTTAGACCCTAACGTTCCATTTCCATGCATCAGCTCTAAACAGATCAGAATAGCTGTCAGTCTATTCGTCTCTCGTCTTCTCCCATCCAGACTATACTGTCGGTTGTGGAGTCACACCACATCAGCTTGCGCTCGCGGACTTCTTTTAGAGTATGGAAAAGAACATTTCCTAGTAAAAGTCACCGCCGGTCGGGAATTACACCCTGCCCTGAAGACCCTTTTATGATAACAAAAAAAACTTGCCTAGGCAAGTTTTTGTAACTTTATAGATTACATCGTTCGGTTTTTTAGTTTTCATCGGCTATTTGAGCTTATCATGCTCATAACGATGACTCAACTCCAGCCCCTTAAAACCTTGCTGGCGGAGTGCCTCATAGACAATCATACAGACGGTATTGGAGACATTTAAACTACGGACATGCTCATCATTCATCGGAATGCGAATGGCCTTCTCTTCGTGCTGGCGCATAAATTCTTCCGGCAATCCTTTATCCTCGCGTCCAAACAAGAAATAATGGGACTTCCCATCCTGATAAGAAACGTCCGAATAGGTCTGATTTGCAAACTTGGACACTAGGTGTACCTGACCATCGCTCGCTGCTTCCATAAACTCTTCCAGGCTATCATAAAAGCGGACATCCAGCTTGTCCCAATAATCGAGTCCTGCTCGCTTCATTTTGCGATCATCGATCGGAAAAGCCATGGGGCGAATGATATGTAAGGGGGAATTGGTCGCCGCACAAGTCCGTGCAATATTTCCCGTATTTTGTGGAATCTGAGGTTGGAACAAGACGATGTGGTTTTGAGCTGCTGACTCTTGGTAGTCCAGTTCTTCAATATTCATACTCGATCTCTTTCTGATAAAAAAATAGCCACACTGCCCGGAGTCAAGCTCAGCAAACAGCGTGGTTACAGCTTCATTAACTTAACTCACAACAGGTTTGAGGTAAATCAACGAAGGTACTTTTTAAGTATATCACTTTTGAAGCTCCTGTCAATAGTTTTTTTAGATTTTTTTAAGAAACTTTATCAAAGTTTTCGATCCCTCCTCATTCTTCTATTTTGACAATTTTTCCCACTTGTTCTTAGCTTGGTAAGATTCCTCCAGAAAGTCCTTAAAATAGATGAATTTTTCTTGAAAATAGAGTATGATAGAAGCATACTCTGGAGGTAATCTATGAAAATTATTGTTGTTGGTGGAGGAAAGGTCGGAACGGCCCTTTGTCGTTCTCTCGTTGCTGAAAACCACGATGTTATTTTGATCGAAAAAGACGAATCAGTTCTCAACCATATTACCAAACGGTTTGATATCATTGGGATTTTAGGAAATGGCGCAAACTTCAAGGTCTTGGAGCAAGCAGATGTTGAAGACTGCGATATCTTCATTTCCATGACCGAGTACGACGAAGTGAATATGGTTTCTGCTGTTTTAGCTAAAAAAATGGGAGCCAAAGAAACCATCGTTCGGGTGCGGAATCCGGAATATTCCAATTCCTACTTCAAGGAAAAAAATATCTTGGGCTTCTCCCTGGTTGTCAATCCTGAATTGCTGACAGCTCGTTATATTGCTAATATCATTGACTTCCCAAATGCCCTTTCTGTGGAGCATTTTGCAAACGGCCGTGTTGCCTTGATGGAATTTAAGATCAAGCCAGATAGCAATCTCTGCGATATGAGCCTATCCCAATTCCGAAAGAAATACGGAAATGTCATTGTTTGTGCGATCGAGCGTGGCAATGAACTCACGATTCCAAATGGAGACTTTGTTTTGCAGCCCCAAGACAAGATTTTCGTGACAGGAAATAGGATCGAGATCGTTCTCTTCCACAACAATGTCCGACCTCAAGTCATTAAGAGCATGATGATGATTGGTGCCGGAAAAATTGCCTACTATCTGCTCAATATTCTCCAGGATGTGCGCCGCAAAATCGATCTCAAGGTCATCGAGGTCAATCGCGAACGAGCTGAATTCTTTAGCCAAGAATTCCCTGACCTCTATGTCGTCCATGGAGACGGAACCGCTAAAGACATTCTTTTAGAAGAGAGTGCCAATAATTTTGATGCTGTGGCTACTTTGACAGGGGTCGATGAAGAAAACATCATCACCTCCATGTTCTTGGATTCTGTCGGAGTCAAAAAGAACATTACCAAAGTCAACCGAACCAGTCTGTTGGAGATCATTGGCGATCAGGATATGACCAGTATTGTCACTCCAAAACGCATCGCTGTAGACACCATTATGCACTTTATTCGCGGGCGCTACAATGCACAGTTCTCAAACCTAGAAGCCTTGCACCATGTCGCAAACGGCCGGATTGAAACCTTGCAGTTTCAAATTAAGGAAGACAACAAACTAACCCAATATCCCCTCTCTGAATTGAAATTGAAGAAGGGCGTTTTGATCGCTGCCATTATTCGAAACGGCAAGGCTATTTTCCCGAATGGGGATGACCGTTTGATGGTAGGGGATCGGATTATCGTGACCACCTTGATTCAAAATGTCACTAAAATCTACGATCTACTTGAGAGGTAAGCCTGATGAATAGAAGCATGATTCGTTACCTCTTATCCAAACTCCTCTTAATCGAGGCAGGTCTCCTAATCGTTCCCCTAGTGGTCGCTGCAATCTATCGGGAACCTGCCAAGGTCTTTGTCTCCATTGGAGCAACCATGGCCATCCTACTTGCGTTTGGCCTCCTTGGTAGTTTTCACAAACCTAAGGATTTTCACATCTATGCTAAGGAAGGAGTCCTGATTGTAGCACTTTGTTGGATCCTATGGTCCTTCTTTGGTGCCCTTCCCTTTGTCTTTTCGGGCCAAATTCCAAACATTATCGATGCCTTCTTTGAAGTCAGCTCCGGCTTTACAACAACAGGGGCAACGATTTTAGACGATGTGGGTGTCCTCAGCCACTCTCTCCTCTTTTGGCGTAGTTTTACCCACTTGATAGGGGGGATGGGAGTATTGGTCTTTGCCCTTGCGATTATGGACAATAACAAGAACAGCCACCTTGAAGTCATGAAGGCAGAGGTTCCTGGTCCAGTTTTTGGCAAGGTCGTTTCCAAATTAAAAAACACGGCTCAAATCCTCTACTTCTTGTACTTGGGTTTGTTCTTCCTCTTTGTGATTCTTTATTTCCTTGCTGGCATGCCCCTGTATGATAGTTTCGTCATCGCCATGGGGACGGCTGGTACTGGGGGCTTTACCGTCTTTAACGATGGGATCGCTCACTACAACAGTAGTCTAATTACCTATTTGGTCAGTATCGGGGTCTTGGTCTTTGGGGTTAACTTTAACCTCTACTACTTCCTTATGATCCGAAAATTCAAGGCCTTCTTTAAAGATGAGGAATTGCGGACCTACATCACTATTGTAATCCTATCTAGCGTATTGATTGCCTACAATTGCCTTCATCTCTATGCTAATGTTGCGAAGAGCTTTGAGATTTCCTTCTTCCAAGTGTCCAATATCATCACCACCACCGGTTTTGGTTATGGAACGACGGAAAAATGGCCTCTCTTTTCTCAGTTCATCCTCTTAATGCTGATGGTCATCGGTGGGTCTGCTGGCTCGACCGCTGGGGGGTTAAAAGTCATTCGGTGCTTGACCTTGTGGCGAATCGCAAAAAATCAGGTTCTTTCGACCTTGTCTCCAAATCGCGTTTTGACCTTGCATGTCAACGATACGGTACTCGATAAGGATACCCAACATCAGATCCTCAAGTACTTTACAATATACAGTTTTATTACGATCGGCTTACTCTTTGTAGTGAGTCTAGACAACAATAACTTCATGACGGTTGTCAGTGCTGTCTTTAGTTGTTTCAACAATATTGGACCTATGATTGGTACGGGTCAAACCTTCTCCATCTTTAGTCCGATTTCAAAACTGTTACTTTCCTTAGCCATGATTGCCGGACGGCTTGAAATCTATCCAATGATTCTGCTCTTCCTGCCTAAAACATGGTCTAAACGCTGATAAAACGAGAGTGTTATAAAAAAATGAGGCTGGGACAAAAGTCCTAGCCTCTTAATTGTTTTTGGATTGTCGAGCAAGACGCAGTGGTTGAGTGGGCTCTACAACGCTGATTTCATCAGCATTTACAGCCCTACTCAACTGTGCGGAGGTGGGACAACGAAATCGAATTCTAACGAATTACCGATTTCTGTCCCACTCTCATTTCTGTTTATTTGTGATCGTCCTATTTTGATTCTTCATTTCGTCTCAGACTAAAGTGGTCTGGCAGAGGGTCTGGTCCCGCTTGGGTACCAGGATGGCATCGCAAGATTCTCGCAACCCCCATCAAGACACCTTTCACACCAAAGCGTTCAATCGCTTGGATCATATAATTGGAACAGGTCGGTTGAAAGCGACAAGAAGGCGGAAATAGGGGAGAGATCCATTTTTGATAGCCTCTGACCATAGCAATCAGGATTTTTTTCATGATTTTTTAGATTTAGTCACTGCTAGATTGTGCAACTGGCTAATTTCTTTTTTGTTCAAGCGACGGTATTCACCCGGACGAAGTCCTGAGACATCTAGGTTTCCAAACTGGGTTCGGGAGAGTTTGTCCACTAAAAGTCCTACAGCTTCAAACATCTTTTTGACCTGGTGGTTGCGCCCTTCATGAATGGTCAACTGAACCACTGAACGGTTCTTTTCAACATCCACTTTTAAGATCTCGTAAGTCGCTGGCTTGGTTTTCTTGCCATCAATGGTCACCCCTCGTGTCAAGGGACGCAAATTTTCCTTATTGGCAATCCCTTTGACACGCGCCACATAGACCTTATCAATCTCATTACGTGGGTGAATCATCTCATCTGTAAAATCACCATCATTGGTCAAAATCAAGACACCAGATGTATCCCAGTCCAAACGTCCCACTGGGTAGATACGCTCTGGCACTTGAGATAAAAGGTCAACGACTGTTGTCCGCCCTTTATCATCAGATACACTAGAGATGACGCCACGTGGCTTATTTAAAAGATAGTAGACCTTTTCTTCGTTGTAGATTGGAGTGCCTTCTACTTCAACCTGATCACCGGTCTTAATAATAGTCGCTAATTCACGCACAACTTGGCCATTTACTGTAACCAAGCCTTGCTTGATCAGTTCTTCGGCCTTGCGACGACTAGCCACGCCTGCATGGGCAATATATTTGTTAATTCTCATCTAGTTCCTCTGTTCTCTCTGAAAATAATTGACCTTCTTCTGGATCAATGTCCACTTCTTCAACCTTTGGTAATTCCTCCAAATGATTGATTCCCATATAATCCAAAAAATACTCCGTCGTGACATACAAATTGGGGCGCCCGAGGACTTCTTTTTTCCCATCCTCTCGGATCAGATCAAATGACAGTAGTTTGGTAATGGCACCGCTGGAATTGACACCCCGAATATCATCGACCTCCACACGGGTGATCGGTTGCTTATAAGCAATGATTGATAAGGTTTCGAGGGCAGCCCGAGACAAACTTTGGTTCATGGGCGTTCTAGAATAGTCTCGTAAAACCGAAGCGTAGTCTGCCTTTGTCACCAATTTATAACGGGAAGCTGTCTCCATCAAACACAGACTGCTATCTGTGTCCTCCTGGTATTTTTGGCTTAATTTTTCTAAACTTTGCACCACACCTGTCGGAGGTAAAGAGAGAAGGTCTGCGATTTGTCTGGCAGTAATTCCTTCTTCACCCGCTACAAATAAGAGTGCTTCAATTTCAGCTAATTTGCTCATGTTCAATCCTATTTAAGTAAATTTCTCCAAAAGCCCTATCCTGGATCACCGTTACTTCTTGAATCTTGATCAATTCAAGGGCTGCAAGAAATAGAGTAATGACCTCTTGGAGATCCGTTGCTTCTAGAAACAAGTCCTGCAAGAGAACTTGTGAGCGATCGTGGAATCGGTGACGCAGCTGGTCCATCAGATCCTCAATCTTGTATTCATCCTTTACAATGGTTGTATGGTTCTGGCGGAATTCTTCTTTTTTCTTGGTCAATAGTTTTGAGAAAGCCAAGAAGAGATCCACCGTGGTGCGATCATGAAGTAATTCGGTATCGTCATAAATCAATTCCATCTTTGGTTTTGAATAATAGAGGGCGCGCTCCTCGTGCTGAGAGGCCATCAACTCTCCTAATTGCTTGTAAGTACGGTACTCTTCCAATTGAGAAAGGAGGTCCTGCTCGAGATCCTCTGCTTCATCCATCTCCTCTGCAACCTTAGGAAGAAGTCTTCGACTCTTGATCAAGGTTAGTTGACTAGCCATCAGCATGTATTCTCCTGCTACCTCTAGTTTCATAGCCTGGAGGGTCGCCAGATAAGCCAGATACTGTTCGATCACCTCAATCAAGGGGACCTCATAGATATCCATCTGGTATTTAGAGACCAAGTGGAGCAAGAGGTCCAAAGGCCCTTCAAAATCTTTAATTTTAATATCCATTATTTATATTTTTCTAGTGTCACCATGGTTTTTAGGCCCAATTCACGCGCAATACTAAAAAGATCCACACCGAGTTCACGTTGTTTCAAAATATACTGCTCACGAATCGATTGTGCCGAAAGGTCTTGGTTGCCTTTTTCGATCAAGAAGGCTTCTAATTGTCGAAATCCCCACTGACGGGAGTAGCATTTTCCTTTATTATCAAAGAGATAAATACCATCTAGGAAGAGTTGCAATTCATCCAGTAACGGCTCTGGAACCTTTAAAACCCGTTTTTGGCCATCTTTGCCCACTCGAATGACATGAAAGTCCAGCTGAATATCTTCGACTTTGACTCGGAGGATCTCACTTGGCAACAAGCCCATCTCCAGAATCAACAAGGCCATCAAGCGTCCCTGTGGGTTGGTTGATTCTTCCCAAAAATGGGTCAGATCCAACAATTCCCGATCATGGGTCTTGGCCGGTTGAATTTTAGGCAATACCAAACGATGGTATTCAGAAATAAAGCGTTCTTGATACAAATAATATAAAAATTGGTTGACGGCGGATAATTTTCGTTTTTGGACCGCCGGTTTAAAATCTTTAATCGAAGCTTGGTAAATTCTCAAATTTGTCGGTGTCACTTTTCCATGGATCGACTCAATAAATTGGTCCAAATCATAGAAATAGGCAGACTGAGAATTTTCACTTAATTCTTTTTGGTCAATAAAACTTGCAATAAATTCTTTCATTTTGGAATCATCTCGTATTCATTTGAAAAATCATGCATTAGCGAATTGATGGCTTTAAGAATCGATTTCCGTGTAATAATCCCTTGGAAATACCCTTCTTCATCCACCACCGAAAGGAAGGAGTCATCCACCAACTTGTGAAGGACTTCTGTCAAATTGAAGTCTAAGCCGATGACCCCGACCTCTTTTTTTGCAACGTCTACGATATCCATCGAGGCAAAAGTCTCCTCAGGAATCTCGTGTTTCAATTGATAAGATAGAATATCCGTTAGGGAGATCGTCCCCACAAACTTGCGTTCATCCGTCACTACCGGAATACGACTATAGCTAATCTGGCTCAACAACAGGACAGCATGGTCTACATTGTGGTTATCAATCAAGACCGCTAAATTTTTGGCCGGAGTTAAGAACGTTTCTTCCTGCGCCAGCAAGAAACGTTCAAATTCCTTTGCTATCATCTGCTAAACTCCTTTGTCAATTCAGGATACAACTCATGATCTCGCGTATAATACTCTACCTTGAAGTTAGAATCATCTATCTCAATTTTAGCATAGAGACACTCTCGAATCAGACCGCGTGGCTGACTAACGGATCCAGGATTCACAAAGAGGGTTCTTCCTTCCTTCCAAGCATCTGGGATATGAAGGTGGCCGTAAAGACAGATATCTGCTTCTTCCTCTTGGGCCCACAGATCCAATTTTTGAAAACTAAAATTGATCTGGAAGAGATGCCCATGGGTCTGGATGATTCGTGTTGGCCCTAGTTGGGTCACCAAGCGTTCTGGATAGCCATCATAAAAATCCATGTTTCCTTGGACAACGTGAATCCCTTCCCAGACAGGATCATCACTTTTTAGTTCAGAATCCCCATTGTGAAAGATCCCATCGACCTGGCCTAGGTATTTTTCTTTAATAGCTTCAACAATGGAGCGGTCTCCATGCGAGTCACTCATAACGATGATTGTTTGCTTTGCCATGATGGAAATACCTCCAATAACTTTTTAACAGCTAAAGCACGATGCGATTGTGTATTTTTTTCTTCAAGTGTTAATTCCGCAGCAGCACGGCCCGTTTCCCCAACTAAGAAGAGTGGATCATAGCCAAACCCGTTTTCACCCTTAGGTTCAAAATTAATATACCCTGGCCAATCAGCTTCAACCACCAAGCTTTCCTTGCCTGGCCTTGCGACCACCAAGGTCGTATGGAACTGGGCTGAACGGTCTTTCAAGTCAAAGACCATGGCCAATTCGTGCAACAATTTCGCATTATTTTCCGCATCTGTCGCACCAACTCCCGCAAAGCGAGCGGACCAAACTCCTGGTAAGCCTCCCAAGATATCTACCTTCAAACCTGAATCATCCGCTAAAACTGTTTTCCCAGTTAGCTCTGCGATGGTTTCAGCTTTTAGGCGGGCATTCTCTTCGAAGGTCATCCCTGTTTCTTCGACTTCTGGAAGCTCTGGGTATTGATTGAGATTTTCCACTTCAAAGCCTAGCTTTTCAAACATATTACGGAATTCTTTGGTTTTTCCTTCATTTCGAGTCGCAATAAGAATCGTATCTTTGACCTTGTCTTGACCCAAGAAGGCTTCCAAATCCACCCCATCACTTGGCAAATGTAAATAGAGCAATTTCCCTTTTTCAACCAAGAGCAAGGCTCCTTGACGCTGGATAATTTCAAAAGATCTTCCCTTGACTTCATTCAAGATTTCCGTCAAAAAGGTTAGGAAACGAAAGGCTGATCCATAGCGCATCACCGATAGATTGAGAGGAAATCCTTCAGGATCCTTGGCAAAGAGAAGTTCCAGCTGGTCTAAAAGAGTGGAAGCTTCCGCAGGAACTTGACTAAATTGGTTGTAGTCTGCATCTTCTCCCCATTGGGCAATATACCAATCTTGGGAATCTTTGTATTCAAATAGTTTGTCACTCATAAATTTACGTGCTCCACATTCACTGAACGTTCTAGCCATTTTTCGGCAATCGCTGCAAAGCTATTAGCATTTGCAGTGGTATAAAAGCGGTGGGTCTTCTCTAAGAGTTCGCGGCTCTTATTGAGCTCAAAATAGTTTAATAAGACGGAAATATCCCGAACACACTCCGCTCCACTATCAATCAATTTGACATCCGGTCCCATCACATTTTGAATAATCGGTTTTAACAGAGGATAATGGGTACATCCCAAGACTAAGGTATCAACCTTTCCAACTAGTGGTTTTAGGGTTTCGTAAACCACCTTTTTGGTCACACTGGATGCCAATTCGTTTGATTCCACTAAAGGAACAAACTTGGGACAAGCTAAACTGGTGACTTTCATATCTGGTGCCAGACTTTGAATCTTCTCTTTATAAATTCCAGAAGAAACCGTCATCGGTGTCCCAATCACCCCAATTTTTTGATGGGTCGTTGATTTAATGGCTGCAGAAGCTCCGGGCAAAATCACTCCCAAAACAGGAATATCAAGTTTTTCCTTGACTTCTTCCCAAACCACTGCAGTCGCTGTATTACAAGCTAAAACAATCATCTTGACATTTTTGGTCAGAAGGAAGTTCACCATCTGCCAAGTATACTCGCGAATTTGGTCTGCTGGTCTAGGACCATAAGGTGCACGTGCTGAATCTCCAATATAGACGACATCTTCGTGAGGAAGCTGACGGAGCAATTCGCGGACAACAGTCAAGCCCCCTACTCCAGAATCTAAAAAACCAATCGGTCGGTTATCCATATCTCTTCCTTCCAAAAGGAGGGACTAAGAAATTCCTCCAAGCCCCTCTCATTTATTATCGTGAGATTGCCCCACTCTTATTTTTTCTTGTTTTTCGCCATTGCTGATTTTTGTTGAGTCACAATTTGGCGATAGACTTGTTGAACTTTTGCTTCGCTTGGACGTTGGCCACTCGCACCTAAAAGTGTGCGGACTGCTTCAACATTCAAACGTGGATTTGATGCAAATTCTTTTTCAAATTGACGACGAAGCAAGAACATTCCTGCAACCATCCCACCAAAGAAAGCCAAAATAATCAACAAAATTCCTAAAAAGAGATTCATACAATTTTCTCCGATCCATTATTTTTACATAACTATCATTATATCAGACAATCGCTTATTTTTCAATGTCAAAGCCGTAGAGTGTCGCAAGATAATCTTCTGGTTTTTCTGCTCGACGAATCAAACGGGCCTGCCCATCTTCTTGAAGCAAAACTTCTGCAGAACGCAATTTGGCATTGTACTGATACCCCATTGAAAATCCATGGGCTCCGGTATCATGGATCACGAGCAAATCTCCAATCTCCGTCACTGGTAATTCACGTTGTTTAGCAAATTTATCGTTATTTTCACAGAGACTTCCCACAACATCGACCACTTCAGTCGGTCCATCTGGACGATCCATATTGGTAATATGGTGATAAGCACCGTACATAGCCGGTCTAAGAAGGTTCACAGCTGAAGCATCGACACCCACATAGGTCCGGTAGGTTTTCTTTTTATGCGTCACTCTGGTTACCAAAAGACCGTGTGAAGCTAGCATAAAGCGACCAAGTTCGGTATAGATTTTCACATGGCCAAGTCCTGCCGGTTTGAGAATCTCATCAAAAACGCGGTGCACGCCTTCCCCAATAATGGCAATATCATTTGGTTCTTGCTCTGGCTTGTAATTGACCCCAACTCCACCAGAGAGGTTGATGAAGCCCAAATGGACACCTGTTTTCTCGACGACTTCCACTGCCAATTCAAAAAGTTGACGCGCTAGCTCTGGATAGTAATCGTTGGATACTGTATTAGAAGCTAACAAGGCGTGAATGCCAAACTCTTCCACACCCAGTTCTTTCAACTCGATAAAGGCTTGAATCAATTGCTCCTTGGTCATTCCAAACTTGGCTTCTTCCGGATTGTCCATAATATCAGTTCCCAGTTCAAAAACTCCACCAGGATTATAACGGCAAGAAATAACCTTGGGGATGCTAGTCACAGACTTCAAGAAAGCAATGTCTTCATAGGCGTCCAGATTGATCGTCGCTCCTAATTCTCTAGCATAGACAAATTCATCAGCTGGCGTGTTGTTAGAAGAAAACATGATCTCTTTTCCACTAAAGCCAAGTTTATCTGCCATTAACAATTCGACGTAGCTGGCAGTGTCAACTCCACAGCCCTCTTCTTGCAAAATTTTTAGGATCGATGGGTTCGGAGTCGCCTTGATGGCAAAGTATTCTTTAAATCCTTCATTCCAAGCAAAAGCTCGATGGAGGGCACGAGCCGTTTCACGAATTCCTGCTTCATCATAGAGATGAAAAGGGGTAGGAAATTCTTGGGTCAGGCTTTCTAATTGTTCACGGGTTACAAAAGGTATTTTCATAAGTACTCATTTCTATTCTGTAGTCACTATAAGTATAGCACAAGTCGGAAGACAAAAAAAGCCGAGGCTATTGCCCCAGCTCAATCTCTCTTTGATTAGTCGTTTCTTCCGAAGATACGAAGAAGGCTGATAAAGAGGTTGATAAAGTCAAGATACAGTTCCAAAGCCATGGCCACTGCCCAGCCTGTCGCAGGTTGACCATTGGTTTGATCATAGACATAGCGGATTTTTTGGTTATCCCAAGCTGTCAATCCTGCAAAGAGGAAGACAGAGATAATACTCAAGATATAATCCATGCCAGAACTTCTCAAGAACATGTTCACAACAGAAGCGATGATCACACCGATCAAGACTCCCATCAAGGCACGTCCCATTCCAGAAAGGTCTTTTTTCACGACGCGTCCGATAGCACCCATGACAATAAACATCAAGGCACTGACCAAGAAAGCCTTATAAACCGTCGCTTGCATGTAGCGAGCAATGATAAAGCTCAAGGTAAAGCCATTCAAAGCTGAGTAGATCAAGAAGATCGGAAGAGCAGACGGGCTATTTTTAACAGCCTTCCCACTGGCAACAAAGACCAAGATCAATTCTACAACAACTGCTGCATAGTAAACCATTGGTGCTGTTGTCAAGATTTGAACGAAGAAATCTTGAAAGACTGTCATCATAAGACCAGAGACAAGGGCTGAAATCCCAACACCGATCCCAACTAATGAGTAGATTTTGTTATAAAAAGCATTCAATCCACTTTGTTCTTGGATTACTGAATCATTATACATATAAACAAGTTCCTTTCAAATTTGTTTACTACGATTTTAACATTTTTCGATGAAAAAATCTCCTTTTGGCCATCTTTTTACGCCAAGGTTCTGAAGCTTCCTTAACAGCCCAGTATTTATCCACCATGGTCACCACGAAGGATTCTTTGTAGCGAGGCGGAGCAAGGGTAGCCCCCCACATGTGTTTAATGATGATATCTTCTTCCTTAGCATTGAGATCTGTAATCTTTCGCGCATTTCTCACGGCAATGCGTGGATGGATCCAGGCGTGACTCTTGGTAAACTTGGTCTCACGCCAATCATAGTAAAAGAGGTCATGCAAGAGGCCACCCCGAGCCGTACTTTTAGCATCCCAGCCAAATTTTTTTGCCAATTTATAACTAGTATAGCTAACATGAATGGAATGCTCCAAACGATTGGAATGAATATGATGAGGAATGTCGGCTAATTTTTGAACCTTAGGGTGCTGAATCAACTGTCCCACATAGGTCATGTATTCTTTGTCACGATGATATTGCA
The DNA here is from genome assembly GCF_024295625.1 of Streptococcus sp. CF8_St5-11. GTDB lineage: Bacteria > Bacillota > Bacilli > Lactobacillales > Streptococcaceae > Streptococcus. Next base: position 409,651 of record NZ_JANCOJ010000001.1, read on the forward strand.
TCAGATCACCACCTTTCCTTGATAGGCTCTCCCAATAAGATTTCCACCAATTTCTTTTTTCAACTTAAGTATACTGCTTTTTCTCAAAAATTCCTTAAATGAAACATCAAAATTCCAGCAGCTACTGCAACATTCAAACTCTCAGCCCGACCTGGCATGGTAATATGAACAAGCTGGTCGGCTCGTGTAGCCATTTCTGGACTGATGCCCTTGCCTTCATTACCCATTACCAAAATCAATTGATCAATCTGAGGGAGCTGACGGTAATCGATGGAAGCTTCTGATAGCGTCGTTGCGAGGACCGCTAGATTGGATTGACTAGCTCGTTCAAACAGTTCTTCTCGGTCCATTTTCCAGATAGGAAGATGGAAATGACTGCCCTGCATGGATCGAAGAGTCTTGAGACTGTATAGATCTGCGGATGCTTTCGAAAGCATAACACCATCAAAGCCGGCTGCATCTGCTGTTCGAATCATGGTTCCCACATTACCTGGATCTTGGACATCCTCCAAATAGAGGTAACGACCTTGTAACTGATCTGGAAGTTCTGGCTGCTCTAGAAGAATCTCTGCGACAATTCCTTGAGGGGTCTTCGAATCAGCCAAGAGACTCAAGATCTCCGAAGTCACGACAGTGACGTTTTGGATATTCTCTACCCGGTCTAAATAAGCTTCTAAAACAAAGATCTGACGAATCTCCGCCTGATTTTCTACTGCCTCTTCAAAGAGATGCCAACCTTCAATGAGATAGGAATCTGTCCGATATTTTTTTTGATGTAATTTTTTAGCATTTTTGATTACATTATTGGATTTAGACGTTATAATATTCATAGACCTATTATAGCACAAAGAAAAAGAAGAAATCATGCCTCAGATAGATTTCTTCGAGTCAAGGAGGATGCACATGCAAAAGGTAAAAATGATTGCCCAAGGACGGGTTCAAGGAGTTGGTTTTCGCTGGGGAGTCTACAGTCTTGCCTTGGAGATTGGTGGGATCACTGGCCGTGTCTGGAATAATGACGATGGGACGGTTGGTATTCTAGCTCAGGCAGAGTCTAGCAGTCAAATGGCCAAATTCATCCAAGAAATACGCAAAGGTCCTACGCCGTTTGCGCATGTGACTTATTTGGATGTTACGTTAGCAAACTTTGAAAACTATAAGGACTTCAAAATTGCAAATTAAGGCTAGAGAACTATTGTGTATTTTCAAAAAAAACAGTAGAATAGAAAGGTAACATTTTAAAAAAGAAGGAACGATTTGTGAAAAAAAATAAACTTGCATTATTGGCATCGATGGGACTAGCTTCGCTCGTCTTCTTATCAGGATGCGTGAGTGTCGATCGGAAAACTGGAAATCCAACTGGATTGATTTGGAATCTTCTTGGCCGTCCAATGGGCGAAGCCATCAAATTCTTTGCGAATAACCTTGGCTTGGGCTTTGGGATCGGGATTATTATCGTCACCTTAATCGTGCGTTTAATCATCTTGCCACTTGGTTTGTACCAATCATGGAAGGCAACCTACCAATCTGAAAAGATGAACTACTTAAAACCCATCCTTGGCCCAATCCAAGAGCGCATGAAAAACGCTAGCACACAAGAAGAAAAGCTATTGGCACAACAAGAATTAATGGCTGCTCAACGTGAAAATGGGGTTAGCATGTTTGGTGGAGTTGGATGTTTACCACTCTTGATCCAAATGCCATTCTTCTCTGCCCTCTTCTTTGCAGCTCAGCACACCAAAGGGGTGGCAGAAAGTAGTTTCCTTGGTATTGCTCTTGGGAAACCAAGCTTGCTCTTGACGGCTATCGTAGCGGTTCTCTACTATATCCAAAGTATGCTCTCTCTTCATGGGATTGAAGATGAAACCCAAAAGGAAAGTATGCGTAAAGCATCACTGATGAGCCCGATTATGATCGGTGTCTTCTCATTGATCTCTTCAGCCGGAGTGACTCTTTACTGGGTAGTCGGTGGGGTGATCCAAATTATCCAACAATTTGTCATCAACTACTTGATTCGTCCAAATCTTCGCAAGCGGGTCGCTGAGGAATACAAAAACAATCCTCCAAAAGCGACTAGTCACCGTGTGAAAAAAGACGTTACACCAACTGCAACGACACAAATTCAACACAAACCAAAAAACAACCGCAATGCAGGAAAACAACGCAATAAAAAGTAGTACAAACTTCTAAATTCTAGCGGAATTACTTAAGCACCTGAACCCTTTAGTTCAGGTGCTTTTTTAATCCCTTTCAATCAAGGAAGAATTATTCTCTCACAAGGGGATTAAGAGCACAGAAAAACAAGCCCTCTTGGAGTGCTTGCTCTTTATATTTATGCTGTTTTTTCTACATTCAAAATTTTCACTTGGTAGCTTCCAGCTGGTGTCTCAACAGTGACAACGTCACCTGTCTTCTTACCAATCAATGCGTGACCGATTGGGCTTTCGTTCGAGATCTTCCCTGCAAAGGCATCTGCCCCTGCTGAACCGACGATGCTGTATACTTCTTCATCTGTTTCGCCAACTTCTTGAACGGTAACGGTTTTTCCGATCGCTACTTCGTCTACTGCAACAGCGTCACTATCGACGATTTCCGCATAACGGATTTTTGTTTCCAAACTAGAGATTTGACCTTCCACAAAAGCTTGTTCATCTTTTGCTGCTTCGTACTCAGAGTTTTCTGAGAGGTCACCGTATGAGCGAGCGATCTTGATCCGTTCTACCACTTCAGGTCGACGGACCAATTTCAATTCTTCTAATTCTAGTTCTAATTTTTCTTTTTCTGCTAGGGTCATTGGGTATGTTTTTTCTGCCATTATTCTTCTCTTTCTATTATTTGAATGAAAAAGCTGTGGACGCGCCACATGCTTTTTCTAGTTTGAACTTGCTTGTGTCAATTTACTATTGACGTGTTCTTCTACATTTTTATTGTGTTCTTCGTATGTCTTAGCGAAGAAGACTTCACCATTTTCGACATTTGCGACAAAATACAAGTAGTCTGTCTTACTTGGGTTCACCGCCGCTTCGATCGCTGATACTCCAGGGTTATCCACTGGACCAGGCATCAAACCGGTATTCTTATAAATATTATAAGGTGAATCCAGCTCTGTATCGATCGTTGCATCTTCTTTCAAGGTCGTCTTTTGACCAAGCTTCCCTTCGGCATAAAGAATTGCAATATTACTTTGCAAAGGCATGTCTTGGTTCAAGCGGTTATAGAAGACACTTGCGATGTCTTTGCGGTCTTGATCCGTCGCCCCTTCTTTTTCAACCAAGGAAGCAAGGGTCAATACTTCGTTTACATTGATGTTCTTGCTCTCAAGTGTTTCATAATACGGGGTTAAGTTTTGATCCATGGCCGCCAGCATCTGATCGATCATTTCTTTCACTGTGGTATCTTTCCCATAGTTATAAGTTGCTGGGAAAAGATAACCTTCCAAACGATAGCGAACACCAGAATCCTTACTTGGCAGGTTAGCCAAGAGCTTAGGATATTTGGCCACCATCTTCTCAATAAAGGCATCATCTTGGACAGCCTTCAAGAAATCTTCTTTCTTAAATGGAGTCTTTCCTGCCTTCTTACTAGAGACATCTGCTGTGATAGCCGTCGCAATCTGATCGATCGTATAGCCTTCTGGAATCGTCACCTTTCCAAGAACTGGAGCCTGAGGAGTTTTAGTCCCCTCTTCCTGCAGTTTTTGGATGATGGTTTCTAAATCCATGCTCTTTTGAAGGTTGAAATAACCGGATTTGAAATTGCTATAGTTCTTGAACTTGGTATAGTAGTTAAAGAACTGACCATTTTTCACGAGTCCTTTTTTCTCAAGGATCGCGCCAATCTCACGATTACTTGAACCTGCTGGAATCTCAACCGTCACGAATTCTGTTGCATTTTTATCCATTGGCTTGACAGCTGAATGGATATAGGTCGCTGCAAAGATACCTGTAGCCACGATCACAATCAGCAAAAGGCTGACCACTGTCCGCACAATTCGTTTAGCGATTTTATTTTGTTTCTTTTGTTTTTGTTGGCGCTGGTTACGAGAAGAGCGAGATAAGCTTTCCTCTACCGGTTCCTGACTTGGTTCTTTTATAAAAGGCTTTGTGGACTCACTCTTTTCTTCTACAATAGGAGTCGCCTTTTCTGGCTCCACTGGTATTTCTGTGGAAGCCACAACAGCTTCTTCTTTTGGAGGTGGTGTTGCTTCTTCCTCCTCTTTCAGTGAAGAAGGGGTTTCAATGCTTCGATCAGGTAGATCATACTCTTTTTCGATCTTTAGAAGTTGCTCATTTGCCTCTTCTAAATCTCTGAGGATCTGCTCTTTGAAGCTTAATAACTTCTCACTGTCTTGTGATTTATCAGTCAAATAATTGACCTCCCTCATCATAATCCTTAATATTATATCTTAAAAGATTTAGAAAAGCAATACAAATCGCCCTTCTTCTTCAAAATACCTATTTAATCAAGGTTTTCATTTTCCCAGACCAGATTGTACCAAACTTCACCTGCATATTGGGATTTCGAAAGACCTTCATTGGTGAACCCTTGCTTCTCGTAATAAGGAATCAAATAATCATGACAGGTCAGATTGATCCCTTGACGATGATCTTTCACCGCAATCTCTTTGAGCGCATCAAGCAAGAGGGTTCCAACCCCTAGTCCTTGGGCTTCTTTGGCAATGGATAGACTCGTGATGGAAATAAAACCCTGTTCTAGATGGCTTAGATCTTCAACCTTTGAAAAAGAGGAATCGATCAAATAGCGCTCCGGTCTAACAGGTCCTTCTAAGTACCCTAAAATCTGACCTTCGCACTCTGCTACAAGAAAAGTCGCTTGAATCTTTTCAATGTGATCTTTTAAAATCTCACGCGCAATCGCTTCTTCTTCTGAGAAATTCTCAAGCTCAATGCGCTCGATGGCATCCAAATCCTGCAGCTCTGCCTGTCTAATGTGAATCTTTTCTTTCATCATTTACTCCTTCTATCGTTCCCAAACCATATGGACACCTCGATCAGACTCAGCTTCATCTCGAAATCCTTGCTGGGAAAAATAAGATAGTAAGTCTTCTGGGCAATCGATCCAAATGGCTTCCTTTTCCTTTTGAACAGCTAGATCCTTTAAAGCAGCGATTAAAATAGAACCATAGCCTTGACCTTGAAAGGCTGGTCTCACTGCTAGTCGCAATACAATTAGGTCTCTTTTTAAAGGCTGGTCTTCTGTCGCCAACAAGTAAGCCACAGCATCCCCCGCCTGCTCTGCAAGCAAAGAAATGGCTTCCTTCGAACCTAGCGCTTCCTCAAGAGTGGCCCTGTGCTCCTTTCCTTCATTGCCATGAAGTTCTTCTTCTAGTAACAGCAGCTGTTCTTGATCAGCTGGGGTGATTGATCGAATCATCATCCTGCTTTCCTCATCTCATACTCCTTCAGTGGACAGATAAATTTGAGTCTGGAACCAAAAGATTCCAGACTCAATCATCTCTTATTGTACACTATGTGTCAAACTAGATAATAAACGCTCAAATGAGTATTCATAGGTTTGAATATCTCCTGCTCCCATAAAGACATAGACTGCATTATCATGGTCAAGAAGAGGAGAAACATTCTCAGCTGTAATAATCGCTGAGCGTTTGACAATTTTTGCTTCCAAATCTTCAACTTTCACATCGCCGTGATCGACTTCACGCGCAGAGCCATAGATCTGTGCCAAGTAAACAGCATCTGCTTGATTCAAGGCTTCTGCAAATTCATCTAACAAGGCAATGGTCCGTGTAAAGGTATGTGGTTGGAAAATGGCCACAATCTCTTTACTTGGGTATTTTTGACGGGCCGCATCCAAGGTTGCAATAATTTCCGTTGGATGGTGCGCAAAGTCATCGATGATCACTGTTCCATTGACTACTTTTTCAGTAAAGCGACGTTTCACTCCAGCAAAGGTCTTCAAATGCTCGCGGACTAAATCTAAATCAAATCCTGCAATGTAAAGCAAACCAATGACTGCTGTAGCATTCATGATGTTGTGACGACCAAATGTTGGGATATGGAATTGCCCCAAATCTTCTCCACGGAAATGAACGTTGAAGGTTGAACCTGTCGTTGAGCGAAGCAAGTTGCTTGCCACAAAATCGTTCGTCTCCTTATCAAAACCATAGTAATAAATTGGTGCTGATGAGGTAATCCGACGCAATTCTTTGTCTTCTCCGTAGATGAAGAGGCCCTTACTGATTTGTTTGGCATAATCGTTAAAAGCATTAAAGACATCTTCCAAGCTCGTGAAATAGTCTGGATGGTCGAAGTCAATATTGGTGATGATGCTGTATTCAGGATGGTAAGGCATAAAGTGGCGTTCATACTCATCTGATTCAAAGACAAAGTATTTGGCTGCTGCAGAGCCACGACCTGTCCCGTCACCAATCAAATAACTGGTGTCAGTGATATTTGATAAGACGTGAGAAAGCATCCCTGTTGTCGAGGTTTTTCCGTGTGCTCCGGCAACCCCCATGCTGACGAAGTCACGCATAAATTCACCAAGGAATTCATGGTAGCGTTTATAAGTTAGGCCATGCTCATCTGCATAAGCAATTTCCACATTGTTATCTGGACGGAAAGCATTCCCGGCAATGAGGATCTTGTCGCCTTCCAAATTTTTCACATCAAATGGATAAATTTGAATTCCTACTTGTTCCAAGCCACGTTGCGTAAAGTAATACTTCTCAACATCTGACCCTTGAACCGTATGTCCCATTTGGTGAAGCATGAGGGCTAAAGCACTCATCCCTGCTCCTTTAATTCCAATAAAATGGTATGTATTAGACATGTTTTCTCCTTATTCTTGATCTAGATGGGTTAAATCCAATTCTTGTTTGATTGGCTGTGGTTTCAACTTGTGCTGATCTTTATTGTATATTTGGCTAGTCTTTAAGAAATCATAATTGTTTTTCTTTTCAGTCGGTTCTGCCACTTCTGGTTCTCCTGCAGATTCGAACTCTGCAAGGATCAACTGATCTTGTCGTAATCGTTTGCTATATTTCAATAATTCACCCGGATTTTCCTTTTGGAAGGGAGCCGTTGGCTGACCAGGTTTTCGTTCAGAAATAAACGGTTTTTTCCGTTTACTTGTAGTAGCTGCTGGATCCGTTGTCAGATAGGGAGCTGTGCGTTTCTTTTTCAGATCTTCACGAGCGCGCTCTCTCGCTTCCTCTGCATAACGATTGGCTGGGCTTTTTTTATCAATCGGCTCTTTAAAATCAGGTTTTCTTACTGGCCGTCTTTTCGGTAGGGGCTCTTCTAATGGTTGGTGGTAAGGATGCTTAGGTTTGGTATTTTCAGCAATCGGTTGCCATTCCAAATAATTTTTATCCACATAGTCGCCTGTAATGTTACTAATCAAGTCTGTTTCATCATACAGGTTCATGTGGGGCATCTCTGTTAACATCAACTCATTATCCCCTACTTGAGGAAAATATTTTTCTGTCATGCTTTCTTCCTTTCGACACTCCATTAATTATAAACTATTCACAGAATTTTTCAAGCTATTCTGACTGAATTCCAAGAATCTCACGAATTTCCTCAACCGATAAACTAGATCGTGTTTCCGTTCCGTCTAAAATCGTTGAGACCAAGTGTCTTTTGGAAGCTTGTAGTTCTTGGATTTTTTCTTCGATCGTACCACGAGTAATCATGCGGTAAACTTCAACATTTTGTTCCTGTCCCATTCGATGGGCACGTCCAATAGCCTGGTCTTCCACTGCAGGATTCCACCACAAATCGACTAAGATGACCGTATCGGCACCAGTGAGGTTCAATCCAACCCCTCCAGCCTTCAGAGAAATGAGAAAAGCATGGCGCTCACCTGCATTAAAAGCATTGGTCATTTCTTGTCGATCTTTAGCGGGAGTAGAACCTGTGATTTTAAAGGAGGTCATGCCAAGCTGGTCAATCTCCTGCTCTAGGATATCCAGCATGCCTCTAAATTGAGAGAAGATCAAAACCCGGTGTTCGCCATCCTTGATTTGACCCAAAAGATCTCGAAGGCTCTCCAATTTCCCACTATCTCCCTGATAGTCTTCCATAAAGAGGGCGGGGGTATCACAGATTTGGCGAAGGCGCATGAGACCCGAGAGAATTTCCACCTTACTCCGATTTAGTTCTTCCTCGCTAGAGCTTCGAACCCGATCTTGAATTTGTTTTAATTGAGCCAAATAGATCGTTTTTTGGCTTTCATCCAACTCATTGTGGTAGGTTGTTTCAATCAAGTCCGGTAATTCTTGGAGCACTTCATCTTTTTTCCGTCTCATGACAAAAGGTTTGACAAATCGTGCAATGGTCTCAGGACTCAATTTTTGAAATTCTCTTTTAGCTGGGAAGAGCCCTGGAAGGACAATTTGGAAAATGGACCAGAGTTCACCCACATGATTTTCAATCGGTGTCCCAGATAGGGCAAACACATGCGGAACCTCAAAGCCACGTAAGTGTTGGGCAATCTTGGTTTGGGCATTTTTCATGACCTGGGCTTCATCTAGAATCAAGTACTCATACTGATTCTTCTGGTATTCCTCCACATCTTGACGAAAAGACGCGTAACTAGTGATAACTACCTGTGGATTGGTTGCGATGAGTTCATCTCGGTGCTGCTTGAGACCATAGACGACTGCCACTTCCATCTGAGGAGCGAATTTTGAAAATTCTTGTTTCCAATTGTAGATGAGACTAGATGGAGCTAGAATCAAGATTTTAGTTTCTTTTTTTGCGACACTGGTCAAGAAGGAAATAGTCTGCAGGGTTTTCCCAAGCCCCATATCATCCGCTAAAATACCACCAAAACCATAATGATTTAACATGGAGAACCATTTAACCCCTGTTTCTTGGTAATCCCTTAGGGTCGCTTGGATTGTCATCTGAGGGAGTTGGAAGTCTTCTGGATGAGTCAAATCATGAGCTAAATTTCGAAAGTCTTCTGAAAAATGAACATTGTCTTGATCTGCCAACAAATCAGATAGCTGATAAGCGGCAATCCGGCGGGCTTGTAGTTTCCCACCCTTGCTCATTTTCGCCCGCAGATCTGCTAAGGCTCGACTGATCTTCTTGGTTTCTTCATCAAAGACAAGAACTTTCCCTGTATGGCTGACAAAATAGTCTTTTTGCCCTACTAGAGCTTTGAGGACCTGGTCCACTTCGGCTGGATCCACACTTTCAAAGTCAAAACCGATCTCCAGTAGACTGCCATTGGTTTTAACATCAATTTTTGGACGCTCCACTTGATAAAGATCTAAAAGGCTATCAGAGAGGGTAACCTCTCCTAAGGCTTCAAAAGTCGGGATCTGTTGGTGAAAGAATGGATAGATTTGCTCACTTGATAAAGGACTTCTTTGGGAAGAAAAATCATCCGTAAAACCTGCTGCTAGCATGGTTGAAAAAACTTCTTGCTCCTTATCGAAATCACTAGAATAAGGAAGATTGAGAAGTTCCTCACGCGTGGTCACCACACGATCCTGGTATTGAAAGACAACATCCAGTAATACAGTCTGATCCTGTGCTAGATCAAAATGAAATTCCGGAGTGAAATCGTGGATTAAAAAGCTGGTCGGGGCTGTTATTTGTCCCAGTTTTTTGAACTCTTTTAGACTATAGGAAAGTTTGGTCTGATCCGTTGGACCAAAATGCAGGCGTTTTTTGCGATCCTGATCCATTGGAAGATCTTGGATGGCCTTCCATAGGGTTCGCTGTTGGGGCGTCAGGTGATAGAAGACACCATTTCGAAACAGGTAAACAGCCGACTCGACAACCTTCACTTGTGGCTCCGTAATGATCAATTCGTAAAAATCACCATGGTCTTCCACCTGAAAATGAAAGAGATCTTCCTCCCCATGGACATCCTGAAAATAGACTTCAGAAAAATCATACAAGCTGTATTGCAAGAGGAAAGAATCCAAATTCATCAGTAATTCTACAGCTTCTTCAAAGAGAGTCGGTGGAAAATAAAGATGGCGCCCAGCATTGGGAAAGAAATCTTGCTCTTTCGAGCCACTATCTGTGACCAAGCCTTGTAGGAAATTGATCACATCCTGACTAGGCCCATCAAATTCTAAATAAGAAATGGGTTCATAGTAACTTTTGCCAATTGCAAAGTGGCCTTCTTTTTGAAGGGTCTGCAAAAAAGCTAGCACATCTCTGATCACATAAGAACGCTCGTCTGGCAAGCGACGAATGCGAAGGGTCCACAAGAATTGACCAGAGTATTCATCCTCCTGCCCGACTGCTGATAAGACATAACGTGTTGCTTTCTTTTCGATTTTTGGAAGAACCTGGTCTAAAAACAAACTTCCAAAAGAGACCTTCTCCTGCGTTTCTTCAGTCGCCGTGGCGTCTTCTTCAAGACTTGCAAGAGCTGCTTTCCCACTGTCATCATTCTTCAAGAAAGCTTCTACAGCTGCCAGATGCGTACAGAATTTTTTCTTTTGAAAGAAAGCACAGCTACAAAAAACGGCGTCGTCATCCAAACTGTACCGCAAGCTTTCTTCTTCCACCCGAAAATACAGGTATTTTTCTTTTACTTCCTGAAGGGAAACCTTCCCAGCTTCATAGAGAAGGCTCCCTTGTGAACGAACCTTCCCAGGAATTAATTTTGCCATGTTTACCACCTTAGATTAATCCCTTTATTATACCATATTTAAGATAAAATTAGAAAAGATAATTTTACTATTAAAAGGATTTTAACTTACTTTTAGAAAAAAACTGAGACAGTCTTGTCCCAGCTTTTCACCTGATTTCGTAATAGAGTTACCTCAATCAGCTATCCATGATTTTTCTCTTTTAACCGTCTGAGCGAACAATAGACAGAATAGCTAAATAGAGAGGAGAAAGATCCCGATAGCCCACAAAAAATACGACCTATTTTTTAATAAAATCCCCAACAATAGGATCAAGAGCTCCAAGCTTACGATCGAACCGAGAAACAAGAGATACAGATAGATTTTAAATAATAAGTACACAAACCTAAAGCTCTCATGATCTTCATGAGTTTACTCTACTCATCCTTAAAAAAGCATAAGGAATAAAGAATATCCGGACTATGAAACTACGCATCTGACTATCCTTCACTTCATTTTACCAGCTTATTAAAAAAAGCAACGCTTATGCGCTACTTTTAGTTGTTTTCATAGTTGGAAGAATGAGCGTTTTATCATTTGAAATATCCTTCTCCACTTTGATCCATTTGTCTCGTATTCCCTACTTCCGTTTTCGCGCAATCAAATGGATCGGAGTTCCTTCAAAAACAAAGGCCTTGCGAATTTGGTTTTCTAAGAAACGGAGGTATGAGAAGTGCATCAGTTCTTCTTCGTTAACAAAGACCACAAAAGTTGGCGGCTTGGTTGCCACTTGTGTCGCATAGAAGATCTTGAGGCGTTTTCCTTTGTCGGTCGGAGTTGGATTAATGGCAATGGCATCCATAATCACATCGTTCAAGACAGCTGAAGGAATCCGTGTATTTTGACTTTCACTGATCTGTTTGATCATCTCTGGCAACTTGTGCAAGCGTTGTTTGGTTAAGGCAGAGACAAAAACAATCGGCGCATAAGAAAGGTATTGGAATTGATCGCGAATGTCATCTTCCCACTGCTTCATGGTATGGTTGTCTTTTTCAATGGTATCCCATTTGTTGACAACAATGATCATGCCTTTACCAGCTTCATGAGCAAAGCCAGCGATCCGCTTGTCATACTCCCGAATCCCTTCTTCGGCATTAATGACCATCAAAACCACATCTGAACGGTCGATGGCCCGCATGGCACGCATGACAGAATATTTCTCTGTGTTTTCATAGATTTTACCAGATTTGCGCATACCAGCTGTATCGATCATGGTAAATTCTTGGCCATCTGCATCGGTAAAATGGGTATCGATGGCATCACGTGTGGTTCCAGCAACAGGGCTTGCGATGACCCGGTCTTCTCCAAGGATCGCATTGATCAAGCTTGATTTCCCAACATTTGGGCGACCAATCAAGCTAAATTTGATGATATCTGGATTTTCTTCTTCTGTGTCATTCGGAAGATTTTCGATGATGGCATCGAGCACATCCCCAGTTCCGATCCCGTGGACAGAGGATACCGGTAGTGGCTCACCTAGTCCTAAGGCATAAAAGTCATAGATATCATTGCGCATCTCTGGGTTATCCACCTTGTTGACTGCAAGAATCACCGGTTTATGGGTCTTATACAAGATACGAGTGACATATTCATCCGCATCCGTGATCCCTTCTTTCCCAGAAACGACAAAGACGATCACATCTGCTTCGTCCATAGCAATTTCTGCCTGATGCTTGATTTGCTCCATAAATGGGGCATCTACGTCATCAATTCCCCCCGTATCAATGATACTAAATTTTCGATTCAACCACTCAGCTGTTGCATAAATGCGGTCACGAGTGACTCCTTCTACATCCTCAACGATGGAAATCCGCTCACCGGCAATCCGGTTAAAGAGTGTAGATTTTCCGACATTGGGACGGCCTACAATCGCAATAGTTGGTAGGGCCATGATTTCCTCTTTTCTAATGAAAGGCGAGACCTCGGTTCAAGAACGCCTCTCTTCATTTCATAATAGTTTGTGTTTTTCTAGTAGTTTTTTGGTCTCTTCTTGTTCAGGTTGACCAAATTGAGCTGCAAGGCGCTCGCTCCAGCTGTCTGTTGCACGCGCTCCAGCATAATCTGCCTGAACCTTGTCATAGGCAGTCACAACTGATGGGTCTTGTTCTTGGTATTCTTCTTCAAAAGCAACCTGCTCCAATGGCAAACGTGGTTTCACCGCATGTTGCTGGTTGGGTACTCCGAGAGCAATCCCAAAAACCGGATAGGTATAGTCTGGCAGACGGAAGAGTTCTGCGACTTCTTCTGAACAGTAGCGCAACATGCCGATCATCACTCCACCATAGCCGAGACTTTCAGCTGCCAATAGCGTGTTTTGAGCTGCTAGAGCCGCATCCACTGAGGTGATCAGTAAGTTGTCCACCCCTTCAGGATGGAAATCCTGCTCATGAAGTTTGACAGCTTTTTCAGCACGGTTTAAATCTCCAACAAAGAGGAGAAAGACATCTGATTGGCGAATCGCTTCTTGAGGAAGCAAGTCGTAAAGAGCTTCTTTCTTTTCCTTGCTTTTGACCACAATCACAGAATAAGACTGAAAGTTTTTCCAACTTGATGCCATCTGCCCAGCTGATAAAATTTCCTTGAGGTCAGCTTCTTTGATGGCTTCTTCCTTAAAACGGCGAACAGAAAAATGAGATTTCATTAAACGGATGGTTTCATTCATCGGCGATTGACTCCTTCCAGATGAATTTCCTTGGCTAAAAATTTTACGCGCTCCATGACCCGTTTGGCCTGCCAGGTTTCATCTCCATTACGCGAAGCTGCAAAATGACGTTCCAACTCTTCAAAATTAAAGTTAGAAGTAAAGAAGGTTGGGAGATTTTCCTGCATTCGGTGCTGCAAAATCACTTGTAAGATTTCATCTCGCACCCAGGCTGACATCTGTTCCGCACCGATATCATCGAGAATTAAAATTTCGGCTTTTTTCACCTGATCGACGGTTTCTTTGACCGAGCCTGAACTGATGGCATTTTTGACATCGATAGCAAAACTTGGGAAATGAAGTAGGGTAGTAGAGGCCTGACGTTTTTCGGATAAATCATGAGCCAAGGCTGCCATCATGTAGCTCTTTCCTACTCCAAAATCACCATAGAGGTAGATCCCCTTTTGATATTCCGGATAGTTGGCCACAAAATTAGCTAATTCCTCAAAGGCCACAAATCTTCCCTTATCATCGAGTTCTACCTTGGCTAGACTCGCTTCTTTCAAGGTTGAAGGGAGATTGATCAAGTTGAGACGTTGGTTGATCGCAGCTCGTTTTTGGGCTTCGATTAACTCTGGCGTTTCCTCATAAGCGACATCCGCATAGCCTTCATTCATGGTGAGGATGGGCTTATAACCTTTGGCAATATAATCCGGATCTCCCAATAAGAAACGGTTGCGTTCACTAATGTATTGATTAAATTTTGAAATACTCCGTCGAATTTCTTGTTCAGACAAAGACTGGTCCTTGATAAAAGCAGCAACTTCTTGGTCTGCCAAGATCTGTGCGACCAAATCCTCATAGTTAAATTGACGCGCACGGTTCATGTGAGACATGGTTTGACCTACACTTTCCATCTACTCACCTCCTTGATTCAGTTTTTCTAATAGGCGTTGTTTCTCTTTAGCAAGATCCACCTTTTCTGCTTGACTGGTTTGATTTTGATAGTTTGGTTGGCTCCACTTGGGAACATTGCTGTTCTTGCCCTTAGCTGATGTAGGACTCGTCCCCTTGTTTCCTTGAGCTTTAGCTTGTTCCTGGCGTTCTCGAACTTTTAAAATCGCTAGTTCTGCACTGTTGACCCCTTGATAAGAAAAATCATTTCCCACCTTCAAAGCATACTTTTCATTGAGATTAGCAGACTGGGTCTTATTAAAGGTCAACAATAAGATGATATTGATCACCTCATCTAATAAGCCTAGATCAGCTAACTTGGATAAAGTCTTGCGTTCGCTCTGCGTAATGGTCGCATTGCGCGCCTTCTTAATCTCCGCTAGAAATTGTAGGCTGGATTTTGCCTTAGCTTCCCTCAGAATAGTTTCTTCCTGACGGCTATAGGACATGCGGGGTTGCTCTTGGCTAGCCTGAGCTAATTTTTGTTTCATTCTCTTTGGAGAGACGGTACGGTCTACAGCTGTTTCTTTGGCTAAAAGATACGTTTCATACCAGGTCCATTGCTGCTCATCTGCAATGGCAAAGAGGGCAAGAGTCGCTTCTCCTTCATCCGCAAAACGAAGTCCATCACGCCCCATCATTCGCTTAAACATCTCCATATCAAACTGCTGTTTCTTGCTTGGAACAACGGTCACCTCACCAGCATCTAGTCCAAAGACTTGAGAGAAGGAAACTTGCCGTCTAGTTCCTAAAGAGCGTGCTGGGATCAGATCCTCAACAGCCTTTTCCCCAATCTTTTTTTCAAGCAAGCGTTTGAAAATAGCATTCGAAAAAAATTGTTCTGATTCAAGAGGAGCATGTAACTGGATGGTGATCCCAACTTCTTCCTCATAGAGATCCATCAACCCCATAGCAATTAAACGATCAAAGGCTAGTAGCAACTGTGGAAATCCTATATTCAAGTGATTGAGGATTTGAGCAAGTAAATATTGTTTTTCACCCTGATCATAAGAGGCGAGCAGATAACGATAAATCGCTACTGTTTCTGTCTCTAAAATAGGCAGGTAATACTGCTCCAATGCAGCCCCTGCCGGTGGAAGAAGATTATTTTTTAAAAATGCGAAAGGCGTATTGGGCTTCATCTATTTTTCCTTTTTCTTCTTGGTTCCCTTCGTAATTTGTTTCAAGAGGGTCTCTAACTCACCGACATCCTTGAAACTCCGGTAAACACTAGCAAAACGGACATAGGTGATCTCATCTAGATCTGCTAACTCATCCATGACCAACGAACCAATATATTCACTGTTGATTTCATTATCACTTTGGCTGCGAACCTTTTGCTCGATCCGGTTTACAATTTCTTCAATTTCGTCACTAGAAACAGGCCGTTTTTGAGCTGAGCGGATAATACCATTAAAGATTTTATCACGAGAAAATTGCTCGCGTGTCCCATCCTTTTTGACAACCACTAGGGTCCGCTCTTCCACTCGTTCGTAGGTAGTAAAGCGATAATGGCATTCTTCGCATTCCCTGCGACGACGGATGGTGTTCCCATCTTCAGCTTGTCGACTATCCACCACACTAGACTTACTTCCACCACATTTTGGACAACGCATTTGCTACCTCCTTAAACTGTTTTAACACTTCATTCTACCATAAATTGAATCGTAAAGAAAGCAGAAGAACAGGAGAATCCCCTATGGTTGCTCCTCATTGATCCATAAAAAAGAGTCGAAGGACGATTGAATAAAATCGTTTTCCTTTCGACTCTCCATTTATATTAAAGTGATAATTCAGCTTCTAAGCCATAGTGATCACTGACATGGGGTTTGTTTTGATCATCAAAAATGACATGTAGACGCTGGATGTCCCATTCTGGACTTGCAAAGACGTAATCGATTCGCAATGGAACTTGATTATCCGTCCAGCCATCGATTCCAGGACCTACAGTATAAGTCCCCTTTGTTTCTTTGGCTTCGATAAAACTATCTTGAAGTTTTAGCGAACTGGATAGAATCGTTTCATACCCTTCTTGACCAGCAGGATTATTGAAATCACCAGCTAGAATAAAAGGTTTGCCTACTTGGCTGAAGTAGTTCTCAATGCGTGGCCACTCAAATTGGAAACCTTTGTCCCACCAAGAAAGATGGACGCTGGC
Source organism: Streptococcus sp. CF8_St5-11 (assembly GCF_024295625.1). GTDB lineage: Bacteria > Bacillota > Bacilli > Lactobacillales > Streptococcaceae > Streptococcus. The sequence continues at coordinate 426,049 of NZ_JANCOJ010000001.1, forward strand.
AACAGCAATCTCTTTGCCATCTACACTTGTATGGGCAACAGCTACTCGACGAGTATGGTAGTCCGTTGGATCATCCATATTGGATACCAAAATCTCATCCGCCTTCAAGGGTTGACGCGAAAGAACGGCCACACCCTCATTGAGGTGATCATAGCCAATATGGTTGTAGGCCCAAGTCCAATAATAGTGGAGTCCATGAGCAGCTAACTCTTCTACCAATACGCGAACAAAGTGATCCTTGTGAATCGCTACAGATGATGGCAAAGCTTGATAATACTCATCTGTTTCGACTGTTTCTGAGGCCATTTCTTGATTGACCTCTTGGAAACAGATCACATCATATTGCGCTTCTAAAATTTGTTCCTTGAGGGTTTCAAATTTTTGCTGAGCATTCTCTTCCATCCAACTATGGGAATTTAATGTTAAAAATTTCATCCCCTGATTTCTCCTTCTCTCCAAATCAAGAAACGGCAAGAGGCCGGGTGCACTGCCCCAACCTCATTTTCTTTGCCGACGTCTCTTATAATTCTACTGTTGCAACTGGCGCATTTGCTGCCAATTTACCAGTATGTTCGACCTTAACGGATTTAATCGCATCTGCATTTGTGAAGACAACAATTGTTGAAGTTTCACGACCAGCTGCACGGATCGCATCAAGGTCTGCTTCTACCAAGAGGTCTCCAGCAGCCACTGTTTGACCTTCAGAAACTTTAACCTCAAATGGTTTTCCTTCAAGACTAACAGTATCTAGACCGATGTGAACCAAGACTTCCAAACCATTATCTGTTACCAAACCAAGGGCATGTTTGGTTGGGAAGACGCTAGTAACTTTACCAGCAACTGGTGAAACGATGTGGCCATTTTCAGGCTCAACCGCAAATCCGTCACCCATCATTTTTTGTGAGAATACAGGATCTTTCACATCTTCGATGTTGATCACTTCACCATCTGCAACGGAATGCACTTCATCAGTTACCCCTTTAAAGGTTGCTTCAGCTTTTTGAACTGCTGTCATTTGGCTAGGAAGTGTTTCAGGAATAACTTCACCCGAATCAAGAACGTCTTGGATATCAGATTTCAATACGTCAGCTTTAGGTCCGTAGATTGCTTGGACACCTTGTCCTTTCATGACAAGACCCATAGCGCCTTCAGCTTTCCATTGTTCTTCTGTTCCGACTTTTTCAGCGTCCTTAACGGTTACACGAAGACGAGTCATACATGCGTCAACGTCTACGATATTGGCACGTCCACCAAGAAGGTTGATGATGTTAATGACTTGTGAGCTTGCTGAGCTTGTAGCAGCACCTGCTGCTGCACCATCTCCTGCAGGGGCGTCATCATTTTGTTCATAGTTACCGTTACGTCCTGGAGTTGCATAATTGAATTTCTTAATCATGAAGTTAGCAATGAAGTACATGATAAAGGCAAAGAGGACTGTTACCCATACAAAGTTAAAGATATCTAAAGCCAAACCAGCGTTGATGGCCATTGGGGTACGTGTCAAGAACTCGATTGAACCGAATGAGTGGACACGAAGGTGAACCAAGTCAGCCATTGCAAAGGCAGCTCCTTGAACAAAGGCATAGATTAGGTATAAAGGTGTTGCAATGAACATGAACATGTATTCAATTGGTTCAGTAACACCTGTCAAGAATGTAGCAAGGGCAGTTGCAAAAAGCATCCCTTTGTATTTTTCTTTCTTATCTGGGTCAACATTGCGATAGATAGCAACTACAACCCCCATCAAGATACCAAATGATCCAATCATTTGACCAACTTTGAAACGAGCTGGTGTGTACGCATGAAGCAAGTGTTGGTATTGGCTAGGATCTGCCTTCTTCAAGTTAACAAGGTCTGTTACCCAAGCCAACCAAAGTGGATCTTGTCCAAATACAGTTGTTCCTTTGGCAGCACCTGTAAGAACTTGGTAGCTACCACCCAATTGAGTATAGTTGATTGGAATGGTCAACATGTGGTGAAGACCAAACGGCAAGAGAAGACGTTCCAAGGTACCAAACAAGAATGGTGCCAATACTGGAGCTGTTGATTGTGAGTTGGCGATCCAGACACCGAATCCATTAATTCCTGATTGAACCACTGGCCACAAGGCTGCCAAAACCAAGGCTGTAAGAGCTGAACGAACGATAACAACGAATGGGACAAAGCGCTTCCCGTTAAAGAAAGAAAGGGCTTCTGGAAGTTTACGGTAGTTATAGTATTTATTGAAAGCAGTTGCTCCAACAAAACCTGAGATAATCCCTACAAACACCCCCATATTAAGTGCCGGTGCTTCAAGGACACTAATGAAGTAGTCTGCAACTTTAATTGATCCACCTAAGATCGTATGAACGGTAGCATCCTTATCAGCCAACATTGCAGATGTAACTCCAAAAACTGCACCGGTAATACGGTTAATCAAGATGAAAGAGAGACCAGCCGCAAAGGCACCCCCAGCACGCTCTTTGGCCCAGCTACCACCGATAGCGAGTGCAAAGAGGATGTGAAGGTTACCGATAACCCCCCAACCGATTTGTTCGAGAATCCCACCTGTAATAACAAGTGGAGATAAATTCGGGTTGATCATAGGGATTGATTTCCCGATTGAAATCATCAACCCAGCAGCTGGCATGACAGCGATAACGACCATCAAGGCCTTACCAAACTTCTGCCAGAATTCAAAGCTAAATAAACTTTTGAATGATCCTTTATTCATCATTCAACCTCCTTATATTGTTTAAGGCTTTTGTTTTTAAGAAAACGTTTGCGCTTAATTTGTTTCTAGTATACCACATTTTAAAAATTTGTAAAGCCTTACATTCATTTTTTTCTCTAAATTTTATCTTTTTTTATCTTTTTTTAGCCAAATCCTTTTTAAAACCCATCCTTTCCAAACGCAAACGTTTCCCTTGAGTCATAAAAATATTCGAACCCTCTAAGGGTTCGAATATTTTATTCTAATGTGTCTTGCATGGCATAGCCAATCCCACGAACGGTCTTAATATAGCTTTTTTGACCGGGTAGATCAATTTTCCCACGGAGATAACGGATATAGACGTCCACAATATTAGTCTCACCTGTACTCTCGTACTTCCAGACACTTTCCAACAACTGATCTCGTGTCACCACCCCTTTGCTTCCCATCAGAGTCGCTAAGAGATCATACTCTCTGCGGGTTAAACTAATCATGTCTTTCCCACGATAGACGGTATGGTGTTCCACATCAATGCGCAAATTGCGGTATGATGTTGGGATTTTCATCTGGCTACAATGTTGGTCAATATAATCACGTCCTCTAAAAATGGCTGTGATCTTATCTACCAAATCGCTGATAATAAAGGGTTTAACCATATAGGAAACGGCAAAGCGCTGAATACTCTCTTTGTGCTCAGCAATTTTTTCGCGGCTATCCAAAACAATCAAAACAGAAGCTGGGCGAATCCGACTGATTTCCTCTGCGAATGTTTCACCAGACATATCTGACAAATCGTAATTAAACAAGATCAGATCATATTTAGTCGCAGCAATTAAGGCCAGACCCGCTTTTCCATCCTCGACCACATCAACTTGATACCCCTCTTTTTGAAGTTCCAAATCAATGAAGCGAGCGATTTGCTTCTCATTTTCTACTAGTAGAACTCGTTTGACCATAGAGCAAGATTATTTTTCGTCGTACCAAGAATAGTGGAAGGTACCTTCTTTGTCTTTACGTTGGTAAGTGTGAGCACCAAAGTAGTCACGTTGTGCTTGGATCAAGTTTGCTGGAAGATCCGCTGAACGGTAGCTATCGAAGTAAGTGATGGCTGCTGAGAAGGTTGGTACAGGCACACCAGCTTGAACAGCAAGAGCTACGATATCCCGAACTGATTGTTGGTACTTAGCAGTAACATCTAAGAAGTACTCATCCAATAGAAGGTTAGCAAGATCTGCATCGCGGTTGTAAGCATCTGTGATCTTTTGCAAGAAACGAGAACGGATGATACATCCATCGCGCCAGATAGATGCGATGTCTGCAAATGGCAAGTTCCAGTTGTTTTCTTTAGAAGCAACACGCAATTGCGCAAAACCTTGTGCGTAAGAGATGATTTTTGAGAAGTAAAGGGCTTGACGAATCTTTTCGATCAACTCAGCCTTGTCTCCTTCAAATTTGAATGCAGCTGGTTTTGGAAGAACCTTGCTAGCATGTACACGTTCTTCTTTGTAGGCAGAGATGTAACGGGCAAATACTGACTCAGTGATGAGTGACAACGGCACACCAAGGTCAAGCGCTGATTGGCTAGTCCATTTACCAGTTCCTTTGTTTCCTGCAGCGTCCAAGATGTAGTCTACGATTGGTCCATCTTGACCTTCGTCGTCTTTGCGTTTCAAGATATCCGCAGTGATTTCGATCAAGTAGCTGTCCAATTCACCCTTGTTCCATTCAGTGAAGATTTCAGCCATGTCTTCTGCAGAAAGTCCAAGCAAGTGTTGCATGAGGTCATAGCTTTCTGCGATCAATTGCATATCCCCGTACTCGATCCCGTTGTGGACCATTTTCACGTAGTGACCAGCTCCATCAGGACCGATGTAAGTCACACATGGTTTTCCATCTTCAGGCGCTTTTGCAGAGATTTCTTCAAGAACGTCAGCTACCAAGTCATACGCTTCTTTTTGCCCACCAGGCATGATTGAAGGACCTTCAAGGGCACCTTTTTCCCCACCAGATACACCAGTACCAATAAAGTTGATTCCTGAGTTCGCCAATTCTTCATTACGACGGATGGTATCTTTATAGAAAGTATTTCCTCCGTCGATCAAGATGTCACCTTTATCCAAGTGTGGAAGAAGGGCTTGGATAGTTGCGTCTGTACCAGGTCCTGCTTGAACCATGAGCATGATACGACGTGGTTTTTCGATTGAGTTTACGAAGCTTTCGATATCATAGCTTGGCACAAAGTTTTTATCAGGGTGGCAAGCAATTACATCTTCTGTTTTTTCTTTACTACGGTTATAAATGGCAACTGTGTAGCCACGAGATTCGATATTAAGGGCAAGGTTACGACCCATTACGGCCATACCAACAACACCAAAGTTTGCTTTAGTCATGTGACACTCCTCTTTATAGTTTGCCTTTATTCTACCATTTTTCCTCCTCAAAAGAAAGCAGAAAATAGCTTCCCGCCTTCTCCAAGAGGGAGAAGATCATGCAAGTCATTTGATCTTAAAAACAAAAGTGCCCGAGAAACAGTTCTCAGACACTTCTTGATGAATGGCATTAATCTTCTTTAGAAGCTAACTCCTCTGCTTCAATGACCGGTTGTTCTCCTTCTTTGAGTTTATTGACCGTCATATTGACCCCAAGGGCTCCTGCTAGCAATTGACGAATATCAAATCCGGCTCCTTGAGAGACTTGGTCGATACTTTGCATAATATCGCCCACCATCTTAGAAGCATTGCCTTCCCCGTACATGGTGATCTTATCAACCTTGGTTAATGGTTCTGCGACAGCACGCGCAATTTCAGGCAACTTGTCAACGACCATTTCAGTAATGGCTGCTTCTTGCATTTTCTTCATGGCTTCGGCCTTTTGGTCCAAACCTTTGGCTTCGGCTTCCAGTTTCAAGCGAATAGCTTCAGCCTCGGCACGACCTTTGGCTTCAATAGCTTCGGCCTCTTGCAATTGGGCAAATTTCTCAGCTTCGGCTTGGGCTTTCCGAGCTTCGGCTTCTTTTTGTGTTTCGAAGAGTTCAGCTTCGGCCTTGCGTTGGCGTTCGATCAATTCTGCTTCTGCAGCTTGTTGACGCGCATATTTTTCAGCTTCAGCTTGTTTGCGGATGTTGGCATCCAATTCTTGCTCACGAACCTTAACTTCGCGCTCTTTGACTTCCGCTTCTTTTTCCTGTTTCATGATATTGGCTTCGGCTGCCACGCGCTCTTGTTCACGACGTTGCACTTCTGCCTCAATTCCTTTAGCGGCATCTGCTTTTGCTTGGGCAATGTCTGCTTCTTGCTTGAGGGCTGCTTGTTTGAGTTTCAGTTCATTTTGTTTTTGCGCAATTTCAAGATCGGCAGCGACGCGTTTGTCGTTAGCCAATTTATCTTGTTCTGCTTCGACTTCCTTGCGTTCACGTTCTGCTTTGGCTTTGGCAATCAAGGCATCTTTCTTAATGGTTTCAACATTTTCAATCCCGAGGTTATCGATGACTCCCCCTTCATCAGAGAAGGATTGAACCGTAAAGGCGATGACTTCTAGACCCATTTTTGCCAAGTCTGGTGCTACGTTGTCCTGCACTTTTGAGGCAAACTCTTGACGGTCATTGACCATCTTACGGAGCTCCATCTGACCGATCACTTCCCGCAAGTTTCCTTCCAAGACATCTTGGACAGAATTGGAAATATCTGTCGTATTCCAGTTCAAGAAGTTTTCTGCAGCCCGGGCAATCATTTCATCGGTTGTACCGATTTTTAATTTAACAGCTGCATCGGCACGGACGTTAATGAAGTCCAATGTTGGGACTGCTTCTGACGTCCGAACATCTGTCGAGAATTGCTCAATATCAAGATAAGAGCGTTGTTCGACAAAGGGAATCATAAAGCCAGCTTTCCCACGCAAGTGACGTTGCTTCCGAAGACCGGTAATGACCACGACTTCGTTGGGTTTAGCGTTCACATAACCTTTAACAAGCAAAATCAAAATAATAACTGCGACTATTAGGCCGGTAATCAACCAACCTGGAATAAATAAAGTATCCATACTTTTTCTCCTTTTTTAGAGGTCTCCCCTCTGTTATTTATTAATCCTAGTATATCAAAAGAAGGCCTTTCCTCAAAGAAAAGACCTGTATTTATGTCTAAATTTATCAAATGCAATCTCTAGCTTATTCTTCGTCAAACAAGCCATTTAGACCGGCGAAAGGACTGTTTTCTTCTTTCTTAATCGCTTGAGCGGCTTGGTATTCTTCTTCGGATAGGATTTTCCAATCATTGCCTTCGATAAAACCTTGTCCAGCCTCTTCTTCTGGAGTGAGAACCTTGAGAGGAATATTGAGCAGGATATTATCCGCTACACTCTCACTCAGGTCAATCTTCCCACCTTCGATTGGAAGGATCAAGTCTTCCTCTAGGGCCTCGATATCTGCGTCAGACTGTACATCCTCCGCAAACACCTCTGTTACAGGATAGCTCTCTTGAAGCTCAACAGGCTCCATGCTTCGGCTAGATGCCAAAACGATGGTATAGCTCAACTGGTAATCCAAGACATAGAGGCCTGTATCATAGGCTACTCGTCCTGTCGCTGTCACATTCTTTAAATCAAGAATTTCTGGATTACGCTTTTGCAATTCTTTGAGCAAATCCAACTCTTGATCAAAGGCTAGTCCTTCAGGATTTTTACGGATTTCTTGTGTAAATAGGTTCATTCTTTTGTCCTCAAATCTTCTAGATACTACTAGTATATCATGAAGCTGCCCCTCAACCAAGAAGTCTCCTCAAAAATTTGTTATAATCATGAAAAAAGATACAGTAACTAGGCCAATTGGTGTTGTACACAAGGTCCCACCATCTCTTGGACAAAAGAGGGTCACTTGCTAGGGCATTGAGCAATGTTAGATAGAGGAGAATTCATGAAAGATATCGGAGCAGTTTTTCGGCAAATACGTGAAAGTCGCCACATCTCTTTAGAGGAGGCTACGGGTGGCGAATTTTCACGCTCCATGCTATCTCGATTTGAAAGAGGGGAAAATGACCTGACCACGCAACGTTTTTTTCAGGCCCTTCAACAGATCAAAACCAGCCTCAGTGAGTTTTCCCATCTAGCTGGAATCGATCAGCACTCTTTTATTCCCAAATTGTTGAAAGAGCACTATGAAAACATGAGCTTGGAACACGATCAAGCCTTGTACCAAAGCTACCAGCAAGCCTATCAGAAATATCAGAAAAAAGAAGACTTCTTAGCTAGCATTATTCTCAAAGTCCAAATGCTTGGCTTCTATCCTGAAGTAGAGCTCACCGCTAGCCAAGAGGAACTCGATTTCCTCCATGATTATCTCTTCTCTGTCACAATCTGGGGAAATTTTGAATTAAACCTGTTTTCTCTGACCTCTCCACTTTTCTCTAGTCGCCTCTATCGACAATACACAGAGGAGTTGGTCCAAAGGGAGGATTTCAAGCTTCTCCTAGATTCCTCTCGTCCTGCCATCAATTCTATTTTCCTTAATGGCTTTTTTCTGGCCATTAGTTCAAATGAATTTGAAGATGCATGTTTTTTTGACCACCTAATTAACGACCACTTTTACTCTGAGAACGAAGCCTACCTTCGGACGGTTTATCTCTACGCCAAAGGAGAATTTCTCTATCGAAAGGGAGAAAAAGAAATCGGTCTTGAAAAGATGGAACAGGCCATCCAGGTTCTCTCTATTCTGGATTGTAAGGACAGTGCCAACTACTACAAACAGGGCCTGCAAGAACTGATCAATAAATCCTAAAAACTCACAGATCTACTCTGTGAGTTTTTGTTGAAAATATGCAACATTAATTTTTTCTTGCTTTTTAGGTTTACAATAGGACTATCAAGTAAAGAAAGAAGGTTCTTCCCATGATGACCAAACTAAAAAACCACTTCCTCCGCTTTCTTCTCTCACATACCAGCGTTTATCTGAAGGATCAGGAACTTCTTCTCTCTGATGATGAGAAACTAGACCTCTTCAAACAGATCGTTCGATCTATCAAACAAGTCCTAGCAACTGATCACGTGAAGGAGGAAGGCTTATGAAACTCTTAGCTCGTAATAAAATTTTTGCCTTACTCAGCCTTTCTCGCTTTTTGAATACCCTTGGTGCTGCCATCTACAATCTGGTCTTTGTGGTCTTTGCTGCCAGTATGCCGCAACCGAGCCTAGCAGTTGGCATTGCCAATCTCATTGTATTTATTCCTAGCCTCTTTACCATTTTTGTCGGGATGAAGGCTGACCGCACGAAGAAAAAAGCTAACTGGTTGATCCGCATTGGCTATCTTCAAGCCATCCTCTTCATCCTTATTGCGCTCATGACCAAGATTCCGGGTTACCTTGCCTTTTCGATTGTTTGCTTTTTAAACATTGTTTCAGATTGTTTAAGTGATTATCGCGGTGGCTTGCAACTCCCTATCATGAAAAAGAACATCCCCGACCAGGATTTAATGGAGGCTTATTCCTTCAACCAACTGCTTAGTATGGTCTGCTCGATTTCTGGACAAGCTCTAGGAGTTTGGCTGCTAGCTATCAGCCATCAAAATTTTGCCCTGGTCGCTTCGATCAATGCAGTGACTTTTCTCCTGTCTTCTACCTGTCTCTTGATTAGAAAAAAGCAGCTGACACATGATCCCGTCATTGAGCCCAAAAGTAAGAATTCGTTGGTACACGAATGTCAAGAGATGTACCAGAACGCCAAAAGTATTTTTGCAGATGAGGAGGTCCACCACTTTGGCAAGTTGCTCTTCTCATTGGTTCTCATCAATGCCCTAGGGGGATCCATCTCTGGTATCTACAATTTGCAACTGCTTCACTCCCCCTTCTTTCAGTTGAGTTTTAGCCAATCCCTCTTGATCTTGGAGGCAGTGACTATTTTAAGTATGGTCTGGGCTAGCCTGACACCCCACGATTATTTTTCCAAGCAATCGCTCCACCATACCCTCCTGTGGATCGCAGGTGGGCTGACCATGCTTGCTCTCACAAATATCCTGATGCACTGGGACATTCTTTCCCTTCTACTCATCACTTTCCTTGGTTATCTTGTAGCAAAAATCAATCCAAAAGTTTCCAGTCTTTTAATGAGCAAATTACCCGCTGAAAAATTAGCTTCTACCTCTAGCTTTTTGGGACTGATGGTCAGCTTTGCTATGCCACTTGGAACAGCTCTCTTTTCTAGTCTAGCTATCTGGAGCCTTCCCCTAGCTTGGGGGATCTTTGCCATCCTTGGTTTCACTACCCTCCTCTTAACAACCAAATAAAAAATCCACCGTTTGGTGGATTGAGCTTGAGGACAAAGTCATCTTAAAAACTTTCCTTAGGTGAGGACGGACGTCAGCGAACTTCGAAGAAGTTCCATGACTAATTATTGAGTCTAAGGTCTCAATAATTCCGAGTGCCTGAAACTAAATAGCTTCAGGCACTTTTCTCACGGCGGAAAGTTTCAATAGATGAGTTAATAATTCTAAAGAATAAATTTCTTTTATTTGTATAGAATTTATTAGATTTATAAAGAAAAACAGTTTTCCCACACTCTCAATCCTGCTAATGATGGATTTTTTACATTTTTCTTAGGCGAGCCACTCGCTCAGCAATGGGTGGGTGGGTATAAAAGAGTTTTTGCAAACCGGTTTCTTTTTTTGGATCGTTGATAAAAAGTGCACTGCTCGCATCATCGACATGTCGTTGCATTGGTTCACTATTGTCTAGCTTTAACAAAGCATTTATCATTCCTTGAGGATTCCGTGTCAATTCAACACTTGAAGCGTCTGCTAGGAACTCCCGTTGACGAGAAATGGCTAACTGGACCAAGGTCGCTGCTAATGGCGCTAAAACGATGGCAAGCAAGGAAAGGATCAACATAACAATCTCCAAACCACCGCTACCTTCTCGATCATCGTCCCGGCTACGGCCACCGCCCCACCACATCATCCGACCACCAATGCTAGAAAGCATGGTGATGGCACTAGCAAGGGCAACTGCAATCGTAGAGATGCGGATATCGTAATTGCGAATATGGCTGACTTCGTGTCCGATGACTCCCTCCAATTCCTCACGGTTCATCACAGCCAGAAGACCTGTCGTTGCTGCAACAGCAGCATTTTGAGGATTGGACCCTGTCGCAAATGCATTCATCGAAGGATCATCCACAATATAGACCCGAGGCATGGGGATCTGAGCTACCATGGCCATATCTTGGACAATATGGTAGAGCTGAGGAGCTTGCTCTTCCGTTACCTCACGCGCCCCGTTCATCCGCATGACAACTTCCGTGGATTGGAAAATCATGCTAAAGGCATAGATTCCACCAATAATCAAAGCTAGAATGACGCCACCAAGGGAGGAGCCTAACCAGAGGTAGCCAACGGCTGCTCCGATGAGAGCCAAGAGTATGAAAAAAGCAATAAGGAGAATCCAGGTTCTCCTTTTATTGCTTGCAATTTGGTCAAAGAGCATATTAGTCTCCTAATCCGCTAAAGTCCACCTTTGGTACTGCTTTTTCTTCTTCAGGCACTTGAAGGAATTCGGCTTGTTTGAAGCCAAACATTCCAGCAATCACGTTTGTTGGGAAAGTTTCCAACTTGACATTGTAGTTGCTTGTGACACTGTTGTACAATTGACGAGCATAAGAAATTTTGTTTTCTGTGTTGGTCAATTCTTCTTGCAACTGCATGAAGTTAGTGTTGGCTTTCAAGTCTGGGTAGTTTTCAGCCACCGCAAAGATACCTGCCACTTGACGTGAAAGAGCATCACTGGCTGCCATTGCTTCTGCAGGTGAAGAAGCTTGAGCCACTTGTTGGCGAAGTTGAGTGACCTTAGCAAGGGTATCCCCTTCGTACTTGGCATAGCCTTTTACTGTTTCGATCAAGTTTGGAATCAAGTCATTCCGACGTTTCAATTGCACGTCAATTTGACTCCAAGCTTCGCGAGTTTGCATCCGGCTTTTCACCAAACCGTTGTAAACTCCTACTACAATCAACACAAGGACCACAATGATCCCAAGAATAATCCAAATCATTTTATTGAATTCCTTTCATTTCTTTCTACCAGTATATCAAATTTCCCTTATTTTGTGGTAAAATAATAGCATGAAACCAGAAGAATTTTATGTCCGTTTAGCCGATCTCGGCTTTCCATTAACTGATCGTCAAAAAGAGCAATACGAACGCTATTTCGAGCTCCTCGTGGAATGGAATGAAAAGATTAATCTCACCGCCATCACCGAAAAAGACGAAGTCTATCTCAAGCATTTTTATGATTCGATCGCACCCATTTTACAGGGTTTGATCGAAAACCAACCCATCCGTCTCTTGGATATCGGGGCTGGCGCCGGCTTTCCGAGCCTTCCTATGAAGATTCTTTTCCCTGAACTAGATGTGACCATCATTGATTCCCTTAATAAGCGGATCAATTTTCTTCACTTGCTGGCTGAAGAGTTGGGCTTGAGCGGAGTACGTTTCTACCATGGACGAGCTGAGGACTTTGCACAAGACAAGGCCTTTCGTGCCCAATTTGATATCGTAACTGCCCGCGCGGTTGCCCGCATGCAGGTCTTGTCTGAACTGACCATTCCCTATCTGAAAGTAGGGGGACAGCTTCTTGCTCTCAAGGCTAGCAATGCTCCAGAAGAGTTGGAGGAAGCCAAAAACGCCCTCAATCTGCTCTTTAGCAAGGTTGAAGACAATCTACAGTATGAATTGCCTAATGGGGATCCACGCTATATCACTCTTGTAGAAAAGAAAAAAGAAACCCCCAATAAATACCCAAGAAAAGCAGGCATGCCCAATAAGCGTCCATTGTAGTAAGATACAAAGGGCTAAGCGGATAAAGTCAAAATAGGGAATTCGACGCAGAATCCAAAAGATTCTAGGAGGATTCATCTTTTTGACACAATCCGCAGCCCGTGTTCATTTCAGTAAGATACAAAGGGCTAAGAGGATAAAAGTCAAATAAGAGGCTGGGACAAAAGTCCTAGCCTCTCAATTATTTTTGGATTGTCAAGCAAGACGCAGTGGTTGAGTGGGCTCTACTACGCTGATTTCATCAGCTTTTACAGCCCTACTCAACTGTGCGGAGGTGGGACGACGAAATCGAATTCTAATGAATTACCGATTTCTGTCCCACTCTCTTTTTTATTTTTGTTTCAATTCTGTTCGCAGGGCTTCTTGCTGCTCTTTTGTCAGATGAACCCCCTTACTTGCAACAATCTGGCTAGAGACTTTGTTGGCAAATCTTAAGGCTTGCGCAATGTCTAAGCCTTCTAAACGGGCGGATATGAAGGCTCCCACATGGCTATCTCCAGCGCCTACTGTATCGACGACTTCTGTTGGAAAACCGTCTGCCTCATACCAGTTGTCATCATAGGCAACCGCGCCTTTTTCACCCAAGGTGACAATGACCAATTGCCCCGTTCTCTGATACAAGTATTCGATGGCTGGCTGGATCTCTCTACACCCTGAGAAAGCCAGTGCTTCAGCCTCATTAACATGGAGAATCGGATGCAGATCATAAATTTCTTCCAGTCGATCCTTTGGAATCAAGTGTCCGCGTGGCCCAGGTGCGAAAATCACCTGGCCTTCTAGTTGCGAAACAGACTGAACCAATGCAAGACCGGTTGGCTCCTCGACTTCAAGGCCACATAAGTAGATGTAATCAAACCGATCTGTCTCAATCTCTTTTAGCCACTCTGCTTGGAAGCTATACTCCACTCCGTGGTCCGATAAGAAGGTCCTCTCACCATCAAACTCTACAAAGCAGTAACAGCAACCATTGGCCCCTTCTAATGAGATACTAGAGGAAATCCCTAATTGTTTTAGCTCTTTCCGAATAAAATCACCATATATTCCAGAACCGACTGGCGAGACAAACCGGTAGGGTTGCGACAAAAAATGAAGGATATTAACGACATTAAAGGCACAACCTCCCACAGACCATTGCTGGTGATCAATATGGGCATCTCCTTCACGACTTGGCAAACGATCCAAGTAAATCATCACATCACAAACGGTAGAACCAATAATTAACGCAGCTGTCATCTTTTTCTCCTTACTTTGCCTTCTATTATACCAGAGGAAAGATAAAAAACAACCAACCCCTTGTGGAGTGGTTGCTTCTCTTTTTAATCACGATAAACGGGTTGAGGACCAAAGGTTTGGGAAACCGGCATGATTTCAATCCGGTTGACATTGACATGCTTGGGCTGTTGGATCAACCAAGCTACAGTGTTGGCAATGTCTTCAGACTGAATGGCATGGGCATCTCGATAGAGAGCTTCTACCCGTTTTTCGTCTCCTTTAAAGCGAACAGAAGAGAACTCTGTCCCTTCGCAAAGACCAGGTTCAATATTGCTGACACGAATCTTCTTGCCAGCTAGATCCGCCCGAAGATTGAGGGAGAATTGCTTGACAAAAGCCTTGGATGCCCCGTAAACATTGGCCCCTGGATAGGGCACTGTCCCAGCAGTTGACCCCATATTGATGACATAACCGTCATTTCTTTCCACCATCTGGGGGAGGATTTGCCGGGTCAAATAGGTCAGACCGATAATGTTGGTCTGAATCATGGTCAGCCAGTCTGCGACCTCTGCTTCATAAGCTGGGGCGAGGCCTAGAGCCAAGCCAGCATTATTGACCAAAACATCCACTTTCTCCCAATCTTTTGGCAAACTGGCAAGTGCATGATCTACCTGAGAAAGATCCGTCACATCCATTTGCAGGGGATAAAAGGCTTCTCCCAGCTCTTCTTGAAGTGCCTGTAATTTATCGATGCGTCTAGCTGATCCGATCACACGGTATCCATCTGCTACTAAGCGACGGCAAATCGCTTGACCAAAACCAGCTGAAGCTCCTGTTACTAAAATCGTTTCTGACATGTCATTACCTCCATGGATTGTAAAAACGTCCCTGATTGAGAAAGATCAGGACAATACTCAAAACCAGAACAGCCAAGGCTGATAGAATCATCCCATAATCTTTCATTTCCATGGCTTGATGAGAATACCAGGTCCGCTTTTTATTTTTACCAAAGCGACGTAATTCCATGGCTGTAGAAATGCTGTCAATCCGCTCAAGTGAGCTAAAGATTAAGGGAGAGATGATTTGTAAATTGCCTTTGATCCGCTTGATCAGCTTGGCCTTTTTGGACAACTCCACCCCTCTAGCTTCCTGAGACAATTTAATCGTTTGATATTCTTCTTGTACGTCAGGAATGTAACGCAGAGTCAAGCTGACAGAATAGGCAATCTTGTAAGATACGCCAATTTGGTTGAGGCTTGAAGCAAACTGACTAGGATGGGTCGTCATCAAAAAAATCAAGGCTAGAGGTATGGTACAGACATACTTAAGAGCTAGATTAAAAAGATAAAAGAGTTCCTGCGAGGTGATACTATAGGAGCCCCACCCCTTCATCAGTACCGTCTTTGCCCCGTAGATCTCTACACCATACTGGGGGGCAAAGAGATAGACCATGACAACATTTAACAGTGCAAAAACAAGAGCAAATGCAAGTACAAATGAAATATCCCGAAATCGAATACGAGCTGTAGAGAATAACAGTAAGGCGCCCACACCAATTCCTAGAAGGAGCCGGGTATCATAACTCAACATGGCCGCAAGAGATACAAAAAGAAGAAAGAGTAACTTACTCGCACCTGAAAGGCGATGAAGAAAACTCGTCCCCTCATGGTAGCCGACTAATCGATGATTCATGACCTGCTCCTTTCTGTTGCATATAAAACTGCGTTAGCGCCAAGGGATCCATTCCTAATCGATTGGCTAAGGCAAAAATCGAAGTCTCTTTGAGATTAGCCTCTTGTAAAATATCCGGATGAGTGAACAGCTCTGCAGGTGGGAGATCTGCTAGAATTTGTCCGTCTGATACTACAAGGGCACGATCAGAATAATCCAACATCAGCTGCATATCATGGGTAATCATGACAATGGTATGGCCTTTTTCTTGCAAGCTATCTAGAAATTCCATGATTTCAGTGTAATTGCGTTGGTCCTGACCTGCTGTCGGCTCGTCCAAGACCAAAATTTCTGGTCCTAAAACTAGTATAGAGGCGATGGTCACCCGTTTCTTTTGCCCATATGAGAGAGCAGAAATCGGCCATTTACGAAACTCATAAAGACCACAAGTTTTCAGTGCTTGATAGACACGCTCCTTAATATCTTCTTCCGATATCCCCCGCAAGCGCAAACCTAGAGCGACTTCATCAAAAATCATATTGCTCGAAATCATTTGATTGGGGTTTTGCAGGACATAGCCGACTCGCTCTGCCCGTTCCTTGACACTCTCTTGCTTGATATCTTCACCTCTAGAGGTGTATTGCCCTTCTGTAGTAATGAATCCACAGATGGCTTTCGCAAGAGTTGATTTCCCTGCCCCATTCTTCCCGACAATCGCTAAGCGCTGCCCCTTAGGTATACTGAGGGAAATATTTTTTAAGATCGGATGATCCTTTTGATAAGCAAAGGAAATCTGCTCCAACTTCAATAGTTCTTCCGTCTCACCAGTTTTAGTAAAGGTCGCTTCTGGAATGGAACGATTCACACCAGTAAGTTCGATATCTTCTAGACGATCTAGATGCTCCAATTGATCGATATCCTGCCCTAGCTGGCGAAGAGTTGTTAAATAGAGGGGTTCTCGAATCCCATTTTCAGCCAGCAGTGTCGTCCTCAACAACTCATCTGGGCTCCCATTAAAGAGAACTTGACCTTGATTGATCAAGATAACCCGATCGACAGGACGGTAGAGTACATCCTCTAAACGGTGTTCGATAATAATGGTGGTCGTCCCCTGTTCTTCATGAATCTGATCGATCAGATCAATAATATCCTGACCCGACTTGGGATCTAGATTAGCCAGTGGTTCATCAAAAAGGAGGATCGGACTTTCGTCAATCAGAACACCTGCTAAGCTCACTCGCTGTTTTTGCCCACCGGACAAATCTTGTGGCCGATGATCCAAGAGCTTCATCAAATCCAAGCGTTCTGCCCAACTCTGCACACGCTCTTTCATCGTTCCCAGATCCACCATGTCATTTTCAAGAGCAAAAGCCAAGTCTTCTGCGACACTCAAACCAATAAATTGGCCATCTGTATCTTGCAAAACCGTACTGACCAAGTGAGATTTCTCATAAATACTGAGATCAAAGGCTTCTTTCCCCTGAATGAGGAATTGCCCACTACTGGTTCCCTTATAGATATTAGGGATAATCCCATTTAAGCACTGGCCAATGGTTGACTTACCAGAACCAGACGGCCCAACAATCAGAACCTTTTCCCCCTTATAAATGGTTAAGTTGAGATTTTTCAAGGTTGGTTCAGACTGTGCCTTGTATTGGAAGGAAAAATCCTTCAGTTCAATCATTGCTTCTTTCATTTAGTTTGCCTTTTCCCAAAATAGCGCAAATTGGATGGCTAACTCCGCGATGCGATCCTTGCTATCTAAATCTTCATGACTAGATAAGGTTCGGATATCCCATTTTTCTTCCGAGAGGTGGTCAGCTGCATAGAAGAAATGGCAGAGCTCAAAGCCTCTATAAACTGCTAGGGCTGCCACTGCCGAACATTCCATATCCACACAGATGGCTCCTGCTTCCTTTCGTCGCTTCATCTTGTCGATGGTTTCCCGGTAGGGTGCATCTGTCGTCCACACTTTTCCTGACTGATAAGAAACCTTGTGACTATCCAGAAAGGCTTGGAAGAGAGGGAGGGTTTTCTTGTTTACTTCCACTTCATCACTAGCCGGCAGATAGTGGTAACTGGTCCCCTCGTCGCGAAGAGCAGCCGTTGGAATGATGATGGAAGTCGCTTCGATATCACGGTCTAAAACCCCACAGGTCCCAAAGAGCACCAGTTTTTCCATCCCAAATTGAATCAAATCCTCTATAATCCCCACACAGGAAGCAGCCCCAACGGGTGCATTAAAGGCAGCAATTTGTTGGTCTTCAATAGTGATCCCATAGACCAGGACTTCAAAGTTGGCCATGGAGGTTCTTGCAATGACCTCATGATCGTAATTCTCAAGGAGGCGAGCAAAAGTTACTCTTGAAAAGCAAGAGATGACTACTTTGGGAAATCCTTCAATTGGTTGGTGTAAGTCTTGTGGATTGATAATCGCCTGTCGATTGGCATCAAATTCTTCTAACAGCATTTCGTGCACCTCTTTCATTCTACTTCTAGGCCCCTATTATACCACAATTAGCCTAGTCATTGGTTTTTGATCAAAGGAAGGAGCATAAAAAAGAACTGCTTCCAGACGTTAGATTTTTCGGATCAAACGTCGGAAGGACAGTTCACTTCGATATTTTTTACTTGTTTTCCAATTGCGCTAATTCTAGCAACCGTTCTTTGGACAATTTTTTGATTTCAATTTGACTAGCATCTAGCAGCTGGAATTCATCTGGCTCTAGCGCTGCCAATAGATTCTTCAGTGCAAGAGACCCAATTGGATGGTAATTTTCTGGCTTATCAGGATCTCCATCGATCGCTACCAATAGAACCCGCCAATCACTGATACCCGCTAAGCCCACAATTTCTACATATTCTGCAGGAACATGTGGCACGCTTGGCAAGACCGTATCCGTATCTTCTGTCAAGCTATAGCTGGCTAAGAAGGCTCCTGTCTCCTCCTGTTGATAAAAACGGACTTGACTGAAATAAGCTGCACTATATTGAATCTTCTTGATAAAGGCAGAGTAGGCTTCTAGTGGATGGACATGGTTCAATACTTCCTGCACTGTATCCCGATCCAAATAGACTGGATGAGCGAAGCCTTGCACTTCAAACTCTTTTAGATCTTTTTCTTTTGTCAAATTCCCCAGCGTTTCTAGGATAACGACTTCATAATCAAAATGGAAAATAGAATCTGGAGTATAGCTCACGCCGTCGCTAGCCACAATCTCCGTTCCTAATACTTCTCCTAGGCGACTGATCCAGCGAAGGGCCAACTGCCAATCTTCTTCTATCGCAAAAGAGGGCACCTGAATCTGATAAGACTCTTCCTCATCAAAATAGCGTAACTGCAGAGGAAGACCGCTCTTGCCAAATACGATACAGTTCAAGCTTTCAAAATCATTTAAGGGACGATGAAGGGTGGCAGGATCATAGTTGTAGGTTGTTAACCCCTCCACTAATTTAAGAACTTCCTGTGCTGCGAGTACTTTCTGATAGCCAAATAAGCTCTTTTTATTTTTGATTGAAAACACGATACTCATTTGTTTTCTCCTTTGTGAAATCGCTTACCTAAAGTATAGCACAATTTTCAATCAATTTCCATATAAAAAACAGCCTGAGTTTTCAGACTGCTTGTTTCCATTATGCAGGTGCTCCATCAAGCGTCTCACCGATAATCTCTAAACGCTCACGAACCTCTGCTTGTGACAAGTTGTGTTCTTCTACATAGCGATTGCGAGGGTGAACCCGGCACTCATGTGAGCAGCCACGGAGGTACTTGTCTTCGTTTTCTTCTGAGGTCAAGATGCGACGGTTACAGAAAGGATTTCCACAGTTGACATAGCGTTCACATGGTGTTCCAACAAACCAGTCTTTTCCGACAATGCTTGGATCGACATGGTTGACATCGACTGCAATCCGCTCGTCAAAGACGTACATTTTCCCATCCCACAGTTCGCCTTGAACTTCTGGGTCTTTTCCGTAAGTCGCGATACCACCGTGCAATTGACCAACATCTTTGTAGCCTTCACGCACCATCCAACCCGAGAATTTCTCACAACGGACTCCACCAGTACAGTAGACGACAACACGCTTGTCCATGAATTTTTCCTTGTTATCACGGACCCATTGCGGCAATTCACGGAAATTGCGGATGTCTGGACGAATAGCCCCACGGAAGTGACCAAGATCGTACTCGTAGTCATTCCGAGTATCAAGGACAACGGTATCTTCGTCGAGAAGAGCTTCTTTAAACTCTTTTGGAGACAAATAAGCACCTGTCGTTTCAAGGGGATTGATATCGTTATCGAAGTTATCATCTTCTAAACCAAGGTGGACAATCTCTTTCTTATAACGTACAAACATCTTCTTGAAAGCTTGCTCTTCTTCCTCATCGATCTTGAACCAGAGGTCTTCCATCCCTGGAAGGCTGTGAACGTAGTCCATGTATTTTTGCGTTGTTTCGTAGTCACCAGAAACGGTTCCGTTAATCCCTTCATCAGCAACTAGGATACGTCCTTTAAGGCCGATTGATTTACAGAAGGCCAAGTGATCATCCGCAAATTGTTCCGCGTTTTCGATGGGAACATATTTATAGTAAAGTAATACACGAATAGGTTTTGCCATGTCATTCTCTTTTCTAAGATTAAATTATCAGAATTTTTCATTCAACTATACCAGTATACTCTCCCAAGAAAACGAATGCAATTTATTTGACTGAAAAATAAAAGCCTGGTTTCCCAGACTTTTATAGGACGAAACCAGGGTTTCAACTTTCTACTCTTCCTTTTCCAACTGATCCAGATAGGCTTCATAGCGTTTTTTCTCAACTTTTGCAAGAAGCGTCACAAGGGTATTCACTCCCCATACAATTGGAAGATTTAGTAAAAAGGTAATAGGAAGTACTAGTAAGAATTTTGAATGGAAGGGATTGGCCTGATAGACAGCCTGGTTTAATTGAAAATTTTGAGCCCAGATGAACAAGGAGAGAATTGAGGTTACTGCTACAATTCCCGTCACATTTAGATAGCTATAACTGATAAATCTCACACCCAATCGTTGACAACGCACCGAATAATACAATCCTGAGACGATGAGTAAGGCTACCACCATGATTGGACTGAGCCCCACCTTAGATGTAAAAATGGATCCTACACTAAAAACAGTTAAGGCAAGGAAAAGAAAACCAGCTGTCTCAGCACCAGCCTTATTAGCTAGGCCTTCTTCTCGTTCATCTATGATTTGTTTGTTCAGCAATTGTAATCTCATCTCTTCCTCCTTATTCTTCATCCTCTAATTCTGCCTCGATCTTTGCTTGTTTTTTCCGATTGATAAGAGCAAGTGGTTTTTCAAGCAGATCTGTCAGGATGGCAAAGACGAGAATTTCTAATAGAATTTTGACCAGATACTTGGGACTCAAGATAAAGCTCGTTGCCTCTCGTTTTCCAATCACATCCATAGCTGTCACAAGCACAGCAAAGAATAGACCTGACCCAAGGCGACTCAACCAGCTATCTTTTTCTAACATATCTCGAACATCAATCCCTGAACTGATCCTTCTCACAAAGGCATAGGCTCCCATGGCAATCAGAAGGAACATCTCAGGGAGATAAGCGACTAGGTCTAAGTCCAGGATACTGGATTTCACAAAGGCGGATAGGGCAATAAAGCAGGTCATGCCAAGGACAAGTTCTCCTGCGATTTTTCCATCAAGTAGCATGGTCCGTTCATCTTTTACAATTGGTTCTTTCTTTTGTTTCATATGTTTCCTCTTTCTATGTTAAAACTGTTACTCCCAGAACAGTTGATCCAGCGTCTTATCCAATGTCTTACAGATGGCAAGGCAGAGACTGAGGGTTGGGTTATACTTTCCCGCCTCGATCAGGCCAATGGTCTGGCGTGTCACCCCGATGGCATCTGCAAGATCCCCCTGGGTCATATCATGCTCGACCCGGGCCATTTTTAATTTGAGATTTTTCGCCACAGGCTTTTCCTTTCTTGTTTTTATAGCTTTATTATACACTATATTTTCTATTTTGCAATATATATCTTCCATTTTGTAAAAAATATTTTTGATAAAACAAAAAAGAGGCTGGGACAAAAATCCTAGCCTCTCAATTATTTTTGGATTGTCGAGCAAGACGCAGTGGTTGAGTGGGCTCTACTACGCTGATTTCATCAGCTTTTACAGCCCTACTCAACTGTGCGGAGGTGGGACGACGAAATTGAATTCTAACGAATTACCGATTTCTGTCCCACTCTCTTATCTTCTGTACATTTAATCTTTGGTCAAACTTCCATCTTTTGTTTGAGTCCGTGCATAAGCAATCAAGAGAAGAGAACCTGCAACAGCTACTGTTAATGCATTAAATGAACCCGCAACAACACCTTGTAGGAAGACTTTATTGGCACTTTCCTTGTAGATCAAGACATCTCCAACCGGAGCAATCAAGCCCCAGATCACAAGGTTGGATACGATTTGAACAACGTTAAAGACAATTAATTCTTTCTTTGTCACTTCCCCTTTAAATTCACCGATTTGTTTGCGGAAGAAACCAACAAAGAGTCCAAACAAACCACTTGAAATGATCCAAGTCCACCAAAGACCACCTGACATAGCGTCCTTAATGGCATGACCAATCAAGCCGATTAAGAAGCCGACAATTGGGCCAAAGACTACACTAAAGAGAGCTTGAAGGGCATATTGCAACT
Source organism: Streptococcus sp. CF8_St5-11 (assembly GCF_024295625.1). Classification (GTDB taxonomy): domain Bacteria; phylum Bacillota; class Bacilli; order Lactobacillales; family Streptococcaceae; genus Streptococcus. The sequence continues at coordinate 448,135 of NZ_JANCOJ010000001.1, forward strand.
GAATGCTCGTATTCGGTGCAGGTGCAGGGATTTGCAACATAGCAATCACGACAAAGAGGGCTGCTCCAACCCCAATAGCTACAACATCTTTAATTGAAAATAATGATTTCTGTTTCATTATGATATCTCCTATTAATTTTCCATTTTTCTAATCTCGATATGCCAAGAAGCCCCAACTCCTACATTATAGGCCTTGGCAAAGGATCCCTGGTTGATGGCAAGACCAACACGGTAAAGGGAATTGATATAAAGGATTGGCTGTCCAATCCGCACGTCGGCGAAAGACTTGCCGTAGGTTACTTGGTTTTGATAAACCAGCATGTCATTGTTATAGATGGTCACTTCAAAACGTTCCCCAAATTCAGGTGCCAAATGATTGAACTCTTCCCGAGTAATGGAAGTCCAAAGAGAACCAAAGCGCACATCTAGGATGTCAACTGCACCTTTAACAAGATTGTCCTCAAGAACCGTCTCAACCACTGGGATTTCCACAATATGTTCGACACTGAGTTCTGGTCCGACTTCTTCAAAACTAATATGGCCACTGGCCAACTTAGCTCCTGTATAGGCGTAGACATCACGCCCATGGAAGGTATAAGAAAACTCTGTATTGGCCCGGCGGTTCTTCACTTCTGAAATCTCACGGATAGCAACAATCCCTACATGTTTCTTGATAAAAGAGAGAGTTCCATTATCCGGAGTGACAATGTATTGATTTTTCGCCGTTTTAGCTACGACACTCTTTCGTTTGGAACCGACACCAGGATCGACCACCGAAACAAAGGTTGTCCCTTCTGGCCAGTAATCTACTGTCTGAAAGAGACGGTAACTCCCTTCAAAGATATTGTAGGGGGTAATATCATGAGTTAAGTGGTGAATTTTAAGGGTTGGTGATTCTTCTAAAGCAACCCCAATCATAGCTGATACTGCTCCATCCACCAAACCAAAGTCTGACTGAAGAACTAGTAAATTATTGTGCATCTTTATCTCCTTTTTTGGCCAATAATGGAAGAAGGATGTTCGATAGTCCCCATCCTAATCCAGCACCCAGTATGACCGTGAGGACAAACCAAGTGATGGTCGCTAGATCTGGTGATACCATCACCCGATTGACATAGTCTATCGATTTACCACGATCCAGTAACGACATGCGGTAACTGGCTGGATAGAACCACATCATAAGAATGGGCCCTGTCGTCGCAAAGGCAAAAATAACAAAAGACAAGGCATTTCGTAAATTCGAGCGAAAACGACCACTTGAGGCGACCATTTCCGCAAAACTTCCGGCGATCAAGGCTGGAATAAAGGCCCCTGCACCATGACGCGAAAAGAGGAAGAAGGATCCAATCACGCAGCCAACTATAAAGATAGATCCAACTCCTTTTATTTTTTCTAGATAATAGCGGTAGATCATCCCGCCAAACAAGGCTGAAAAGGCAGGAGCATAAAACATATTTCCTTGATGATCGACCAGATTTCCAACTAAGACCCCCAGTCCAATCGCAAGAAAATAGAGGAAAGTGAAGGCTCCAACTTGTTTTATTTGATTCACATTTATTCTATTCATTGGATACTGATCCTAACGGTGGCTAATTTTCTTCGAAAGGAAGTCCCCGATAAATTGGACCAGAACGATAAGAATCAGGATCAATAAGGTCGCCACAAAGATGACATCATTGTTAAACATGTTTTTCCCGTAGTTGATGGCCAAGGTTCCTAATCCTCCAGCACCAACGGCACCCGCCATGGCGGTTTCTCCAATCAAGGAAATGATGGTCACTGTTGTTACACGGATCAAATCAGGAAGCCCTTCACGAAGGTAGACACCAACAATATCCCAGAAGGTTGCCCCACTGGCTTGTGCTGCTTCAATCACGCCTCCATCCAATTCTGACAAGACTACTTGGACTTGGCGGGCAAAGAAAGGAAAGACAGCCAAGGATAGCGGAACAAGGGCCGCTGTAGGACCGATGGTATTTTTCAAGAGCAAGTAGGTCAAAGGATTAATAAAGGCCAACAAGATAATGAAAGGAATGGCGCGGAACAAGGAAGTAATTTTATCCAAAATTTGGAAAACGATTCTATTTTCGATGACACCACCTGGACGGGTCAAGACTAACAAAAGTCCTGTCACCAAACCTAAAAATCCACCAATAATGAAGGAAATAACGGTCATGTAAAGAGTCAAGTAAATAGCGGTTCCCCATCCATACTGGCCAGACCACCCTAATTTATAGACATTTGGTAAATATGTTTGAATTAACTGGATCATGCTTTTCTCCCATCTTTCACAATAGTCACGGAAACTCCTGCATTTTCTAACTCAGCTTTGGCCGTTTCCAGATTTTGATTTTCACCTGATAAGATGACCACCAATTCTCCAACAGGCGTGTTATCAAGGATCTCGATGTTCCCAAATAAAATGTTGGCAGATACTTGGTACTGCTTGTAAATATCATTGATGATAGCTGTATCTGTCACAGAACCCGCATACTTGAGATGCGCTAAAATCGAGTCATCTGGCAAGTTCTTCACAATCGCTTGTTGATTGATTTTCACCATGGCTTCATCGATTCCTGTTGCAACTGTGATAAAGTCTTGCGTCAAAGCATTTTTCGGATTCGAGAAGATATCTAACACAGACCCTTCTTCAATCAGCTCGCCATTTTGCATGACTGCTACCCGGTTGGCAATATCTTTGACAATTTGCATCTCATGGGTGATCAAGACAATGGTTAAACCAAGTTTCTTGTTCAATTCTTGCAACAGAGCTAGAATTTGTTTGGTCGTCTTTGGATCCAGGGCGGAAGTTGACTCATCTGAGATCAAAATCTTTGGATCATTGGCAAGGGCACGCGCAATCGCTACCCGCTGCTTTTGACCACCAGACAATTGGGCTGGGTAATTTTCTGCACGGTCAGCTAGACCAACCAATTCCAACAATTTCGCCACTTTCTCATTCTTTTGTTCTTTGTTTAATTTAGAATGTTTAAGAGCAAAGGCTACATTTTCTGCAACAGTCATTTGAGCCATCAAGTTGAAGTGTTGGAAAATCATTCCGATATCCCGACGTTTCTCCCGAAGGGCAGCCGGTTTTAGGGTCACCTGATCTTGATAAATCACATCCCCATCCACAGTGATGGTTCCGGCACTAGGCACTTGCAAGAGATTGATCACCCGAACCAAGGTCGATTTTCCGGCTCCGGAATACCCTACAATCCCATAGATATCGCCTTCATTAATATGAATGGTCACATCTTTGACGGCTTGGATCTGACGTTTCTTTTGCTGGAAGGTCACATCAATGTGGTCCAGCTGAATCATTGCTTTACTCATAACTTACTATTAACTCCTTTATCAATTCAATATGGGTGTAATAATCGGCAATTTTCACATTTTCGTCGCCCCCATGATCACGGCTATTAGCATTGCCAATTCCAAAGGCTGCCATCGGCACCTGCAAAGCCTCAAATACCGTATGCATTGGCCCTGTTCCCGCTGTTGTTGGAAGAACAGAAACTCCTTCTCTATAGAAGTCTTTGGCCAGCCGAATGACATTTAAAATCGATGGGGCACTCATATCACTTCGGTAACTCATTTCACCGAGAGTATAGACCAATTCGACCTGATCATAACCGTTCTTCTTCAATTGTTGCTTGATCTTTTCTAAGACATCCTTGGGATCCAGTCCAGGAACCAAACGCACCTCCATCTTGGCACGTGCCTCTGCCGGAAGAATCGTTTTAACACCTTGGCCTTGGTAACCAGAGCCAAAGCCTTCAATATTCAGGGCTGGTTCAAAATAAAAACGGCGCAGGAATTCTTTTCGATCTTCCTTCAAGATTGGAAGGGTTAGACCATAGGTTTCCGCTACATCTTCTGGTCCTTTGTTGGCATATTGCTCGATCAAAGCTAGTTCGCGTTCATTGGGTTCTTGGATCTGATCATAAATCCCATCCACCAAGATTCGGCCTTCTTTGTCACGAAGACTGGCGATGGCATTTAACAAATACCAAGAAGCAGAGTCCACCACACCGCCATAGCTGGAATGGATATCCACTTCTGCACTCTTCACCACCATATCAAATGTGACGATCCCTTTGCTACCACCGGAAATTTCCAACTGACCCTGATTATTTCGGGTACCTTGTTCCCACACTAAGAGGTCTGCCCCACGCAAGTGTTTCTTATGTTTGGCCAAGTATTTATCCAAGTCAGTCGATGCAGACTCCTCTGCCCCTTCGATAATAAAGGTGATATTGACTGGCAAATCGCCACTTTCACGAATGTATTTTCGAAGAGCTGTGAGACGAGCTGTGATATGCCCCTTATCATCATCAACCCCTCGACCGTACATGGTTCCATAATGGACCGATAAGGTGAAGGGGTCTCCCGTCCAAGGTTGGTCTCCATCAGCTGGTACCGTATCATAGTGGTTATAAAAAATGATGGTTTTGGCTTCAGGATTTGGCGAGAAAAATTTGGCAATCACAAAAGGAGCTGTATAGCTATCATCAACTTCGACTTTGGCTCCTGCAGCTGTAAAAATTTCCCCCAAATAGTTGGCCACTTCCTTGAGACCAACTTGTTGGGCAAAGATGGATTTTTTTGAAATCAATGTTCGCAACACTTCAAAATAATGTTGTGCGACCTCATCATTTTCAAATTTACGGATTTGTTCCGCTTCTGTGGCAAAAGGCATGCATTCCTCCTAATACACGATAAGAGGTAGAGAATTGCTTCTCCACCTCCTTCATACACTTGAGATCAAATCTTAGAAGACTGGTTGGTCCATTCCTTCTGAAGATTCTTCGATCACTTTCTTCACATTGTCTTTGTTATAGGCTTTGATGATTTCTTTGATTGCTTTTGCTTTATCAGATTTTTCCCAATCTTTCTTAGCAGCGATCACGTTGTACCATTGTTTTGAGTTGTTGTCTTTCTTTTCAACATAGATAGCTTTTTTGAAATCAACGCCTGCTTCACGAACGAAGGTATTATTGATGACTGCAGCATCTACTGATGGAAGAGCAGATGGTGTTTGTGAAGCATCCAATTCAGAAATCTTCAAATCTTTTGAATTTTCTTTGATGTTTGACACGTTTGCCAATTGACCATCTTTGGTATCCAATTTAATCAAACCAGCTGATTGCAAGACATACAAGGCACGGCTTTCATTTGTTGGGTCATTTGGTACAGCGATTGTTCCACCTTTAGGAATTTCTTTAATTGAAGTGTATTTGTTTTTACCGTTTTCTGTACCAGAGTAAAGACGGATTGGAGCGATGTACGTATCTGCTACTGCAACAAGGGCATTGTCGTTTTTAGAGTTCCAGTTATCAAGGAAGTTGTAGTGTTGGAAAGCATTGATATCCACGCTACCATCTTTTACAGCCACGTTTGGTTGTGAGTAGTCTGTAAATTGAGTGAATTCCAATTTGATTCCTGTTTTAGCGTCATCCAAGTTCTTTTGAACTTGATCCCAACGAGCTTTTTCAGTGTCGCTCAAAGTCATAACACCCACTTTTACAGTTGTTTCACCATCTTTGCTAGATGATTTTGAAGAACCACATGCTGCAAGAGCAAATGTTGCAATAGCTGCAAGAGCTGTTAAACCAAGAATTTTTTTCAATTTCATTTTGAAGTCTCCTTTAATTATATATTATTCTTTAATATCTTTTGCTTCTGGTAGATAAACTCCACCAAAGTATTTTTTAGACAGTTTTTCAAGGGTTCCATTGTCATAGAGTTCCTTGATACGTTTGTTGACAAATTTTTGAAGGTCTTTATCTTCTTTTGCAATAATTGGATACACATAAGGTTGTTGGTCGCTTGGAAGCTCGATAACCTTCAAGTTGTCATAGCCTTGATCACGAATGATAGTATCTACTGAGATCCGTTCGAAGATCTTGTAATCTGTACGACCATCCGCTAAATTAGCCATGATGGTTTGAATGGTTCCATCTGTGTATTGTAAGTTAGTTGGATTATCTGAATGTTTTTTATTGTAATCTTCTAATTGTTTAGCAGTAGATGTTCCTTGAACAACTTCTGTTTTCTTGCCACCAATGTCATCCAACGATTTAATAGAAGAATCTTTTGGTACGACCAACACTAATGGATTACGAGCATATGGATTTGGATAGAGGTATTTTTCTTCCCGCTCTTTTGAGTAACTAATGTTGTTGGCACCGATTTGGAAACGGTCACTATCTAAGCCAGCAAAGACGGAAGACCACTCTGTTTTGTTAAAGTTTACTTCATATTTGTCTGAACCTTTGAAGATTTCACGCAAAACTTCGATTTCATAACCGGTTAGCTTGCCGTCTTTTTCTTCGTAAGAGAATGGTTTGGTTGTTCCAACAGTCCCAACTTCAATGGTTTTCTTACCACTGGCTGATTTACCAGATGAACATGCTACTAAAGCACTGGTTGCAAGGACTGCAACTAATCCTAAAGCAGAATACTTAATCACTTTTTTTAGATTCATAGGATCTCCTTATTCGTTTCAGGCACATAAAACGCCATTTTAAAAGTATTTTTTTATTTTATCAGAAAAGCATTCACTTGCCTAATATATATTTTTTATGGAGGTGATAGTTTTTCTTTATCACACTTATTTTTCTTTGAAATACCGCAATAAAGCTTGCGCATTTTCAACATAATAGGGAACCGACACCTCAAAGGCTGCATCATCGATGGTCATGTGATCATGATGGAGGTCTGGCGCATCCGGCTCTCCATTTGAACCGATAAAGGCAAAGACTCCAGGAATTCGTTCTTGGTAAAAGGCGAAGTCTTCTCCAGCTGTAGATGGATTTGCTGGAAGCACCTCAGCCAAGTCTTGTGAAGCTTCCCAAACGACTTTGGTCAATTCCTCATCATTAAAGGTAACAGGCGGGGTCACTCCCCACTCAAAAGCCACATCCACTTCCAGGCTTTTTGCTATATGACGAATGATGGAAATGAAATGTTCCTTCAACTCTCTTTGCACACTCGGATTAAAGGAGCGAATCGTTCCTTCAAAATAGCCTGATTTTGGGAGTACATTCCAGGTTGAACCCACATCTAGATGCGTTATCGATAAAACAGCTGTTTCAAAGGGAGAAATGGTCCGTGAAATTAATAATTGTACATTCTGAACCATGGTTGTGACGGCTGTTACCGTATCAACTCCCAAATCCGGTCTTGCAGCATGGCTACTAACCCCTGTTACGGTGACCTTAAATTTCTCTACCCCTGCCATCATAGCTCCAGCATTCAAAGCAAGTTGTCCTGCTTTTAGCTGAGGCATATTATGAAAACCAATAATTCCTTGAACATCCTCCAACAGTCCTGTTGCTAAAACGTCAGAAGCACCTTCTGAAATTTCTTCTGCCGGTTGAAAGATCAAGCGTATTGTCCCTTCCAGCAGGTCTTCTTTTTCCTTGAGAAGAGCTGCTGCTCCTAGAAGACTGGTTTGATGAAAATCATGGCCACAAGCATGCATGACACCTGGATGTTGACTTTGGTAGGGCAGATTTGTTTGTTCCAAAATTGGAAGAGCATCGATATCTGCACGTAGCGCCACCACTGGTTTACCAAATCCAATTTCTGCAATCAGACCAGTTTTTAACCCACTCTCTAAAATACGAATCCCCAACTCTTCCAAACGTTCCCTTAGAAAGGCGGTTGTCTGGTATTCTTGACCAGACAATTCAGGGTGTTGGTGGATATAGTGGCGAATCTCTGCTAACTCTTCATAAGAAAAAGACACAAGCCTTCATCTCCTTTCAAACTTAAAATTATTCTATCACTAATAGGTGTTTCCGTCTAATTCCTGTTTCTTGGGTTTTGATATAGTTTCAAACTATAGATAAAAACACTCCTAGATTCACGTTCTAGGAGTGCCAAATTCCGCATTAAGAAAGATTTCCCTCGAATTTTTCCATAAAGCTATCACTATTATAGGCTTTTTCCACTTCCCATTTGCCATCTTTCTTAACAAAGGTCAACTGGTAGTCGTACCGATCCGGCGTCGTCAAGGGGCGATCTGCAAGAGAAGCCATCATTTCCTCTCTATAGGCTTTGTTTTGAGCCTGATTGGCCTCAATGATACTCGAATAATCTTTCCGATGTTCTTGATAGAAGGTCTGCATGTGGTTTAAAATCGTCTTTTCCATGCTGACAGTCTCAGGATTTAGACTAATGACCACCTTGTCCGGGAGATATTGTTTAACCTTATAGGTTAATTTAGCGCGCTTTGCATTTTCCTTTTCATAAGCATCGATAAACTGGGTCACTTCTTCTTCTGGGAATTGGTAATCATGCAATTGACGGGTAAAATCAGCCGCAAATTTCGCACGGAAATCACTGGCTTCCTTTTTCAAATCAGTTCCCAAAACAAAAGCATTATCCTTTTTGACCTTTCGTTGGCCACTAAAGTAAACTTGATTGATGTATTCATCAGCTAGAAGGGTGGAAGCTTCCACCTTGTCCTCATACTGAGAAGAATCCACCACAAATTTTAGAGGCTTCGTTTTTTTATCAGAGCTATAGGTTTTTCGTTCATACTGCACTTCGTATTTTTTGCCTTTTTCGACTGGAAAGACGATATAGCCGGTCATTTTTTTATCCTGGGCCAACTGATCACTCTTGAGCAATTGGAAGGCTTCCGTTTGGTCATAAATCCCTGACTGCAATTTGACCTTGTTATTCTCCGCATCGTAGATGGTGATATCTGAATCTGACACGTTGATAGATTCTTTGGAAACATTCTTAAATTCTAATTGAAGGGCCAAATAAGTGCCGTCTTCTGAGTCATTGAGGACAGGCGGTTTGATGTATTGCCCTCCTTTTAGGCTCAGCTCTACTTGACCGTCAGATGCTGAGCTTTTCGCCGCTTTTTCCGTCTTTGATTGCTGCGAATTTGTCTTTTGACCAGTGGTGCCACAAGCTACTAGACTCAAAGTCGCCACAGCAAATAGGGTCCATTTAAAAATCTTTTTCATTCTCATCTCCTTAAAAAAGTTTTGTTCTATTTTAACATCTTTTTCTATCTATGTATACGCTATATAGTGATAACTCTTCCCTGTCATAAAAAGGCTAAGACCTTCGTCTCAACCTTTTTACTAAAATATGATTGGTTTTGATTTTACAGGATGCCTTTTTCTTTTTGAATCATGAAATCCTTGAGGGAAATCAAGAGAACTGCAAGGAGGATCATGGCCATCCCAATCACATCAACCATAAAAAAATGCTCCTTCATAATGACAAAGGCAAAGAAAACTGCCGAAACAGGCTCAAAGGACGCCAGCAAGCTTCCTTTAACGGCTCCTACCAAAGAGGTTCCTTTCAGAAAGGCTGTATAGGCAAAAATCGTCCCAATCACCACCAAGCCAAAAAGGGCCATCCAGGTATCGAGTCTGTAGTTTCCAGAAGAAGAGAGAAGGCCACTAAAAGGGAGCATTAGGATTCCTGGAATAGTCATCCCAACTCCAATCACCAGCATACTTCCCCATTTTTGAATTAAGTTCAGAGGTAGAATGATGTAAAGGGCATAGGCAAATGCTGATACCACTCCCCAAGCCAAACCTTTGGGATTGATGGCCAATTGATTGAGTTGACCATGGGTTGCTATTAAGAATGTGCCACCAATCGCTAGAAGCATCGAAAACACTTCTGCTAGTGTAGGGGCCACCTTATCCATGATACAGGTATAGGCTAAAATTCCCACTGGACAGAGATACTGTAACACCGTAGCAGTCCCAGCATTGGTTTCAGCAATTGCCTCTAAATAGGTCAACTGAGTCAATAACAATCCTAAAAAGGCAAAAATAAGAAGGGGAAGGTAGGAAGATTTATCTTTGGCAAAGGCCAAAAACTTCTCCTTATCTGCAACGTAGGAAAGAAGAATAAGGACAATTCCAGAAAAAAGCAAACGGAGATTTGTTAACTCAATAGCCGAAAATCCATGAACCATTAAATATTGCCCGCTAACTCCGGATAGTCCCCAAGCGATCCCAGCGATCAAGGTCATGAGTGTTCCTTTCATCGTCTTTGACATAGTCCCCTCCTAAATCTGTTCCTTACTTTTATTGTATCATAAAAGGCCGAAACGAAACGTTTCAGCCTCATATATTTCATATAAATTTATTCGCTTATTCAGGTTGAACCAAGATCTTGATTTGAGATTTATCTTGTGTTAATTCAACAAATCCTTCTTCAACAATATTTTCCAATTTAATTTTCTTGGTAACCAATTTTTCAGCAGAGAAGTAGCCTTGTTCCATCAATTCCAACACTTTAGGGAAGATATGACGGTAGGCAATAATTCCTTTGAGAGATTTTTCTTGGATAGCGAATTCATTTGGATTGATGCTAGCTTCACGTTCCCAGATAGATACGACCATACATTCCCCAGCTTTATGAACCGCTGCCAAGGCTTGACCTAAAACAACTGGAACCCCAGTCACTTCATAAGAAACATCTGCTCCACCACCTGTCAAGCGATGGATGGCTTCGACAATTGTTTCTCCTTCTTCTGGGCGAACAACGATTGCTCCCAATTCTTCCGCTTTCGCTTGGCGTTCAGGAGATAATTCAACCGCATAGATTTTTGATGCTCCTGCTGCACGAAGGGCTTCAACAATCAAAAGACCGATTGGACCCAAGCCAAAGATAACGGCTGTATCCCCAGTTTTCAATGCAGATTGACGAACGGCATAAACAGCAACAGCTGCAGGTTCTGTAAGCGCAGCTTGTTCATAGCTCAAGCTATCTGGAATCACATGGACAAGATCACCGTCAAGGACACAATATTCGGCAAAACCACCATCTGCAGCAAGGCCGACAAAGTTCAAGTTTGGATCAAGGTTATAGTCACCGATTAGGTTATGTTTTGCCAAAATTGGTTCAATCGTCACGCGATCCCCAACTTTGACACGAGTCACATCACTTCCGACTTCTACAATTTCACCAGAGAATTCATGTCCCAAAGTAACCGGTGCTTTTTGACCAGAATACACATGTTCTTCAGTTGGGATGAAGATCGGTCCATCCAAATATTCATGCAAGTCCGTCCCACAGATCCCTGTGAACTTAACTGCCACTTTTACTTGATGTGGTTGTACTTCAGGTACTTCCACTTCTTCGATACGAACGTCTTTTGCTGCATGCCAGCGAGCTGCTTTCATAGTAGCCATAGGATAATCTCCTTTATATTTCCATGATTTGCATTTTCCTTTTCAGGAAACTCAACAAATCCATTGTAAGCCTTTTCACAAACTTTGTCAAGAAAAAACTGAAGATGAAAAAAGAGCCGCCCTTCGCCTGCTCCTTCTTACCTCTTCTTGATTCGTGAATTCTCTATTCTCCAGCCCACAATCCAACCAAGGACAAGGAGATAATTTTCAAGCGCACCAATCCCATTGACCGGCAGATGATAGTGAAAATAACTGAAAAGATGATTGGTCCCAATTCCAAGCCCACCGATGATCAAGGCCACTAGTACCGTCCGAAGATAAAACCAATCGTATTTGAGATTGACGGCAATCAAGATCACAAGGACTGCCATATTCCAAATCCCAATCTCCCGTTGCCAACCGACAGAAATACCATATCCCGAATGATTGCCCATATAGGATGGAAAGAATAACTGGAAGATAATCGCTCCAGACATAGCGATAATGACTAGGATAAATAAAACTCTTAAAAATTTGTTCATGTGACTCCTCCTAATGCTAGTTGATATGTAATGGTCTTTCCTATTCTAACACAATTTTATGGATAGTAAAAACCAACCTCTCGGCTGGTTCTTTTTCTATCAATCTTCTTTCAACTTCGCCAATTCTTGAGCAAGTAACTTGAGGGCTACTTGTGGGTTGGCTTGGCCTTTGGTTGCTTTCATAAGGAAGCCTGTGAAGGCCTTGTCAGCATTCCGTTTACCTGACTTGAAGTCGGCTACGGCTGCTTCATTGTCTGCGAAGACTTGGTGGATGATTGGAATCAAGACTTCAGGGTCTGAAATCTGTACCAAGCCAGCTTTTTCGACGTATTCTCGCGCACCGCCACCGTTTTTCGCCAAGTGAACGAAGACTTTCTTGGCAATCTTAGAGGAGATGGTTCCATCTTCGATGATGGCAATCATTTCCACCAAGTTTTCTGGTGTCAATTGGATTTCTTCCAGCGTTTTACCTTCTGCGTTCGAGAATTGAGCCACTTCACCTTGGAGCCAGTTAGACACTTGCTTGGCATCTCCACCAAGGGCTACGGCTGCTTCAAAGAAGTCAGAAGTGACTTTCGTCGCTGTCAATTGGTTGGCATCATAGTCAGACAAGCCAAGCTCTGCCACATAGCGAGCACGGCGGTCTTTTGGAAACTCTGGCAACTCCATGCGCATTTCCTCAATCCACTCATCTGAGATTTCAAACAATGGAAGGTCTGGTTCTGGGAAGTAACGGTAATCCGCTGCTCCTTCTTTGACACGCATAAGGATCGTGCTCTTGTTGGCTTCATCATAACGGCGTGTTTCTTGACGAATGACACCACCTGAACGCAAGATTTTCGCTTGACGCTCCACTTCGTATTCAAGACCTTTACGGACGTTGGAGAAAGAGTTCAAGTTCTTCAACTCCGTCTTGGTACCAAATTCCTCTTGACCGTAGGGGCGAAGAGAAATGTTGGCATCCACCCGCATCGATCCTTCTTCCATCTTGACGTCAGAAATGCCAGTGTATTGGATGACTTCTTTCAAAGCTGTCAAGTAGGCGTAGGCTTCTTCTGGAGAACGCATGTCTGCTTCAGATACGATCTCAATCAATGGAACTCCTTGACGGTTGAGGTCTACATAAGAGAAGCCATCTGTTCCGTGGGTGTTCTTACCAGCATCTTCTTCCAAGTGGGCCCGTTCAATCCCGATTTTCTTGGTTGAGCCGTCTTCCAATTGCACTTCAATCCAACCGTTGTATCCGATTGGCTCATCAAATTGCGAAATTTGGTAAGCTTTTGGATTATCAGGGTAGAAATAGTTCTTACGGTCAAAGTGCATGTGCTGGTGGATATCCATATTCAGGGCCAAAGCAGCCTTGATCCCAGCGTCCACAACACCCTTGTTCAAGACAGGAAGCACCCCTGGGAAAGACCAGTCGATCACATTGGTATTGGCATTTTGCTCGTTCCCAAAGTGAGCAGAGGTTGGTGAGAAAATTTTTGAGTTTGTATTCAATTCAACGTGGACTTCAAGTCCGATGACTGTTTCAAAGTTCATTAATTGTCACCTCCGAAAATAAGGGGTTGTTGCTTGTGATAATCCGTTGTTGCTTCAAAGGCAGCTGCAGCTTGGTAGATGGTCTCTTCCGAATACTTCGGACCAATCAACTGCAAACCAACTGGAAGACCTTGAGCAAAACCTGCAGGAATCGAAATCCCTGGAAGACCTGCCAAGTTAACTGGAATGGTCAAGAGGTCCGCCAAGTACATGGCAACCGGATCATGGTTAAGCGAATCCAAATCAAAGGCCACGCTTGGAGCTGTAGGACCAAGGATGAGGTCGTAATCCGCAAAGACTTTTTCGAAGTCTTGGATAATGAGGGTACGAACTTGTCCGGCTTTCTTGTAGTAAGCATCGTAGTAACCAGATGACAAACTGAAGGTTCCCAACATAATCCGACGTTTGACTTCATCACCAAAGCCTTGGCTACGAGTGTTCACGTAGATATCATCCAAGTTCTTAGCATCTTCCGCACGGAAACCATAACGAATCCCGTCAAAACGTTGCAAGTTTGATGAAGCTTCAGACGAAGCAATGATGTAGTAAACGGCAACCCCGTATTTAGAATGAGGCAGGCTGACTTCTTCGACAGTTGCTCCCAATTTTTCAAAGTGCTTAGCTGCATTAAGAATCGTTTCTTTGACTTCTGGGTCAATTCCTTCCCCTAGGTATTCTTTCGGAAGGGCAATCTTCATCCCTTTGATGTCTTGACCAATCTTAGAAGTAAAGTCTGCTACACGAACAGGTGCAGAAGTTGAATCTTTGGCATCTGCACTGGCAATCACATTAAGCAATTGCGCATTTTCCTTAACGGTTGGAGCAAACGGTCCAATTTGGTCGAGTGAGCTACCAAAGGCAATGAGACCGAAACGAGAAACTGTTCCATAGGTTGGCTTGAGTCCAACAATCCCATTGAAGGCAGCAGGCTGGCGAATAGAACCACCTGTATCTGAACCAAGGGACAAACGGACTTGTCCTGAAGCGACAGAAGCTGCTGAACCACTAGAAGATCCACCAGGCACCTTGCTGTGGTCCCAAGCATTCTTGGTTGGTCCATAGTAAGAAGTCTCACCAGATCCACCCATGGCAAACTCGTCCATGTTGGTTTTTCCGACAACAATCATACCTTTAGCTTTGGCGTTAGCAACTGCTGTCGCATCAAAGATAGGCTCATAGTTATAGAGCATTTTTGAGGCCGCAGTTGTCAAGATGCCGTCAGTAGAGATGTTGTCTTTCACTGCAAATGGAATCCCTGATAGAAGATTATCTGCATCGATTCCTTTTTCATCAATGGCCTTGGCTTGTGCAAGGGCCGCTTCTTCAGCCACCGTCACAAATGCATTGACTGCTTCTTCACGCGCCTTGATATCGTCAAGTGTCGCTTGAGTCAATTCGGTTGCTGAAATTTCCTTAGAGACAAGGAGGTCGTGCAACTCTTCAATGGTTTTATGGTTGAATGACATTAGGCATCTCCTCCATCTTCTAGGATAGCTGGCACCTTGATGTAGTAGTTATCTTTTTCAGGTACATTTTTAAACAAGCGGTCACGGTCTGTCCCTTTTTCAGCAACATCCGGACGCAATACGGTCTTACGATCAGCCATAGTCGTTGTTGGGGCTACACCGGTTGTGTCCACTTCTTCCAACAATTCCACCATGTCGACAATCTTCGACAAGGTTGTCGCAAACTCAGCTGTCTCTTCTGGAGAGAATTTCAATTTTGAAAGATTGGCAACGTGGGTTACCTCTTCTTGCGTAATTTTCATCTTGCTTCCTTTCGTGAATTGATGATTTTTCAATACCCTCTATTTTACCATAATTTAGCTCAATTTGCTTGCCTTAGAAAAAATCTGTAGGACTTTTTTGTCGCTACAGATTCTTCATTTTATATTGCTTTTTCGCCTAATTGTCCCATCTCTATTAGAGTTTCTTTCCAGAGTTTCTGGACATGAGATGCGAGGTAGCAAGAAGCCAAGTCATAAGAAGCCTGATGAAATGGTGCAAGGTCACTTTCAAAGAGCTGGACCAGCTTGTCTGCCAACTCTTTGACCAATTGTTCTTCGGGCACTGTCTCGCTATAAGGTACCAAAAAGCCATTTTCACCCTCTTTTATAAAAGTTGGATTGCCATAACGAGCATCAAAGCCGAGCAAGGCTAACCCTGCTCCAGCCGCCTCCATCAAGGTCAATCCAAAGGTCTCCCACTGAGAAGTGGTGAGGTAGGCTTGGTAGCAAGGATAAATCTGCTTAAGATCCGCATGACCACGTAGATGAATAAAGTCTTGCGCTTCAAGCTCCTGAATCAGGTGTCGCAAGTTGTCCGCTTCGCCACCTTTCCCATAAATATCAAGCTGAAGGGCTGGGAGTCGTTTCTGTGCTTGAGCCACTACTCGAATGGCCAAATCGATGCGTTTTCTTGGATCCAAACGGGAAGCTGTGATCACACTAAAGGGAGGTCTATCTCCTTGTGATTCCGTCAATTCTTCTAGATGCCCCACTGGAATACTATAGATCGGAATTCCTTGGCATTCTTGTTTGGCAAGTGTCTGCTCCAAGACTTCTTTTTGAAGATCCGTTGCCGTGATGAAGTAATCGAAGCGTTTGGCATACTTGAACACATAATAGTACTCATAGTTGAGATGGCCATTTTCAAATTCATGCTCCGAATGAAACACCATGGCGAGCTTGGAAGGATTATCTTTCTCCAACAAAGGGCGGGCAAAATCCATGCGCGAAGCCCGATCAAGCAGAATCAGATCCCCTTCTTTGAGCGAAAGTTTCGACAGAAAACGCCTCATCACTTCTGTATGGTTGGTCAAAATCTCAGGTCCCAGTTTATAGAGCCAGCTTCCACCTAACTTCAATTCTTCAAAGGCGATACTTCCATCTTGATGGTGATAGGTTCGTCTGAGAACACTACCATACTGAAAATACTCTGTAGCAAGTTTACAAGCTCCATAATACTCTCGCTTGATCCTATTTCCAGCCAAAAGATAGTCTACGTAGCGGACACAGTTTGGATGATAGGGATCCAGATGAAAGGTCAGGGCGTTTTCATCCGCAAATTGGTAGCGAATGGCTCTTTCCGTTTTTTCAACAACATCTAGACGAGTCAGTTGAAACTCCATTTGCAAGGCCCCCACCGTCTTTTGAGGGACTGTAGTCTGTTGATCTGTAAAGCCTAAATGAGCAAAAAGCAACTCCTCATCCCGATGCCCCAAAGAGAGGTAATAGGCCAATTTTTCTGGAGTGGGCCAAGTGGTAAAGACAAACTTCGCTGCCACTCCTAGACTCCGGAGCATCTTTGCCCGAGAGGCTTGTGCAACATCGACCCCATTGGGTTCAAATCCCACTAATAGATTAAAGGTATAAATGGTCATGCTGTTCCTCCCTCTAATCGCTTAAAGATCTCTTTTAGAGCATCTTTTTCTGGCAGTTCCAAGATCCGCACTTGCTCTCTTAACATTTCTTTGAAGGCCTCTGGATGCTGGAACAATATTTCTAGTTGCTGTTTCATTTCTTCGACTGTATCGGTAATCGTGCTCAATTCTTTATAGGCTTCCTGGTGCACCGTGCTCTTTAAACCAAACAAGACTAGCCCATTTTCAAGAGCACGTATACTACTGTTCATCACTTCTTCACCTTGGTTGCAATCCAGATAAATAGAACATCTAGCTAATAAACTCTCATAATTCCCCAGCGAAATCCCTGGATAGAGGCGTACATTTGGTCGAGCCACTAAATCTGTTAATTTCGGACCCATGGCTGTTAAGGCTGCAATATGAAAGGTCACTTGTGGGAATTGATGGACCAGGCTAGATAAGCCTTCGACCTCTTGAGAAGCCGTCATGATCAGGGCTTCTGGTTGAAAACTTTCCTGCTCCACATCTACTAGCCCCGACAGAGCCGTGATTCCGTCTTTTTTCTCACTCAAAATGCCATCTTCTACCAACAAAATCTGGCCAACCTGCTCTTTGATCTCATCTAGAGCATGAGCTTCACGAGCACAGTAGGCTAGTCGCTCCTTTGGTATCTCTTTCACAAAAGCTAGCAAGCTCTGATCCATCAAAAGGATGGCTTCATCTTCCGGCAAGACTTGTTTCAGAACAGCTTTTTGAAGCTCTTCTTTATTAGCATACAGATGATCCCGTCCTTTAGGGGGTTGATACAAAAAGATCCCTTGCGAAATATAATGAAGCAGGACTTCTTCTTGCTGACGGTTCAAATAAATGTCTAAATATGGTTGACCAGTTTCCGTAAGGAGACTCTGTTTGCTTCTCCAACCATAGCGATTGTAGAAATCAATAGATGCGATCTCTTCTCCCTGACCAAACCACTCTACTCTGTCAACCGTTCGTGACAAGATATCCCCTCGCAAAACCACATTGGCACGACGTTCCTCCCCATCAAAAAGATAGGTCGTGATCCCAAGCGTCCAACATTCCCATAATTCTGGAACTTCTAGATCATTGAAAAATAAAGGGTTCCCAACTTTTGATGCCGGGTCTTTTTGGGTAAAAAAGGTCGCCAGACTCTCTGTCTGTTCAGCTATATCTGTTTCCAAATTGGTCACAAACACACGGTAGGGCTGGCCAAGTGTGTCCAATAATTTTCGCAAACGATCCAGCTCTCTGGTCTGCTCTGATGCAATAATGAACATGCTGATCCTTTCTCATCAATAAGTTCTTAGTCCATGGTTTCAACGAAACTGAGGTTGATCACCACGCGCTCATAGGTTTCTGACTCTTGCAAGCCAGCTTCTTCTAGTTTTTCAAGAGCCCGTTTCAACCGCGTTTTATAGATATAGCGGTGCCAGGTCAGATCATAGCCCAACATCCCAAGAAGAGCCAATTTTTCTTGCTTGGCTTCCATCTCATCGAGTACCCGCTTTTCTGTCCAAACCTGGGACAGAGTATCTGAACGACCCACGCGATACCAATAAATACATTTCTCCGTATGGACCACCCGATTGGCTTTTAAGAAGAGCTTGTACATGAGAAAGTTATCTTCAACATTTTTTCCGACCGGAAAACGAAGTCCTTCAAATAAACCACGCTTATAGAGTTTCATCATGGCACACGCCCAGGCCATATCTCTGGTCTCCTGAATGGCATCGTGGTCCATAATTGCTCGCCCCTCATAAAGGGTCTCTGAATAATCATCGTCCGTTACCTTGATCAAGTATTTGCTACTACTGTCATCATAGAGGTTATAGTTGGCTACCGAGACATCCGCATCATACTTCTTCAGTTGGCGATAGAGCACTTCTACATAGTCCTCCGTCACCCAGTCATCTGGATCAATAAAAGTGATGTAATCTCCAGTCGCTAACTCAATCCCTGTATTGCGGGCAGCGGATAAGCCCCCATTTTCTTGGCGGACGTAGCGGATGCGCGCATCCTTCCTAAAAAATTCTTTACAGATCTCTTCTGACTGATCTGGCGAACCATCATTGACCAATATGATCTCTAAATTCGGGTAAGTCTGATGGATAACCGTCTCCAAACATTGCCTCAAATAAGCTTCTACATTATAGATGGGAATGATAATACTGACTACTTCATTTGCTTCCATACTTCTTCTCATTTCTCTTTAAATAAGCACGAATCGCTGTCACCATATCCTGCACCTGGTCATCCCTAAACACCTGATTCTCACCATTCTCCACATGATTGGTTCCTTCAAAAGAAAAAATAGGGAGACCTTGTTGATTGATCGTTTGCGTTATCTGATCGACCTCATCATAGGGATTGATATCCAAATAAAAATCCAATTTTTCTAGGACTTTTCGACTGGTCAAGGGATCAAAAGAGGGATAAAGAAAGAGGTTAGGGTAGCGTTCCAATTGCACCAAGTTAAAACCAAAATGACTATGGGCAAGGACATGAATCGCGACATCTGGCAACTCTTTTAACAACGTCTCCAACTCGTGGATATCTGCTGTATGGGTATATATACCGGCATGATAAGGAAAAGTTCCCACTAGATCTTGATAGGTTTGTTTCAAAATCGGTTTTCGAAGCAAAATTTCCTCCCAAGAGAGGGCATAATAAAACCACCATAGATCGCGGAAACGATTGAAACGTTTAGAGGTCCATGGTTTATTATGAGAGGTGTAATGAATGACCGCAGGAATCCCTTGAAAGGCCTCATACCAGTCCAAGTCCCCATAGAGGTACTGGTCCTTATCAGATCCTACTTGTAGATTATAAGTCCAAGGCAATGGATACCAAGCATCTTTGAAATACATATTTAAAATCCCTTGATCTCCATAAACATGCTGATGATGCTCACGAGTGAGGTCAAAAAGAGCCTCTGTCACTTGGTGCTCTTGCCACCAAGCCTTATCAATCACCAAAAGTCCAGCATTAAAACCATCTGTTGTCGTCGGCTTATCGACCACTGCACCCAGTCCATAACCTTTTAGATCGACCTCAAATAAAGGCGATAAATCCTGTGTAAGGATCATATCACAATCCAGATAGAGGATTCGCTCTTCTTCCACAATCTCTGGAATAGCGTAACGGAAATAGGTCGCATAGTGAATATGGTCACTTGGAAGCGAAAAGGACTGGAATTGCTCGGGAGACATCCGACAATTGATCACTTCTGAATCCAACTGGCGCAAGCGCTGATTCATGATAGTAAACCACTCAGTTGGTAGATCTTCATTTAAAACATAGATTTTCAACTGGTCCTGATGGGCACACAGTGACTTCATAGCGGTTTCCAACTTTTCCATATAAGACAGATTGGCTGAAAACACGACAGCTTTTTTACTCATAACTTCCCCTTTTTTCTTTCATTAGAATACCATTTTCAAGTGAGGAAAACAATTTCTAAGCCCCAAAAAAGAGGCCTAGACAAGTGTCTATGACCTCTTTTACATCGGTTTCTTATTTTTGGTCTAATACAGCTAGTGTATCGTCTACCAAACTTGCCCCTAAGACATGCTTGAAGTGATTCAAAGCAAACTGGTGGTTTTCAGGAGTGAGCGACGCCACTGCAGGTTCCACAACTTCGATCTGATAACCCAGATTGTAGGCATCAACCGCTGTATGAAGGACACAGATATCGGTCAAGACACCCGTCAAAATAACGGTATCCACATGACGTTCCCGAAGGCGGATATCTAGATCCGTCCCTGAAAAAGCAGAATAATGACGTTTGTCCATCCAAAAGACGCGTGAATCCGCTTTGTGCTCCCGATAAAAATCTGCTAAAGGGCCGTACAAATCACGTCCACTAGTCCCAATGATATTATGGGGTGGGAAGAGCTTGCTTTCAGGATGAAAAGGATCGTCTACATCATGCGCATCAATGGCAAAAAAGACATAGGCTCCTTGGTCAAAGGCCAATTGGGTCACCTGAGCAATGCTCTCAGAAATGGCTTGGGCGGGAGCCCCTGCCGTTAGCTTACCTTCATCCGCTACAAAATCAACGGTGTAGTCAATCGAAATTAATGCTTTAGCCATTAGTAGTCTCTTTTCTTAATTTCTTCAAAAATATCTGGTATCAACACTTTGAGATAGGTTCCCTTCATTCCGAGTGAACGACTTTCAATAATACCAGCAGATTCCAATTTCCGAAGTGCATTGACAATCACAGAACGAGTAATGCCAATACGATCTGCGATGATAGAAGCAGTCAACTGACCTTCATTGCCTTTCAATTCACTAAGGATGGCAGATACGGCACGCAATTCGGAGTAAGACAAGGTATTGACAGCCATATTCACCGCTGTGCGACGACGAATATTCTTCTCGTCCTCCTCGCGTTGGTAGTTCAACATTTGAATCCCTACCACGGTACTAGCAATCTCAACCAAGATCAAATCATCATCCGCAAACTGTTTATCATTGCGCCAAATGATTAAGGAACCCAACCGAATCCCAGACACATGAATAGGCGCAATAGTGGTCAAGCCATCAGGAAATTCAGACTTGGTTTCAACTGGAAAGATACTCAAATCATGGTCCACATCTAAATTAGCTTCTGTATCGTAGACCAAACTAGCCGCCTTGGCATAATCTTCTGGTAATTTTTTATTTTGAAAGAAAGCTTCTACCCGGTCATTGTTGGTCTTGTAACGCATGAAATAACCAAGAAGAGTTCCCTTACTGTTAATGATACAGGCATTACAGTGAATAATATCCGCCAATTGCTGGGCAATATCATTGTAAGGCATCTCAGCTTGCAACTGTTCATCTGTCCGTTTCAAGATGGATGTAATTTTACGTGTCTTTTCTAATAAGTTTGCCATAATAAACCTCGCATATAGTCAGCTAAAGTATATCATATAAGTGTGAGAATTTCAATCAAATTATCTGAAAATTATTTATTTTTTCTACAATTATGCACAATTCAGAAAAATGGCGATGAGATAACATGGATTTTATAGAATGAAACAAAAAAAGAGAGTGGGACAGAAATCGGTAATTCGTTAGAATTCGATTTCGTCGTCCCACCTCCGCACAGTTGAGTAGGGCTATAAAAGCTGATGAAATCAGCGTAGTAGAGTCCACTCAACCACTGCGTCTTGCTCGACAATCCAAAGACAATTGAGAGGCTAGGACTTTTGTCCCAGCCTCCTTTAACTAATTAGCGTTTGTATTGTTTCAAGAAACGAGTCATTTTTTCTTGAATTTGAGCCAATTCATCCACACGTGGGAGGTAAACGATCCGGAAGTGATCTGGGTCCTTCCAGTTAAAGCCACGGCCATGAACCAAAAGAATCTTTTCTTGCTTCAAGAATTCTAAAACAAATTGTTCATCGTCATCCACGCGGTACATATCCCGATCAATCTTAGGGAAGATATACAATCCAGCCTTTGGCTTAACAGCTGAGAGGCCCGGAATCTCATTGATGGCTTTGTAAATAAAGTTCCGTTGTTCGTAGATTCGACCACCTGGAAGCAAGAGTTCATCCACAGATTGGTAGCCTCCAAGAGAGGTTTGCACAACATGTTGAGATAAGACATTTGAGCAAAGACGCATATTGGACAACATGTTCAAGCCTTCGATATAGCCCTTCACATGATGCTTCGGACCAGACAGAACCATCCAACCAACACGGAAACCTGCAATCCGGTGAGATTTTGACAAGCCATTCATACTCACACAGAAAAGATCAGGCGCTAAGCTTGCAATAGCCGTGTGCTTTTCGCCATCCATGACCAAGCGATCGTAGATTTCATCCGCAAAGATGATCAAGTTATTTTGGCGAGCAATCTCTACAATCTCAAGCAAGATCTCATCTGGATAGAGGGCACCCGTTGGGTTATTCGGGTTGATGACAACGATGGCTTTGGTATTTGAGGTAATTTTCGACTTGATATCCTCGATATCTGGATACCAGTTTGCTTCTTCATCACAAAGATAGTGAACCGCATTCCCACCAGCTAGGCTGACAGCTGCTGTCCAAAGAGGATAGTCCGGCATAGGAACCAAGACTTCATCGCCATTGTCGAGCAGTCCTTGCATGGACATGACGATCAGCTCACTCACTCCATTTCCAAGGTAAATATCATCAATATCCACATTTGGAATTTTTTTCAACTGGCAGTACTGCATGATGGCCTTGCGGGCTGAAAAGATCCCTTTTGAATCCGAATAGCCTTCACTATCACGCGCATTCATGATCAAATCATGGATAACTTCATCTGGAGCTGTAAAACCAAATTCAGCAGGATTCCCTGTATTCAAACGAAGAATTTTTTCTCCATTTGCTCGCATGCGCATGGCTTCTTCCAAGACTGGACCACGAATATCGTAAGCGACATGTTCGAGTTTGCTTGATTTATTATATTCCTTCATATTCTGCCTCGATTCACGAAATTATCTCTATTATACCACTAGTTCAAATAGAGTACAAATTGAGGACTTTATAAATTCTGCAAAAATATACCAGAAAAGTGAGACTTTACCTTTACATTCTAGCTTAAAAGGAATAAAATATAAGTGTATAAAGAATAGAAGAACTTCTGTTCTATCCATGTTTTCAAGCTATAAGGAGGTAGGGTTATGTCTCAAAAATACGAAAACATCATGGTCGCCGTCG
Organism: Streptococcus sp. CF8_St5-11; assembly: GCF_024295625.1. Classification (GTDB taxonomy): domain Bacteria; phylum Bacillota; class Bacilli; order Lactobacillales; family Streptococcaceae; genus Streptococcus. The sequence goes on from NZ_JANCOJ010000001.1 coordinate 471,442, forward strand.
ACGGTTCCCATGAAGCAGAATTAGCCTTTGAAAAAGGGGTTAATGTTTCTCTTCGCAACGGCTCTAAATTGACTATTGTCCACGTCATCGATACCCGTGCCCTTCAAAGTGTCTCAACCTTTGATGCTGAAGTCTACGAAGAATTGCAAGAAGAAGCCAATGAATTGCTCAAAGGCTACAAGGAACGTGCTGAAAAAGTCGGGGTTCAAAATATTGCGACTGTTGTAGAAATGGGAAATCCAAAAGTCCTCTTGGCCAATGATATCCCAAGCAAAGAAGGGGTTGACCTTATTTTGGTCGGTGCTACTGGACTCAATGCATTCGAACGCTTAATGGTCGGATCCTCCTCAGAATACATCCTTCGCCACGCCAAAGTAGACTTACTAGTGGTGCGCGATAAGGATAAAACCATGTAAGAAAGAAAAAGAGGCTGGGACAAAAGTCCTAGCCTCTCAATTGTCTTTGGATTGTCGAGCAAGACGCAGTGGTTGAGTGGGCTCTACTACGCTGATTTCATCAGCTTTTACAGCCCTACTCAACTGTGCGGAGGTGGGACGACGAAATCGAATTCTAACGAATTACCGATTTCTGTCCCACTCTCTTTTTTAGTTGTCTTTTTTTGCTTCTTTTTGTTTTGCATGTTTTTCGTAGGCCTTGAGCTGGCGATCGAGTTCTTTTTGGATAGCTGGTTCTGGGGCGTATTTTTCTTCCCAATCATCTGGCTTCAAAATCTTGTGAGTCACTGGATCAAAGTGCGCTCTTCCATCTGGGAAAATCTTACCCATATTTGCCCGATGAACAATCTCAAAGACCTCTTCAGGATCCACTCCCATTAGAACAAAGCTACCATAAGTCAGATAGAGGGTATCGATCAAGGCATCGACCTGTCCCACCATGGAAATTTCAGCTGGATGCTTGCTACGCACCTTATCTGCAGCCTTATCCAAGGCTTGGTGAAGAGCTGCTACCGAGCGGTCAAATTCTTCCTCACTTGTGCTAGCTGCTCGGACAAATTCTACCAACTCCTCTTGCTTGAACATGGTTCGATAAAGGGCGTCTTGAGGTTGCCAAACAACTGGTTTCTCCTGGGTTTCTCCATCCATCACACCATGGAAGGTTTTGACCTTATTGAAGTGATCATCCTTAGAAAGAAAGAGTTCTTTCTCTGAGAGGATACCAAAGTGTTGCAGGGCCTTTTGAATGCCATCCTTGCCATTACTGGTCGTGGTATGCTTGGCAATCGCTTTGACACTGGTCGTTCCATTTCCCATCGCAATGGACAAGCCAACACCTGAAAGCATCTCTAAGTCATTATCCGAATCTCCAAAAGCCATCACTTCATCGATGTCAAAGCCAAATTCCTGACCAACGATGCGGATCCCTTCTAGTTTGGAAATCCCTGGGTTGAGGACATCTGCTGCAAAAGGACTAGACCGTGTGAATTTCAGATCCGGAAACTCTTTTTCAATTTTTGCAGTCTCTTCTGGACTCGATAAGATCAACACTTGGTAGATCGGTTCTTGCGCTAGTGCATAGAGGGTGTCCTGATCTTGTGGGACGACCTTGCTGACCACTTTGTTAAATCCTCGACTGACGGTACGGGCCATTTTGCGGGGCACAAACCGACTGGACCAGGTTGAAATAGGACTCATCCCAAAACTCATGATCCGAGAACCAAATACCCCATCCTTGGTACCGAGAGCAATTTCCTTACGGTGTTCCCGAGCATAGTCAATTAGTTGGTGCAGGCTCTTTTTATCGATTGGACTGGTAAACAGCACGCGGTCCTTGGTCAAAATATACTGACCATTATAGGTCACTGCAAAATCAAAACCATAGCGTTCCATAAACGGTTTGACAAAGGCCGGTCCCCGACCTGTCGCAAGGCCTACATAGATCCCTTCTTCCTTTAAAGACTGAATAGCTTTTTCTGTTGATTTGAGGACCGCTCGACTATCATTCACCAAGGTTCCATCGATATCAAAAAAGACTGCTTTTATTTCCATGTCTACTGTTTCTTTCTTTTTATGATAAAATAAATTATATCACATATTCCAAGGAGCTTCACATGTTTAAGAAAATTTTAGCACTACATACCGGAGGAACCATTTCGATGGCGGCAGATGACTCTGGGGCAGTGATTACCAATGAAGTCAATCCCATGACCCAAGTTACTTCACCAATTGAAGGGATTGCAGTCACCTCAGAGGACTTCTTCAACCTTCCCAGCCCTCAAATGACCCCCCGTCACATGTTAGCTCTATATCATAAAATCAAAGAGGAAGCCCACAACTACGACGGCATCGTCATCACTCATGGGACAGATACGCTGGAAGAAACGGCTTATTTCTTGGATACCATGGAGTTACCAGAGATCGCTGTGGTCATTACAGGAGCTATGCGAAGCTCCAATGAGCTAGGAAGCGATGGTGTCTATAATTTTCTGACAGCCCTTCGAGTGGCTGCCGATCCAAAAGCACGTGATAAAGGGGTCTTAGTCGTCATGAACGATGAAATTCATGCGGCTAAGTACGTCACCAAAACCCACACTACCAATGTCAGCACCTTCCAGACACCAACCCACGGCCCACTAGGTTTGGTCATGAAAAAGGAAATCCTCTTCTTTAAAACAGCCGAGCCAAGGGTGCGCTTTGATCTCGATACCATCGACGGTTTCGTTCCGATCATTGCTACCTACGCAGGGATGAAAACCGATCTGCTGGACATGCTGGATCTTTCAAAGCTCGATGGTCTCATTATCGAAGCCTTTGGAGCAGGAAACATCCCTAAAGAAACGGCACATAAACTCCAAGAGTTTATAGATGCAGGCCTTCCAATCGCTTTAGTATCCCGTTGCTTCAACGGAATCGCTGAACCCGTCTACGCATATGAAGGAGGAGGCGTCCAACTCCATCAAGCAGGTGTCTTTTTCATCAAAGAATTAAATGCCCCCAAAGCGCGCATCAAACTCCTCATCGCCCTCAATGCCGGCCTAAAAGGACAAGAACTCAAAGACTATATCGAAGGGTAAACTAAGATACAAAGCCCGTAAAATGCCAAGTGAAAATAGGAAATTGTCGCGGGGAGCGAAGCTCACAAGAGAATTTATCTTTTTCACACAGCATATAGGGCGTGCTCAATTCGTGTAACGGCAAGCACTATGGTGCCTTGCCTACACGACTCACTAACTCCTCAGGTGGATGGTATCGATCCATCTTCGTCCTGTCGCATTCATCAAGATACAAAGCCCGTAAAATGCCATCTTAAAGGGAGTGGAGTGGAATCCAAAGAATTTCCACTCCACTCCCTTTTTATACTCTAATCTAAATGTTCTTTCTTTTCTAAATAAAGCGAGAGCAAATGCCAATCTGGGTGTTCGCGCCAATCTGGCGTGGCTACGATCTGGCTGGCAACTTTCCTTGCTTCTTCCAGAATGGGATAATCTTCTACCAAATCCGCTACTTGAAATTCTGGAATCCCAGATTGACGGGTTCCAAAGATTTCACCTGAACCTCGCATTTTCAAATCTTCTTCCGCCAGCACAAACCCATTGGTTGTCTCTGTCATGATTTTCATGCGCTGCTTGCCACTATCTGTCTTAGGATTGGCTACTAGAATAGCATAGGATTGCTTGTTTCCCCGACCAACCCGACCTCGAAGCTGGTGAAGCTGGCTAAGACCAAACCGATCTGCATCCATAATGACCATAACGGTTGCATTGGGTACGTTGACTCCTACTTCAATAACGGTCGTAGACACCAAAACATCAACGTGGTGCTCTTTAAAGGACTGCATGATAGCATCTTTTTCTTCACTTTTCATCTTCCCGTGAAGAAGAGAAACGCGTGCTCGCTGACCAAAGAAGGCCTCTAGCTCTTCTTGGAGGGCAAGGGCGTTTTTCAAATCTAGCGCCTCTGACTCTTCAATCAATGGAGAAATAAAATAAGCTTGAGAACCTTTGCCAAGTTCTTTGACTAACCAGTCGAGGACCACTTCTAACTGCTCATGCTTGACCCAACGTGTGATGATTTCCTTTCGTCCAGCAGGCATCTGGTCAATGATGGACACATCCATATCTCCAAAGGCTGTAATAGCCAAGGTCCGGGGAATAGGGGTAGCCGTCATCATCAGGACGTCTGGATTTTGTCCTTTTTCTCGAAGGATACGGCGCTGGGAAACCCCAAAACGGTGCTGTTCATCAATAATGACCAAGCCTAGATCTTGGTAGTGAACTCCCTCTTGAATCAAGGCATGTGTCCCCACAATCAGTTGAGCTGTTCCTGAGGCGATCTCTTCTATGACTTCTCGTTTCTCAGCCGCCTTTAATCCTCCTGTTAAAAGGGCAATTGGCAAGTCAGGAAAAAGATTTTGCAAGCTTTCCTTGTGTTGCTCTGCCAAAATCTCCGTTGGAACCATCAAGGCTGCTTGCTTCCCAGCGCTTAAGGCTGCATACATGGCAAGACCGGCCACGACTGTCTTCCCGCTTCCCACATCCCCTTGCAAGAGGCGGTTCATATGATAAGAAGAAGCCATATCTGTCAAGATTTCATTCAAGCTGTTTTCTTGAGCTTGCGTTAGCTCAAAGGGAAGCTGTTTTTTTCGTTCTGCTAATTTTTCTGGATTCCAGGCCAAGGAAATCCCTTGGCTGGCATCGTGATTTTCTTCTTTTAGCACTTGGAATTGCAACTGGAAAAAGAGGAGCTCTTCAAATTTTACCCGGCGAAGAGCTTGCTTGTACTCTGCCAGATCCTTAGGAAAATGCATAGCCTGCACTGCTTGAGAGCGTGACAAGAGTTGATAACGCTCCCGCAAAACTTGGGGCAAATTCTCTTCTAAAAGCTGATCCAAGCCCTGATCGAATGCTATTTTGATCAATTTCACCAGGCTGTTTTGGCTGACTCCTTGCGTCACCCGATAGACTGGCTGCAAATCATCTTCCACTTGAGCCAGGAGCTTCATTCCTGTCAAACTGCCTTTTGCCTTGTCCCATTTCCCAAAAATCGCTACTGTTTGCTGAACCTCGATTTTGTCTGCTAGATAGGGTTGATTGAAAAAATTAACCGCAATCACTTGGTCTCCCTGTTTGATCGAAAAACGCAAGCGATTTCGTTTGTAACCATAATATTGGACATTGGCTGGTGTTGCTACCACCCCAGAGATGACTGCTTTTTCCCCATCTTCTAACTCTAAAACATTGCGGGTTTTGAAGTCTTCATACCGAAAGGGGAAATACAAGAGTAGATCTTCTAAGGTTTCAATCCCTAATTTTTTAAATTTTTCCGCCGATTTTGGACCGACGCCAGGCAGTACGGATAAGGGTTGGTGTAAATTCATTGTTCCTCCTTTCTTTTATAAAAAAGCAGGTCCTTCAGGGAAAACCCACCTACTTTTTTTATTCTTCACCTGCATAGTCACGAGGAATCCGATCACTCAAGAGACAGACTACTTCATAATTAATGGTACCACGGTAGTCCGCAATCTCTGTTGCCGTAATTTCTTTCTCGCCGTCTCGGCCAATCAGGGTAACCTTGGTTCCCAGAGGTAATTCTTCTGGAAGGCGAACAGTAATCTGGTCCATCGAAACGCGACCAACAATGGGACAATACTCACCCTTAATTAGCACATGGAAATTTTGCATTTCTCGGATCCAACCATCCGCATAGCCAATGGGAATCGTTCCAATCCATTGGGCATCTTCCGTCGTATAGGTTGCCCCGTAGCCAATATCTTGTCCGGCTTCTAACTGTTTGACATGAACCAATTCGCTCACCAAACTCAAGGCTGGCTTGATTTCATAAGGCAAGGCTAGCACCGAACCACTTGGATTCAAGCCATACATGACATCTCCCAGACGAACAGCTGTGAAAATCGTATCTGCATGCCACAAAGAGGTGGCTGAATTACTAGCATGAACAATCGGAGGAAGGGTTTCAAGAGCATCCAATACTTCTTTGAAAAAATGATATTGCGCTTGAAATTTTCGATCATCTGCTTCATCTGCTGTCGCAAAATGAGTAAAGATTCCCTCAATTTCAGCATCAGCTGCTAAGAGGAGGCGTTCAGCCTCTTTGATCTCTTCGATTCTTCGGAATCCAATCCGCCCCATTCCTGAGTCCACCTTAATATGGACCTTCAATCCTGAAAGATCTGCTTCTTCTCCAAGCAATTGATTCAACCAAGCAAGACTAGCCACCGTTAAGCGGATGTCCTGCTCTTTGGCCAGACTCACTGTTTCACTTGGCACAACTCCCAAAATCAAAATAGGGTGTTGCAAACCTTCTTCACGGATTTCAAGGGCTTCATCCATATTGGAGACACAAAAGCCATCTACTTGAGCTGCTAATTTTTTGGTCACTGCAACGACCCCATGACCATAGGCATTGGCCTTGACGACTGCATACTTTAAGGTTTGACTCGGAATATGCTCACTAACTTGTTGCACATTAAAGGCAATGGCATCTAAATCAATTCTTGCAACAGTTGGTCTATGTTTACTTGCTTTCATTTTCTTCCTCCAAAATGACACTGGTCGAGACTAAGTCTCCCTTGTGACTGATCGAAATCCATACCTTACCAGAAAAAGGAGACTTGGAAAAATAGGGTGCTCCGTGGGCATCATTTAAAATTTCTAAATCTTGAAAACCAACTGGTCCAATCCCTGTTCCCATGGCCTTTGAAAAGGCTTCTTTGGCTGACCATCGGCCCGTCAAATATTCCATTTTCCGCTTTCCAGATAATTCCTCAAAGCGTGCTCGCTCAGTCTCGGTTAAGACTTTTTCAGCAAATCGTGCATTCTTGTGATAGGCTTTTTCAATCGCAGCGATCGATTCGATATCGATGCCATGTCCTTTGATCATCTTGTTTTATCCTTATTTATCGTTTCAGAATCGTCTAACTGACAAAAGAGAAGGGGCTAAAGAATCACTCCTTCCGCCCCTGCCTTTTACTTATTCATCGTTGCAATTTCTTTGACCAAGGCCTGTGTTTTTTCCCAACCCAGGCAAGGGTCTGTGATGGATTGACCATAAACCACTGGTTCATTTTGACGGCCATCTTCTAGATAGGATTCAATCATGAAACCACGAACTAAAGTTGCCAAATCCTTGTTCCAAGCACGGTTCATCATGGTTTCTCTCACGATACGTACTTGCTCTTCGAATTGTTTGCCAGAGTTGTCATGGTTGGTATCCAACAGGATGAAGGGATGTTGCAAGCCCATTTCGCTATAGCGTTTTGCTGCCGCTAGCAAATCTTCATAATGGTAATTTGGAATATTCTTTCCAGCTGCATCCAATCCTCCGCGAAGGATCGCATGGGCCAAAGGATTTCCTGATGTTTCCACTGCTTGGGCATTGAACAAGAAGTTTTGAGGATGTTGGGCTGCATAAATCGCATTGAACATGACAGAAAGATTTCCAGAGGTTGGATTCTTCATGCCTGTTGGAGCAGAGATCCCACTAGATACAAAACGGTGCTCCTGGTCTTCGACTGAACGCGCTCCAATGGCATGATAAGAAATCAAATCTTCAACATAAGGAAGACTGCCTGGATAGAGCAATTCATCCGCAGTCGTCAAACCAGTTTCTGTAATCACACGATAGTGAAGATGCCGAACCGCTTTTAAACCATCTACAAAGCTTGGTGCGGCCTGTGTATCTGGTTGGTGCATCAAGCCTTTGTAGCCATCCCCATTGGTCCGAGGCTTAGCCGTATAGACCCGCATCACAATAAAAATCTGATCTTTCACTTGCTCTTGCAGGTCTGCCAAGCGACGGGCATACTCCATCACCGCTTCTTCATTATCAGAAGAACAAGGCCCGATCACAAGAAGAATCCGTTGGTCTTCTCCTTTGATAATCGCCTCTAACTCTCGATCACGCGCTTCTTTTCGCTCCAAGGCTGAACCTTCCAAGCGATACAGCGAAGTGATCTCTTGCTCATCAATCTTATTGCTCTTCGTAACGAATACCATACGGCCTCCTTTTACTACCTAGACCCATCCTCACTACGTTTAAGAGGAGATCTTAAAGTTTACGTCCGTGACAGTTTTTAAATTTCTTACCTGAACCACAAGGGCACAAATCATTGCGTTTCACTTGTGACAAATCAATTTCTGCTGGAATATCTTGTTGTTGCGCTGCAATATTGCGAGTAGCAGTTGTTGAAATGCTGTGTTCTGTACGTGGACGTTCTTGTTCGTGAATTTGGGCTTTCATCATGAGACGAGTGACATCAAATTCAATTGATCCAATCATATCGTTAAACATACGGAAACTTTCTGATTGGTATTCCACCACTGGGTTATTTTGCGCATACCCACGAAGTCCAACGGCATTTCGCAATTGATCCAAAGCATCGATGTGGTCTGTCCACTTGCTGTCCACCACTCGAAGGATCAATACTTTTTGGAACTCTTGCACAGACTCTTCGTCACGCAATTTCGCTACTTGACTGGCATAGATTTCTTCTGCCCGTCCATACAAGTAGTCGATGACTTCCTTGTCTGATTTTCCTTCAATATCACTTTCAGAAATCGTATCTTCCGGAACCAAATTGTATTTGGCAAAGTTTAGAATCGCTTCGATGCGTTCTTCCTTGCTTGAGTGGCTAGCTCCTTCGACAATCCGTTTGATCGTCCGTTTAATCATAGCCATGATTTCAGGAGCCAAGTCGCGGTTAGCTGTGATCACATCATAGCGTTCTGCATAGATGATCTCCCGTTGTTCCCGCATCACGTCATCGTATTGAAGGACTTGCTTACGAGTATCGTAGTTATTTCCTTCAACCCGTTTTTGTGCTCCCTCTACTTGGCGGGTAAACATGTTTGAACGAATAACTGATTCTTCTTCACTCAACTTGAAGCGGTCGAGCACTGCTTTGATCCGTTCGGAACCGAAACGACGCATCAACTCATCTTCAAGAGACAAGTAGAATTGAGATTCACCTGGATCTCCTTGACGTCCGGAACGTCCACGAAGCTGGTTGTCGATCCGACGACTTTCATGACGCTCTGTCCCGATGACACACAGTCCACCGAGTTCGCGAACCCCTTCACCGAGCTTGATATCGGTACCACGTCCAGCCATGTTGGTCGCGATGGTAACAGCGCCACGTTGACCAGCATTCATAATGATTTGCGCTTCTTTGTAGTGGTTTTTCGCATTCAAGACTTCGTGAGGAACACCTGCTTGCACCAACAATTGAGAAAGGTAATCACTGGTTTCAACGGCAACAGTACCAACAAGGACTGGTTGCCCTTTTTCGTGACGAGATTTCACATCTTCCACAACAGCCTTGAATTTTGATTTCAAGCTTGGGTAGAGAAGGTCTGGATGGTCAATACGGGCAATCGGACGGTTAGTTGGAATTGGAATCACGCGAATGTTGTAGATTTCACGGAATTCTTCTTCTTCAGTTTTCCCTGTCCCTGTCATCCCTGACAACTTCTTATACATACGGAAGAGGTTTTGGTAAGTAATCGATGCAGATGTTTTGGTTTCTTCTTGAACTGGAACACCTTCTTTAGCTTCGATCGCTTGGTGAAGCCCATCAGAATAACGACGACCTTCCATGGTCCGACCAGTAAATTGGTCGACGATCAAGATTTCTTGATCTTCGCTGACCACATAGTCGATATCCAAAATCATGATGTAGTTGGCACGAAGGGCATTATCGATAAAGTGGGTCAAGGCTACGTTTTCAATATCGTACAAGTTTTCAAGATTAAAGTAGCTTTCTGCCTTATCAATCCCTGAATCAGACAAACCGATGGTTTTAGATGGGACATCGATAATGTAATCGTCCTCTGTCAAGGTCTTCACATAAGCATCCGCCATGTGATAGAGCTGGCTCGTATCAGAAGCTGTCTGACCAGAAACGATCAACGGAGTACGAGCTTCGTCAATCAAAATCGAGTCTACCTCATCGACCAAGGCGTAGTTCAATGGACGTTGAACCATGTTTTCTGCACGCACAACCATGTTGTCACGCAGATAGTCAAATCCGATCTCTGAGTTGGTTGAGTAAGTAATATCACAGAGGTAAGCTTCTTTTTTCTCAGCTGGAGATTTTGCTGCCAGGTTGATCCCTACTGAAAGACCAAGCCATGAGTAAAGTTCTCCCATCTCTGTTGCATCCCGCTCTGTCAGGTATTCATTGACGGTAACAACGTGTACCCCTTTACCAGACAAGGCATTCAAGTATACAGGCATGGTTGCTGTCAGGGTTTTTCCTTCCCCTGTACGCATCTCTGGAACGTCACCATGGTGAAGGACGATTCCCCCCATGACCTGAACCTTGTATGGGAACAAACCAAGGACCCGTTTTGCAGCTTCACGAACAACTGCAAAAGCCTCGTACAAGAGATCATCCAAAGACTCACCATCTTGATAGCGTTGCTTAAACTCAACTGTTTTCGCTTTTAATTCGTCATCCGTCAAAGCTGCCATTTGGTCTTCATAAGAAAAGACCTTGTCAGCCATTTTTTCAAGGCGTTTGATTTCGCCTCGATCATTTTCAATAATTGTTTTTACTAAATTTGCCATTTTTTTCCTTACTTTGATTTTTTCAAAATCTAAAATGTTCTTTTTATTCTAGCATTTTTTTAACATTTTTTCAAGATCAAGGCTGTATCTTACAAGACTTTCGAGTGGTTTTTTCGTGTAAGAAAATCCAAAAAGATGCCTGCTCAAGCAGACATCTTTTCTATATACGGTGTTTATTCAGACAAATGGTAAGAATAGCTTGCCACAACCACTTCTTCATGCCAACGAAGAGAGTACTTCAATTTCAAACTCATTTGGTTATGGAGAATATTTTGCCAATGTTTTTTAGGGATGAATTGAGGGACTAAGACTGTGACAGTATTCCCTTTTTCCTTAGCTTCCTCAGCTACTTTAGAGACAAATTCAACTGTTGGTTGAATAATATCCCGGTAGCTCGTCATGACATTTTCAAAGCGAATATGAGGGAAATAGTGCTTAAATTCTTCTGCCACCTCTGCATCTTTGACCTTGGTTTCTTCCGTTGAGACGTGCATAGCTATAACATCGTTTCCTAGGCTATTTGCATAACTCATAGCTCCCACACTTACCTGAGTGACATTCCCGACAAGGACGATCACGGTATTGCCCGCATAACTTGTCTTTTCGATCTTACCTCCCAAGCGCAATTGAGCCGCAACTTTATCATAGTGATTGCGGATACTCAAGAACATCCAAAGCAAAAGACCAATAATAGGGAAGAAGGGCCAGATTTCACGCAGACGGAACAGCAAGAGGATCAAGACAATACCATAACAGATGGCTGCCCCGAGGATATTGGCAAGTGAATACTTGAGAAATCCTTTTTGATATTGGCGTTTCCAGTGGATAACCATCCCTGTTTGAGAAAGGGCAAAAGGAATGAAGACCCCAATGGTATACAGCGGAATCAAGCTTTCTGTTTGCCCATCAAAGATCAAGAGCAAGACGATGGCACCAATCGCCAAGGTCAAAATCCCATTGGAATAGCCCAGACGATCCCCTTTTTCCATATACATATGTGGCATGTATTTGTTTTTAGCCATGTTAAAGGCCAACATTGGAAAGGCTGAGAACCCAGTATTCGCTGCAACTGCCAGGATCAAGGCTGTTGATAATTGGAAAACGTAGAAGAAGGCTTGTCCGACCGGAGAATTTCCTAAGATAGCTTGGGCCATTTGAGCTAGAGTTGTTACCCCTTTTGCTGGTACGACACCCACCCAGTAATTGAGGAAGGTAATCCCTGCAAACATAATCCCCAAAATCAAAGCCATGATGGTCAAGGTAGAGGCTGCATTCTTTGCTTTTGGTTTCTTAAAGAAAGGAACCGAATTGGAGATGGCTTCAACCCCTGTTAGTGAAGCTGATCCACTCGTAAAGGCCCGCAACAAGAGAATGACACTAACCCCTGAAATGGTTTGACCCACATGAGCAGTCGCGTTATAGGCCAATTGACCAGTCAAAATTTGGATCACACCATAGGCGATCAAGGCAATGGTACTGACAATGAACAGGTAGACCGGAATCATCAACGATGTTGCTGATTCGCGCAATCCCCTCAGGTTCATCAGCATCAAGATCAAGACCAACAAAATGGAAATGTGAAGATTATAAGGATGAAGAGAGGGAATCGCTGACGTGATGGCATCTGCACCGGAAGAAACAGATACTGCTACTGTCAGCATGTAGTCGACCAAGAGACTACCACCAGCGATCAATCCCGCTTTGGGAGACAAATTCTCCGTAGTCACCATGTAGGCCCCTCCCCCTTGAGGGTAGGCATGAATGACCTGACGATAAGAAATCGTTAAACTGGCTAGGAGAACTAGAACCACAATCCCAATTGGAATGGACCACCAAATGGCTCCTGCTGATACGGTCATCAGGACCAGGATAACTTGCTCTGGACCATAGGCAATAGAAGAAAGCGCATCACTAGAGAGCATGGCCAAGGCCTGCATTTTCCCCAGCAATCCTCCTTCACCTTCTGCACCAGATTTCAACGGACGGCCAATAAACCATTTTTTCAATGTTGAAAACATAAAAAACTCCTTGAAAAAAAGATCATGAGGCCGGGAATCCCCTGCCTCTTTTTCATAAAACAGGGGTTATTCTACTCCTTTTTTTCAAGACTGTCAACCGAAATTGTGAAAGTTTCATAAATTTTTCATTCTTTCCTTTCCTTCCGCCTCCCATAGATAGGACCGTTTCTTTTCAATTTTTTCCAAGCAAAAAACGAGGCTGGGACAAAAATCCTAGCCTCTCAATTATTTTTGGATTGTCGAGCAAGACGCAGTGGTTGAGTGGGCTCTAGTACGCTGATTTCATCAGCTTTTACAGCCCTACTCAACTGTGCGGAGGTGGGACGACGAAATCGAATTCTAACGAATGACCGATTTCTGTCCCACTCTCACTTTTTTATTTCGGTTGATTTTCTACATAAGAAGCAATGACATCCGAAGTGTACTGGGCTGTACCAGCCCCAAACTTGTCGATGTTTCCCTTGAATTCTGGATTATAGACATAGCCTTTGCCAATATGGCCAAAAACCTCTATAGAGCAGTCAAATCCATACGTTCGAATTGCGTCTAAAAGTCTGGCTGCTTGATCTTGGTTTTCATTTGCTGATACGGGTAGACCATCTTTGAGATTTTGCGCCAAAGTTTGAAAAACTTGGTTGAAGGCTTCCGTAGCCTCATCTTCACGCCCCTTTTGGCGCTCGAGAGCCTGGTCCATGACTTCTTGACCATATTTCTCTACTGCTTCTTGGTGGTATTTTTGAGTATCTTGATAGCTAAATCCTGTAAATTTTTCCTCAATTGTCATTTGTCTTTCTCCTTTTTGTTCTTGAATGGTTTTTTGCAAGGTGGAAATCAAGGTATCCAAACGTTTTCTTTCTTGAGTCAAATAATCTAACTGTTTGGTCAAATGGGGCAATAAGTTAGACTTTTCTTCGGCTAAGAGTTCTGCTATTTGGTCCAAGGAAAAACCTAGATACTTGTAATAGAGAATTACCTGTAAGCGTTCTAAATCTTCTTGGCTGTATGTTCGATAGCCATTTTCAGATTTCACAGGGACTAGAAGCCCTATCTTATCATAGTGGTGCAAGGTCTTGATAGAGACACCCGACAGCTCTGCAGCTTTTTTGATATGGTACATGATTTCCTCCTTGTACTCAATAAAAATCAAAGAGCAAACTAGGAAGCTAGCCGCAGGTTGCTCAAAGCACTGCTTTGAGGTTGTAGATAGAACTGACGAAGTAAGTAACATATATACGGTAAGGCGACGCTGACGTGGTTTGAATTTGATTTTCGAAGAGTATTACAAGGATAGTATAACCCCTCCCCTTAGGTCAGAGTCAAGACTTAACATAAAAATAGTTTTATTTCAGAAAAAAAGCTTGAGTAGTTCCATTGCGTTTTACTCAAACCCTTTGTTTTTATGGGTGACTTACAATCAATTCTAAACCTTGCCCTTCCAAAGTCCAAGATTCAACATCGCTTGGCAAGATAAAGTGACTTCCTTTTTGAATAGGATAATCCTTTCCATCTACAGTCAATTTTCCTTCTCCAGTTAAGACGCTCAATAAGCTGTAATCGGCAGTCTTTTCAAAATTAGCTTTTCCAGTAAGTTCCCACTTATAAACCGTAAAGAAATCACTTGCAACCAAGGTCGTCATCCGAAGATCATCGATCACAACTGTATCTGGATGGCTATTAGCTGGCTCCCCAATATTCAACACATCAATTGATTTTTCTAGATGAAGCTCTCGCAAATTTCCTTGAGCATCCTTGCGGTCAAAATCATAAACCCGGTAGGTGGTATCACTCGACTGTTGGGTTTCAAGAATCAAGATTCCAGATCCAATTGCGTGCATGGTTCCACTTGGCACATAGAAGAAATCTCCAGCCTTGACTGGAACTTTTGTCAGCAAAGCATCCCAGTTTTTATCTTCGATTTGCTGGCGGAGTTCTTCTTTTGACTCGGCATTGTGTCCATAGATAATCTCTGATCCTTCGTCAGCCGCAATCACATACCAACACTCGGTTTTTCCAAGTTCTCCCTCATGCTCCATGGCATAGGTATCATCCGGGTGCACCTGTACACTAAGCCAGTCGTTAGCATCCAAAATCTTTGTTAATAAAGGAAAGACAGGCTCTTTACGATTGCCGAATAATTCTCGGTGCTCTTGATAGAGCTGATCCAATCCCATTCCTTCGTATGGACCATTGGCCACTTTAGAAACGCCATGCGGATGGGCCGAAATCGCCCAAAATTCACCGACATGGTCACTCGGAATGTCGTAACCAAATTCCTCTTTTAGACGTGTTCCTCCCCAAATTTTTTCCTGCATCACTGAATGTAAAAATAATGGTTGTACCATAATATCCTCCTCACATTTCATGTTTCTATTATACAAAAAAAAGAAAGCTTTTGAAAGCCCTTCCTGATCGTTTCCTTTCTCGCCAGAATTTTCATTTTTGTGTATAATGGAAAAGATGACACTAAAAGAAAATATTATCCAACTGGCACATTCTATTGGGATTTCAAAAATTGGATTTACAACTGCTGATGACTTTGCTTATTTGGAAAAATCGCTCCGCTTGGCCGTTGAGGAAGGACGGAATTCTGGATTCGAGCATAAGAATATTGAAGAGCGCATCCACCCCAAATTAAGTCTCTCCTCCGCAAAGACGATCATCTCAATCGCTGTCGCCTACCCCCACAAACTCAAGCAACAACCTCAAAAAACAGCCTATAAAAGAGGAAAATTCACGCCCAACAGCTGGGGATTAGACTACCATTATGTCCTTCAAGACAAGCTCAACCGCTTAGCTGCTGGAATTGAAGAAATGACGCAAGATTTTGAATACAAGGGCATGGTCGATACTGGAGCACTGGTTGATACGGCTGTCGCCCAACGAGCTGGAATTGGCTTTATCGGAAAAAATGGCTTAGTCATTTCAAAAGAATACGGTTCTTACATGTTTTTGGGGGAATTGATTACCAATCTCGAAATTGAACCAGATCATCCTGTCGACTATGGTTGTGGAGACTGTCGACGTTGTTTAGATGCATGCCCAACCTCCTGCCTAATCGGAGATGGCTCTATGAATGCAAAACGCTGTTTGTCCTTCCAAACTCAGGACAAGGGCATGATGGACCTAGAATTTCGCAAGAAAATTAAAACGGTCATCTATGGATGTGACATCTGTCAGATTAGCTGCCCTTATAACAAAGGGCTGGATAATCCCTTGGCAACAGAAATCGATCCTGATCTGGCTCATCCAGAGTTGATTCCTTTTCTCGAGCTGTCAAACGGACAATTTAAGGAAAAATTCGGGCATGTTGCTGGAAGCTGGCGAGGCAAGAATATCCTCCAGCGCAATGCCATTATCGCACTAGCCAATGCCAATGACCGCTCAGCCATCCCTAAACTCCTGAACATCATCGAGACCTCGCAAAATCAGATCCATATTGCAACGGCTATCTGGTCTTTAGGGCAACTGCTACGTGAAGTCACTCCAGACCTTGTTGAGCTCTTACGGAATATCAAACATCCGACTAATGCTATCATAGAAGAACGAACTGCTTTCTTTGAAAAATTCGGCATTCAAGCAATTTCACAACTACAATGAAAAAACACTAAGGTTACAACCTTAGTGTTTTTTTAGTTCCTTCAAGAAATACCAGCTCCCCATTTCTACATGGTTAAAGCTAATCTCGTTAGAGTAGACTTCCTTGTAGCCATTTTTGGTATAAAAATAGACATTTCCCTTCGTATTGGTATAAAAGGCTAGTTTTTCTCCTTTAACCTCCTCCAAGAAAGGCTCAATTCCTTCTGTCATAAAGCGACTGCCATAGCCCTGCCGTTGATGTTTAGGGGCGACTGCGAGAAGCATTAAATACCAATCAAAGTCTACATTTTGCTCCAATTCCTTATCCGTGTCCTCCATAAATTTAAAGTAGGCCAACATATTCTTCAAGGAAATAAACTTGAGCAAACCCAATCCCCCATTTAAGAGATAGGCTCGAAAAGGAATCGGTCCCTTTTGTAACAAGGCAACTGCATAAATTTCATCGTTCTTTTCTGCCACAAGGCAAATATGGTGCTTGAGAAAAACCTTTACCAAGATGCGCATCATGGCCTCAACAAAGGCAGGATACTGCTTGGGATCACGCACCAAATCTTTGATGACTTTTAAAAATAGATAGTCCTCAAAGGCTGTACTGGCTACTCGAACCACCTGACCCAGATCTGCTTTTTTTGCTTTTCTGTACTTCATTTTCTCTCCTATTCTAAATCTACTTTCCAGTATACACTATCCTTCACTCTTACACAAAGGTCAATTTTTAGGAATTTGTTCATTCAAACCAGCAAAAAGAGTCCTCCCCAGACGAGTCCCAATCCCCAAGCGACGAGAACGTCCTTGGGATAATGAACCCCTCCAAGAACTCGGACAAGGGCTAATAGAAGAGATAGGAGCATCGAGCACATTCCAAACGGAAGCGACAACTGACAGACACACATAGAAATAATGGTCGCCGAAAATACATGTCGGCTAGGAAAGGAATGTCCGGATGAATTCTTTTCTAATAATGGTTGAATCTCCCACTTCTCATAAGGTCTCGGAACATTGACCCAATGACGAAAGAGGCTAAACAAGACAAAACCCGAAGCAGGGATCCAGATAAAAGGCCAGATGCCTCCCATTGAAGTTTTCTTTAAAAACAGCCAACAAAAGACCAGGCCGTAGATGCCTGGCATGGCGAACGTCAAGATTCGATTCGTCCTTTGAAGGACCTGCACACGATGTGGCTTTCTCGTAAAAGGCAGGGTTAGCCAACGATAAAATTTCGGATAATCTTGAAGATTGGGCTTCATGTTGGCACTCCTGTCTATCATCTCATTTTTGTACTACTAGTATACGCGATCCTAAGAAATCCTGTCAAGCCAGGCTTCTTTTTTATCCTTTCTTTCTTCTTTTTCACATTAGAAGCGATCTATTTTTGACGCTTTGTCATTTTTCTGTACCTAAGAATCGTCTTTCCCATCCCTTCTTCCAGCATAAAAAATAGGATAGAAGCACATAGAATTGCCTTCTATCCTATTATTTTACTTTACATTTCACAAGCCTTGTATCTTGATTTCATGCCACTTCTTCTGTGAATTGGCTATTGTAGAGGTCGGCATAGAAGCCATTTTGGCTCATGAGTTCTTGGTGGTTACCCTGCTCGATAATATTTCCATCTTTCATCACGAGAATCAGATCCGCATTACGGATAGTGGACAAGCGATGGGCAATGACAAAGGAAGTTCGGCCTTCCATGAGTTTGTCCATGGCTTTTTGAATCAACTCTTCTGTTCGGGTATCGACAGATGAGGTTGCTTCATCCAAGATGAGGAGCGGGGCATCCTTCAAGAGGGCACGCGCAATGGTCAAGAGTTGCTTTTGACCGACGGACAAGGTGACAGAATCATCTAGCACGGTGTCATAACCATTCGGCAAGGTCCGAATAAAGTGATGGACCCCAACCGCTCGGGTTGCCGCTTCGACTGCTTCATCTGAAATATCGGTTTGATTAAAGACTAAGTTTTCCCGAATGGTCCCTTCAAAGAGCCAGGTATCTTGTAAGACCATCGAAAAAGCATCATGAACTTCTTCGCGACTCATGGCCTTAGTATCCACACCATCGATGGTAATTTTACCAGCTTGAATGTCGTAAAAACGCATCAAGAGATTGACCATGGTGGTCTTACCTGCGCCTGTTGGACCAACAATGGCTACTTTTTGCCCAGGCTTCGCTTCAGCAGTAAAGTCATGGATAATGGTCTTGTCTGGTGAATAACCAAAACGAACATGCTCAAAGGTAACATGACCTTTTGGCGATTCCAATTGGCGAATTTTTTGGGATTCGTCTTCCATTTCTTCTTCGTCTAAGAATTCAAAGACACGCCCCAAAGCAGCACTGGCCGATTGCAATTGGGTAATTCCTTGGGCCATTTGACCAATTGGTTGGGTAAAGATGCGGACATAGGTCATAAAGGCCACAATGGTCCCGATGGTAATGTCCCCATTAATGGTGAGGACAGCCCCAACGATACAGACCATGACATATCCGAAATTCCCTACAAACTGCATCAAGGGCATCATGATCCCAGAGAAGAATTGGGATTTCCACATGCTATGGTACAAATCTTGATTGATGGTATCAAAATGATTTTTGGCTTGGTGACGGCCATTGTAGGAAATGACGATATTGTGGCCACTATAGATTTCTTCAACATAACCTGAAACTTTGGCAAGGTTGTCCTGTTGTTGCTTAAAGAGAGGCTGGCTCTTGACCATAATGATGCTGGAAAGAGCAAAACCTGCAAAGACGGACACAATCGCTGTCACCGCCAAGTGCCAGTCCGTCTTAAACATCATAAGGATGGAGCCAATCAATAAGACAATAGAAGAGACCATTTGAACCAAGCTTTGGTTAAAGGATTGGGTCATCAAATCCACGTCATTGGTCACACGAGACAAGGTATCTCCTTGTTCATGGCTATCAAAATATTGGAGGGGCACGCGATTGATCTTCTCAGCAATGGCATTGCGCAAGCGTTCTGCAAAGCGCTGAATCATGGTTGAGATAATGAAACTACTGCTGTAGGACACCAGTGCTCCAACTCCATAAAGGATGGCTAAGGTCAGGGCAATCGAAGTGATCTTATCAATATCAATGGCGCCTCCCATCCCTTTTGTAATGGTATCTGTAATTTCTTTTAACTTATCCGGTCCAATAACCGTGATTACACTCGATACGATCGAAAAGAGGATAGCAATTAGGAAAAATAGGTGGAAGCCCTTCAAATAGGGAGAAAGTTGGCTCCAAAGGGATGTTTTTTGTTTTGTCTTATGCATGTTCCAACTCCTCCTTAGACAATTGTGAATAGGCAATTTCTTGATAGACTTCATTGGTCGCAAGCAATTCTTTATGGGTGCCTTGACCGACGACCTTCCCTTGATCCAAGACCAAAATCAAATCCGCATCCATAATGGTCGAAATCCGTTGGGCAACGATCAATTTGGTCGTATCTGCCAGCTCTTCTTTCAGAGCTTGTCGCAGGATCCGATCCGTTTTGTAATCAAGGGCTGAGAAGGAATCATCAAAGATGAGGATCTCAGGCTTACGTGCAAGGGCACGCGCAATGGCCAAACGTTGACGTTGTCCTCCAGAGAAGTTGCTTCCTCCTTGCGCTACTTCTGTATCCAAGCCCTTCTCTTTTGTGGCAACAAACTCTTTGGCTTGGGCCAATTCAAGGGCTTTCCAGATGGCTTCATCCTCTAATTTTCCTTGACTACTTTCTCCAAATTCCATATTGGAGCGAATCGTGCCGCTAAAGAACACTGCTTTTTGGGGAATGTAGCCGACTTTATTGTTCAATTCTTGGTGGCTATAGTCCTTGACATTCACCCCATCCACTAAGATCTTTCCTTCTGTCGCATCGTAAAAACGTGGAATTAAATTGACCAAAGTGGATTTACCAGAACCAGTTGATCCAATGAAGGCAACGGTTTGTCCTTTCTGAGCTGAGAAGGTCACGTGCTCAATCACAGCACGGGAAGTCCGTCCATAGCGGAAGGAAACATCTTGGAATTCTACACTTCCTTTTTCTCCAGACTCAGTCTTGGACTCAGATGGAAAATCAACAGACGGCTCTAGAGCCAAGACCTGATTAATCCGTTTTGCGGATACTAAGGCACGAGGCAGAATAATCAAGATGGCCACCATCATCATAAAGCCAATGACAACCTGCATGGCGTAAGAGGAGAAGGTGATCATATCGGAGAAGACCTTGGTCCGATCCGCTAATGCAGGACTGGTGAAGATCTTTGTAGGATCTTTTGGCATGGCGATATCATTGATCAAGTGCGCCCCAATCCAGTAGATAGCAAGGGTCAAACCACTTGATACCACTGTCATGACAGGGTTCATCAGAGACATCAAACGATAAACAAAGAGATTTAGACGGGTTAAGCCCTTGTTTTCCGTTTGGAATTTTTCATTTTGATACGCTTCTGCATTGTAGGCACGGACCACGCGCACCCCAGTCAAACTCTCCCGTGTCGTCGCATTCAAGGCATCGGTCAAACCCTGAACCTTTTGCTGGCGCGGAAAGGCAATCAGAACAAGAACAGAGAGAAGAATCAAGACCATCAAGACCGCAATCCCAACAGACGTTGTCCAGGCACTGCTCTTCCCCCAAATCTTGGTCAGAGCCCAAATCGCCATAATGGGACCACGCGTCACAACTTGCATCCCCATGACAATCATGATTTGTAACTGGGTCAAATCATTGGTTGTACGAGTTAAGAGAGAGGGAACGGAGAATTTCTTGATCTCGGCATCAGAGTAATCCATCACTTGATGGAAAATCTCTCCTCTAAGTCGCGTCGTAAAGCTGGCAGCGACTCTTGAAGCCAAAAAGCCCACAAAAACTGCCATCAAAAAGCTTCCAAAAGAGAAGAGCAACATCTTGCTTCCCGGATCCATAATATCAGAAACCTTGGTCCCATCCTTAGCTAAGAGGGTCGTGATATCAGATAAGTATTCAGGAGTCTTTAAATCCATCCAAACAGCCAGACAGATAAAGACCGTACTAAGGGCAATCATGCCCCATTCTTTGGCGGTTAACCGCCGAAACATATTGATCATTCCTCGCTCCTTTTTTTCATATTCTCATAAAATTGATGCATGACCTTGAAAAAGATGGCCAATTCTTCTTCTGATACACCAGCCATCATCTTCTGGTCCACTTCCTCAAAGAATTGTTTCATGTCATTCAACTTATTTTTCACACTGTCTGTTAGGTAGACATACTTGGCCCGTTTATCGGTCGGACTAGCCTCTAAATAAATAAAGCCATTTTTCTCCATCCGCTTGATCAGGTTACTCGTCACGGATTTTGAGATATGAAGTTCCTGCTCAACATCCCGAATCAAGGTCACTTTTCCCTCTTTCTCACGATGAGATAAAAAGCTCAATACCTGACCTTGGGGTCCTGCGCTAAATTCAAGCCCTCTCTTCTTGGCCTCTCTTTCTACCATGAGGTGAATGAGATGGCCGATTTTTTTAAATTCTTGTAAAGGTTTGTCCATCATTTCCTCCAAATAGTTCTCTTAAGAACTTTAAAGTTACTATGAGAACTATTTTAACACAAAAAAGATCCCTGTCAAGAAAAAAGTTTCCATAAGAACTAAAAAAATGGAGCCGAATCGACTCCATCCTTCATCTTTAGATAATAATGCCTTCTAGATGATCCATTTCATGCTGACAGATCTGGGCTGGAAAACCTGTCAAATGAATTGTTTTTGCTTTCCAATTCACATCTCGATAGGTCACTGTAATCTCCTCATAACGAGTGGTCGGCCGACTCCCCATCAAGGACAAGCATCCTTCCTCTGTTTGGTAAGGCTTTTTCTTTTCAAGGAGAACCGGATTAAAGAGGACCAGATTTTCACTTCCCATTCGGATGATAATCGCCCGTTTTTTCACCCCGATCATATTAGCCGCTAAACCGACACACTCAAGGAGATGAGCATTTAAGGTGTCCTGCAAATCCAAAGCCAAGGTGCGATCCTCAGGTGTCGCTTCTTCTGACTTTTGACCCAAGAATAAGACATCTTTTACAATATTCTTTTTCATTCCTTCCTCACTTCTTGATAGGTAGACGAAAGAAGAGAGTGGGACAGAAATCGGTAATTCGTTAGAATTCGATTTCGTCGTCCCACCTCCGCACAGTTGAGTAGGGCTGTAAAAGCTGATGAAATCAGCGTAGTAGAGCCCTACTCAACCACTGCGTCTTGCTCGACAATCCAAAAATAATTGAGAGGCTAGGACTTTTGTCCCAGCCTCCTCGCTCTTGTTTCTAACCTCTAAGAGACAATTGCTGCTTATTTTTTAAGTTTCTCGCTCACTTCTTTTGCAAGGACAAAGTTCCCCAAGGTCGCTGAACCATTGCCAGCAACTGCAGGTGTCACAATATAATCTCTCACATCAGGTACAGGGAGGTAACCGTTCAAGAGGGCAGTAAATTTCGTGCGAACACGATCTAACATATGTTGTTGAGCCATTACTCCTCCTCCAAAGACAATGACGTCTGGGCGGAAGGTAACTGTCGCATTCACTGCTGCTTGTGCGATGTAGTAGGCTTGAATATCCCATACATTGCTGTTGAGTTCAATGTTTTCCCCACGAATACCTGTACGAGCTTCCAGACTAGGACCAGCCGCAAGGCCTTCCAAACAGCCATTGTGGAAAGGACAAACACCCTTGAATTCTTTTTCCACATCCATTGGGTGTTGGGCCACATAGTAGTGCCCCATTTCTGGGTGCCCAGCTCCCCCGATAAACTCGCCACGTTGGATGACACCAGCTCCGATTCCTGTTCCGATTGTATAGTAAACCAAGTTTTCGATATGGCCACCCGCATTATTGCGTGCGACCACTTCGCCATAGGCAGAGCTATTCACATCTGTCGTGAAATAGATAGGTACATTCAAGGCACGACGGAAAGCCCCAACGATATCTACATTGGCCCAATTCGGTTTTGGAGTCGTTGTGATGAAACCATAAGTGTTTGAATTTGGATCGATATCAATTGGTCCAAATGAACCAATCGCAAGCCCAACTAAATCCTCAAATTTTGAGAAAAATTCAATACACTTATCAATCGTCTCAATTGGCTTGGTTGTTGGAAATTGTACTTTTTCCACAACATTATAGTTTTCATCACCAACCGCACAAACAAATTTTGTACCGCCAGCTTCCAAACTTCCATATAATTTTGTCATGTTGGCTCCTTTTTTATTATGAAAAATATCCTGTATTTATTATAGCATATTTTGTAGTCAATCTTTTTCTCTTCTCTAAAGAAAAAACACACCTTTTTTTGAGAAATAAAATTCAAGGACTGGAGATGATAGACCAGTCCTTGAGAACTTATTATTTCGATTAAGCTTTGACTTCGATGATCGCATCACCCTTCGCAACAGATCCAGTTGCAACAGGTGTGACAGAAGCAAAGTCAGCCGTGTTAGTGACGATCACCATAGTTGTGTCTTCAAGACCAGCTGCGGCAATTTTCGCTGCATCAAATGTACCAAGGACATCACCAGCTTTGACTTTATCGCCTTGAGCTACTTTTTGATCAAATCCTTCACCGTTCATTGATACTGTATCAATACCAACGTGGATCAAGATTTCAGCACCATTAGCTGTCTTCAAACCGTAAGCATGACCAGTTGCGAAAGCAATAGTTACTTCAGCATCTGCTGGTGCATAGACAACGCCTTCAGTTGGTTTGATGGCAATTCCTTGTCCCATCGCTCCACTTGAGAAGACAGGATCATTCACATCAGCAAGTGCTACAGCACTACCAACGATAGGAGAGATGATGGTTTCGTCTTGAAGAGATGCTGGAATAACTCCAGTTGTTTCTTCTTCAATAATTGCACCAGCTTCTTTGTCCTCTGCAGGAACTGATGAAGCTTCATCTTCATAACCAAACATATAAGTCAAACCGAAACTTAGTGCAGTTGTAAATACAACCATAAATACATATTTCAATAATTGACCATTTAGATAGAGAAGTGTACCTGGAATAATTGTAATACCAAATCCTGTACCAGCCAGATTTAACATAGATGCAATCCAACCACCTACAGCACCTGCTCCCAAAGCAATAACGAATGGTTTCACATAACGCAAGTTCACCCCGAAGATTGCAGGCTCAGTAATACCTAGCAAAGCAGAAATAGTTGCTGGGAATGCTAAAGCTTTCACTTTTTGAGATTTAGATTTTACTGCCACTGCTAAAGTAGCTCCAGCTTGTGCAGTCATAGCCGCTGTAATAATTGCATTAAATGGATCTTTTTTATCTGCAGTAATTAATTGTGATTCAAGAAGATTAAAGATATGATGGACGCCGGTAACGACAATCAACTGATGAACGCCACCAATAAGAAGACCTGCAAGACCAAATGGTAAATTCAAAATAAACTTAGTTACATTTAGTACATATTCTTCGATACTGTGGAAGAATGGACCAATAATAAACAAAGCGAGGAATGACATGATTGTCAATGTGAATAATGGAACCAATAACAAATCTAAGACATCTGGAATTTTCTTATGGAGCCACTTTTCAAGTTTCGCACCAATTAGACCAACGAAGAAAGCGGGAAGAACTGAGTTCTGGAATCCAACCACATGATGGAAGATACCAAAGTATGTTGCTGCTTTAGAAGGATCTTCCGCTACAACCCACGCATTTGGAAGTGTCGGACTAACCATCATCAAACCAATTACAATCCCAAGAACAGGATTTCCTCCGAATACTCGGAATGCAGACCATGAAATCAAGGCTGGGAAGAAGGCAAACGCGGTATCAGTTAAAATTGTTGAATAGGTATAAAAATCAGTAGATTTAAATGCATCTGCTGTTGTGCCAAACAAAGCCAAAACCTGGTCTTGAGCAATGGCACCACGAATCCCCATAAACAATCCAGTCGCAACAATTGCTGGTAGAATTGGAACAAAAACGTCTCCAAAGGTACGGATCGCGCGTTGGAACCAGTTTCCTTGTTTAGCGGCTTCTGCTTTCATTTCATCTTTTGATGATGTTGGTAAGCCAAGAGCTACTACTTCATCATAGATCTTGTTTACAGTACCAGTACCAAAGATGATTTGGTATTGACCTGAGTTAAAGAAAGCACCTTGTACTTTTTCAATATTCTCAACAACATCTTTGTTGATTTTTGATTCATCTTTTACCATCACGCGAAGACGAGTCGCACAGTGAGCAACACTGCTAACGTTCTCAACCCCACCGATTGCATCGATGACCTGCTTTGCAATTTCTGTATTTGACATTTTGCAAAAATCTCCTTATTTTTTGTAATGTAAACGGTTAAATCGTTTCTACGTTTTTAATTGTACCACGTATTGAAAATATGTCAAGCGTTTTGCAGGATTTTTTTGAAACTTTTTTGGATATTTTGACACTTTTTGACAGTATGAAACTATTTTCATTAAAAGATAGGCCTATAATACGCTTTTCGGCGCTTTGATTCAGTCTTTTATTTTCATTTTCTTTCATTTTTTCATGAATTTTCAACTTCTCCTCTTTTCTTCAAGCCGCAAAATAGATGTCAATCGTTTGACATTTTTTGGCCATTTCTTTCATTTATCGCTTGCATTTTTAATAGGAAATCGGTACCATGGAAGTAAGAAAAAATTCGGAGGACTAAAATGGAATGGACAACTGAACGTCGTTACAGACGTTACGAAGACTGGACAAAAGAGGAAAAGCAAGCCATCCAAGATCATATGGCCAAATCTCCTTGGCATACACATTATCATGTAGAGCCAAAAGCTGGTCTCTTAAATGATCCTAACGGTTTTTCCTACTTTGATGGAAAATGGATCTTGTTTTACCAAAATTTCCCATTTGGTGCAGCCCATGGGTTAAAATCATGGGTACAAACAGAAAGTGAAGACTTGGTTCATTTCAAAGAAACTGGTGTAACGCTTCTTCCAGACACAGATCTGGATAGCCATGGAGCTTATTCCGGATCAGCCATGCAGTTTGGTGACAAACTATTCTTATTCTACACCGGAAATGTTCGTGATGCAGAATGGGTTCGTCATCCTTACCAAGTCGGTGCTTTGATGGACAAAGACGGCAAGATTGAAAAAATTGACAAAATCTTGATTGATCAACCGGCTGACTCTACGGATCACTACCGTGACCCACAGATTTTTAATTTCAAGGGTCAATTCTACGCTATCGTTGGTGGTCAAGACCTTGAGAAGAAAGGATTCATCCGTCTCTATAAGGCGGTAGATAACGACTATACCAACTGGGTTGCAGTCGGTGATTTGGATTTTGCAAACGATCGGACAGCTTATATGATGGAATGTCCCAACCTAGTCTTTGTTGGAGACCAACCCGTTCTCCTCTACTGTCCTCAAGGCTTAGATAAATCCGTTCTCGATTATGACAATATCTATCCAAATATGTACAAGATCGGGGCAAGCTTTGATCCAGAAAAGGCCAAAATGGTTGATGTATCTGAATTGTATAATCTCGACTATGGTTTTGAAGCCTATGCCACTCAAGGATTTAATGCTCCCGATGGACGTGCCTATGCTGTTAGCTGGCTAGGTCTTCCAGACGTTTCTTATCCAACGGATTCCTATGACTATCAAGGAGCTCTCTCACTGGTCAAAGAATTAACCATCAAAGATGGCAAGCTCTACCAATACCCAGTTGAAGCCATCAAAGACTTGCGCGCTGAGAGTGAGGAATTTGCCAACAAGGCACAAACCAAGAACTGCTATGAATTGGAATTGCAGTTTGAAAAGGATAGCCAGAACGAAATCGTCCTCTTTGCCGATGCAGAAGGGAAGGGCTTAGCTCTCACATTTGATCTGGCTAAAGGATTGGTCACAGTCGATCGAAGCCAGGCTGGTGAGCAATATGCCCAAGAATTCGGTGCGAGCCGTAGCTGCACAATCGCTAACCAAGCAACAACCGCTAATATTTTCATTGACAATTCGATTTTTGAAATCTTTATCAATAAAGGAGAAAAAGTATTTTCTGGTCGGGTCTACCCACATGCAGATCAAAATGGAATCTTGATCAAGTCTGGAACCCCTACTGGAACTTACTACGAACTTGATTATGGTCGCAAAGCTAACTGATGTCGCCAAACTCGCCGGTGTCAGCCCTACTACTGTCTCACGGGTTATCAATAAAAAAGGATACCTGTCTGAGAAAACGATTCAAAAAGTCCAAGAAGCCATGCGAGAATTAGGCTATAAACCTAACAATGTTGCTCGAAGCCTCCAAGGAAAATCAGCCAAGTTAGTCGGCTTGATCTTTCCCAACATCAGCAATGTTTTCTATGCTGAATTAATCGACAAACTAGAACACCAACTCTTCAAACATGGCTATAAAACCATCATCTGCAATAGTGAGCACGACTCCGAGAAAGAGCGCGAATATATTGAGATGTTGGAGGCTAACCAGGTAGATGGCATCATTTCAGGAAGTCATAATTTGGGCATTGAAGATTACAACCGGGTAACTGCTCCTATCATTGCTTTTGACCGCAACCTCTCCCCAGAAATTCCGGTTGTCTCTTCAGACAACTACGCTGGTGGAGTGCTAGCAGCAGAAACTTTAGTAAAAACCGGAGCCCGAAATATTATCATGATCACAGGTAATGACAACTCTAACTCCCCAACTGGCTTGCGTCATGCGGGATTTGCATCAGTTCTACCTGAGTCCATGATCATCAATGTTTCCAGTGATTTCTCCCCTATTCGCAAAGAAATGGAAATCAAACAGATTTTAACCCACCACAAACCAGACGCTATTTTTGCCTCCGATGATTTGACGGCGATCTTGATCATGAAAGTCGCTAGAGAATTAGATATTCAGATTCCTCAGGATTTGAAAGTGATTGGTTATGATGGAACCCAGTTCATCGAGACCTATACACCTGAACTGACAACCATCCAACAACCCCTCGAAGACATTGCTATTCTCATGGTGGATCTTTTACTCCAAAAGATCGAAGGAAAAAAAGTAGCGACTACCGGTTATTTCTTGCCCGTTAGTCTCCACTCTGGAAAAAGTGTCTAAAAGCAATATCCCCTCAGTAGAAACTGTGGGGATATTTTTTACCAAAAAAAGAGCCAGTAGGCTCTTTTTACTTATTCTTCTGTCACAAATTGACTGAGGACACCGTTGACAAATCGTGAAGAGGTTTCATCCGAAAAGGCCTTGGCCAATTCCACCGCTTCATTGACTGCGACGATCTGTGGTGTATCAAACTCTGTCATTTCATAAATTCCCAGACGAAGGATGTTTTTCTCTACCAAGGTCAAGCGCTCAACAGTCCAGCCGGTTTTCAAATGTTGACCGATTTGTTGGTCTAGTTGATCTTTTGACTGATAGACACCCGTCACGAGATTCATGAGAAAGGCAGGAAGATCGACTTCTTTGTCTTCTGCTAGGTCCTTGTCATGTAGATAAGCAAAGCGACAAGCTTCAACAATGTCTCCATCGTATTCCAAGGCCATCAAGGCTTGGAAGGCACGCTCACGCAAATCTCGACGTGATTCTAATAAAATTTCATCAGTCATTGAGGAAGTCCTCATTAAACAAGTCTTTCAAGTCTGGTTTTGGAGATTTTTCCGTCGCGATACCGACAACGTGAATGTTAACAGCATCCAAGGTTACATCTGCCATATCATAAACCGCAGACTTGACCGCTTTTTGAATCGCTACTGCTACAGATGGCACAGCAACTCCATACTCCAAATAGAGATAGATGTCTACTGAAACTTGACCATCTTCTTCCGTATGAAGGTAGACGCCACGTCCAAGGGAGCGTTTGGATAAGCTATCTGAAACACTCTTGTTTTCAAGCGAATAGACACCCTCTACTTTTGCTGTCGCAATCGCAATAATTTTTTCTAATACACGTGGTGCAATAACGATGTCACCAAATTGTTCAGTTGCCATAGAAGTTCCTTTCTATTTGACACCCTGAGATGTCTCTTATGCACGAGAAACGTAAGTTCCTTCAGCTGTATTGATAATCAATTTTTGTCCTGCTTCGATGAAGTCTGGAACGTTTACCACAAGACCAGTTTCCATTGTAGCTGGTTTACCAGAACCTGTCACAGTAGCACCTTTGATAGATGGTTGAGTTTCTGCAACAGTCAATTCAACAGTTGTAGGAACTGTTACACCGATTACTTCGCTTCCGTAGAATTGAATTTTTACTTCTGAGTTTTCAAGGATGTAAAGCAATTCTTGTTCTACGTTCACAACTGGAATTTCATATTGGTCATATGTTTCAGTGTTCATGAAGTAGGCTGTATCATCCATTTTGTACAAGTATTGAGCTGGAACAGTTTCGATAATCGCTTGTTCAAATTTTTCTTCTGGACGGTAGCTTGTATCAAATGTTGAACCAGTACGGACATCACGCAATTTCATACGCATGATAGTGTTTCCTTTACCTGGTTTGTGGTGGCTAGCTTCCAAAACGCGGATCAATTTTCCGTCAGCTGTTTCAAAAGTCATACCAGCTTTCAATTTACTTGCTTCGATCATGTTTTATTACCTCTTTTTCAAAAATAGATTACTCTTTATTGTAACACACTATTTGATTTTTCTCAAACAGCAATTGTCTCTTTTTAGGAAGGCTAGAAGGCGGAGAGAGATTGCAGGAACGAGTCCTTAGAATCTCTATACCTCCAACTCCATCTTCACTATTCCTTATTGGTCCACAGGCACAATATTGCCATCGGCATCCTTGGTGACATGGACATATTTGCCATCTACTTCAATGTAGAAGGTATGAGGCTTGTCTTGAGCTGAAGAGGCTTGTTTTTGAAGGTCATTGCCAAGGGCTTGACCCAAGTTCATCCCCATAATCATGTTCATGCCATTGCCACCTTCATTTTTAGCAGCTGCGACCAAGGCTTCATTGCGAGCACGACGTTCTTCGATTTCAATGGTATTGTACTTCATCGCTGCCAATTCACTGTCCAGTTTATTGACCTTGGCCATACTGTCTGCATCGTAGCTCAAATCTTCGATGAGGACATTGGTTAATTCGATACCATATAATTCTGTCCAAGTTTTGTTGACTTCGCGTTTTGCAACTTCATTGAAGACGTCTTGGTCCGCATTGATATTGTAAATATCCGCTTTATTTTCTGCTGTATATTTTGAAATGGCCACTGCAATTTTTGGAGCCAGATTTTGGCGCAAGGTTCCCTGAGCCACATCTTCCAAGGTAAACGGCTTATCTGCAGTGATTTGGCGACTGACTGCACTGATGTAAAAGAGTACAGGATCTGCTACTTTAACATCATAAAGACCATAAAAACGAATACTAAGAAGTTGTTGGTAACGATCGCTAAAATACTCGACTGGATTTTGAGTGCCAAATTTATTTCCTGTAAAAGGTTGCATCCGCACAAAAATAATTTCTTGTTGGGTGACCACTTGGCCTCCAAATGAGAAACGATTCTTGAACTGATCCCACGTTCCTTTCACACCACCCTTTTCAAACAACCAGGCATTTTCACCGGCTTGCCATTCGTGGCTCCCTGCTTCTAGAAGGTCTCCTAGAAACGTTCCATTATTGACCAAGAGAGCAACATATCCTTGGGGAACGATGACAACAGAGCCATCTGTCAATAGACCTGTATTTTGGTTGCTCTGACGAGAGCGCCCATCTGGATCTTTGGTCAAGAGCTGTCCCTTAATGGCCAAAGCTGTTGCTGGAACAGCTTCCGGCAAGGTAATGGCTTCCTTAAATTTACTATCTTGAAAACTTGAAATGCCCGCTGAAAGGGCTGCTTTAATAAATCCCATACATTCTCCTATCTGTAGAATTCAATTTCATCCACAACTTCGTAGACATCCAAGACCCAATCTTTTGGATTGTGCTTCAAGGATGCTTGGCAATATTCACACTTGTCGATTGAATCAATCGTCAATGGCGCACCACAGTTCGGACAATGATCACTAACGACTTCTGAATTCTTAATGATCTCTGTCTGCGCTCCATGTTCACGGAGGAAGACCATGCGGTAAACAGTAAAGAGATCTTTGGTTGGATCCCCTTCGATCACACGACCCGTTTCATCATTTCGGATGTAATCTCTCATTGTCGATGACAGAATGACTTCGATGCGGTCATTACCATCTGGATTTTCGATAAAGTCTTTGATCTTCGAATCTTCCACACGCACGCGCTCAAGAACATTGGTTGTTTTGGCGCGAATATGCTCTTGCAACTGCGTCAAGTGTTGCTCATAAAGACTGGTACTTTCTAAGTTCCGCACAGAATTCCAATCTTTTTCTGTCCAGGCAGACTGCAATTGAAGATAAACCAGCTTGACTTGCGACAAGAAGCGGTCTTCATCAAACATTGGATCCAATTTACGGATACGGCGAATCGCTTCATAGTTGTTCTCAATTGGTCGACCAGCCCGTTCTTCGGTTGTCCGTTTTGGACCACTATTTGAAGAGAATGATTCATCACTATCATTAGCCTCTTTTGCAATATTATAGATAAATCCAATCAATCCAACGATAGCAAAAACTGCCACTACACCACCAGAGTCTGTTCCAGAACTAGAACTGTAGCTACTGGATCCACCAGACCAGCTGCTGCCACCAGACCAACTACTTCCGCCATCGGACCAGCTACTGCCACTATCGGACCAACTGCTACCACCACCTGAATCAATCAAGCTACTGCCACCACTATCTGTATTACCAACACCAGCATGGGCAGAAGGAGCAAATACAAATAGCAGGACTACTAGAAGAATTCCAACTATTACACTTCGTTTTTTCATAGGCCTCTTTTCTTATCTTTGTTTGTTACACAGGGGTTAAGAAAATACTGTCTATTTTATAGGACAATCAATTCTTTAGGAGCAAGAGTCAAGACTTCACAGCCAGTTTCTGTGATCAAGAGGTCATCTTCGATCCGCACACCAGAGAGGCCTTCGATATAAATCCCTGGCTCATCTGTCAAGACCATCCCTGCTTGAATCGCTTCTTTAGAAGTTTGGCTGAAGTATGGCTCTTCGTGGATATCTAGCCCAATTCCATGACCGATTCCATGCGTGAAGTATTGACCATAGCCGGCTGCCTCGATCACATCACGTGGGATTTTATCAAAATCACGGAAGCCAAGTCCATCTTTAGCCGCAGCAATCAAGGCTTGATTGGCTTTCAAAACGGTTTCGTAAATTTCTCTTTCCTTGTCGCTGACATGTCCTGCATAGATAGTCCGTGTCATATCACTGACATAGTGATCATACAAGCAACCAAAATCAAGGGTCAAGGCATCTCCTGCTGAAATGACCCGATCACTTGGAGTCGCGTGAGGCATGGCAGAGCGTTCACCAGCTGCTGAAATAATATCGAAAGATACACCAGAAGCTCCCAACTCCCGCATTCTAAAATCGAGGAAAGTCGCTGCTTCCAACTCTGTCGTTTTCCCTACCTTAATATAGTCTAAAATATCATGGAAGGCTTGGTCAGAGATGCTACAAGCTTTTTTAATGGCCGCAATCTCCGTTTCATCTTTAATCAAGCGCAATTCCATTACAAAGTTCGCTAGAGATTGAAGGCTAATGCCACTGAAAACAGAAGCCATACGGGCATGGTAGGCTACCGTCACTTCGTCCTCAAAACCAAGTTCTTTGATGCCAAGGTCCTTAACGATCTCTGCAGCTGCAGTCAACTCATCGCGGGTTTCCACAATCTCTACAAAGGGGAAACAAGTCGCATGGGCATGGATGGTGTAGCGCGAATCTGTAAAGAGGACCACGCGTTCTTCTGTCACCAAAGCGGTCCCGTTTGAACCCCAGAAATTGGTCAAATAATAAACATTTTTCAAATTGTTAATCAATACCGCTTTGAGGTTTTGGGCTTTCATTTTGTTTCTTAAGTTGCTGATCCGTTGATTCATTGTAATTTTCCTTTCAAATATTGTCCCGTGTAGCTAGCAGGATTTGCTGCTACTTCTTCTGGTGTTCCGGTCGCAATAATGGTTCCACCACCGACACCGCCTTCGGGTCCTAAATCGATGATATGATCTGCTGTCTTAATGACATCCAAATTGTGCTCAATCACAAGGACCGTATTGCCATCATCCACAAATCGCTCTAAGACTTTGATCAAGCGAGAAATGTCTTCGGTATGGAGTCCGGTCGTAGGTTCATCCAAGATATAGAAGGATTTGCCTGTAGAGCGCTTGTGTAATTCAGAAGCCAACTTCATCCGTTGCGCCTCCCCACCTGAAAGGGTGGTCGCTGGTTGCCCCAGCGTTACATAGCCCAAGCCCACATCTTGGATGGTCTTGAGTTTGCGTTCAATTTTTGGAATGTGCTTGAAGAATTCAACTGCCTTGTTGACCGTCATATCCAGCACTTCTGCAATATTTTTTTCCTTGTAGTGGACTTCAAGGGTCTCACTATTGTAACGACGTCCATGGCAGACCTCACAAGGAACGAAGACATCTGGCAAGAAGTGCATTTCAATCTTGATGATCCCATCTCCTGAGCAGGCTTCACAACGCCCGCCCTTGACATTGAAACTAAAGCGGCCTTTTTTATAGCCCCGAATTTTGGCTTCATTGGTCTGAGCAAAGAGATCACGAATGTCATCGAAGACGCCTGTATAGGTCGCTGGATTGGAACGAGGAGTCCGGCCAATCGGGCTTTGATCAATGTCGATCAAGCGATCGATATGCTCAATCCCCTGAATGGTCTTGTATTTCCCTGGTTTTTCCGAATTGCGGTTGAGCTTTTGAGCGATGGCTTTTTTCAAGATGCCATTAATCAAGGTCGATTTCCCAGAACCGGAAACTCCAGTGACTGCGATAAATTTGCCCAGAGGAAAGCGCGCTGCGATGTCTTGTAAGTTATTCTCACTGGCTCCTGTTATTTCAATATAGCGACCATTCCCCGAACGACGCTCTGTCGGAACCGGAATCTTGCGCTTGCCGGACAAATACTGGCCAGTGATGGATTTGCTGCTGCGTGCTACCTGCTTTGGAGTTCCTGCTGCAACGATCTCTCCCCCAAAGACACCGGCACCTGGGCCGACGTCGATCAGGTAGTCTGCCTCTCTCATGGTATCTTCATCATGTTCGACGACGATCAAGGTGTTGCCTAAATCGCGCATCTTCTTGAGACTGGCGATCAGGCGGTCATTGTCCCTTTGGTGGAGGCCGATAGACGGCTCATCCAAGATGTAAAGGACACCAGAGAGGTTGGAACCGATCTGGGTTGCCAAGCGAATGCGCTGGCTTTCTCCACCTGATAAGGTCCCAGCAGATCGTGACAAGGTCAAGTAATTGAGCCCCACATTGTTTAAGAAGGTCAAGCGATCCTTGATCTCTTTTAGGATCGGTCTTGCAATCGTAGCTTCATTGTCTGTTAAGATCAACTGATCTACGGCTTTTAAGTGGTCCGCAATCGATAGATCTGACACTTCCCCGATATGCATCCCCTTCTCCCCGCCGACACGAACAGAAAGAGCCTGGTCATTGAGGCGGTAGCCATGGCAGGTCGCACAGGTCAATTCGTTCATATAAGAGCGCATTTGATTGCGGGTGAAATCACTATTGGTCTCACGGAAACGACGGTGAATGTTGTTTACGACCCCTTCAAAAGGAATTTCGATATCCCGAACTCCACCAAACTCATTTTCATAGTGGAAGTGGAATTCCTTCCCGTTTGAACCATAGAGGACCAAGTCCTTTTCTTCTTGAGAAAGATCGGAAAAAGGTCGGTCCATATCAACGCCAAAATGGATCATAGCCTGCTCCAACATCTGTGGATAGTAGTTGGAAGAGATCGGATTCCAAGGAGCGAGTGCTCCTTCGCGAAGGGTTAAGCGATCATCTGGCACCACCAAATCCAAGTCCACCTCTAGCTTAATACCCAGCCCATCACAATCTGGACAAGATCCAAAAGGCGCATTGAAAGAAAAGAGGCGGGGCTCTAATTCAGGAACGGTAAAGCCACAGACTGGACAAGCATAATGCTCAGAAAAGAGTAGCTCCTTGCCATCCATGGTATCAATCACCACATAACCATCCGCAATCCGAAGAGCTGCTTCAATCGAATCAAAGAGCCGCGAGCGAATGCCCTCTTTGATCACGATTCGGTCCACAACCACTTCAATCGTGTGCTGCTTGCTTTTAGATAGTTCTGGAACCTCTGTCACATCATAGATCTCACCATCGACCCGCACCCGGACATAGCCGTCTTTTTGCACCTTTTCAATGATATTCTTGTGCTGGCCTTTTTTCTTGCGAATAATAGGAGCTAGAATTTGCAGGCGTTGGCGCTCTGGTAATTCTAAGACTTGATCGACGATTTGCTCAACCGAAGAAGCTGTAATCGCTCCATGCCCATTGATACAATAAGGCGTCCCTACACGTGCATAGAGCAAGCGCAGGTAGTCATTGATCTCTGTTGCCGTCCCCACTGTAGAACGGGGGTTTTTACTGGTCGTTTTTTGGTCGATGGAAATGGCTGGACTCAAGCCGTCAATGGAGTCCACATCTGGTTTTTCCATATTTCCCAAGAACTGCCGGGCATAGGCCGATAAGCTCTCCACGTAGCGGCGCTGGCCTTCTGCATAGAGGGTATCAAAGGCCAGACTGGACTTTCCAGAACCAGACAAACCCGTCACCACAACTAATTTGTCCCGTGGAATTTCCACGTCTATATTTTTTAAATTATGGGCGCGTGCCCCATGAATGACAATTTTATCTTGCATGTTCTTACTCTAATCACCTTTTTGTTAACCTCCATTATAACAAATTTTTTAGTATTCTTTTATCCAAAACCGTCCTTTTTCTGATATAATGTTAAGGTGTAAAAAAACAAGGGGAGGCACCATGAAACAGGTCTTTTTATCGACAACGACTGAATTTAAGGAAATAGAGACGCTGGAACCTGGTAGCTGGATCAACCTTGTGAACCCTTCTCAAAGTGAATCGATGGAAATCGCCTCTGCTTTTAATATCGATATTGCAGACTTGCGGGCACCACTCGATGCGGAAGAAATGTCCCGTATGACTATCGAAGATGAATACACCTTGATCATCGTCGACGTTCCCATCAAGGAAGAGCGGAACAATCAGACCTACTACGTGACCATTCCGCTAGGGATTATCCTGACAGAAGAAGCTATCATCACGACTTGCTTGGAGAAATTGCCACTTCTTGATATCTTTATCCACCGACGCTTGCGGAATTTCTATACCTTTATGCGGTCGCGCTTTATCTTTCAGATCCTCTATCGCAACGCTGAACTCTACTTGTCTGCGCTTCGTACCTTGGATCGCAAAAGCGAGCAGATTGAAAGCCAATTGCACAAATCAACGCGTAATGAAGAGCTGATTGAGTTGATGGAGCTGGAGAAAACCATCGTCTACTTTAAGGCCTCTCTAAAAACCAATGAGCGCGTGATCAAGAAATTGACCAGTGCTACTAGTAACATCAAGAAATACCTAGAAGACGAGGATCTGTTGGAAGATACCTTGATCGAAACCCAGCAGGCCATCGAGATGGCAGACATTTATGGAAATATCCTGCACTCCATGACCGATACCTTCGCATCGATCATCTCCAACAACCAGAACAACATCATGAAGACCCTGGCCCTCGTTACCATTGTCATGTCCATTCCGACCATGATCTTTTCGGCCTACGGGATGAACTTCAAGGACAATGAGCTTCCGCTCAACGGCGAGCCCCATGCCTTCTGGCTGATCATTTTCATCGCCTTTGCCCTGACCGGGTCTCTCGTCGTCTACCTCATCCATAAAAAATGGTTCTAACACCTACTAATAACACTAAGGAGTATTTATGTCTCAATTTGATTTAACTCAATTAAGTAAAAAAAATCAAGAATTCGTTCGCATCGCCAAACACCAATTGCTTGAAAACGGAAAGACAGAGGAAGAAGCAGAAAGCCTCATCCAAGAAATTTTACCAGCTATCCATGAAAACCAAGGAAAAGGAATTCCGGCACGGACCCTTTTTGGTGCTCCAACTGTTTGGGCGAATTCTTTCAGCGAGAAAGAACGCTATGAAAAAGAGCATCCGAAATTAAACGATGCTCCCTCTCTCATGATTTTGGATTCCTTCCTCTTTATCTTTGGTGTTTTTGCTGCGATTAGCGCCTTTATGAACTTGGTTGCACCGCGTCGTACTGGCTATGGTTTGATCACCTTGATCCTTGGAAGTTTGACAGGGGCTCTGCTCTTGTATCTCATGTACTACTTCTTCTATCAGTATATGGATGGCACAAAAGATCGCAGTGAGCGTCCCTCTCTTTGGAAATCCATGCCGATTCTTGTTGGAGTCATGTTCCTTTGGGTCATTGTCTTGTCCTTTACTTCCTTACTCCCACAAGTTCTCAACCCAACTATTCCAGATGTTTTTGCCATCGTTTTAGGAGCTCTAGCGCTTGTCCTTCGCTTCTACCTCAAGAAACGCTTTAATATTAAAAGTTCGAGCACAGCACCTGCAACTCGACGCTAAAAAGAAACGGATGAAGTTTTCATCCGTTTTTGTTTTACTGTATTTCCCTGTTCAACCTTTTTGAAAAATAGAGGACTAAGTCATCATTGTTTTCACAAGAACTGTAAGGGGCCAAGGGCTGATCCCTAAACCAAACTCCAGATCCATCTGGGATATAGCCCCGTTTGACATACAGTCTTTGAGCTGGGCCATAACCCGAGTGTAAACCAACCCCTAAAGTAACAATCTCTGATAGTAGCTGGACTCTTTTTTCTGCCTCCTCTAAGAGTTGATTCCCAATCCCTCGATTTCTAAATGGTTCAAAAACATTAAAATCAGATAGTTCAGGATAGACTCCCACGAAAGGGCCGTGCTTGGCAGCAGGCAATATAGTGATA
Organism: Streptococcus sp. CF8_St5-11; assembly: GCF_024295625.1. Lineage (GTDB taxonomy): Bacteria > Bacillota > Bacilli > Lactobacillales > Streptococcaceae > Streptococcus. Next base: position 509,507 of record NZ_JANCOJ010000001.1, read on the forward strand.
TAGCCTGCCACAAATCCATCCGACTCAGCTACTAATACGTCCCTCTCTCTATTCTCCTGCTCTTGAAAATAGCTAGTCAAGATATCCTCTCTACCTGGCCACCCTTGGTGGATAAAGGCTTGAGAGATGTGCTCAATATCTGCCTTTATCATCCTCCTGATGATTACACCTTCCTTCATGTTGCGCTCCTTGATACCTTTCTCCCCATCATTATAGCATAATTAGAGCTTGAGAAAGGTCAAAGAGCTTCACACGGACCTAACTCACTATCACATTTCTATGCTCGCAAAAAAAGACCCGTTAGGGTCTTACTCGCTTTTTTATTTTCAAGCTCGTGAAAAAGAGGTCCACTGGACCTCTTTTTTAATCTTCGTTTACGAAAGGCATCAAAGCCATTACGCGAGCGCGTTTGATAGCTGTTGTTACTTTACGTTGGTTCTTCGCTGAAGTTCCAGTTACACGACGAGGAAGGATTTTCCCACGTTCTGAAACGAAACGGCTAAGAAGCTCAGTATCTTTGTAATCGACATATTCGATTTTGTTTGCTGCGATGTAATCAACTTTTTTACGGCGTTTGAATCCGCCACGACGTTGTTGAGCCATGTTTAATTCTCCTTTATAGTTTTAATTCGTTAAACCCATTCTTAGAATGGAAGATCGTCGTCTGAGATATCCATTGGATTAGCTCCAAATGGATTTTCTTCACGACCAAAGTTTGGCGCTGCATTGCTTGGTTCAGATCCACCAAAGCTTGGGGTTGCATTTCCAGCAAAACCACCGTTGCCTGATGAATAGCCACCACCTGCATGCCCTTCGCGTGCTGCACGGCTTTCCAATAGTTGGAAGCTGTCTGCTACGACTTCAGTGACATAAACACGTTGACCTTGCTGGTTTTCGTAATTACGTGTTTGAATGCGACCGGTAATCCCAATCAAAGCACCTTTCTTAGCCCAGTTGGCTAAGTTTTCTGCTTGCTGACGCCAGATCACACAGTTGATGAAATCGGCTTCGCGCTCTCCATTTTGACTCTTGAAGTTGCGGTTGACAGCTAGGCTGAAAGTAGCAACTGCTTGATTGCTTGGAGTGTAGCGAAGTTCAGCATCACGGGTCATACGACCGACAAGTACAACATTGTTAATCATAAGTCACCTCTGATGATTTCTTACGCGTCAACTTTTACGATCATGTGACGAAGAATGTCACCGTTGATTTTTGAAAGACGGTCGAACTCGTTAAGAGCTACAGCGTCGTTCGCTTCAACGTTTACGATGTGGTAAAGTCCTTCACGGAAATCTTGGATTTCGTATGCAAGACGACGTTTTTCCCAATCTTTTGATTCAACAACAGTTGCACCGTTGTCAGTCAAGATAGAATCGAAACGTGCTACCAAAGCGTTTTTAGCTTCTTCTTCAATGTTTGGACGAATAATATAAAGAATTTCGTATTTAGCCATTGATAATGTTCCTCCTTTTGGACTAATGACCCCAAGTCTTTGCAAGGGGTAAGTGAGGTTTACTCACAAGAAACTATTATACCAGACTTTTCGAACAAAGGCAAGAATTATCTTTAGGATTTAAAAAATGATTTCTGGACGTCCCCTTCGAGAAAAAAGAAAGAAATGTCCTAATAAATGACACTTTATAGAAGAAACCCCTCCCCTTCTTCCTCTCCTTTCCTTAAAGAAAACTGATATCAGTTAGCTTTAAGCTTGAGTCTTTATACTAGCTACAACAAATCTCAAGAAACGAGGAACGATTATGAATTATCTTATCATCCCCGCCTATCAACCGGATCTGAATCTTGTCAAACTGGTTCGCTTGGTCCACGCTAAAAGCGATCTCCACATCATCGTGGTCGACGATGGGAGTGACGCTGACAAGAAAGTGCTTTTTGAAAAATTGGAGGGTCTTGCGACAGTTTTGACCCATGAGCACAACCAAGGAAAAGGGCAAGCTCTCAAGACTGCTTATGCCTACATCCTAGAAAGAGGCACCTATGGAAGCATTGTTACAGCTGATGCAGACGGTCAGCACAAAATTTGGGATATTTTCAGGGTTGTTAACCAATCTCAAGAGCATCCTGGAACACTTATTCTAGGAGCACGCGCCTTCTCTGGAAAAGTTCCTTTGCGTTCTGCTTTCGGGAATAAATTGACCCGCTTCTTGTTTAAGCAACAAACAGGAGTGGCAGTCAGCGATACCCAAACAGGCTTACGAGCTTTTACTACGAATCTCTTGCCTTTCATGCTTGAAGTTGAAGGACAGCGCTATGAATATGAGATGAATGTGCTCCTTGCAGCAAGCAAGTCCTTCCCCATCGTGGAAGTTCCCATCGAGACGGTCTACATCAATGACAACGAAGGCTCCCATTTCCGACCTATTCGAGATGGCCTCATGATCTACAAGGACATGTTTAAGTTTGCCCTCTCTTCCCTCAGTAGCTTTATCGTGGATTATCTGGTCTACGCCTTCTTCCTTTTCGTGATGATGGCCGTGCCCATTAGTCTACGTATTCTCCTAGCGAATGGGATCGCTCGTGTGACGAGTTCCATCTTTAACTACTCGACCAATAAGCACCTGGTCTTTAAGAACAAAGACAGCGTCACTAAAACCGGAAGTGGCTACTTTGGCCTAGCCCTCGGCCTCTTTATTCTCGATACGCTCTTGATTCGACTCATCTATACTGCTTTCGGGCTCAATCTCCTGATCAGTAAGATTGTCGTCGGCTTCCTCCTCTTTCTGGTCTCATGGGTGATCCAGAAAAAAGTGATCTTCAAAGAAAGGACTGCACCCCACCATGAAATTCTTTAAAAAATCCTACACCTATGCTGCCTGCTTTGGCCTTCTTTTGACCAGCAGTTTTAGCTACTCGATGCTCAAGACCTTTGTCTTATCCGATGCCATCCAAACCGTAAAAGCTACGACTACGGACACTAAGGCAGCCAAAAAAGCAGCTGCTTCAGCTACAACGACTGATACTAGCTATTCAGATGACAATATCCAGGTGACTTTAACAGAAAAAACAGTTGAAAATACCCAGGTTTACATCGCAGATATCACAGTCAGCTCGGCAGATTATCTCAAAACAGCCTTTGCACAAAACACCTACGGGACAAATGTAACGGCTAAGACTTCCGTCACTGCAGCTGAGAACAATGCTATTCTAGCCGTCAATGGAGACTACTACGGAGCTAATAGCACCGGCTATGTCATCCGAAACGGAGTGGTCTACCGCGATACGGTTCGGGAAGATTCAAGCAATGGTGACCTAGCCATTTACAAGGATGGATCCTTCAAAATTATCTATGAAGATGAGATCTCTGCAGATCAATTGGTCAAAGATGGGGTCGTCAATCTCCTTGCCTTCGGACCTTCCTTGGTTGAAAATGGTGAGATTACGGTCGATACGAACTCAGAAGTTGGACAATCCATGGCCTCCAACCCACGTACAGCGATTGGGATCATCGATGAAAACCACTACATTATCGTCGTGTCAGATGGACGGACTTCAGAAAGTGAAGGACTATCTCTCTACCAATTAGCGGAAGTGATGAAGTCTTATGGTGTTAAAACAGCCTATAACTTGGATGGGGGTGGATCTTCTACACTTTACTTCAATGGCCAAGTTATTAACAAACCAACAACAAATGGTACTATCTCAGAAAGGGCGGTGAGTGACATTGTCTACATCGGTTACTAATCCTATTAAACAACGCTTGAAAAAGACCATCCTATGGTACATTCTTATCTCGGCTTTCTTCTTTGTCGGAAGTCGCATCTATGAACACTTTAGTTTTGGCGAAACCTCTGCCTTCATGCACTACCTATTCTTGATTCCTTTGATCGGTGGCGCCCTACTAGTGGCTCTGCAACTAGTGGTAAAAGGCCTTTCTCGAATCACTCTTAATCTTTGGAACTCAGCTGTCGCCACGGCAACTGCTGGAGCCCTCTACCGAGGCATTGTTAACCTCTCTGGTCGTTCAACAACTCTCGACCAACCCTACTATTATGTTGCAGGGATCTTCCTAGCCCTTGCCCTCATCAGCATCTTCTTTGTCCGCAGTGTCTGGGTGGAGAAAACAGCCTAAGACATCAAAAACGTCCGTTTCTTTATAGAACGGACGTTTTTTAGGGTAAGTTAACGGATGAATGACTTAGCCTTCACGTTTTTTGCTGGCTACAATGCCTGCTAAAGCTAGTGAGGTCATGCCAAAGAGGCTAAGGACTGTGGAAGCCAATTCATCTTGACCTGTTTTTGGAAGACCAGTTGCTGGTGTAGCTGTTGCTTCTGCTTGGCCACCTGTATGGTAAGTGACAGCGACTGGTTTGTTTGTTGCCACTTCTTTTGCTTCGCTTGCAGCTGGTTGAGCTGGAGTTACTGGGCTTTCAGGTTGAGGAGTTGGGGTAGCAGGAGACACTGGAGCCACAGGATGGACTGGATTTACAGGACTTACTGGATCAACTGGCGCTGGCTGTGGTTGTGGAGTTGGTTGTGGAGTTGGTTGTGGAGTTGGTTGTGGTTCTGGAGTAGGTGTTTCTTCTTCCACTTTTTCCACAAAGGTCTTGTTGCCCAAGATTGAAGCAGATAATTTCTTCCCTGCCTTATTCACATCTTCGATGTACTGGATAAAGACTTCAGTATCTGGATTAATCGCACCGATCAATTTTGTATCACGGAAGACTGAGAAGCCATCTCCGCCACCATACAAGAAGTCGTTGATAATCGCCTTGTAGGTCTTGTTGCGATCAATTTCAGTTCCGTCTGCCTTGTAAGCTTTCACGACCTTATAAGGATTTTCTTCCGTTGCGTCGGCTGGTTTCGTATAGGTGTACTTGATCCCTGCCATTTGCAAGAAGTAAAGCTCTTTCTCATCATATTGTTGGTCCAAAGCTTTATAAATTTGGTCTCCGGTAATTTCGACTACTTGAAGGATATTTCCAAATGGTTGCACGGCTTGAGCTGCACCCCAAGTGACTGTTCCGTCTGGTTTCACCACGAGGTCTGCACGGATTCCTCCATTATTGGTGAAGGCAAAGTCAACATCTGGATAACCTGATTTTTTGGCAATATCTAGTTGCGCTGCTGTGACCAAATCTCCAACAGCACTTTCTTTTTGTGCATTCAATTCACGAGTAATATTTTCAGCCTTGTCTGCTGTACCGATTTTTGCTTCTGTTACTTTTTTAACCGTCGCATTGGCATCATCGATGATCGCTTGAACCTTGGCATCTTTTGCTTTGCCTTTAGATGGATCTACCGCAATAATTTTTGCAGTTGGAGCTTTGACAAAGTCAGCTGTATCCGTATCTAGGACTCCACGGACATCCGAGTAAGCTTTCCCTTGAGACGTACCTTGAACGATCAAGGTATTTCCAACCATCCCGTTTGTATATTGGTGGTTGTGACCTGCAAAGACGATATCCACTGAGTTTTCAGGATAGATTTGGTTTAATTTTTTAATCATGTCTGCAGCAGGACCTTCTGCTACACCATTCTTACTAGTGGCAGCAACGTGGGCCAAGACAGCAATCGCATGAACTCCTTGGTCATTTAATTCACGCGCATATTTGGCAATCGATTCTGCTTCATCCAAAACACGGTATTGTTCATGATTTTTACGCAAGACAAGATTTGGGAATTCTGTCGTAACAACCCCGATAAATCCGACCTTAACGGTCTTATCGTTGACTGGGATTTCTTTGATGGTATAAGGTTTCCAGTCAAATGGGATTTTGTTGGTATCTTTGTCAACCAAGTTGGCAATTACAACTTCTTGTTTGGAAGCTTCATGAGGATACTCATCGACGATCTTGTTGAATTGACCAGGTGTTGGGGCTTCTCCCTTCATGATCCGGTTGAATTCACCAAGCCCTTCGTCAAACTCGTGATTTCCAAGGGTTCCGTATTCAAAGTTCATTTCATTGAAGACTTTTACAGTTGGTTCATCTTGAAGGAGGGCAGAGTTGGCTGGACTAGCGCCGACCATATCTCCCGCTTGCACACGGATGCTGTCATTAGGCGTTCCGGCATTCTCCGTTTCAAAGTCTTTTTGCGAATCGTTCAAATAGGTTGCCAAAAGTGGAGCTGTTCCTGCATTTTTCACAGTTTCGCCTTCTAAACGAGCTGTCCCTGTTTGTTCCAAGGCACCGTGGAAGTCATTGACGCCCATGAACTGCACGGGCAATTCGTCTGCAAAAACGCTATTGATCGCAAAAACACTAAGACCCGCAGCGACCGCTAGGATACTGCTTTTCAAGATAATTTTTTTCTTCATAGAATACTCCATTTTCTAATGTAGGACACTTCTCCAAAAAGGAGAACGCAGAACAGTTGATTTGCTGCAATCAGCTCTTCCATTTTACTATTTTTTCGGTTTTACTTCAATATTTTCCTAGAAACTCTTACAATTTTATTGGAAAACGCTTGATTTCCGAACATCTATTCTCATCCTCTTCCTTTTGTTACTTGCTGTTCCTCACAAAAAAAGCCGGATTGCTCCGGCTCTTTCTATTATTTATTCACGTTTTCCCATTTCCAGTTTTGAACTTCTGGAATGTCATCTCCATTTTCACGGATATAGGCGTTGTGGAAGGCTACTGTTTCATCCATTTGAGCTGCAAATTCAGCTGCTTCTGCTCCAAGAGCTGCATTAGCAGCATCTTGTGCCAAGTGGAAGCGATCCAACTCAGACATGACACGCATATCGAATGGTGTTGTGATATCTCCGTTTTCACGGTAACCATGCACACGCAAGTTGTGGTTGTGACGGTTGAAGAAGATGTCACGGATCATGCCTTCGTAACCATGGAAGGCAAAGATCACAGGTTTGTCAGCGGTGAAGACCTTGTCGAACTCTTCATCTGAAAGTCCACGCGCGTCGACTGATGGGTGACGCAATTTCAAGATGTCTACAACGTTAACAAAGCGGATCTTCAATTCTGGGAAGGCTTTGTGCAAGATTGTGATGGCTGCAAGAGCTTCTAAGTTTGGCTCTGTACCTGCAGCTGCAATAACAAGATCTGGTTCTTCATCTGCTGAAACAGTTGAAGCCCAATCGATCACCTTGTATCCTTCACGAACCAATTCTTCTGCTTCAGCTGCTGAGTAGAATTGAGGACGTGGGTGTTTAGAAGAAACGATCAAGTTGATCACATCTTCTCCCTTGAAGGCTTCATCCATCACTGCAAGCAAGCTATTGGTATCTGCTGGCAAGTACTCACGGATATATTCAGGAGTTTTCTCAGCCAAGTGAGTCAAGATACCTGGATCTTGGTGAGTGTAGCCATTGTGGTCTTGTTGGAAGACAGTTGAAGTTGCAATCAAGTTCAAGGCTGGGTAGTTTTTACGCCATGTTGTATGTGTCTTAGACTTACGCAACCATTTGAAGTGTTGAGTAATCATAGAATCTACAACACGAAGGAAGGATTCGTAAGAAGCGAAGAATCCATGACGACCTGTCAAGACATATCCTTCAAGCATTCCTTCTGCTTGGTGCTCTGACAATTGAGAGTCAATGACACGACCAGCAGGGCTCAAGGCTTCATCGTAATCCGGTTTCATACGTCCTAACCATTGACGGCTTGTACGAGTGAAGACTTCTTGAAGACGGTTTGATTTGGTTTCGTCTGGACCAAAGATACGGAAGTTATCTGGGTTCGCATCTACCAAGTCTGCCGCATACTTACCAAATTCGATCATGTCTTGAGCCATGATTTCACCTGGTGTGTTGAATTGAAGGGCATGTTTCTTCCAATCAGCTGTGCTCATTGGTTTGATCACACCAGCATTTGTGATTGGGTTCATAGCCATGCGACGGTCACCTTTTGGTGCAATTTCAGCAATTTCAGGAACTAGTTTACCAGTTTCGTCGAACAATTCAGCTGGACGGTAAGATTCCAACCATGAAAGAAGGGCATCGACATGCTCCATGTGGTGAGCATCTACTGGGATTGGAACTTGGTGCGCACGGAATCCACCCTCGATTGGTGTTCCTTCCCAAGCTTTTGGTCCAGTCCAACCTTTAGGGATACGAGCAATCAAGACAGGATATACTGGTTGAGTTGCTTCTTCTGCAGAACCTTTACGAGCTTCCGCTTGGACTTTCTTGATTTCTTCAATCGCTTCATCCAATTTTTCAGCGAACAAAGCGTGTGCAGCTTCATGGTCTTCTGGAATCGCAGTGACATTCGCAAAGATTGGTTTCCAACCAAGACCTTCAAAGAAGAGGGCCAATTCTTCGTCTGTTTTGCGTTCGAAGATGGTTGGGTTGTGGATCTTCCCACCGTTGAGGTAGAAGATTGGAAGGATAGCCCCATCGTTGACTGGGTTCAAGAAGGTATTTGACAACCAACCAGCCATCAATGGACCTGTTTCTCCTTCACCGTCACCGATAACTGTGGCAGCAATCACATCTGGATTATCCAATACAGCACCAGCAGCGTGAGAAAGGGCATAACCAAGTTCTCCCCCTTCATGGATAGATCCTGGTGTTTCAGGCGCTGCGTGAGAAGCAATTCCTCCTGGGAATGAGAAGATCTTACACAAGTGTTTGAAACCTTCTTCATTTTGTGGGATATTTGGATTCAATTCAGTATAAGAACCATCTAAGTAAGAGTTCGATACCATTACTTGTCCACCGTGACCTGGTCCTTCAATGTAGAACATATCCAAGTCATATTTGTTGATGGCACGGTTCAAGTGAGCATAGATAAAGTTTTGCCCTGGTACAGTTCCCCAGTGTCCGATTGGGTGAGCCTTCAAGTCGTTTTCAACGACTTCGCGCTTCAACAATGGGTTATCTTTCAAGTACATTTGAGCAGCTGAAATGTAGTTGGCTGCACGCCACCAAGCGTCTACTTTATCCAAGTAAGCTTTGCTGTTATAATCGACAGTCATCTTGTCTCCTCACAATTTCTAGACAGGTCTGTTGAACAACCTGTTCGTTTGATCAATAGTTTAAACAATCTGTTTTCACGACAAACAGATGATATTGAAGAAAATATTCAATATTACTTCTATTCTATCAAGAATTTCCCTTTTTGTACATCAGAAAGTAAGAAAAATATTCTTTGAACGTCAAATTTTAATTTCCCACTAAAGTGGTTCCATTCCCTACAGGGATAGGTTTTTAAAAAAGACTTTGCTGATTTTTGCAAACCAGCAAAGTCCCAAATGAAATGGAGTCGGTTAAATGACTTTTTGACCTTTCTTGTAGACATCTGTCACTAGATTTGTCGCAAAGAAATAGAAGAGATAATCTAGATTTGGTGCATCAAAGATGGTAATGTCAGCCTGTTTGCCAACATCGAAAGAGCCGATTGTTTTAGCACGATCTACTGAATAGGCCGCATTGATGGTCACTGCATTGAGAATTTCTACTGGAGTTAGGCGCATCATGAAGCAACCCAGATGCATGGCAAACTGAAGATTGGCTGTTGGACAAGACCCTGGGTTGCTGTCCGTTGTTAGGGTAATGGCCATGCCAGCGTCCAACATCTTACGAGCCGGTGCATAGGTATCTTCCATGAGGCTGAAGGTTGTAGCTGGCAAAAGATTTCCAATCACTTTTGCTGCAGCTAATTTTTGAATGCCTTCATCGGTAATCACCATCAAGTGTTCTGCACTAGTAGATTCCAATTCAGCCGCCACATCAACACCACCAATGGATTCGATTTCATCGGCATGGATCCGCAGCTTGAAGCCCATCTCCTTAGCTTTTGAAAGAAGATAGCGAGATTCATCTGCTGTAAAGACACCTTTTTCACAGAAGATATCACAGAACTCAGCTAGCTTTTCTTCCTTCACTTTGGGAAGCATTTGCTCCACAATGAGATCTAAATATTCTTGGGAACGGCCCTTGTATTCTGTGGGAATCGCATGGGCTGCCATAAAGGTTGATACCAAGTCTATTTGATGATCACGGTCCAGTGCAGCCACAACATCCAACTGGCGTTTTTCAGTTTCCCAATCTAAACCATAGCCACTCTTAGCTTCAACAGTTGTTACCCCATGACGCAACATATAATCCAACAGTCGTTTGGACTTGTCATAGAGATTGTCAAAAGAAGCTTCCCGTGTCGCCCGAACCGTGCTCAGAATTCCACCGCCTTGAGCGAGGATGTCTAAGTAAGAAACACCCGCTAACTTTTTAGCAAACTCATGCTCACGACTGCCTCCATAGACCAAGTGGGTATGGCAATCAATCAGGCCAGGAGTCGCAACTTTTCCTTCACAGGATTTGACTTCCGTATGATCATCGATCAGTTCAGGGTCTGGTTGACCTGTCCCAACTGCAAGAATCTTTCCATCTTTAATGGCAATATAAGCATCGGAAAGGATTTGCGCTTCTGCCATCTCTTTTCCATAGAGAGGATGGCCTAGATCATTCGGACAAAACAATTGGTTAAAGTGGGTTAATAGGATATCAGCAGACATATGAAACATTCCTTTCTATTTCCATTGTTATTCATTTTACAATTCTACAGGAAAAGCGTCAAAAAAAAGTCAAAAAGTTTTTCCCTCATTTTTTTTTGCTTTATTAAAAATTATATTTTTTTTTGACTCTTTATTGACGTTTCTTCGATACAATAAAGAAAATATAAATTCACAGTCCAACTATAAGGAGGGTTCTGCTATGTCATTTATAGACGAGAAAGAAATTGCAGCTGCTATGTCTGTCAAACTTGACTTTGATGTCCTACCTGAAAAGGCGACTTTTCAAGAAGGCATCCGTCGAGCACCTGATAGAGGCTTCCGCTTAACGCAAGCTCAGACTGAAATTGCCCTTAAAAATGCTTTGCGTTACATTCCTAAAAAATTCCACCAAGAGTTGATTCCAGAATTTCTGGAAGAACTAAAAACTCGCGGTCGGATCTATGGCTATCGCTTCCGTCCAAAAGATCGCATCTATGGAAAACCAATCGATGAGTACAAAGGAAAATGCACAGCTGCTAAGGCTATGCAGGTCATGATTGACAACAACTTGAGCTTTGAAATTGCTCTTTATCCATATGAATTGGTCACTTATGGGGAAACAGGATCTGTCTGTGCCAACTGGATGCAGTACAACTTGATCAAGAAATACTTGGAAGTCATGACAGAAGACCAAACCTTGGTGGTTGAATCGGGTCACCCTCTTGGCCTCTTCAAATCGAAACCGGAAGCTCCTCGTGTCGTCATTACCAACGGTCTCTTGATCGGTGAGTATGACAACATGCGCGACTGGGAAATTGCTGAAGAAATGGGAGTGACCAACTACGGTCAGATGACGGCTGGTGGCTGGATGTACATTGGTCCTCAAGGAATCGTTCACGGTACTTTCAACACCCTTCTCAATGCCGGTCGTCTCAAACTCGGTGTGCCTGATGACGGCGACTTAACAGGTAAACTCTTCATTTCATCTGGTCTCGGTGGAATGAGCGGAGCTCAAGGGAAAGCAGCTGAAATCGCAAAAGCAGTTGCTATCGTTGCAGAAGTGGACCGCTCTCGGATCGAAACCCGTCACTCTCAAGGCTGGATTAGCCAAGTGACCAACAGTGCCGAAGAAGCTGTGAAATTGGCTCAAGCAGCACTGGAAGCTGGTGAATCCACTTCGATTGCCTACCATGGAAATATCGTAGACTTGCTCGAATATGTCAATGAACACAATGTCCACGTTCATCTCTTGTCTGACCAAACCTCTTGCCACAACGTTTATGATGGTGGCTATTGCCCAGTTGGCATTAGTTTTGAAGAACGGACACGTTTGCTGGCAGAAGACAAAGAAACCTTCCGCCGTTTGGTTGATGAAACCTTGGCTCGTCACTTTGCAGTGATCAAAGCCTTGACAGCTAAAGGTACCTACTTCTTCGACTACGGTAATGCCTTCATGAAATCTGTTTACGACTCAGGTATCAAGGAAATTTCTAAGAATGGCTTGGATGACAAGGATGGCTTCATTTGGCCATCTTATGTAGAAGATATCATGGGACCTATGCTCTTTGACTATGGTTATGGTCCATTCCGTTGGGTCTGCCTCAGCGGTAAACACGAAGACTTGATTGCAACTGACCATGCAGCCATGGAAGCGATCGATCCAACTCGTCGCTACCAAGACCGCGACAACTACAACTGGATTCGCGATGCGGAAAAGAACCAACTAGTCGTTGGTACACAAGCACGTATCCTCTATCAAGATTGCATGGGCCGTGTTAACATTGCATTGAAATTCAATGAACTCATTCGCCAAGGTAAGATCGGACCGGTCATGATTGGACGTGACCACCACGACGTATCTGGTACAGATGCTCCATTCCGTGAAACCTCCAATATCAAGGACGGTTCGAACGTTACTTGTGACATGGCAGTTCAATGTTACGCTGGTAACGCTGCTCGCGGTATGAGTCTCGTTGCTCTCCACAACGGTGGTGGTACTGGTATCGGTAAAGCCATCAACGGTGGATTTGGTCTCGTTCTAGACGGTAGCCACCGGATCGATGAAATCATCAAGTCTGCCATTGCCTGGGACACTATGGGTGGGGTTGCTCGTCGGAATTGGGCACGGAATAACCATGCCATTGAAACAGCGATCGAGTACAACCGTCTCCATGCAGGAACAGACCACATCACCATTCCTTATCTAGCAGATGAAGATTTGGTAAAAGAAGCCGTTCAAAAATTGTTTTAACATCAAAAAATAAAAACTGAGAAAGGGGAGGAAAATGCAAAGACTCCTCCTCCCCAACTTCTCCTATAAAAAGAGGTAATCATATGGCAAAAATTGTTGAGTGTATTCCAAACTTCTCTGAAGGACGCAATCAAGCTGTGATCGACGGATTAGCAGCAACAGCAAAAAGTATTCCAGGTGTCACTTTACTAGACTACTCGTCTGATGCCAGTCACAACCGCAGCGTCTTTACACTCGTTGGGGATGAAGAAAGCATTCAAGAAGTGGCTTTCCAATTGGTGAAATACGCTTCTGAAAACATTGATATGACCAAGCACGAAGGCGAACACCCTCGTATGGGGGCAACAGACGTTTGTCCATTCGTTCCCGTTAAAGATATCACTACAGCTGAATGCGTTGAGATTGCTAACAAAGTAGCCGAACGCATCAATCGTGAATTAGGTATTCCAATCTTCCTTTATGAAGATGCTGCAACTCGCCCAGAACGGAAGAACTTGGCGAAAGTGCGTAAAGGACAATTTGAAGGAATGCCAGAAAAATTGTTGGAAGAAGACTGGAAGCCAGACTACGGTGAACGCAAGATTCACCCAACTGCAGGGGTTACAGCTGTCGGTGTCCGGATGCCACTCGTTGCTTTCAATATCAACCTTGATACAGATGATCTAGAGATTGCCAATAAGATTTCTAAAATCATTCGTGGATCAAGCGGTGGATACAAATACTGTAAAGCGATCGGTGTCATGCTAGAAGATCGCAACATCGCCCAAGTCTCCATCAATATGGTCAACTTGGAACAATTCCCATTGTATCGTGTTGTGGAAACCGTTCGTTTCGAAGCGCAACGCTATGGTGTTCGCATCATCGGAACAGAACTCATTGGACTGGCTCCTGCTAAGGCTTTGATCGACTCTGCTGAATACTACTTACAATTAGAAGACTTTGACTACAGCAAACAAGTCTTGGAAAATCACTTGTTGGGTTAGAAAGGGAGTTCTATGAAACTAGTTGACTTAAGTATTACGGAGTTTGCCAAGGTCCTTGGTTCGGATGCTCCAGCTCCAGGTGGTGGTTCTGCTGCTGCCCTATCTGCTGCAAACGGGATTTCACTTACAAAAATGGTCTGTGAACTGACCATCGGTAAGAAAAAATACGCAGAATTTGAAGACCACATCAAAGGGGTTCACGAAAAAAGCGCTCACCTCCAAGACCAGTTACTAGAAGCTATTGACAAGGATACAGAAGCTTTCAATGTCGTATCAGCTGTCTTTGATCTTCCAAAAGAAACGGAAGAAGAGAAAGCCGCTCGTCGTGAGGCCATGCAACAAGCCTTGAAACAGGCAACTGAATCTCCTTTCTCTATGATGGAGCTCATCGTTGAGGCGCTTGAAACCACCAAAGAAGCTGTTGGCAAGTCCAACACCAATGCGGCGAGTGACTTAGGGGTGGCTGCTCTGAATCTCAAAGCTGGCCTTCAAGGGGCTTGGCTCAACGTCCTGATCAACATTTCAGGAATCAAGGACCAAGACTTTGTCCAAGAATACCACGGCAAGGGTCTCGAACTCCTCCGAACAGGCTCTGATCTTGCAGACAACATTTACCAAAGCATTTTAGAAAGTCTATCATAAACCTAACAAACAAAAAGAAAGAAGGGATTCTATGGTTTTATCGGATATTGAAATTGCCAATTCTGTCCAAATGAAGCCCATTACCGATATCGCTGCTGAACTTGGATTGACCGAAGACGACATTTCGCTCTACGGAAAATACAAGGCCAAAATTGATAGCAACCAACTGGAACAACTCAAGGATAAGGAAGATGGAAAACTGATTCTTGTGACAGCCATCTCTCCGACACCTGCTGGAGAAGGAAAGACAACCACCTCTGTTGGGTTAGTCGATGCCCTCTCAGCTATTGGTGAAAAAGCCGTCATTGCCCTGCGCGAACCTTCTCTTGGCCCTGTCTTTGGGATCAAGGGTGGAGCTGCCGGTGGTGGATACGCCCAAGTGGTTCCAATGGAAGATATTAACCTTCACTTTACCGGAGACTTCCATGCCATTGGGATTGCCAATAACCTGCTTGCAGCTTTGATTGACAACCACATTCACCATGGAAATGAGTTGGGCATCGATTCTCGTCGGATTACCTGGAAACGGGTGGTCGACATGAACGACCGTCAACTCCGCCATATTGTCGATGGCCTTCAAGGAAAAACAAACGGGGTTCCTCGTGAAGATGGCTTTGACATCACAGTGGCTTCTGAAATCATGGCTATTCTCTGTCTCTCAGAAAATATCCTTGACCTCAAAGAACGCCTCGATCGCATCATTATTGGGTACAACTACCAAGGACAACCAGTCACAGCTAAAGACCTCAAGGCTGGAGGTGCTATGGCAGCCGTCCTCAAAGATGCCATCCATCCAAACTTGGTACAAACCTTAGAACATACTCCTGCTATCATCCACGGCGGACCATTTGCCAATATTGCTCATGGCTGTAACAGCGTGCTGGCTACTAAACTAGCTCTCAAATATGCAGACTATGTTGTGACAGAAGCTGGTTTTGGAGCAGACTTAGGTGCTGAAAAATTCATTGATATCAAGTGCCGCATTGCCGGACTCAAACCTTCTGCCGTAGTCCTCGTCGCAACCATCCGAGCCCTCAAGATGCATGGTGGAGTCGCCAAAGCGGACTTGGCTACTGAAAATGTCCAAGCTGTTATCGATGGTCTGCCAAACCTAGACAAACACTTGGCCAACATCCAAGAAGTCTATGGCTTACCTGTGGTCGTTGCCATTAACAAATTCCCACTGGATACAGAGGCAGAGCTAGAAGCTGTCTATGAATCTTGTAAGAAACGCAATGTAGATGTTGTTATTTCAGATGTCTGGGCAAATGGTGGAGCTGGTGGTCGTGACCTAGCTGAAAAAGTCATTCAACTAGCTCAAGAAGAAAACCACTTCTCTTATGTCTATGACGAAGAAGACAGTATTGAAACAAAATTGACCAAGATTGTCACAAAAGTATATGGTGGTAAAGGCATTAGCTTAACACCGGCGGCCAAACGCGAACTAAAAGAATTGGAAGCACTTGGTTTCTCCAACTACCCAATCTGTATGGCCAAAACGCAATATTCCTTCTCGGATGATGCCAAGAAAATGGGAGCACCAAAAGACTTCACTGTCAAAATCAGTAACCTCAAGGTGGCTGCTGGAGCTGGCTTTATCGTCGCTCTCACTGGTACCATTATGACCATGCCTGGCCTACCTAAAGTTCCTGCCAGTGAAAAGATTGATATCGATGCCCAAGGCAATATCACTGGTCTCTTTTAAGAAAGAGGACGTCCTATGGTGACTATCCTTCATCTTACCCCCGCAGATTATCAGATTTCTACTTGGTCCGGTGGCCAAACTACCCAACTCTTCCTCTCTCCAAAAGAGGGAAGTTATCAGGATCGAACCTTTGATTTCCGACTCTCTACTGCAACGGTAGAGGTTGAAACAAGTGACTTTACCGATCTCACGGGCTACCACCGAATCTTGATGCCCTTGAATGCCTCCATTAGGCTTACCCATCACCATAAAGAAGTGGTTTTGAACCCCTTTCAAAGCTACTTCTTTGATGGGGGAGATCCTGTATCTAGCCAAGGGACTTGTCAAGACTTTAATTTGATTTACAAACCTTCTTATCAGGGGCATATGAGTGCTATATCCCCAAAAGAGAGTGTCAAAAGTCAGAGTCGCTATCAATTGATCTACGCTCTCTGTCCACTAACACTCGAATGGGGAAACAATCATTCTCAAACTCTCCAAACTCACGAGCTCCTGGTGATCGAACAAGCATCTCCTCTTCAAGAGATGACAATCACGTTTTTACCCCATCAGTCTGAGGAGCAACCGATTGCTATCTGGACTGGACTACAATAATGTTCACAAAGGAGAAACATTATGAACGGAGCACATAAACAGTCGATTGAGGAACAAGAAAAAGCGAAATTCAGCTTTAGCGGTGCCACTCTTTACGGTATCAACGCCGTAATCGGATCTGGTATCTTCCTCCTCCCTCAAAAAATTTATTCTGGCCTCGGACCAGCTTCTCTAGCTGTCATGTTCGGGGTTGCCATTCTCGTCATGCTACTATCAGCCTGTCTGGCTGAAACAGCTGGCTACTTCGACAAAAACGGTGGAGCCATGCAATACTCAAAAGCCGCTTTCGGAGACTTCGTTGGCTTTAACGTTGGGATTCTCGGTTGGGCCGTTACTGTTATCGCTTGGGCTGCCATGTTAGCCGGCTTTGCTAAGATCTTCATCATCACCTTCCCAGCATTTGAAGGCTACAACCTTCCGATCAGTATCGGTATGCTGATTCTCTTGAGTCTGATGAACATTGCCGGTCTGAAAACCTCTAAGATGTTTACTCTGACAGCTACTGTTGCAAAATTAATTCCAATTGTCCTCTTCTCACTCTTTGCCATCTTCTTCATTTCCGGTGGCGTGAGCAAAGGCAACTTCACACCTTTCCTTCAATTGGAAAGTGGAACAAACCTCTTCAGTTCTATTTCTAGTACAGCCGTCTACATCTTCTACGGTTTTATCGGATTTGAAACCATGTCTATCGTTGCAGGGGAAATGCGCAACCCTGAAAAGAACGTTCCCCGCGCTATTCTAGGTTCTATTAGTATTGTATCTGTTCTCTACATGTTGATCATCGCTGGAACAATTGCCATGCTTGGTGGTCGCATTATGCAAACCGGTGCACCAGTACAAGACGCATTTGTCGAAATGATTGGCCCTATCGGAGCTCCCCTCGTTTCTTACGGAGCCCTCATTTCAATCGCCGGTCTAAACATCGGTGAATCCATCATGGTCCCTCGTTTTGGTGCCGCATTAGCAACTGAAAAACTCTTACCAGAAGGGCTTGGAAAAACAAACTCTAAGAATGCCCCTGTCATTGCCATTATCATCTCTGGTATCTTCGCTTTCTTACTCTTGTTATCTGGCTCTTTCGAATCCTTAGCAACATTCAGTGTTGTCTTCCGTTTCTTCCAATACATTCCAACTGCTTTGGCAGCTATCAAACTCAGAAAAATGTACCCAGACAAAAAGGTTACCTTCCGAGTACCATTTGGTCCCGTTATCCCAGTTCTAGCTGTTGTCATTAGTATCTTGATGATTGCAGGGGACAACCTAATGAACTTTGTTTGGGGGGCCATCGGTCTCGTGATTGCAAGTGGACTCTACTTTGTTTTCCACGGCGATAAACTACATAAATCGAAAACCCTTCCTCACTAATTTTCTTTACACAGTAGATGGGAACAGAGACGGGAGCGAAGCTCGGTTTTGCTCCCTAACACATCTAGGACTCCACGAATGTCAAACCTGAGCCCTTTTCTCTATGACTCTTTTCAATTTTTATGATCAATAGACAATGGGCCCATGTTTGGTATTCAAACCGAAGTAAACAACACTACTTCCACAGAACAACTATTCATAATCGGAGGTTTTATATGACTCAATTGATTCATTTAGATGGTAATAGCTTAACACTCGAAGAAGTCATCGCTGTAGCTCGGCACGGTGCCCAATGTGAGCTTGATGAACAAGCCAAAGAAGCCGTTATCGCATCCCGTAAAATCGTTGATGACATTGTCCGGGAAAAACGAGTCGTCTATGGTGTAACCACTGGCTTTGGTTCCCTCTGTAATGTCAGCATCTCTCCAGAAGATACTGTTCAACTGCAAGAAAACCTGATCCGAACTCACTCATCTGGCTTCGGTGATCCACTTCCTGAAGATGCTGTTCGCGCCATCATGCTGATCCGTATCAACTCACTCTTGAAAGGTTATTCTGGCATTCGTCTGTCAACCGTTGAAAAACTGTTAGAATTGCTCAACAAAGGAGTCACTCCTTATATCCCTGAAAAAGGCTCTCTCGGAGCTTCTGGAGACTTAGCACCACTTGCTCATATGGTTTTACCAATGTTGGGTCTTGGACGCGCCTACTACAAAGGAGAACTTCTCAGTGGTCAAGAAGCCTTAGATCGTGCTGGAATTGAAAAGATCCAATTAGCTGCCAAAGAAGGGCTTGCCTTGATCAATGGTACGACTGTCCTAACCGGTATCGGTGCTCTTGCGACTTATGATGGTATCCAATTGCTCAAACTCTCTGATATCGCTGGTGCTCTCTCAATGGAAGTTCACAATGGAATTACCAGTCCATTCGAAGAAGACCTTCATTCCATCCGTCCTCAAAGTGGACAATTGGCAACTGCTCGCAACATCCGTAACCTCCTTGAAGGAAGCAAGAACACAACGGTAGCAACCCAACAACGGGTACAAGATCCTTATACACTCCGCTGTATCCCTCAAATACATGGAGCCAGCAAGGATTCTATTGCTTACGTAAAAGAAAAAGTTGAAATCGAAATCAACTCTGTCACAGATAACCCAATCATTACCAAAGAAGGACACGTCATCTCAGGAGGTAACTTCCACGGTGAACCAATGGCGCAACCATTTGACTTCTTAGGCATTGCCCTTTCTGAAATTGGGAACGTATCTGAACGTCGGGTGGAACGCTTGGTCAACAGCCAACTCAGTAAATTACCATCCTTCTTGGTCAAACACCCTGGACTCAACTCAGGCTTCATGATTACCCAGTATGCTTGTGCATCCCTTGCATCGGAAAATAAAATTTTGGCTCACCCTGCTAGTGTCGATTCTATTCCATCTTGTGAAAACCAAGAAGATTTCGTCAGCATGGGAACGACTGCCGCTCGTAAAGCAGCAGAAATTCTTAAAAACTCACGTCGCATCGTTGCTACTGAAATCATGGCAGCTTGCCAAGCCTTGGATCTCAAGCCAGAAAATCATGAACTTGGTAAAGGTACAAAACCAGCTTATGAGCTGATTCGTCAAAAACTGAACTTCATTGAATTTGACAAAGATATCGAAATCTTTGAAGAACTTAATAAAGCATCTGCTGTTGTCGAAAGCGAAGAATTCTTAGCAACCATCGAAAAAGCAGTTGACTTAAGCATTCAATACTGATACAGTAAGAATAAAGCAAAACAGAGGCTGGCGATCTTCTCAGCCTCTGCCTGCTTTCAGAAAAATAAGGGAGGCGACAAGCTTGCTCACAAACTACTATCCAATGACCTACAGCTACTACCAAGGTAGCATCGAGGACAATCCCTACACGGCCAAATGGGGAATGGTCACCAAATTTTTAGACCTAAACGACGAGACCCTCACTCCATTTGAGGGGATGACCTTTGGGATCATCGGCTTTAAGAGCGACAAAGGAGTCTATATCAATAATGGGCGTGTAGGAGCAGTCGAGGGTCCTACAGCTATCCGTTCTCAAATCGCTAAACTTCCATGGCACTGGGGAACCAATGTGACAGTGTATGATGTGGGAAATATTGACGGGCCTAACCATTCACTAGAAGAACTCCAAGAAAGTCTCTCACAAGCGATCCAGCGCATGTACCAATTAGGGATCCAACCCATTGTCCTAGGAGGCGGTCACGGAACTGCTTACGGCCACTATCTAGGGATTCAATCCAGTTTAGAAAAAGATGAACAACTGGCTGTAAT
Source organism: Streptococcus sp. CF8_St5-11 (assembly GCF_024295625.1). Lineage (GTDB taxonomy): Bacteria > Bacillota > Bacilli > Lactobacillales > Streptococcaceae > Streptococcus. The sequence goes on from NZ_JANCOJ010000001.1 coordinate 529,766, forward strand.
CAATTTGGATGCCCACTTTGATTTGCGTCCTTACGACCAAACCGGGCCCAACTCTGGAACAGGTTTTCGTCAAATGGCTGATCATGCGAAAGACAAGGGGCAGGACTTCCCTTACCTCATCCTGGGGATCCAAGAGCACAATAATAACCTCTTCCTCTTTAATTACGTTGCTAAAACACCAAGCATTGATTTCTTAACCGGGCAAGACCTCTTCCAGATGAGCCACCAAGCCATTCTGGATCGAATCGATCAATTTTTAGAAAATCAAACCGCGATCTATCTGTCTATTGATATGGATTGCTTTGCAGTCGGCTCTGCTCCTGGTGTTAGTGCCATCCAATCACTTGGTGTCGATCCTAAACTGGCCCTCCTGCTTCTCCAACACATTGCTGCCAGTGGCAAACTAGTCGGATTTGATGTCGTGGAAGTTTCTCCTCCTCATGACATTGACAACCATACTTCAAACCTTGCTGCGACCTTTATCTTTTACTTGACCCAAATATTGGCGCAACAAAAACTGAACTAAGAAGATTTCTACACACATAAAAAGCATAGAAACACCCATTGCTTGGGTATTTCTATGCTTTTTTCATTTTCGCCTGAAAGGAGGCATGGCCTCTTAGCCTTCTCTTATGATTTAGATAAGAGACACTACATATCTTTTAATTTCTTAAGAAACTGACGATCTCTGTAGGGATTCAAGTGTTGCTCTGCCACTTTCTTATAGTAATTCTTCTCTTCTTTCAAGAAGGTAATCAGGGCAGGATCGAGCTCTTCTCCCTTCTCCTTTTGATTAGATAAGAAAGCTAATAGATAATGAACCATCCCCTTATCCCGTGAATTAGCAGATGGATTCATCATCCTTTCTTTTCGAGCCAGATAATCCGCAATCTTTTCTTGATCTCCTTGCTGGCAAGCGATTAAGGATTGATAAAATTCGAGCAATTCTTCCTTCCAAGGGAAGCGAACACTGGACAAAATCTTCTGGGCTCTGTCAAAACAGAGGCGTGCTTGGATCAAATCTCCCTTCCAATAATAGGCGATACCCAGATCAATATCAAAGACGACACGGACAGAATCAACAGCTTGATCTCCCACCAAACGCAAGACCTCTTCTAAGTGGGTGACGGCTACTTGGAAATGACCCCTAATTTGCTCTATTTCAGCGAGGTAGGCCAAAGAAGCCGCAATTTGAATGGCATACTTGGTCTGCATACTATTGGTCAAACTAAAGCAATCAATGGAGCGATACAGATGCCGGGTCGCCTGCTCCTCATCCCCAACCATTAGATGATACAAGCCTTTCAAGCGCAACTGGATCGCGATGATCTCATGATTGTTAGCTTGGATAGCATCTTCCAGAGCCAAATCTGTATAATAGGCCATCTCAGAAATATTTTCTGTTTGAATGCAATAATAAATGATTTGCCGATAACCCTCTAAAAGGAAGTCTGACTGTTTGAGTTCCCGCGCATAGGAGATGACTTTTTGGATATCATGAATCCCCTTTTGATACTCCCCACTTCGAATAAAATAGCGACCTTCTAGGTACAAGTAACGCAGTTGTAAATGCTTGTATTCTCTATCTCTTTGGTGCCTTGAAAAGAGATTATCTAATTCTTGGCGTATACGGGATAGCTCTCCAAAAATGTCCAAACGGCTATTTGTACCATCTGATAGGAACCCCTCATCTACCTTGGAATAAATCGGAAACAGTTCATGCTCCAGCTGAAGGATTTCTTCTAAATAGGTCAACTCAAACGATAAGGAACGCAAAAGATTTTGGGATCGCTTATATTGGTAGGCAATTTCCTTATAAAGAAGAAGGTCCGTCGAATCTTCTAAGCTTTCTTCCAATTTTTGCGCAATTTGTTGGTGGAAGAGCCGCCGTCTAGCTGGCGAAAGAAGATGGTAAAAGTACATGGCTACCAATTGCTTGCAGAATTGAACCATAAGAGACTCTCCTTCTTCTACGATTGAGACGATCGCTCTTTCAGATAAAGGCTCGATTAATTCTGTCAAAACAGGAAGCTCTGTAGCCGTCAATTCCGCCAAGATAGACAGAGAAATTGGCTTATGAAAACACGATAGGTAGTGTAGAAGAGCCTCTTCCTCGCTGCTCATATCCCCAAGCTCCTGAGAAAGATAAGCTTGGATGATATCAGGCAAGGGTTCTAAATTTTCATTTTCTTTCCACTCTTCGATATAGCTGGATAGTAAGAACGGACTGCCTTCACTCCATTCGACCATCTGCTCCATCACTGCCGGCTCTATTGCTCCCAGTTCCCCTTTCAAGAGAGCACGACTTTCACTTGGGGCAAAATTGGTCAACTCTAGTTGAGACAAGCGTTTCTCTACCTTCAAGCCCCCCAAGAAGTTGACGAAGAAATCTGGTAGGGGCTCTTCCGCTGTAAAAATTAGTTGCCATTTCTCCTGATTTCTTCGATCTTCTAGTTGTTTCACTTTTTCTAGAGACACTGCATCGATCCACTGGGCATTTTCAAGAAGAATCAGGAGCGGTTTTTCTTTGCTAAGGCCTTGAAGCTGATTCCACACTGAAATGAGATCATCCTCCCCTTCCAGAAATGAAATCCCCATCTCATCCCCCAGTTTCTCTAGCGCTTGTCTGAGATCATTCCAGCTGCTTCCTTCGTAGCGTTGACTAGTAGCTCTTCCTTCCACCTTGATAAAATTAAAACTGCGATTGGACATCAAGACCAACTGCCGCAAGAGACGTTTCTTACCTGTTCCAGATTGCCCCATCACGAGAAAAGGACCTACCGCCTCACCCGTCTCGACTAAGGAAAGGTATTCCTCGAGCTGCGAGAGTTCTTGTTTCCGACCAAAGAAAGGAAGTTCATGGATATTCAAGCGATGACTCAGTTTATGAGTTCGTTTGGCTTCCAAAACGGAGTGATAAAGTTCCTCAATTGCTCGACTGGGACGCACACTAAGCTCGCGATCCAATAAATCGACTAGCTTATAATAGGTCTCAAAAAATTTTCCTAGCTGATGATGGAAGCTATAATACTCCATCAAGAGCTGGTAGTTTTTCTCTTCAAATTCATCCAACTCTACCAAATGATGGAGCAAGAGTTCTATACTAGAGTCTCCGAAACCGACCTTTTCAATTTTTTGATAGCAGCTTTCGACATAGAGCTTCCTATAAGCATCTCGTTTGCGAGAAGCCCACTGATCAAAGTCTTCATCATCCTTGACATAGAAGCCCTCTAAAAAGTCTCCCCGATAAAGATCCAAGGCACTTAGTGGATCTCTTTCAAAGAGTTTGACATCCAAAGAAAGGCTCAAATCAGGATTAAGGGCCAAACTGCTCCGACTTGGAGAGACAATGATATCTCCTTCAAAGATTTTATTGGCTTGGTAAACCGTATTCCGTAAGTTTTTGCGAGCTACTTGGTTTTCCTTATCTCCCCAAAGGATACCGGCTATTTCATCGCGGTTGACCTGGCCCATGACCGCTAAATAATAAAGCAAGGCCTCCATCTTCGAAAAAGAAAACCGAATAGTTTTCTGATTGAAAACAACCTTAGGGGGTCCAAATAACTTTAACGTGAGATCTTTCTTCATTGCAAGCGCCTCCAAAAACTTCATATTAATACTATAAAAAAAAAGTTGGCTTTTAGCAAGTAATTTATCCAAATAAAAAGAGACTGAGAACGATTCTTTCTCAATCTCTACACTTCCTACTAAAAGTGTTGATTAATTCACTTCAAAATTCGGTTGATGAGCAAATAAATCCTTTGTCGCTTGGTAGACGTGGTAAGCGACATCTTCATTGTTCATGGTGTAAAGATGGACACCTGCCACATCTTGAGTAACCAAATCAACGATTTGATCGACTGCATAAGCCAAGCCAGCTGCGCGAAGAGACTTTGGATCATGCTCATACTTGTCCAGAATGGCTTTAAACTTCCGTGGGATATGAACATTTTCACAAGTCTTAAGGAGACGAAGGGCCTGATTGCGATTGAGAATCGGCATCACTCCTGCATGAATAGGAACATTGATCCCAGCCAAGGTACACTTATCTTGAAAATCATAGAAACGCTCATTATCAAAGAAAAGTTGAGTGACCAAGCTAGAGCACCCTGCATCTACCTTCTTTTTAAGATTTTGAATATCTGAAATTTGGTTGGGAGAATCCGGATGTCCCTCAGGATAGCAGGCACCAATTACCTCAAAATGGGGCGCTTCTGTTTTGATAAATTCAATCAGATCCGTTGCATAACGAAAGTCTTTTAAAGGTTCCACACCAGGGATAATATCCCCACGCAGAGCCAAAATCCGATGAACTCCTACTTCATCTAACTCATGAAGAGTATCAGCCACTTTTTCCTTGCTCAAATAGACGGCTGGCAAGTGAGCAATCGTCGGAATAGACAATTCATTTTGAATGTAATTGGCTAAAGCAACCGTCGTCTCTTTGATATTGTATTTATTATTGCTAGCGGTCACACTAATAAAGTGAGGAGCTAGCTCCTGCATATTTGCCAAAGCACGTAAGAGTTTGGCATTGCCTACTTCAGGATTTGGAGGAAAAACTTCAAATGACAGAGACGGTGTGTGTTGAGACATATTCTATCCTTTTCTTTTGTTTCTTTGATCAAGAACTCTGAGCCACTATTTCTAGGATAAGGGAACGATTCGAAAACCCTCTACACGATGATAGAAGGTCCTCGAAACATTTCTTACAAGTGTTCACGCGCTTCTTTAGCAGCATTAACGAGCTTGATCAAGCTTTCTTTTGTTTCTTTAATTCCGCGAGTCTTCAAACCACAGTCAGGGTTGATCCAAACTTTGCCACTTGGTACTTTAGCCAAGATTGCTTCGATGGTGTGATCAATTTCACCGTCTTGTGGGACACGTGGTGAGTGGATATCGTAAACCCCAGGTCCAACTTCTGTTTGGAAGTTTTTCGCTTTCAACTCATCCAAGATTTCAAGGTTTGAACGGCTTGCCTCAAATGAGATAACGTCTGCATCCAAGTTGTCGATAGCAGGGATGATATCTGTAAATTCTGAGTAACACATGTGAGTGTGGATTTGTGTGTCTGGCGCTACAGTTGAGTGTACCAAACGGAAGGCTGGAATCGCCCAGTCAAGGTAATCTTCGTACCAGTCGCTACGACGAAGTGGCAATTTCTCACGAAGAGCAGCTTCGTCGATTTGGATGATTTTCACGCCTGCAGCTTCAAGGTCAAGAACTTCATCCTTGATAGCAAGAGCGATTTGAAGAGTAGAATCCTTGATAGAGATGTCTTCACGTGGGAATGACCAGTTAAGAATGGTAACAGGTCCAGTCAACATCCCTTTAACAGGTTTATCTGTACGGCTTTGTGCGTAGCTAGACCATTTCACAGTGATTGGGTTAAGACGAGTAACATCTCCCCAGATGATTGGTGGTTTCACCCCACGCATACCGTATGATTGTACCCAACCGTTTTTAGAGAAGAGGTAACCAGACAAGTTTTGACCGAAGTACTCAACCATGTCGTTCCGTTCAAATTCACCGTGTACAAGCACATCAAATCCAACTTCTTCTTGCCATTTGATCCATTCATCAATTGTTTCAGCAAGGAAGGCATCGTATTCTTCTTGAGTCAATTCACCCTTACGGAAGGCCAAACGTTTAGCACGAACTTCTTTCGTTTGAGGGAATGAACCGATGGTTGTTGTTGGAAGCGCTGGAAGTTTGAAGGATTCTTTTTGGATTTCTTCGCGTTCTGCGAAAGCTGGCAAACGAGTGTAGTCTGCTTCTGTCAAAGCTGCGATGCGAGCATGAAGTTCAGCATTTGCTCCAACGCGTTCTGTTGCAAAGAGTTCTTTGTTGGCAGCAAGAGCTTCTGCCCCTTGACCATTTCGGATGGCATCCAAGTCACGCAATTCACCCAATTTTTCAACCGCAAAGGCGAAGTGGTTCAAAATAGCTGGTTCAAAATCTTCATTAGCAGTTGTAAATGGCACATGAAGAAGAGAGCAAGAAGTCGTCAAGACAACCTTTTCAGCTGGAACTTGATCCAAGATTTCCAAGCTCTTTTCATAGTTGTTTCGCCAGATGTTCTTCCCATTTACAATACCTGCATAAAGAGTCTTATCAGCTGGGAAGCCACCTTTCACCAATTCAAGTGTTTTCTTGCCTTCAACAAAGTCAAGACCAATACCATCAACTGGCAAGTTCACAAGGTCATTGTAGACATCACGAACATCACCAAAGTAGGTTTGGATCAAGACTTCAAGGCCTTTCTTATCCGCCAAGAGTTTGTTGTAGAGGTCCAAGAAGAGAGCTTTTTCTTCAGCTGACAAATCTTTAACAAGAGCTGGCTCATCGAGTTGAATACGAGTCGCACCAAGCTCAGCCAATTTGGCAAAAACTTCTTGATAAGCAGCAACCAGGCTGTCTACGAAGTCTTCAGCTTTCACACCATCTTCAAAGTCAGATAATTGAAGGAAAGTGAATGGTCCAACCACTACTGGACGAGTATCAAGACCCAATTCTTTGGCTTCTTGGTACTCATCAAAAATCTTGTGACCAGCCAATTTCACTTCTGTTGTTTTTTCAAATTTAGGAACGATGTAATGGTAGTTGGTGTTGAACCATTTTTTCATTGGAAGGGCACGGACATCCCCTTTTTCACCTTGGTAACCACGCGCCAAAGCGAAGTATTGTTCAAGGTCTGTCAAATCCAAGTTTTGAACAGATGCAGGCACGACGTTGAAAAGGAAGGCTGCATCAAGGAAATTGTCGTAGTGTGAGAAGTCATTTGAAGGAATCTCTGAGATGCCTTGTTCTTTAACAATGTTCCAGTGTTTTGCACGCAAGTCTTTAGCAGCTGCCAAGAGCTCGTCTGCTGAGATTTCTTTTCTAAAGTATTTTTCAGTTGTAAATTTTAATTCACGGAATTCACCCAAACGTGGGAAACCGATAATTGTAGTTGACATGTTGTGTCCTCCAAAAATTCTAATTGACACTATCATATCAGAAGAAAGCCGTCTTGTATAATTGCTTTTACACGAATTTTGATATAGCCAAAAACTATAACACAGATTTAATGGGCCTTGAGACCAGAGATTAAAAGCAAAAACTAGGACTTCTTATAAAGATTTCCTATAGCCCAAGCGTCCCTGAACCATTTCTGAGCGGATTTTGAGCGGATTCCGCTAGAAGAACAGCCCCTAAAAAGCAAAGCAGGCCTTCTCTACTGAGAAAGACCTGTGCAAGCATAAACAAATTGCTTCTGTTTACAAATCTAAGAAATTCTATAAAAATGTATTCGTTAGAACGATTCTATCATCTAGTGAAACTTTCCGCCGTGAGAAAAGTGCTAGAAACACTATTGTTTCTAGCACTCGGAATTATTGAGACCTAAGGCTCAATAATTAGTCTTGGAACTTCGTAGAAGTTCGCTGACGTCCGTAACTCACCTAAGGAAAGTTTTTTAGATGACGTCGTTCCCAATCTGACAGGCCTTCTCTATCGAGAAAGACCTGCTTCTACGAGGAAGTAATTTCCTCTATTTTTTCATTTGCTTCATTAGGCTAATTTAACACAGAAGGCATCCCAAGGGGCCAACTTGCCTGATTCGAGGACTTGTTCTACCTTGGTATTGGCAATGAGAACCTCTTCAACCCCATTGACGAGCGGTAAGTCTTGCTCTTGACTGGAGAGATTGACAACCACCAAATAGGCGTGCTCTCCTTCTACCCGCTTGTAGGCAAAAACCTTGTCTGCTGCGTCCACCAATTCATAATCGGCTGTCACAAGCCAAGGGTACTCTTTTCTCAAAGCAATGAGGGCTTGGTAGGTATAGAAAATAGAGTCTGGATCTGCTAGGGCAGCCTCCACATTGATCTCTTTGTAGTTTGGGTTGACCGCAAGCCATGGATGACCTGTCGTAAAGCCAGCTTCTGCTTCATCATTCCACTGCATCGGTGTCCGGGCATTGTCCCGACCAATATGGCGGATTTGATCCATGATCACTTCGAGCGGCACGCCTTTTTCTAAGGCTTCGTGAGCATAGTTGATCGACTCAATATCTTCTACGTCCTCAAGGCTCTTAAATGGATAGTTGGTCATCCCGATTTCTTCCCCTTGATAGATATAAGGAGTTCCCTTCATCAAGTGAAGCAGAATCGCTAAAGCCTTGGCAGATTTGACACGATAGTTCCCATCATCCCCCCAAGTTGACACAATCCGTGGCAAATCGTGGTTGTTCCAAAAGAGGGAATTCCAGCCTTCGTCTTTTCCTAATTCCGTCTGCCACTTGGTGAAAATTTCCTTCAATTTTGGCACATCCAATTCCTTAGCGTAGTGCCACTTTGGTTGACCCGGTTGGTATTGAAGGCCAATGTGTTCAAATTGGAAAACCATGGACAATTCTTGATTTTTTGGATTGGAGTACTGCTTGGCAATCTCTGGAGTCGCTCCCCAAGTTTCTCCTACTGTAAGCAGATCCTTATCACCAAAGGTTGCTTGATTCATTTCCTTCAAGTAAGGATGGAGCATGGGACCATTGCTGATGATTTCCTGATCTGGGATCTTACCGATCATATCGATCACATCCATACGGAAGCCACCAATTCCCTTATCAATCCAGAAATTCATCATGTCATAGATCTGATGACGGAGCTCCTCGTTTTCCCAGTTGAGGTCTGGTTGCTTCTTACTAAAGTTATGTAGGTAGTATTGTCCTGAAGCTTCATCGAACTCCCAAGCAGAGCCACTAAAAGCTGAAATAATGCCATTGGGCTCATCGCGCCAAATATAGAAATCCCGCTTTGGACTGTCTGGATGTTCACGCGCCTCGATAAACCAAGCATGCTCATCAGAGGTATGGTTGACCACCAAGTCCATGATGATTTTGATCTTGCGTTTCTGACCTTCTGCGATCAATTCTTCCATATCTTCCATGGTACCAAAGATGGAGGCAATATCCTCGTAATCCGAGATGTCATAGCCGTTATCATCCATGGGACTCTTGTAGACTGGTGAGAGCCAGATGGCTGTAATCCCAAGCTTTTCCAGATAGTCTAGCTTGCTCGTGATCCCCTTGAGATCCCCGATGCCATCGCCATTACTATCCTTGAAACTTTTTGGATAAACTTGGTAAATTACGGCATTATGCCACCATTTTTGTTCCATTTTTTCTTCTCCTTTATGATTGTGAAATCACTTTCATCATACAAAAATAGGGGTGATATTGCAAGAGTTTACAAGTCTTCTCCCTCTTCACTTGAATAAATCACTTCAAAGAGACGTTGGCGCAAGCCTTCCTCCAAAGGCGTGATGACCTTCATCAACTGTTTCCAATCCTTGGCTCTTGAACAAGCCGCAAATAATTCATTTTTCCTATCGTAGGCCAGGTTAGCAGATTTCAAGAGTTCAAACATCCGATCTTCTTTAGCAATCGGACGCGATTGTAGCTCACCCATCGCAATTTCTTGACTTTGATTGTCAACTAAAATAGGGGCTGTCTCAAAGGTATGGAGCAAGAAACGGTGTTGTCTCTTTTCAGGAAGCAAGGCTAGATCACCTGACAGATCCATCCTAATCTTTCTTTCATCCCAATCGACTGTTAGGCGGGTTTCAACCTTACCAGCTCCTTCTCCTTCGACGAGTACAAAGGAACGATTGTCACCTGGGAAGAGATGCCAGTCCAGCATTTCTGGAAGCTCCACTCCTGTCTGTGGTTGTGCATCCATAGGGATGATGGCTCCTGCACGTGCAAAGACTGGAATATCCTGGCTGGTCCTAAAGATCGTGAGCTTGCCTCTTCCTTCATACTTCCAGTCATGGAAGAAATCGTACCAAACGCCGTCTGGGAACCAAACGCTCACAGAAGCACTATGAAAGACAGGATCCAGCGCTTCGGTAATTGGCGCCACCATGAGTTCACTGCCAAAGAAATATTGATTTTTCGCTTCATAAGCCTCTTCTTCGTTTGGATAGTGGTAATAGAGGGGTTGAACCAAAGGTAGTCCTTCTTCGTGTGTCGCCACATTCATAGTGTAGAGATAAGGCAGTAAGCTATGGCGCAGGCGCAAATACTGCTTCATCAAGCGACAGGTCTCAGACGAGTAAAACCACGGTTCCTTACTGTTAAAGGCATTACAAGAACTATGAAGACGATTGATCGGGCTAAAAACCCCAAACTGCAACCAGCGAAGAGCCAAGTCTTCATCATAGTAGCCCCGCATATGGCCACCGATATCGTGACTCCACCAGGTGTAGCCGATATTGGAAGCTGTGCTAGTAAAATAGGGTTGAAAGGCTAGGGATTCCCAAGTCACAATAGTGTCCCCTGAAAAACCGATCGGATACCGATGGCTACCAGGACCCCCATAACGCGATAAGATGAGACCAGCTTGGCCTTTTCGACAATTGTCTAGATAATGATAGTGATTTAACAACCAAAGGGGATCCATCTTGCCATGACTACCTTGCTGCCAATCAATCCACCAAAAGTCCACTCCTTGATCTTCCAAAGGATGGTGGACATCTTCAAAATAAGCTTCGCGAAAAGCTGGACTATAAAAGTCAAAGCTAGCCGCTTCTTCTTTTTCTGCATCCAGTCCCAAGCGTTTTGCGACCATGGGATAAGCATCTTCGAAGGCGCGAATTCCATCTGCCGGATGGACATTTAAGGTCACCTTTAAACCACGCTCATGTAGGCCATTTAAGAAGGTAGCTGGATCAGGAATCAAATCCCGGTTCCAACTATAGCCCGTCCAACCACTTCCAAAGCGAGCAGGGATCGCTGTCTTGTGCCAGTCCATATCGATCACACTGACCGCAAGAGGCACCCCTTCTGCTTTGAATCGATCCATCAAATCTGTGTACTCCTGACTGGTATAAGGCCAATAGCGACTCCACCAGTTTCCCAGAGCATAACGTGGCAAGAGTGGGGGCTGTCCTGTCAGATGGTAAAAATCTTTTAAGGCACCTAGATAATCGCGCCCATAACCGAAGAAATACAGATCCACTTCTGGATAGGAGCGTGCTCTAAACCCGCTTTCGTCATCATACAAGTAGGAAGCGGAATCGTCTAATAGAGCATAACCAGCCTTGCTCAAGATTCCATCTTGCAACTCCATAGCCCCATCGACCTCGTCAAGTGTCCGACTGGTCCCCTTTAAGGTCTCCGGCTGATCTCCATAGAGCCACCGGCTCCCATAGACTGCATACTGACCCTTGAGTTCGATATAAAGTCGATCCGGTGCAAAAGGTCCTTTTTCAAAATGGAGGTGGAGATGCTCTGTATGAAGGTCGAGAACAGCTTCTGTCTCTACAACCTCACAGGCAACAGGTCCAAAATCTCGATTTTGTATAACTTGCGTCTGACCATCTTCAAAAACACCATCCTCTGAGTATTCCAAGCGCACCAAGGATTCCGTTAATACGGAGATCCGATAGTTTTCTCCCTTTATCACTGGTCCTGCCATTTGTCTGTCCTCCTCTTTTTATAGGGCATCTGACTAGCCCTCTTTTCATCTGGTTCGCCTCACTAGGTAAGCGCTTACGATTTTACTATAGCACTCAAAAAAAGGCCTGTCAACACTTGACAGAGCCTTTCCTAAAATTTTATAAGATCAACTTCCCCAATTGATCAAGAGATACATGAGACTCGAGCCAAACATATCTGCCAAGGCATGCATGAGGAAAAATGGCAAGAGATTCTTGACGACCTTCTTGTACATGACGTAATAAAAGAGTCCATAAATGACGCCAATCACAAGGGCCCAGAGAAGCCCTTGATAGGTATGGAAAGAAAAGCGGATCAGGGTTGAAAAGGCCAGCGCCTTCCACTTGTTCTTCTCACTTACCGAAGTCATTAAGCCCAAAAAGAAAAATTCTTCATAAAATCCATTGAGCAAACCATAAGCAATTGCCATGGGACTCAGAGCCATGAACTTATGGAGGATCTGCATGGGATCGATATAGGGCCAAAGACTCGGACTTAGGTAATTGTATTCACCCGAGACTGTTGAAATCACATCCCCAAAAAGTCCCATCGCTGCAAAGAGCAGGGGCACCCAGATCAAGGTGGACCACTTAAAGCGGATCGGCAATTGTTTAAAATCAAAGCGACGAAGCAGCAAGTAAAGAAGAGCTAGAGCCAGTAAGATCAACTGCAAGGTCATATTGCTCGAATAAGCAGCTCCTTCACTTGCAGTATTGCTACTGTTTGTGGCTACTGCAGTCTGCGCGACTGGCTGAAAACTGGCTAAAAACAGCTGGGTCGAGCGGATAATGAATTGCCCAAAAAGAATGGCTGTCACAATACCAATATCAAACCATTTGAGTTCTTTTAAGGGCTGTTTGGGTCGTATTCTGTTAAAAAATATCATCTTTCATCCTTCTATTCCCACAATGGAAGTATTTTTGTTTCTCTTACTTTAGCAATCAATACTTAAAGAAGAGTTAACCTAGAGAAGAAAAAAACGACCTTTGGGCCGTTTCCATTACACTATTAGTCTAACAAATCTTGGATTCTATCTAAATATTGGTTGTCTGTCACTGCCATCACGCGCACCCCTTCAGGCCAGATAAAGTCGGGACCAATCTGAATATGAAGCGGTTGGTCTTCCGCATCTCGATAGCCGATAATATTGAGATGGTACTCCTCTCTGACAGCCAAGTCCTGAAGGCTTTTTCCTACCCAGCTAGCTGGAACCGTAAACTCAGCCACCACCACTGCTTCATCCAACTGGAAGACTTCAATCCCGTGTTGGAAGAGGATCATCTTAGCTAGAGACATCCCCGCTTCTACCTCTGGTAGGATGACCAAATCAGCTCCAATCTTCTCAAGGACTTCCTTGGTCACTTCATTCTTGACCTTGGCAATGACGTGCTCGACGCCAAGTGCCTTACAGTGCATGACCGCCAGGACACTTGATTCCAAGTTTTCTCCCGTCGCAATGACGACTGTGTCACAGTTCCCAATATCTGCCGCATCCAAGAGGTCCATTTCCGTAATGTCTCCAACAATCCCAGTTGTAATCATAGGTTCATACTGGTTGATCACATCTTCATGATCGTCAATTGCAATGATATCCACATCCTGGTCCTGCAGGGTTTTTAAGACACTCTGTCCAAAAATCCCTAATCCCAGAATTCCAATGGTTCGATTTGCCATAAGTCTCTCCTATCCGATAATGATGTCTGCCTTGGCATATTGCAAGGCATCTGCTTTTTTGGCTTTGTAATTGTTCAAGCTGACCATAAGGGTCAAGGGGCCGATCCGACCGATAAACATGAGCACCATGATGATGCCAAGTCCCGCTCCATTTAAGGTCGAGGTCACATTGGCCGTTACGCCCACTGTCGCTAAAGCTGATACCACCTCAAAGACCAGGTACAGAAAACGTTGACCATCCGGCGTCACAAGACAAAGACCAAAGAGACCCAGGATAAAGGTCAACTGGAAAATCACTGCTGTGCCCAAAGAACGTTGCACCAAGTCTGGTGCGATGGTTCGTTTTCCTAAATTGGTATGTGGCAACCCCAGCAATTCCTTGCGCGCTAAGAGGATCAAGACCAAGAAGGTGGTGATCTTCATCCCTCCTGCTGTCCCACCTGGTGCCCCACCTAGGAACATCTGGAGGATATAGACAAAGAGCGTTACAGGTCGGACTGCTGTATAATCCAGTGAGGCAAAGCCAGCCGTCCGCATACTGACCGTTTGGAAGAAGCTGACCAAGATCTTCTCTCCCAATGGAAGGGACCCAATCGTTGCTGGATTATTAAACTCTGTCAAAAGACTAGTCACTGTCCCAAAGAGAAGGATAGCAGCTGTCAACCAGAGAACCACCTTAGTATGGAAACGAAGAGTCCGTCGTCCCGATTGGTTGCGGGCCTTGGTGGCTAGGTCAAACCAGACCATGAAGCCCAAGCCTCCGGTAATGATCAGAGCAGATAAGGTCATATTGACCAACCAATCGGTCTGGAAACTCATCATACTATCGCCCCCAAAATTATCAAAGCCTGCATTACAAAAGGCGGAAACTGCGACAAAGATGGAGTTAAAGATCCCATGGCCCCAGCCAAAGCGAGGAATAAAGCGAGTCATGAGGAGCAAGGCCCCGACACCTTCGATGGTAAAGGTGGTAATAAAGATGGAGCGGACAAAACGGGTCAAGCTTTGATTATTGCTAAAGCTAAAGCTGTCCCGAATAGTCTGCCGGTCCTTGAAACTGAGCTTTTGGCGACTTTCCATAAAGAAGAGACCAATAAAGGTCAAAATCCCTAGGCCTCCAATCTGAATCAAGAGCATACAAATCAATTGCCCCCAGCCATTATAGGTCGAAGCCACCGACTGGGTAAAGAGCCCTGTCACACAGACCATAGAGACCGCGGTAAAGAGGTGGTCGATGTAGCCTGCTGTTGAGCTTACTTGCTGGACAAAGGGCAAACTCAGTAAGAGAGAGCCTATCAGGATAACCAAGGCAAAGCTGAGAAAGATCCGCCTTGCTGGAGACAAGCGAGTCAATTTGGCCCGCCATTGTTTAAAAAATAATTTGTCTAACATAGCTTCATTGTATCATAAAAAAAGAAAAGATTTATAAGTGATGAACCATCTCAAGGCACAATTCTAAGGCCTTCTCAAAAGCTTCTGAGCCCCAGTCACGTTGGTCATAATTTTCCAGATCTGCTAGAGAATCTGCGGTAAATAGGAGCATGCCCCAAATCGCCCCACGAAGTTGGGCCACTGCAGCAAGTGAAGCACACTCCATCTCCACCACACTACACCCTTCTTCGATGCGATAGGCCACCTTGTCAGGTGTTTCCCTATAAAAACCGTCGGTCGACCAGGTCATGACTTCTTGATAAAGAATTTCTTTTCCTTTCAAGACCGTTTCAATAGCATTCAGGGCACGGCCGTCCACCTCTATATAACGAGAAGGAGCGACATAATGGTAACTGGCTCCTTCATCTCGCAAGGCCTTGGTCGGGATTAAAAAAGCATTTTCTTCAATGTCCACCAAGACGCCACAGCTTCCTGAGGAAATGATTTTCCTCACCCCATAGCCAATCAACCAATCCATGAATTGGGCAGCAGGTGCAGATCCAACTGGCGCTTGTGCCAAGCAGAGTTTCTCCCCTTGGTGCTCCAGAACATAGACTGGATAAGCCTTGGTAGCTGAGACAAAGGTAGCCACTTGCTCAGCTCCAACAGTTTTGGCAAAGCGGTCAATCTCATCCTCCAGGAAAGCATAGATGCATTTTTCAGGTAGGTGCAGGTCTAACCCCTCATGGGTCGGCATCAGGACTGCCTGTGGGTTGTCGTCAAACTCTAAAATAGGAATTTCATGTTTTTGGATCATCCCTTCTCCTTTTTAATGGGTATTTCTTTAATGATACGGGCTGGGTTTCCTCCAAGAACTACATTATCTCCAAAGGATTTGGTCACGACTGCCCCAGCGCCAGCGACCACATTGTCACCCAGCGTCACACCAGGAAGAATGGTGACCCCTCCTCCCGCCCAGAAGTTGTCTCCTATCGTAATCGGCGCCCCGTATTCGAGACCAGAATTGCGCTCATCTGGATCCAGTGGGTGCAAGGGCGTCAAAAATTGGCAATTGGGACCAATCATGGCATTATTGCCGATCGTAATGGGACAAATGTCCAACATGGTTAAATTGTAATTGGCATAGAAATTTTCTCCCAGATGGATGTTGACCCCATAATCCACAAGAACCTGACGATTGAGATAGAGGTTTTCACCGGTTGATCCAAACCACTCTTTGATGATAGCTGCCCCTTTTTTAGGATCCACCTCTTGGTTAAAAGCTTCTTGTTTCTCCCGAGAGGCTTGGGCCAAAGCCCGCAATTCAAGGTCCGCAGGTTTATAAAAATCACCTGCAATCATTTTTTCATATTCACTGGCCATAAGGAAACCTCCACGTTATTTTGACATATTATAGCAGAATTCCCCCTTTAAAACAAACGTCAGAATAAGGTTTGTAAGAAAAAAGATCATAAACACTTAAAAACACTTAACAAAACTTGCATCCGCTTACAAAATAATGTACAATAAAGACAAGAACAGAAATAAGGAGCGAATTCATGTACCAGGAACAACGGCTCGAAAAAATCCTAGAACTTTTAGAAGAGCGAAAACAGCTATCAGCTAAAGAAATGGTCGACTATTTCAAGGTCTCAAAAGATACTATTCGCAGAGACTTTGCTCTCCTTAGCCAACGCCAGCTGGTTCGTAGGACCCATGGTGGACTCCTCCCCTTAAACAAAGAACCCGGCCCTTCTTACCTAGACCGTAGTCAGAAAGCCAACAAGGAAAAGACTGCTATGGCTCAAAAGGCCCTGCAATTGATACAAGATGACCAAGTAATCTTTCTCGACGTTTCCACCTCGATGACCCTGCTTGCTGGCTTGCTTAACAAGGAAGTCACAGTCTATTCGCATTCCCTTGACAATGCCATCCAGCTCAGTAGCCATTCTCAGGTTGACTTTCATCTTTTAGGAGGAAAATTCTACCCTAAAAACCGCTTTTACTATGACGCGAATCAAGCACAAATACTGGACAATCTTCGCTTTGATCTCGCTTTTTTTGGAGCGAGTAGCTTAGCCAATGGTGAAGTCACCTTTGAGGATGCCGAAGACGTTGCCGTCAAGTCTCTCGTTTTTGAACGAGCTCGTACCAAGGTGCTGGTGGCAGAAAGCATCAAGTTCTCCCAAAATGCCAACTACTATCTCGCTCATCTCAAGCAATTTGACTATTGGATTACCGACCAAAAACCAAGCCCGGAAATCCTAAAACAAGTTGGCAACGAAACCACTATTCTTTACTAGGAGGTAATTTTATGTCTCACATCCGTCTCATCATCAGCGATATCGATGGCACCATCTTAAATGATCTACACCAGATCGATTCTGATTTACTGACTCTCATCCCAGATTTGAAACGCGAAGAGATTCCTTTCGTTCTGGCCTCTGCTCGTTCTCCCAAAGGGATGGCTCCTATTGCCAAAGAGCTCGGTATAGAAGACTGCCCCATGGCCTGCTACAACGGGGCCTTGATTCAAAAAGGCGAGCAGGTTCTGTTTGAGCATCCCTTAGACAAGAATGAAGCTCGTCAGTTTATCGACTGGGCCAACCAACACTTCCCTCAAGTTTCGATCAACCTCTATAGCGGAAAAGACTGGATGACCGATCATCTCGACCAATGGAGCCGAGAGGAAGCCCGGATTACAGGGGAAAAACCTCTTATTCTTCCCCTATTGGATCCTTTGCTGGATATGACAAAGCCCCTCCACAAATTGCTCTTAATTGGAGAAGCAGAAGAGATCCAAGCCCTCTATCGTGCTATTTCTGCCGATGACTTCCCTTCTACCGCCTTTTATCTCTCCAAAGCCAACTACCTAGAAGTTACTGCTAAGCACGTCTCTAAAGAGGATGCTCTGGTTGAACTCGCCAACCACTACCACTTGAGCTTAGAAGAAGTCCTCACCATGGGGGACAACTTCAATGACCTTCCTATGCTCAAAAAAGCAGGCATCGGTGTCGCTATGGGCAACGCTCCTCAAGAGGTGAAAGACGAAGCAGCAGTCGTGACAAAGGACAATAATGAAAACGGGGCTGGGCAAGCGGTTGAAACCTATGTGTTGATCTAGTCATCCGTTTAAAAAGGACGTCGAGTATAATACCCGACGTCCTTTTTGACGAATGTATAGCACTAAAACTACATCATTTTCATATAAATGCTATCCCAACAATGTCTGCAGAATTGGAACCACAATCACAAATAAGACTGTGCTGAGAGTGACCACATTCGTTGAAAACTCAACATCGCCTTTACCTTGATTGGCAAGGATAGGAAGAACTGCCAAGGCTGGTGTTGCTGATTGAATCATAAAGGTTCTAAATTCTGGTGCCACCATATTTGGAGAGAAGAACTTCAGAACCAAGAGCATGATGACCGGTGCAAGAATAAAACGACCAACCAGTGTGATAATGGTATCTTTATCAAAGCGAATGGTGTTCAAACCTGCCTTAGCTAGGATGATACCGATATAGACAAGAGATAAGGGCGTTGTTAAACTACCAATATAAGTCAAGGTGCTTTCCGCAAAACTTGGAACAGGAATACGTAACACCAAAAAGACGAGGGCTACGAGAAAACCTAATAAAGGAGCTGGGAAAAGCTTCTTCCAATTAAATTTTTGAGCCTGTTTTGAAGCCCCTTCTTTACTATCAGAAGTCATTAGATAGACACCTAATGTCCAAGTAGATACTGTATTTGTAATATAATAAACCAAGAAGTAAGGAAGGGCTTGATTTCCAAACAAAGCGATATTTAAAGGCAAACCAATAAATATGGTATTGGCATTAACAAAGGTATTAATCATGGTTCCTCGACGACCCGGGCGCACTTTAAAAACTTTCACTGCGATAAAGGCCGCTAGGTAACCAAGAATGAAGGCGATAAAGGTATACAACAAACCGCCAGACAAGCTAATCAATTTATCTAAAGTTAAATATTTAAGAACAGAGGTAAAAATTGCAACAGGCATGGCCACGTTCATAATCAGTTTAGATAAGTCATTTCCAAAACTCTCTTGAAACCAACCTCGGACTTGCAAGAAATAACCAAGAATGATGATGACGATAATGGGTACAATACTCTGAATTGACGTTAAAAAGATTTCCATAGTCTCCCTTTCTATCTAACAGGACATACAAGAAAAGGTGTACAAGGCATCCAGTCGCACTCGTACACCTCCATTAAATTTACTTATTTATATTCTGGATACCATTTCAAATCACGTACCGCTTTAGCCATATCTGTTTCTTGAGCACGCGCAAGACCTTGTTCTTGCGCTTTTTTAGCAACTGCTTCTGCTACTTTGATAGAAACATCAGCTACATACTTGAATGGAGGTAAGACTGGTGCTCCTGGTTCGCCTGGATTGACAATCCCACTCAATGAATGTGCGGCTGCTCCAATCATTTCATCCGTCAAAAGACTCGCTTCAGAAGCCAGCATACCAAGTCCAAGACCTGGGTAAATCAGGGCATTATTCGCTTGACCAATCACGTAGTCCACACCTTTATAGGAAACTGTACCAGCTGGAATTCCTGTTGCAACAAATGCTTTTCCGTCTGACCATTCGATCAAATCTTTGGCACTTGCCTCAGCTAGTTTGGTCGGGTTTGACAATGGGAAAATGATAGGACGTTCAGTGTTTTCACACATAGCTTCTACAATTTCTTTTGTGAAAGTATTCGGCTGAGTTGAAGTTCCCACAAGAATGGTTGGTTTAACCGTCTTCACTACTTCAAGAAGGTCCGTCAACTGATCTGCATTGGCAAAATCAGAACGTTTCTTAGCAAATGGTTTTTGTTGCGGCGTTAAGTCATCCATATCATCAAAAAGGAGACCTTGTTTGTCGACCATAAAGAAGCGTTTATAAGCTTCTTCTTCAGGTAGACCTTCACTAACCATTTCACGAAGGACACGAGAAGCAATCCCTGCACCAGCAGTCCCACCACCATAGCAGAGATAAACTTGATCCGTTAATTTTTCACCTGTAATATCCAATGCCCCAAAGATACCTCCAAGGGTTACGATACCAGTTCCTTGGATATCATCGTTAAAGGTTGGAATTTGCTTCCGGTATTTTTCAAGGATGTTAGCAGCATTTAAGCGACCAAAATCTTCCCAGTGCAGATAGAGTTTAGGGAAGAGGCGTTCTGCAGTTTGAACAAATTGATCGATAAAATCATAATAACGATCTCCACGCACACGTTCGTGACGATTTCCTAAGTAATTAGGATTGTTACGCAATTCTTCACGGTTGGTACCTGCATCAATGACCAAAGGAAGCACCGTTGAAGGATCGATTCCTGCAGCTCCAGTATAGACCATCAATTTCCCAACAGAAATATCAACACCATTTGTACCCCAGTCACCAATACCGAGAATACCTTCTGCATCTGTCACAACAATAAGACGAATTTCACGGTCCCCTGCTGCATTTTTCAAAGTTGCTTCGATATTTTCAGGATGATTGATATCAAGATATGCGGCATATTGTGGATCTACAAAGAGATCGCTATACCCTTCAATGGTATCAGCAATGGTTGGGTCATAGACAATGGGATTAAATTCTTCCAAATGTTGAGCAAATAGGTAGTAAAATAGAGTACGATTTGTATTAAAAATTTCCATTAGGAACAAACGTTTTTCCAAATCATTAACCTTTGTTTGCATTTGCGCATAAGTTTGCGCTGCTTGTTCTTCAATGGTTTGAACGTAAGGTGGTAGGAGGCCAATGAGACCTAGTTGCTTACGTTCCTCTAAAGTAAAGGCAGTTCCCTTGTTAAGGAAAGGGTTGTTTAAAATATCATGTGCAGTCATCATGTGACCTCCTTATTTATTTTATTCTATTATAACACTTATTTTCTTTAAATGACACTTTGTTATGTATATGATACAATATGAATGAATCAGGCAATGAATGTTCAGGCGATGCAACCGAAAATGATGCGATTTCAAAAGATAACAAAATAATAGGTTTATCCATCACTTCCTAGATAGTCACGGTCATCTCTTAAAAAAGCCTGTTCCTTTCCACCTTTTAGAAGGTTATTCTCATCAAAAGATCCACTGTTTTCAGGTACTCTTTTTTCCACTTATGATGATCAATACCTATAAAAACCATAGATAATAAATCTAAAATATGTTTGTTATAAAATACTTTGTTTTGTTTAAGGTGTTATTTTTGTCATTTAAAACTTGTATTCTGGTTACATGAAAACAAAACATTATTTACAACGGTATATAGCGCAAAAGGTCAAATATTTGCGAAAAAAACAAAACATGAGTCAAGAGGAGCTATCGGAACGGGCAGATCTTGGATTAAAATACATCAATCAATTGGAAAATCAAAACGTGAATCTGACCATTCACAGTCTTGAAAAAGTCATTTCTGCTCTTGAGTTAACGCCTGAAGAATTCTTCAATTTTGATTCACTCGAAGCGTCTTCAGATCCTACTGACAGCCTTTCACTTAAGAGAGTAAATATGAAAATTAAGCAACTTCCAGTTGGAAAAAGGGAGAAGATCCTAACGATTTTCGAAGATCTTTTAGATAGCCTTTAATTGTCCTCTGACTCACCTCAGATTGTAACAAACAAAAAATCATATAGTCAAATTAGCTATCACGGATAATTTTTGCTTATCCATGTCTGTCTATTTAGAAGAGGGAGCCCAATGAATCTTAAGGACTTTTATTATTTTCTTGATCTTAGTCAACAGCAATCCTTTACTGGGGTTGCCCAAAAACACGGGATCAGTCAACCATCCGTTTCCTTTGCGATTAAACGACTAGAAAAGGAATTTCACTGTCCATTAATCGCGCACGATCCTTCTCATCGTACTTTCAAATTGACGCCCCAAGGAGAAATCTTGCTACGACATATTCAAAAGGTCTTACCTGAGATTCAAGGGGCCAAAAAAGAGATCCTCCGGAGTCTCTCTCAATTCAATACGGTTGGTTTCCCACCAATCATCATTGACTATCTTGTCCGAAAACAACCCGCCTTTATCAGTAATGTTGCAGCTCTTCAAAGTATCCATCCTGTCCAAGAAGGATCTGTTGAACTTTTAGAAATGCTTTCCAAAGGAGAACTAGATGCTAGTTTTTTAGGGAGTTTAGAACCGATTAAAGATCATCGCTTCCAGGTAAGAGAAATGGCCAAACGAGATCTCTTCTATATCCTTCATCACAACCATCCACTAGCCTCAAAAAAAGTATTACAATTTTCAGACGTCATCGATGAAGATTTTATCATTCCAGACGAGCACTTTGTTCATTTAAAAGCCTTTGAACAGTTGAATGAGCGCTATCACCATGAGGCTACGCCCTTCTTTCAGACGGATGATATTCAGCTTCTAAAACAACTCCTTCGTAAACAAGTGGGGATCAGTTTACTAGCAGATCTTGCACTAACAGATGGTGAAGAAGAACTGATCGCGATTCCGATGGCAGAAAATGAACGGATCAGCTTTTACGTTTCACTAGTTGAACCGAAGGAAAGTAATCTCAAACCGGAGGTCATCCAATTCTTTGAAAAATTACTAAACTAGTCGTAGTCTTTGTTCTTAGTGCTAATGCAGAAACATAAATAAAGTGACTAGCTAGTATTTTTTACGACTAAAAAATAGAGTAGAAATGCCGATAAAATAAGGATTCCTGCAAATTGCTAGGAATCCTATTTTCTTTCGCATGTATTGTATAATTAAATTATTTTGTGTATATTTCACTTATTCGACTTTTTATTAATAATTAGAGATATAAAAAGCTCGGAAACCCTTGATTATTATACCGTTGACAAGTTTTTCAAAAACCTGTATGATAGAAAAAAGTTTATTAAAAAGGGGACGTATTTTGAAAAAATATACTATTTCACGTAAACAAACTTTAACTTTAGCTTCCGTTGTTTTAGGAACTGTCTTCACAGGAACGACTATTGCTTCTGCTGATGACGTTGCACCTAGCACAACCCAAGCTGCTCCTGCAGCCACTACAGCAGCAAAATCACCTATCACGGCTGCAACAGAAGAAATCAACGCCAAAGCCAATACACCAGTTGTTCCTGCTGATAAAGCAAAAACTGGGGATATCATCGCTGTGGACGTCAAAAAAACTGGCCCATCTGCTAAAACAGACGGTGCAGACACCACCACTACTTCAACAGCAACCATCAAAACGACTAGCTTAGCAGATCCAAACACACCTGTTGGCACTTCAAAACCGGTCTCATCTACTAAGACAGCTACATCAACCAAGGAAACAGCGGACTACACTGAGACAACAACTGAAACAGTTAATAAAACAACTGTAGTCGAAGTGACAAAAGAAGCCGATGTGGTCAATAAAAAAGAAGTTCAAGCAACATCAGACATCGTCTTTGTCATTGACAAATCAACTTCAATGGATTCTCACATCAGGGATACGATGAAGAATGTCGAGACCTTCGTTCGCAATCTATCGGCAAAAAATATTCAAGCTCGTTTAGGATTGGTTGAATACGAAAGAGCTAGTGAAGTTAAATACCATGATTTCAATGGATCTAAGTTCACAAGTGATCCAGAAAGTTTCATTTCTGCTTTGAAAACCATCAAAACTAAAGGCTACTATGAAAATGCTACTGTTCCATTGCATCATATCGCTACTTCAGGAGACTACAACTGGGGGACTGGGGCAAACAACCATCGCTTTGCTTTCTTGATTACAGATGAGGACATTGATCTTACAAAGGATACACCAACCAAAGAAGCGACACTGAAAGCCCTTCAAGATGCTGGTATCTCTTTGACAGTGGTTGGTGAAACACGTGAAAAAAAAGACTTTGATCCATTGGTCAATGGAACAAATGGTCTCTACCTAGATATCGACAAAAACTTTGCTAACTTGTTGAACGTTCAATTTGCCAATAAAGTCGTTGAAACTGTCCAAAAAGGTCGTGTCTTCAAAGTCCAAACAGACAAGTATGAGTTGATCTCAAAATCTCATCGTGTGGCGAAAGCAAAACCACAAACATCTAGCATCCAAACGCCTGCAACACCGACTCCTACTCCTCAAAAACCGGCTGTTGTAACACCTGCGAAACCGACCGTATTTACACCTGCTAAAAACGAGCCTGTGAAAACGGAAGTTTATATCGCACCAGCAGCTCTTCCTCAAAAAGAAGCAAGTCTTCCAAATACAGGAAGCAAGACCTCAATTGCCTTGACGACTCTAGGTCTTGGTCTTCTTAGCATGAGTGCTGCCTTTGGACTCTCTCGTAAAACAAAGAAAGACTAACATGAAAAAGCCTAATCATCTGATTAGGCCTTTTTCAATCTCTATTTCAAAAACTCTACCATCCATTGCTCTAAACAGTCCATAAATCGTTGAACAGCTGGAGATACTTTTTTTTTTTTAGGGAGGGCCATCCCAAGAGAAACAAAGCGTTTCGGACTGAGCGGAACTTGCACCACTTCTTCTTTCCAGTCTCTTGCGATCATCGCTTGGTTAAAGCTGACTCCTAGACCAACCTTGACCATCTGATAGGTCGTAAAGCCGTCTTTTGTTGTGAATCGTGTCTGCAGATTAAGGCCTTCTTGCTTGATTAAACGGTCTTGGTCTGTATCTTGACCAGGTAAGGTATGGATAAAATCTTCTGTTTCCAGATCTTTAATTTTGTAAGTCTTTTGTTCGGCCTTGGGATGATTTTTCGGCAACCAAGCCACCAAGGAGTCTCGATACAATTCTTTCCAGCTGTACTCTCCACTATCCTGAGGCTCCGCGCACAGACAAATATCGACAGATTTCTCAGCTAGCCACTTGGCAATCTCCTTATTTCCACCTTCTAACAGAGTAATCTGAATGGATGGATAGGTTTCGGAAAATGCTTTTAAGAGGCTAGGCATCCACATGGAGGACACGCTAAAGTAGCAGCCAATTGTGATGGAACCTCTGACTAAGCCCTTGATTTCCTCACTGACTTCGACCGCCACCTGATTGGCATCGACAATCTCTCTAAAATAAGGCAACATCAATTGCCCATTTTCCGTTAAGCGAACGCCCTTTTTGTTGCGGATGAAAATTGGAAAGTCCAACTCTTCCTCTAAACTCGAGATCATCCTTGTAATCCCTGACTGGGTATAGTTCAGCTGTTCAGCTGCGGCTGAAAAAGAGCCGGTCTCACTCGCTACTAAAACAGCTTGGCATTTACTGGCATCCATAAACTTCTCCTCCTTATCTATTCCATTATATCATAGATAAGATGAGTTTTTGCCGTTTGTGTAATATCAAAAATTATTTTAAACTAATAGCATCAATAAAGAAAGAGAAGCAACCAAATGAAAACACAACTGAATTTCGCCAACGACTATTTACAAGGAGCACATCCTAACATCCTTAAGCGGATGATGGAAACCAACCAAGTGGAAATGACAGGTTATGGGACAGACCCGATTACTGAGAGTGCCATTGAACGGATTCGAGAGGCTTGTGACTGTCCCCAAGCAGAAGTTCGCTTTCTTATGGGCGGGACCCAAACCAATCAAATCATGATTGATAGCCTCCTTCAATCTTATCAAGGGGTGATCGCAGCGAAAACTGGGCATGTCAGTGTGCACGAGGCTGGGGCTATCGAGTTTGGCGGCCACAAGGTTCTAGAACTCGATACAGCAGACGGAAAATTGACCGCCCAACAAATCAAAGAAATCATTGAAGAGTACTGGGCAGATGGCAATCACGAACACATGGTCATGCCCGGCATGGTCTACATCTCACAACCGACTGAGCTTGGAACCCTCTATAGCAAATCTGAATTGGAAGCCATTGCTCACGTCTGCAAAGAGCACGAGGTCAAACTCTTTGTCGATGGAGCACGCCTGGCCTATGCTCTGGCTTGTCCTGAAAATGATGTGACTCTAGCTGACCTCGCCCAGCTCTGTGATGCTTTTTACATCGGTGGCACCAAGTGCGGGGCTATGTTTGGAGAAGCGGTGGTCATTCCTAATCCTCGTCTCCTTCCCCATATGACCACTATCATCAAGCAACACGGTGCTCTCCTATCTAAAGGCAGATTGTTAGGCATCCAATTTGACGAATTGTTCAAGGATCATTTATATGATACCATCGGCCAAGACGCGATTACCTATGCCAATCAGATCCGTCAAGCATGTAAAAAAGCAGGACTCCCTCTCTATTTTGAAAATCCGACCAACCAGATCTTTTGCTTGGTGACCAAAGAGCAGATGAAAAAACTCTCTGAGAAAGTGATTTTCTCTTTCTGGGAAAAGTATGATGATGAACTGACCGTTATTCGTTTTGCGACCTCCTGGTCCACTCGAAAGGAAGATGTAGAGGCATTGTGTCAGGTGATTGAGTCACTCTAGGGCTTGAAGGAATCGGTCACCCACCTCATTTATGATATAATAATCCTGATAGAGGGAGGAAACCAATGTTACAAGAACTAGCCTTTACAGGCCAATGGAGACACTATCAAAAACGCGTTCTCGATAAGAGTGACGCTTTTATGGCGGATGGCCATCTGCATTTGGTAGCAGCGCCTGGCTCTGGGAAAACAACCCTGGGTATCGAATTTATCCGGCGCTTTGGTCAGCCAACCCTGATCTTAGCTCCTACTGTCACCATTCGTCAGCAATGGGTGGACCGGATTATCCAGGCATTCCTGAGTGATGAAAGCCAAGCAGAACAACTGATTTCACAAGACTTAAAACATCCTAAGCTGATTACAGTGGCTACCTATCAGGCCCTACACAGCGCCATGAACCAAGTCGTCGGTCAATCGCAAGCTGAGGATACCGATGACCAGGCAGAGATTGAAACATTTGATTTCAAAGGCTTTGATATCTTTACTACTTTCAAAGCCATCTCACTCGGGACACTTTGTTTAGATGAGTGCCACCACTTGCGCAATGAATGGTGGAAGAGTTTGGAAGCCTTTCGTCAGGCCTTCCCAGACTTAAAGATGATCTCCCTTACCGCCACCCCGCCCTATGAAGGGGATCCTGCCCTTTGGGATCGCTATATCCGCATGTGTGGTGAGATTGATGAGGAGATTACGGTTCCCGAATTGGTCAAGGAAGACACCCTTTGTCCTCACCAAGACTATGTCTACTTTGCCTTTCCAACCAAGGAAGAGCAAGAGCAATTGGATGCTTTTAGCCAACAAAAGAATGCTCTCTTGCAGCAACTGACTTCCGATCCCCTCTTTTGCCAACACCTTCAAACCTGCCAGGCCTTATCGGGTCAGATCAGCAATGATGAATTGCTCAATGAGCCTAAGTATCTCTCTGCTACCCTGATCTTTCTTCGAAGCAAGGGAATTGACTTTCCCAAACGTTTCCAGGACCTTTTAGGAGCCAAGAAACTACCTGCTTTCACCCTGGACTGGCTTGAAATTCTCCTGCAAGGTCTGCTCTTTCAGGTGCCTCAATGGTACAATCTACCTGAGGAATACGAGAAGCAACTGCTTCATGAATTAAAAGCAGCCAGCTTGATCGATCGAAAACAAGTTAAACTAGTCCGCAACAAAAAACAAGACCTTCTACTCAACCAATCCCTCGGAAAACTCAATGCGGTTCGAGAGATTTTCAAGGCCGAATACCAGGCTCTTGGAAGCCGACTGCGCCAACTGGTCCTAACAGACTATATTCGTCAAGATTTCGAAGTTCATCTCGGAGATAAAGACGCCCAATTTACTCAATTGGGAGTGCTCTCTTATTTCGAATCCATTCGCAGGGAAAGCATAGAGCAAGCAACTCCTCCTGCCATCGCTGTATTGACCGGTAGCATTGTCATCATCCCTACGATCGCTAAGCCAAGACTAGAGGAGCTGCTAGGAGGGAATAGACTGACTTATCAAAGTGTTGGCCAATTATCTCCTGATGACTTTCTCAAGGTTCGTTTGGTCGGTTCTCAACATGATTTGGTGACAGCTGTGACCCAGCTCTTTCAAGAGGGCCTCATCCAGGTTGTTATTGGAACCAAGTCTCTTCTAGGAGAAGGCTGGGATGCTCCCTGCGTCAATTCCCTGATCCTAGCGAGCTTTGTCGGCAGCTTTATGCTCAGCAACCAAATGCGAGGTCGTGCCATCCGAGTGTGGCCTGAGGATCCAGACAAGACCAGTAACATCTGGCACCTGGTCTCCATCAATCTTTCCCTAAAGAAATGGTATGAAAAGTCCGATCTTGAAAAGGAAGAGATCGAAGCCCTCACTGATCAGTTGAAAGAATACAGTCCTGATCTGGAGCTCTTAGAAAGACGGATGAAGCAATTTTTAGGTCTCCATTACAAGGAGCCCTTCATCGAATCCGGTATCGAACGTCTAGCCTTTGACAATATCCGCTATACCAAAAAACAGTTGCAAAAACTCAATGAAGAAACCTTAGAGCGCTCCACTCATCGTCAAGAGCTCCGAGACGGCTGGCAAAAAGCCCTGCCAATTCTGGAGAATATGGAGATTGCAAATGAGGTCCAAGTGGATAAACACTTCCTGCCCTTGGCCCTATTTTTTGACGCTAGGAAGCTAGCTCGTTGGCTGACGGCCGCCACTTTGACCGATGCTTTCGCCAACCTTTTTTACTATTCACATAGAGGAGGAGGGAATAAAGCGTCTCTAATTCTTCTAGTCGTTTTAGCTGTTCTCGCTCTCCTTGCTTGGCTCCGCTACTATCTCTATAAGAGCCCTTATAAACGGCTAGAAGTCTTTGGTCAGGCTATTCACCAAGCCCTACTCCTCTTTGGGCATATTCAAACTCAGGAGACCCGCATCCAAGTCGTACGAGACAGAAAGGATGCCATCAACACGCTGATCTATTTGAAGGGCGGAACCATGCGGGAGAAGGAACTCTTCTCGCAAACTATGATCGAGTTTTTCGCACCGATTGAAAATCAGCGCTATATCCTGAAAGCACAGGAAAAGGTGTCCGATCAGACAGAATATTTCGCAGTGCCAAGCCTCTTTGACAAACGGAAAGAGGATGCCCAAGCCTTTGTGGCGCAAATTCGAAAGAGTCTGGGCAAGTATGACCTCGTCTATACCCGAAGTGCCGAAGGCCGTGCCATTCTCCTAGATGCGCGCATTAAGGCCCTAGCCAACAAACAAGAGCGCACCTTCACCAAGAAACAAGTGATGTCGAATTTGAAATAAGAATTTATTTCACAATAAAAGAAAAGTCTAGTAGTTTCATTTCTACTAGACTTTTTCATTACTCAAGCACAATCATAGCCTTAATAGTCTTGCGTTCATCCATATCTTTGTATGCCTGATCAATCTCGTCCAAGCTATAACTATGAGTGAAGACGCGACCTGGATTGATATCGCCATCAAGGACAGCCTTAAGCAAGAACTGTTTGTCGTAGGTAGTGACCGAGGCTGCTCCACCTGCCACCGAGATGTTTTGAGCAAAGGTCGAACCAAGGGCACGATTATTGTAATGAGGCACGCCGACAAAACCTAAACGTCCTCCATTGTGAAGAACCCCAAGGGCTTGATCGACAGCTGCTGCGGTACCGACACATTCAAGGGCCGCATCTGCTCCACCTCCGAGGATTTCACGAACCTTGGCAATGCCTTCTTCACCACGCTCAGCGACAACTGCTGTCGCGCCTGACTCCAAGGCCATCTGTTGACGGTCTTGGTGACGGCTCATAAGGACGATTTGTGATGCTCCCCGCATTTTGGCTGCGATCACTGCACATTGACCAACGGCACCGTCCCCGATGACCACTACTTTGTCACCAGGCTTCACGTCTGCTACACGCGCTGCATGGTAGCCCGTCGGCATGACATCAGCCAGCGTCAAGAAGGATTTGAGCATAGCTTCTGTATAATCAGATGGTTGACCTGGAATCTTGACAAGGGCCCAATTAGCAAAGTGGAAACGGATGTACTCTGCTTGCACCCCGTCAGACCAGTTGGTGCCAATATGGCGGTCACAAGTCCCATCATAGCCAGCACGACAGGCATCACACTCCCCACAACCATGGGTGAAAGGCGCAATGACAAAGTCTCCTGGCTTAACCGTTGTAATGGCCTCACCGATTTCTTCCACGATCCCAATAGCTTCGTGGCCACTATTTTGATGACCTGCTTCAATATCCGGATTGCGGTAGCTCCAGAGATCGGATCCACAGACACAGGTGCGAACGATGCGGAGAATGACATCATCTGGCGCTTCGATGCGTGGACGTTCTACTTCTACTAGACCCACTTGCCCAGCTTTTGTATAAACTGTTTTCTTCATAGGAACAACCTACTTTCTATTGCTTACTTACCTACAGTATACACTTTTTCTTAGGCTTCTGCTCGTACCAACTCGTCATTAATGATGGTGATGATCATGCCCATGACCTTGATCCACTTCCAGTTCTTCGATATTTCGCTTGTGGGCGCGGTGGGTCGCCAAGTCTTCATCCACTTCGATGGTAACATTTTGAAATCCACTCTCTTTGAGCAAGGTGCGGATAGACTCTTTACAGACCTCCATATGCTTGACATGCTCCAGACAAACATGGACAATGGCGTTTTTTTCCAAACCATCCATGGTCCAAAGATTGAGCTGATTGATACTAGCGACATGGTCCAACCGCTCCAAATCACTCTTGACTTGCTGGATATCTACTCCTTCTGGCACGGCATCCAAGAAAATCTTGAGCGTGCTCCAAAAACGTGGAATGGCTTTTGACAGAATAAAGATGGAAATGGCAAGAGATAAGAGCGGATCCAGAATATACCAGTCGGTAAATCGGAGGACAATGGCCATTAGGATGACAGCCACCCAGCCCAGAGTATCTTCCAGAAAATGCAGGCTGAGAATGGATTCGTTCTTGGTTTGCCCCTTGCGAATGACGAGACTCGCTAGCACATTGATGCTGACGGCTATGATTCCAAGCCAGAGAATGCCCTCATCGTTGACAGGTTGTGGGTGAAATATTTTCGTTATATTTTCTAAAATAACCAGAACGGACCCTGTCATGAGAATCACTGCCGTTACCATGGCCCCTAAAAGGCTAAAGCGCTTGTAGCCCAAGGTATAGTGGCTGTCTTCTTCACGGTTAGAAATGCTCTCCAAAAAGGCGGAGATCCCAATAGCGATCGCATCCCCCAAGTCATGGACCGAATCCGCAAGGACAGCGCTGGATCCAAAAATCCCTCCTGCAATAAACTCAACAATGGCATAACTCAAATTCAAGAAAAAAGCGATCCAGACCGCATGTTTTGTCTTCATAATCCTATTTCCTTTGTTATAATAGATTCATGAACATCATGTTCATTATCATTATCTAACATTCACAACAGAAAGGATAGGGGCAAACCGTTTAGGGTGTACGTTACTGAACAGTTTGTTCAAAGTGTCCATATGACTGCTCAGGATCGTCGTATTACTAAGACTCGAAAAGCCATCTATAATGCTTTTTTACAACTACTCAATCAAAAAGACTACGAGGCTATCACGGTTCAGGAAATCATAGACCTTGCTGATGTTGGGCGCTCGACCTTTTACAGCCATTACGAGAGTAAGGAATTATTGCTAGATGAACTCTGTCAAAAGCTCTTTCACCATCTCTTTGAGCGTGCTGAACACCTCTCACCACAAGACTATCTAGCTCATATCTTTCAGCATTTCAAGAAAAATCAAGATCATGTGACCAGTCTCTTGCTCTCTAAAAACGATTATTTCATCCGGCAACTGCGAAAAGAACTAGAACACGATGTCTACCCAATGGTAGCCGACGAACTCATCCAATCGTACCCTAACATTCCCCACTCCTATCTCAAACACCTGGTCGTCAGCCATTTCATCGAAACCCTCAGCTGGTGGTTGAAAAAAGGCAAGTCCTACACCGAACAAGAAGTCATCCAATTTTATTTGGAGATTCTAAAAGTGGGCTCGAACTAGAAGGGAGTATTTTCAATGACCAGCGTGCAATTTTACTTTCTATTTCCATCACTCTTCATGCTTCACGAACTGGAAGAAATCATTTGGATGCCATCCTTTGTCAAAAAAATATCAATCCAGTATCCAAACAATCGAATCCTAACTTATTACACTCCTTTTGCTTTCAACTTTATTGTCTTGGAACAATTTCTCATCCTAATGACGTCGCTATATCTTAGTTACCAGTTTAATAACTATAGCATTTACGCAAGCATCATAATCGCTTATATCTACCATGTGTTCGGACATCTGATTCAGACAGTCGTTATTCGAAAATATGTGCCTGGGTTGTTAACGGGCATTTTAACAAGTTTGTTTGCTCTTTGCAATCTCAAAAATGAATTTCCAATTAAACTTTATGGTTACTCTCTTTTTACCTTATTGGTTATTATTTTAAATCTTGTAGTATCATTTATGATTCTTCATAAAATCAGTCATAAAAAATAGTACTCAGGCAATCATATCTTAGAAAGGAAACCCTATGTTCTTCCCCATTCTTCTCGGCTTTTTTACAGCCTTCTTTGCCCTTGCTTTTGTTCTTCTTCACTTATTGGCCTCCCTTTCAGAATTTAAAAAGGGAAATCACACTTTAGGAAATACATTTCTCCTCATCGGAAGTAGCCTTGCGACCTTATCTCTCATCCTCTACTTCTTTTTACCGATTGTCTCTCTAGCCCTTTGGCTGATCGGATGTGGTTTGATTTGCTACGGAGCCTATTGGAATGGAAAACACAAAGGAAACTTCCACCCAGTCCACCACCTGATTCGGATGGGCATCGCTCTGGTGATTACAATTTTATTAGCTCTCATATAAGAAAAGCTCAGGTTTTCAAAAAACTTGAGCTTTTGTAGTTTCTATTTATTATGCCATCAACAGCATGAGAATAGGAATCACCACCATGGTTGCAAGGGTCGTTTCTGTCACCATGACGGCTGCATAGTCACTATCAGCTCCATAGAGTCTGGCAACAACTGGCGCATTGGTCATCACAGGCATAGCGGACTGGATGATAAAGACCTGCTTCATCAAACTTGGAAGAGGCACCCAGTAGACGATGGAGGCCATCAAGAGAGGGGCAACCAGAAAGCGACCTAGTAGAATCAATAGTTGCTCTTTTCCCAGAACCAACTGCTTCACACCTACATGAGACACTGACAAACCGATGAATATCATGGATAAGGGGGTTGTTAAATTGCCCAGGTACTGTAAATCACTGGCTAGAAAAGCTGGCAACTTGATCTGTAGCATCACCAAGACTAGTCCCAAGAGAAAGCCCATAAGGGGCGGAGAAAAGACTTTTTTCAGACTGGTTTTGAGATCAAACTGAGCTTCTCCCTCACCATCTCGCTGAATGAGATAAGTTCCCAAAGTCCAGAAAAAGGTCGTATTACACATGTAATAGATCAAAACATAGGGAATACTGGCATCTCCAAAGAGGGCTTGGTTAATGGGGAGTCCCACGAAGATGGTATTGGAGTTAAAAAACATGGAAATAAAGAGGCCACGACGGTCCTGTCTTACTGCAAAGATCCTTGCTACCCCTGTCGCGATGCCAAGTAAAATAACCATAGACAGGGCAGGAAATCGCAAGGCTGGCAACATTTTAAGTAGATCTGCTGCTGTGAAGCGTTGCGTAATGGTGTAGAGCATATAGCAGGGAAGAGCAACTTGAGTGACCAATTTAGCGAGTAGGCCACGCGACTTGTCATCGAACCAGCCTTTTTCACCAATGATAAAGCCCACTAAAATCATGCCCAGGATGACGAGAATCCCTGATATGCTCCTCAAAAAGATGTCCATGTTCTCCCCTTTTCTTTTTTAAATTTGAACTAAAAAAAAACATTTTTTACAAGTCTCAAAAACTACTCTAGTATATCATAAAAAGAGGTGGGGCAACATGCCCAACCTCATGCATTTTATTAATTGTCACTAATACCCCTTCTTAGCTGCCTTACTCCATTGGTACCAACCAACGAGACTGTTGATAAAGTAAATCAAGAAAAACCAATAAAATGGTGGGGACTATGGCGAAAATAGATGATTCAGTTAAAAAGAAAGTTCCAGAATTGCGATTTAAAGGATTCACGGATGAATGGGAACAGCGTAAGTTGGGAGACAAAGTTCGAATAGT
Organism: Streptococcus sp. CF8_St5-11; assembly: GCF_024295625.1. Taxonomy (GTDB): domain Bacteria; phylum Bacillota; class Bacilli; order Lactobacillales; family Streptococcaceae; genus Streptococcus. Next base: position 563,399 of record NZ_JANCOJ010000001.1, read on the forward strand.
GATGGGACAGTCTCCTAATTCAGAAAATTATACTGATGATCCTAATGGGCGCTAAAAATGCGAAGACCTATGAAGACCTATTTTGTATTAGTCAAACAAAAGATCCAAAAGAAATGGTATATGATTATGACCATGAAATAAAGTAAAACCAAACCGAGTGATCTGAGGAAGCACCCGATGATCATGAAACGTTATTAAACACAAAAGTCACCCATGTGAGTTCTTGCCAGAAGCTGAAGTTAATCCTTCAACCTGGAAAACCCGCAGAGGTGACTTTTTCTATACATCTCGATTTTTCTGGCAATAATCATTAACCGATAAATATGTCTGTGAATCACCCAGCGACTTCGCTATGTCCATAATCCGCGGTGGTAGTAATCCCACTCGCTGGACAAGTTCGTGATCGCTGAATAATTCCCGTGGACTGCCGGCGAAGCCAAACTTCCCGTGTTCCATAACATACACCGACTCAAACTCGGCGGCGACCCAATCCATGTCATGGGTGATGGTCACAACTTGGTGGCCCGAATCAGCCAACTGATGGAAAATTGCGGTCAACTTGCGCCGGCTTTCCCAATCAAGCGACATCATCGGCTCATCAAATAAATAAATCGCCGGATCCACTGCCAAAACTGTGGCAACGCTCAACAGCTTGCGTTCCGACAATGACAGGTCATATGGACTTTCAGCTGTTTTATCATCCAAGCCAACTCTTTTTAGAGCCGCTAAAGCCCGCCTCGTAATCGTGTCGTGGTCATCCATGACCTGCGCGACACTCCACTCCACCTCTCGTTGAACGGTCGGGTTGAAAAGCTGATCGTCAGGATTCTGAAAAGTAATCCCAACCTTCAGTAACTTTTCGACTGGTTTAAGATCATTAAAATTTTCTCCATCGATCTTAATCACACCGGTTTGTGGTGTCAGCAAGCCCGTCAACAATTTGAAGAGCGTTGATTTGCCGGCACCATTTTGGCCGACAATCGCCACCATCGGATCGGCGAAGTGTTTGTCTTCAACATCCAAGCTAAAGGACCGTTCCGGATAAGTGAACGTCAGGTGTTTCAGTTCAATTGTGGACATAACGAACCTCCTTCAGTTCAGCGTCATTCACCGGATACCGGCCATCAGCCAAGTGCCAATCCATTTTTTGAGCAAGTTGCTGGATTGTCGGGGCTGGAATCTGCCAGTCAGCTGCCAAATGATTAAACACCTCACCCGGCCTGCCCTGGGCTACCATTTGACCCTCGTGCAGCACCCACACAACGTCGGCGACTTCGCACAAATCGTCAATTTCACTGGTGACAATGAAGACAGTCGTCTCTTTGACTTGGGCCAGCCATTGGAAAAATTGTCGGCGGCCAAGGGGATCCATCTGACTGGTCGGATCATCCATAATCAAAACAGCCGGGTTAGCCACAATCGCCGTGGCAATTGCCAACCGCTGGATCTGACCACCGGAAAGGCTCTCGGGACGCAAATTCAGCTGTTCAATCAGCCCCATTTGCGTGGCAACTTCTTCAACCCGTTTTTGAATCAGTCCTTCAGCCATTCCCTGATTAATCAAGTCAAAGGCGATTTCATCGGCAACCGTGTCTGCCAACCCGCTTAGTTGGCCAGCTGGATTTTGCAATACAACTCCATTCATGGCATTATAAACCGGCCAATTGTCGGACACTCGCTGGCCAAACATGTGCCAGTCGCCCTCAATTTCAGCAGACACAATTTTGGGAATGACTCCTGCCAGCACACGGCACAAAGTCGATTTGCCGGAGTGGCTATTCCCGATAATCCCAACCACCTGGCCGGTATGAACCTCCGCGTTAATTTGACGCAGTTGTGGTTGCTCAGTACCCGGATAACGGGTGGTCAAATTTTCAATTACAATCCGTTTATCTTCGTCCATATCTTCCACCCAATCAATAAAATTGCCAATCCAGTCAGACCAATGTGCAGCGTCCGCGACAGGCGATACACGCGCTGGGAGGTTCTGACAGTCCGGTTGGGATTATCAAAACCTCTCAGTTGGAGAGAAATCGACCGCGCCATCGATTGATCCAAGGTCTTAATCACCAATGGAATTAGAACCGGCAGGACTGACTTTAATTTCTGAATCAACGTTTTTTGCGGATTGGTTCCGCGAACTTTTTGTGCCTGCTGGATTTTCCGCATATTGCGCATCATTTCCGGCAAAATATAACAGACCGACATCAGAACGTAGACGGTTTTATAAGACAATCCGGACAGTTCCAAATAGGCCGCGTTTTCTGAAATACTCGTGGTCACCATAAAAAAGCCACTGGTCAAAATAATCACCAATACTCGACAACCCAGAGTGGTGGCGTAAATCAGGCCTTCTTTGTAGAACGATACCCCAAGCACAGAAAACAGCACAGTTTGATTCCGACTGTAAAATAACCCTTGGATGATCAGCATGGTGCAAATCAGAAACAGGCTGAATCCCAGCGCCTTAAAGATGGTAGAACTCAATTTGGAAAATAACAATAGCAGTGTTGCGACAAGAATTAATCCGGCCTGAAGCAATAAATTCATACTGGCAAAGCTCAACAACGTCATGTCCAAGATGAACAAGAGCTTAGTAATCGGATCGATCACCTGGTACCACTTGAGCTTGACCCGTGGCGCTCCAGAAATCAATGTTTGATCAGTCATCATTTATCACCGCTAAAGAAGTGCACCATCCGCTTCGGCAACTGACGATAGATGAAGAATGCCAGGTAGGCCACGCAGACTTTATCCAAAATATCCAAGACAAACTCATCGATAAATGAGGCCAGCCACACTGGTGCATGATTGGCGACCATTACCGCAAACAATGAGTCACCCCAAGCGATACCGGTCTGACCACCCCAAAAGATGACGTTGAGTGGCGTTGAAATGACAGCTGAAACGATGGCAATAATAATAGCAGAAACAAATACTCGTCGCGCTGACGAGAACCACCCATTGGCGTGCAAAACTCCGACAGCAATCCCAATTCCGATGCTGGTAATCGCATATACGGTTGAAATTGGCGATAAGGTCAGCCCATAGATCACGTTGTTGATGAAACCACTGATGGCACCGGCAACCGGCCCAGCCAACATGCTGGCAAGAAAGGTTCCCAAAGACCCCAGCCAAACGGGCAACTTTAACCCCTCCGCCAAGGCTTTGGCAACATAGTTAATCCCCACGGCAGCGGGAATCAAAGTCATGGTGGCAGCACTTAACTTAAATTTCCACATACTGGTACGATGAATCGGTTCTGTTTTCATAATTTTCTCCTTTTGTTTTTAAAGAGCCGTGTCTGTTTAGACTTTCGGACGCAACGCTCTATAGATTTTTGATTTGAACCGCTTCTCCTTTCACAGATCCCTTAGTCGACATCAGGGATTTTCTTGAAAATAATTGTTCAACAGTTCACAACTAATCATACTCCGATTTTCATAGAAGTCAAGAATTTTCTGAATTTTTTTTGAAAACGTTCGGGAATTAAAAAATAGAGCAAGCGCCCATGAGAACGATCGCTAGACAATTATAAGAGGCCACTATAAAAAAACAAACACCATTTCTGGTGTTTGTTGTGAACAGAGAAAAACTGTTCTTTTATATAAATCTAATAACTTCTATAAAGTTTTATTTATTAGTATTATTCGACCATCTTCTGAAACTTTCCTCTGTGAGAAAAGTGCTAGAAACAATAATGTTTCTAGCACTCGGAATTATTGAGACCTTAGGCTCAATAATTAGTCATGGAACTTCTTCGAAGTTCGCTGACGTCCGCACTCACCTATGGAAAGTTTCTAAGATGACTTTGTCTTTAATATGAACAAACACCATCTCTGGTGTTTGTTCATATTATAAAGGAAGCACTAGCTTATTTTTTCTTTTTCTTCAAAATATAAGCTGCAATGCTTGCCAAGAAAAAGGCTAAAACTAGGCTAATAATAGAGATGGTCGTACCCGTATTTGGTAAGAATCCTAAGATCTTGCCTGGTTTCTTCGGCTCTGGTTGGCTTGGTTTTTTAGGTTCAGGTTGACCCGGTTTCTTTGGTTCAGATGAACTTGGAGGAGTTGGTTGTTTTGGAGTTTCTTTTGGAACATGCTTGTTAGTAATCACAACATTTCCTTTACCATCCTCGTCGTTACGAGCTTCATAGCCCTTTGGAACACTGACTTCTCTCACTGTATAAGTGATGGTGTTTCCATTTGCTTTTTCATCTAAATCTGCAAAGGTATGGGTCCACTTGTTTTCAGCTGACAATTCTACTTCTTGACCGACTTTTTGATCATTGGCATAGAGTTGAATGCGAATACTCTTCGGACGAATTCCATCCTTGTCATTCTCATCATCCCACTTCTTAGTGACCGTGACGCTTGTCTTACCAGGTGCATGGGTATTGGTAATGGTATAAGCAGCCTGATCAATTGTAGTCGTATATTCAGCTACCTTCTCTTCTTGAAGAGTATAGACGATTTCTTTTCCATCCTTGAATTTTGGTAGACCTGTGAAACTTTCTTTCCAATCTGTCGCATTCGTGAGTTCTTTTTGAGCAACTTTTTCACCATTGGCAAGAAGATTCACAACGATACTTGCTGGACGAAGACCATCTTGATTGTCTTGGTCATTCCAAATCTTGGTCACTGGAATATCGATCACCGCTGGCGTATGCGTATTGGTCAAGATCGTATGAGCAGCGTCAGAGGTATCGGCAGTGACTTGGTAGCCTTCAGGAACAGAGACTTCTTCCACACGGTAGCTGATAGCTTGACCAGCTTTCTTTTCAGCTAATTTGCTAAAGGTATGAGTCCATTGATTGTCCGCTGACAATTCAACTGGGTCTCCTACTTTTTCATCCCCAGCATAGAGTTGAACCTTAATGGATTTTGGACGAAGACCATCTTGGTTGTTGGCATCTTCCCATTTCTTCGTGACTTTCATCTCTGTCAAAGCTGGTTCATGCGTATTGGTCAAGACAACATTGGCCTTGTCCTTATCATTTACCGTTACTTTGTAACCATCTGGGACAGTTACTTCTTTGACTGTATATGCAATTGCTTTTCCAGCTGCCTTGGCATCAAGGTTTTCAAATGCACCTTTCCAGTCATTCGCAGCTGAAAGTTCTAATACTTGATCGGTCGCAAGACCATCTTTGTACAATTGAACTTGAATGCTGGCTGGACGAAGGCCGTCTTGGTTGTCTCCATCTTCCCACTTCTTGCTCACTTCTACTTTGGTCTTTTCTGGTTCGTGCGTGTTGGTCACGACTACTTGACCTGGATTGCTTGCTTCGACGGCTTGTGTGTAGCCTTCTGGAACATCGATTTCTTTGACTGTATAGTTGATAACTTGGCCAGCTTTCTTCTCATCTAGGTTTGAGAAGGTATGGGTCCATTTGTTATCTGCTGACAATTCAACAGCCTTACCAACCTTTTGATCACCAGCATACAATTGAACCTTGATTGTTTTTGGACGAAGGCCATCTTGGTTATTGGCATCCTTCCAGTTTTTCGTAACAGTCAGGCTTGTCTTACCTGGTTTGTAAGTATTGGTAATTGTAGTGCCATCAATCTTAGTGGTGTAATTGTCCACTTTGTCTTCTGTCACTGTGTAGACAACTTTTTGTCCATCTTTATAGACTGGTAGATCTGAGAAGGTATGAGTCCATTCATCTCCTTCACCAGTCAGATCAAGAGCTTGAACCTCTGTTCCATTTGCCAAGAGGTGAACTTTGATGGTAGATGGGCGAAGACCGTCTTGGTTATCGGCATCATCCCAGACTTTCTTGACGGTAACTGTCGTTGTCTCAGGAGTGCGTTTATTGGTGATGGTTGCTTTTCCATCAGTGAAGCTGGCTTCTTCTGTATCGACCGTATAATGAGTCGGTACTTTCACTTCTTTGACCGTATAGGTATTGAGCTTGCCATTGCTGTCTTTATCTGGAAGGTTCGTAAAGTGAGCTTTCCAGTCTGTTGCAGCTGAGACCGTGACTGGTTTTCCTTGCGCTTTTCCATTCTTATAGAGTTGGAATTCGACACTTTCTGGGCGAAGCCCTTCTTGGTTGTCTTGGTCATCCCAAACTTTTGAAGCTTCAAGATCGATATACTTGATATCTGCTTCATTCGCGATTTCTAGAGGAAGAGCTTTTGAGCCAACAGCTTTTCCATCCACCGTGACGTGGTAGATTTGCTTGTCTGCATCATAGGTCACAACCACTGCATGATCTGTTTCATCCAACTTGTAATTTGCAGGTGCCTGTGTTTCTTTGAGCGTATAGGTTCCTTCTGTTAAGGTGTTAAAGGAAAGTTCCCCTTTTTTATCAGAAGTTGCCGTCGCAACAACAGCGCCATTTGCATCTGTTAAAGTAAATTCAGCGCCTTCAAGGACTTTCTTCGGATCATCCTTGTCCACCTTCTTGACTTGGAAAGCAGCCGAGAAGATTTGTGCAGTGACGGTATTAGACTCACGATTTCCTTCATGACCTTTCGCCTTGTAACCAAACTGGTTATGGGCTTGGACTACACCTGAACGACCACCGTTGTCTTCATTATCTTTGGTGCGTTTTTGCATCAAGGCCTTGACTTCATCGGTCAATTCACTTGGATTCACGACTGGGACACCAAAGCTTGCTTCACCACGCGCAGGAATCGTAGTACCAGCATTTGCAACTAACTTGATTCCTGTTACTTGACTGTAATCAGACACAGCTGTCGTCCAGATATCCTTGTCAGCAGCTTGCGCCATGGTATCTGTCGTAACGCCTGTATCAGTTGTATAGTAGACCGTCCATCCTTCTGGAGCTGTCACTGGTCCACGAAGGCTGACCGTGTATTCTGTCATCCGACCAGATCCGTCTAGTGTGTTAACATCTTTTACTTTTGGTAGGACATCATAGACGACTCCGTCTTCTACTGCCTTATCCGTATTATTTTTAATGGTGAGTTTGTAGTTAAAGGTCTCACCTGGTTTGAAGGTACGTGTCACAATCGAAGCGTCTGACAGGTCATCATTTTTAGCGATATATTTGCGTGCATAGATTCCTTCAGCAGCCACAATTGTATAGTTTGATTGGGCATATGGAATCTTATCTGTTGTTAAACCATTTCCGTTCAGATCATACACATCTTCCGTGACCCGATCAGGGTTGGCATTTTCAAGATCGTGGATCCCATTTCCAGCGACATAAACCTTATTGGTGAAGGTCCCACCATCGTCTTTCCCTTTCAGATCGGCCACGATAAATGGTAGACGCACGCGATTAAGATCTTGAAGAGAAGCTTTAATAAACTCTTTTTGATCCAAATGCATGATGAGAGCTGTCCGTCCAGAATTGTGGTAGTTTTCAATGACATCGTAGCTCTTTAAGAATTTCATACCTTTTTCATTAGAGGCAAGGTTTCTTTCAAAATCTTTATAGTCGACTTTAAGGGTATTTGGATCATACAGATCAATGATTCGCAGGTCTCCATAATCCTTATCAGGATCCAAGACCACTTTCGTTGCCATCAAACCAAAACGAATATTTTCTCCATCAGTATAACGAACATCATTGTAATCCGTCGTTTTTGAAATCTCAAAGCTTTCCTTCAAAGGAATCAGCTTAAAGGTCCAATCTGATGTTTGGTCTTTAGCAATATTTGATTGTGTTTGATAAGTGACACGACCTGTATTCTTGAATTCATTCTTGGTCGCATCATTTTCATCGTAACGAGTCTTTTCTGGATCTTTGAAGCTTGTATAGGTATTGAGGCGAATTCCTTGACCAGATTTTAGGACAAAATCATCCTTCATTTCCATCCGCCAACCGACAACGGTTCCATACTTGGTTAAGTCGATAAAACCATTGTCGTCTTTATCGGTTTCTGGCTGAACTTCTTTTTGACTACCATCTTCTAAAGTAAGGATGATGCGTTTCACATATTTGCTAATATACTCACCAATACCGTAATTTCCTTGCATAAGACGAGCGTAATCAATCTTGGTGAATTTTAACCGAGAGTCCACTGTCTCATCATAGAAAACAAAATTCTTTTGTGTCGAAGGAGTTTTATTATCAAAAGCGATGATCCATTTATAGTTTGCTGCTTTATATTCAGTTGAATCATAGACATCACCATCTGCTTTTTTGGCAAAACTTCCAGCCCCTTCCAGGTCACGAGAGGTCAAGCGGAAAATAAGAGAATCTTCAGCTGTAATATCCGGTTCTCCCTCTCCACGATTGGCAGGAATTCCCACAATACTTCCTGAGTTTGTCAAATCCTTACTAAGGACGTCTTTGAGAGTCTGGTCCTTTTCCAAAACTAAATCAGGAAACTTCAAGTAAAGGTAACTTGTATTCTTGATTTTTGCCATGAATTCTTGGTGATAAGCTGCTGGATTACCGTTTGCATCTGCTGTAAACGTCTTAGAAACGGTGCCATCTCCATTATCTACCCAACCTTCAGACTTAGCTGTATCTAAAACTGCTGTCCGGGTATTGCCATTTTTATCTGTATAGGTTGGCAACTTATCGGTAAGCGTTACTGATTCTAATTGACGATATTGTCCCCCATACTGTCCTTGCATTCCCTCCAATTGAAATGCAAATGGAACAGATGATGGGGTTTCAATATAATTTTTTCCGTCAGCCCCTTTGACAACACCAGGCATGGCTTCCGCATAGTCCTTGGACATGGCTTCGTTCAAGTTTTGGTTGATATACTTGGTTAAGCGATAGTCATTGTACTTGGGTTTCCAAATGATATCATTGAGTTTTGCTTCTTGACCATTGATATTCAAGGTACCCGTAATATCCAATGAATAATTGGTCGGTGCATAACCGACTTTAAATTTTCCAATAAATGGTAAAGTCAGGACCTCTGACTTTTGGTAATTGTTAAAGTGAAGTGTGACTTGATAATCATCTCCAACTTTTGTAACCGTTGGTTTGTCATGCTCTGAAGCACTATTGAAGTCAGGGAAACTAACTTCTCGTAAGTACTTTCCAGGAACCTTCAAGGTCACCGTTACTTCATTAATATCCGTTGTCAAATTCTTAGGGGTGATCTGGATATAACCAGACATGGTATCCCCTGTGTAATAGGACATCCCATCTGGATGGTTCTGTTTATCCCCATACATAAGGGTAACATCCAAGGCCCCATTATCCCCGACTGCTAGCTCATTGGCAAAGGCTGTGATCGCCCCTTGACCAAGCTGGCCTAGCATCATGAAAATTGTTAAAATGGCAAAACCTTTTTTCAAAAAGTCTTTCCATAATGAACGAAGCTTTTTCATGTCTTATCTCCTTTACTTTTGTTAGCCTTCCAAAAGGCCCTCCCTTTAATTTTATCACTTATTTTTTAAAATATCCTTTGCTTTTCAAATTAAATCATCACTATTCAATAATATAGACATTATTTGCAATGATGTCTATATTATAAATCACTATCTGGTACTGATTTCCCCTTTCTTCTATCCAAGGGCAAGAAAATAAAACATTTATAAACAAGGAGGAGCAGTCTGCCAATTCTTATTCTTCCTTGATTTTCTTCATACAAAAAAACTCAAACACATCTGCTTGAGTTTTGTACACCCTACTATTGGTTGATTATTTTATCTAACTCTTCACCATTTGAAGGAATCTTTTGTTTTTCCCTTCTCTCTCGTACCCACAGCATAGCTAGTCCAAAAAGGTGACTACCAAACAAGGCAGTCACAAAAATCAGCTTGCCCCTGTCTGGATAAGAGAGAGGGAGGCTGCTAAAGCCATAGCGAGCCCACTCGATAAAGATCGGATGCGAAAAGTAAAGGGCTATACTCATTTGCTTTAAATACTGTAAATCATAGCTTTTCAAAAAGGACGATCGCAGGCAGGCATTGACCAAATAAACGGTCACAAAGGGAAGAAGAAAGAAAAAGTTCTTATCAATTCCTTGGTGTTGAAAAATAATGATCCCTTCTAGACAGAGCAATCCAAAGGCAAGAGCTAGCTTTTGCCAACGGTGAATTCTAAAAGTTTGTGCATGAAAATGGTCATACAGATAATAACCCATATAAATAAAAATGGGCGTGTAAAAGAGACCATTTCGCGCTGTAAAAAATAGGTTGCTGTAGAGCTGGTAACCCTTGAGAAGACTTGTGGTATCCAGATAAGCCGAATAGGTCTCGATCAAGCCCCAGCAGTAAAGAAGAAAGGTGATCAACCCCGTCCAAACCATACCTAGGCGTTTGACCAATTGATTGACCAAAAACAAGCCCAGCAAAAAAGCAGGAATATACCAGAGTTGGTAGCACATTCCCAAGTAGACCAGAGCAATCAAGATTCCTGCTGGAAAGAGATAAACAGGAAGATGGAGACTAGAGAAAAAGAGCCAGGCATAAGGGAGGTAAACGAAACTCCAAAACAAATAGTTTTTTACGATTTTGACCAGATAGGCCTTCATTTTCTTAGAATTCCCTAGGGAGTGTTTGAGGAAAAAGCTGGCACAGACGATAAAAAATGGCACCGCTAGCCGGCCGAGCATACTCTTGAGACCAAAATGCAGTGGCTCATAAGAGGTCAAGCGACCACTATGCACCAAAATCACTGCAATCGCAAAGAGGTATTGAAAAAAGCTGATACTAGAGGTGTTATAGAGGGGATTCTTTTGCATAGTCCTACTCCTTGCCCAAAGCAGTTTCTATGGTTATTTTAGCATGAAAGGGAAGGCCAAGCAAGGAATCTTACATCCTTATCTACCTTTTTTCCTCTATTTTTGATATACTCAAAGCATGCATAAACAAACCATTATTGATTTTAAAGAGCTTGGATTGCGATACCTTTTCACCAAGCCCATAAAGGAATTAAAAACTAGAAACCTCGACCAGGTAGAGGATCTTCTTAGAGAAGTCGAAGCCTACCAGGAGCAAGGCTTTTATGCTGTTGGCTATGTCAGCTATGAGGCTGCTCCTGCTTTTGAGAAGAAGTTTGCTGTCCATCCAGCACCTCTTATGGGAGAGTATCTCCTCTATTTTACTATCCACGAGAAGGTCGAAACCCTTCCTTTTCCAGAGGACTATGAAGCTGTGGATCTTCCAGCCAATTGGAAGGAAGAGGTAGAGGCGCCTGCTTATCAAGAAGCCATCAAGACGATCCATCACCATATTCGCCAGGGAGATACCTACCAGGTCAACTACACTGTCCAGCTTTCTCAAGAGCTAAAAGCAGATCCTTTGGCCATCTACAATCGCTTAGTGGTAGAGCAAAAGGCCCATTACAATGCCTTCATCCAGCACGATGATGTCTCTATCCTCTCCATCAGTCCTGAGCTCTTTTTTGAGCAAGACGACCGGCTACTGACCACGCGCCCCATGAAAGGAACGACGCACCGTGGTCTCACCAACCAAGAGGATCTTCAAGAGGCTGCTTGGCTAGAAGCCGACCCGAAAAATCGAGCAGAAAACATGATGATCGTCGACCTCCTCCGCAATGACATGAACCGGATTTCGGAGATTGGAAGTGAGCATGTGACCCATCTCTGCCAAGTCGAGCAATACTCCACTGTTTGGCAGATGACCTCGACCATTGAAAGTCGCTTACGAGCTGAAATCGACCTGATCCAAACCTTCCGAGCTCTCTTTCCTTGTGGCTCGATTACAGGAGCACCGAAGATCTCCACTATGGAAATCATCCAAAAGACGGAGAAGTCTCCTCGAGGTGTCTACTGTGGAACGATCGGCATCCTTCTTCCAAAAGGGAAACGGATTTTTAATGTAGCCATCCGGACCCTTCAAATGCAGGGGAATCAAGCCATCTATGGCGTGGGAGGAGGCATCACTTGGGACAGCAAATGGGAAGGTGAATACCAGGAAACCAAGCAAAAATCGGCTGTCCTCTACCGGCAAGAACCTCGCTTTGAGCTCCTGACGACTGGCTGCATCCACCAAGGAGAGTTGACTTTCCTCGACCAACATGTAACACGCTTGAGAGAAGCTAGTCGCTACTTTGCATATCCTTATGATGAGTCGAAGCTCCTGAAAGAACTTCAAGAAGAACTCGCTCATTTAGATCTCAACCTTGACTATCGTTGTCGGATTGCCTTGCAAAAAAACGGGACCTTCCACCTAGAGATCACGGAGCTGACCGACTTGCCAGCTAGCTATCTACAGGCCCAACTGACCGAGCAGAAGCTTGATTTAGCGACGCCATTTACTTATTTCAAAACGAGTCAGAGAGACCATCTAGGCCAGTCAGATCACGAGCAAATTTTTCATCTGCCAGACGGAAGCTTGCTAGAAACGACCATTGGCAATCTGGTGCTGGAGATAGAGGGACAACTCTATACCCCACTAGCTCACCTCCCCTTACTCGATGGCATTTATCGGCGCCATCTTCTTGAGACCCAGCAGGTTGAAGAAAAACTCTTAACTCTGAACGATTTAATAGACGCCGATCGTATTTATGCCTGCAATGCTCTTCGTGGTCTCTACGAACTCGATTTTCAAAGAAAGGATTCCTGATGAAACTGATTTTTTTACATGGACTAGGACAGGATGTCCTCTCTTGGCAAGGAGTCCAATTTGCACTTTCACCCTTGCACTCCAAAACTTTTGATATTTTCTCCCATCCAAAAGAAAGCTATCAGGAAGTTAAAGAAAGGTTGATGGAGCGCCTCCAGCAAGAAAGCGAACCCTTTATTCTGGTAGGACTCTCACTAGGTGGCGTGCTCGCTCTTGATCTCTCCAGACAAGACTTCCCGCAACTCAAGGGCTTGGTCCTTGCAGGAACTCAATACAAACTCAACACCAACCCCCTCTATCGGCTCCAGATCCTTCTCTTTCGTCTACTTCCCAAGCATGTCTTTGAAAAACAAGATGCCAATAAACAACAGATGCTTCAAATTTTGACCGAATTAAAAGGGCTCAATTTAACCGATACCGTTAAAGCTTGCTCTCTCCCTAGCTTGGTTATTTGTGGCAGCAAAGATTGGGCCAATCAATCTTCTTCTAAAAAATTGGCCAAGCTCCTGCCAAAAGGCCGCTATCAAGAAATCGCAGACGGAGGTCATCTACTCAATACCGAGAAACCCTATGAACTGGCCCAAGCCATCAAGGAGTTTGTCGCTGGGTTTTAAAATGAAGAGGCTGGGACAAAAGTCCTAGCCTCTCAATTATTTTTGGATTGTCGAGCAAGACGCAGTGGTTGAGTGGGCTCTACTATGCTGATTTCATCAGCTTTTACAGCCCTACTCAACTGTGCGGAGGTGGGACGACGAAATCGAATTCTAACGAATTACCGATTTCTGTCCCACTCTCTTTTTTTAGAAATATTTGAGAATTGCTTGATAGTTATTTGAAAAGCAAGCTGTATACTAAGAGTGTAAAGAAAACAACTAGTCATTTGGACGAAGGAGAAAACCATGGAAAAAGTATTAGAAATTTCCCATTTGAGTAAAAAATTCGGTCATCAATACGCCTTAAATGATGTGAATCTCACCATTCGCAAAGGCGACGTCTACGGACTGATCGGTAAGAACGGAGCTGGGAAAACCACCCTCATCAAGGTCATCACCCAACTAATTCAGGAAACAGACGGAAGCGTCTCTCTCTTTGCTTCTACAAGTCGCTCCCAGTGGACGCAAGCCCTAAAACGGGTTGGTTCCGTCATTGAGAGTCCCGTGGCCCATAAGCATATGACCGCTTATCAAAATCTGGTCTACTATTGCAAGGCTCGCCATATCCCCAATCCCGACCAGGTCATCAAAGAAACCCTGAACTATGTTGGCCTGAATAATACGGGTAAGAAGAAATTCCGCGATTTTTCACTCGGGATGAAACAACGGTTGGGAATTGCGATTGCGCTGATTGCCAAGCCCGACTTCCTCATTCTAGACGAACCCATCAATGGTCTCGATCCTGTCGGAATCAAGGAATTCCGTCAAATGATCAAGCGCCTCAATGATGAACTCGGCATGACCATCCTCATTTCCAGTCACATCCTCTCTGAACTTTATCTGGTTGCCAATCGCTTTGGTATTGTCGACCAAGGACGCCTGATTAAAGAAATTAGCAAGGCTGAATTCGAAGAACAAGGAGAAGATTACATCATCCTCAAGACTAGCCAGCTAGCCCTTGCCAGTCAACTGATCCAAGATCAGCTCCATCATCGCATCAAGGTCATCGATAAGGACGGAGAAATCCATATCTTCGGACAGACTCACGATATTAAAGTCATTGTCAAAGCCTTGGTTAAAGCCGATATTGACGTGGACGAAATCTACTATGCCCGCCAAGATCTGGAAAAATTCTTTACGGACTTGGTAGACTAGTCAACCCACCGTCTTGCATTACTTATCCCACATATTTCATTTAGGAGATTTATCATGTTGCATACTATTCAAGCTGATTTTTACAGACTATTTCGCTCCAAAGGTTTTTGGATTACAGAAGCCATTCTCGTTCTCAACATCCTGTCTGGAGTCATCTTTGGAGCTACCGGCCACGTCGGCGTCAATACAGAATCCAAATTACCCCAAGCAACGGAAGTTTGGACGGGCTTTAAAGCCCTGACCAACTACTCTTCCAGCATCAGTGTGACCATCCTCTTTACCATTATTGTCATCACCTTGGTCCTGGGAACAGACTTAACGCAAAACTTATACAAGAATAGCCTGGCCTATGGGGTTTCGCGTACCAGCTACTACTTTGCCAAAAGCGCCGTTGTCCTGACCATTGCTCTCTTTCAATTTCTTGTTTCTTATGGTCTCGTCTTCTTGATCGCGACTCTCTACAATGGACTTGGCACCATGCCAGAGCACTTCCTTGCTCATTTTGGACTGACCGTGCTGATTCAGTTCCTCTCAACCTTGGCTTGGGTCAGCATCATTTCCTTCCTCCTCTACGCTAGCCAATCCATCACCTTGGCCTTCGTTGGCTACTTCATTGGAAATATCCTCTTAAGCCTTCCTGCGCTTTTCTTTAAAGATATTGACATTCTCCACTATCTAAACTTGGAATTCCAATATTCCATGGTCCAAAGTACGACAGCAACGAACAACACTCTCTCGATTGCCCTTGGATTCATCCTTGTTTTCGGCTTCCTAGGACTCGCTACTTTCAAACACAAAGATTTATAACAAAAAGGCTTGAGCGATGCTCAAGCCTTTTTTCTTAGTGTAATGGTCAAAACAAACCAATCTGCCTCTGTTGCCAGTTGCAAGTCACCCCCTAAGATCTCTACAAAATTTTGAATAATGTAGAGACCCAAGCCAGAAGACTCTTCTGTTTCCGACAGATTTTCAGAGTAGAATCGACTAGCCAGTTGGTCTAAGTGCTGGATCGGTTGTTGCACAATATTGCGCAGCTCGACTCGAATCATGTCCGCGTCCGAGGTCAAGGTCAAACGCGCCTGATCCTTCCCATGCTTGAGGACATTGCTGAGCATATTTTGCAAGAGGCGCTCCCAGAGCTCCGGATCCGTAGCATAATGAAGATGCTCCTCTATCTCCACCTCTAAGGCAATCCCCGCCTCAGACAAGCTATCATAATACTGGAACAACTGCTGGGTCAGGACTTGGCTGAGATTAACGTCTGTAAGCCGAGGCTGAATAGCTCCCTCCATCAAGCGTCTGTATTCCAAGAGAGATTCCAGGCGTTTTGAGACGACTTGAAGATTGGAAGCAATTTTCTTCAGCTTTTCCTCTTCCTGCGTCCCACCCTTGATGATTTGTTGGGTATAGCCCGATGCAATGGTCAAAGGCGTCCGGATATCATGAGCAATATTACTGATGGCCATATCCAAGGTCTTTTTCTCTTGAAAGGCAATCCGATTGGTCCGCTCGATCTGATCAAAGAGATCACTGACTTGCTTGGTCAAGGCGACCAATTCTTTTTTTGAGAGCTGAGAGGTCAGCCGTACCCCACTTCCGCTTTGAAGTTTCTTTTGAATCTGCTCCTGCAAATCTTTGAGAGCAGAAAGCAAGCGAGCATAGCCCAGTCCCAAGAAAAGGACAAGGACGACTAGAACTAGAACCAATCCCCACATTACTTGTCTCCTTTCAAGCGAACTCCCAAGCCCCAGACGGTTTCAATATAGTCCTCATTAGGATCGAGCTGAGCAATTTTCTTTCGGAGGTTGCTCAACTGGGCATTGAGCGTATTGTCTCCAGGCAGATAAACTTCTTCCCAGACCGCTTCATACAATTCTTCTTTGGTGAAAATCTTCTTTGGATGCGCCAGCAAGGTTTCAAATATTTGAAATTCTTTTTTGCCCAAGCGAAGCGTCTGTTCGCCAGATTCCAGTTCAAATGTTTCTGGATTCAGGACCAGATTTTTAAAGATCAGCTTTTTCGATGATGGAGGTTCCTGTGCCGGAATGTTGTTATTTCTCAGCTGCACCGTTACCCGAGCTGCCACCTCATCCAGATTAAAGGGCTTGACGATATAATCATTGGCACCTGCAAGGAGATACTGGCTAATGAGGTGTTTATCTCCAAGAGCGGTCATCATGATGACCGGCACCTGACTCTGCAAACGGATCTCCTCCAGAACCTGATCCCCATTCTTTCCTGGAAGCATGATATCCAGAAGGACCAAATCAACAGCTTCTTGCTGGAAGAGCCGTAGCCCTTCTGTACCTGAAAAAGCCTGAAGGACCTCATGGCCTTCACTTAAGAGACTGTATAAAATTTCTTGGATATCATTATTATCCTCGATTAATAAAATCCGTGCCACTTGCCTCGCTCCTTTTTCATTTAAACTCCAAATCATTTCTATTTCTCTAGCCTATCAAATAAAGGGACCTTCGTCAATGAAAATCTGATAAAATTCTATTGTCCCCAGGTAGATCTGCATGTTAGGTCATCACAAGATGAACTTGACGATCCTTTCTTTCAAAGGGTATAATAGGACCAATGACACAATAGGGAGACTCATCTATGAAAAATCATGCTAAAACTAAAATCAGTCTTGTATCCATCCTTGTCATCCTGGGCGTTGCTGCAAGAATGATGCGAGTCATCCACCGCCAGCAAATCAGGGAGCAAAACAGACAAACCATTCAAACGACTAAAAAGGTTGCAGAGTTTCAGAAAACACTAGACGAGGAAGAAACGAAGAAACGGAACGAAACCTTCAACAAGATTTATAATGAATCCCTTGTTCGGAATAAGTTTGAGAATTGGCAAAAAGTCGATGAACTCCATGGTTTGGGACAAAGAACTGGGCAATTTTATATCTATAACTTTGAAAAAAAAGAAGAGATTCTCTTAGAGAATACTGATCAAGCATTTGTTCTACCTATTCGAGACAAGAGTGACAACGTCACATTTCAGGCTATCTTTGCCCACAAGGACGGTCAGTGGCACATCATGAAGCCAGACGGAAGTTCACAGTTGCAACTAGGAGCAGCCAACATTTCCGCTGAATCTAAGTTTGTCATCGAGAACAATGTCTTAGATTACGACCAGTAAATCCGTAAGGACTTGGCTAAACTACATACAAAAAGCTTAGGAACCCAGCTTGTGAGTGGGATTCTAAGCTTTTTCGTTTATAGGAGAGAGTCGGCCAGCAAGTACCGAAAACTTTTATTCAACAGAAGCCCCATTGGTCGCAATGACGTCTTTGTACCAATAGAAGGATTTCTTACGTGAGCGATCCAAGCTTCCCTTGCCTTCATTGTCCCGATCGACATAGATAAAACCGTAGCGCTTCTTCATTTCTCCTGTCCCGGCAGAGACCAGGTCGATACAGCCCCAAGTCGTATAGCCCCAGAGGACAACGCCATCTTCATGGATAGCCTCCCGCATAGCCTTGATGTGAGCTGCTAGGTAGTTAATCCGGTAGTCATCTTCAATCTCCCCGGCTTCATTTGGGGTATCAACGGCGCCTAGTCCATTTTCCACGATAAAGAGAGGTTTTTGATAGCGATCCCAGATGGTGTTGAGCGTAATGCGAAGACCAAGAGGGTCAATCTGCCAACCCCATTCCGAGCTTTCTAGATAGGGGTTCTTCAAAGAGGCAAAGATATTGCCCGCTGTTTTCTCCCTTTCAGCTGGATCCCCTGAAGCGACCCGACTAGCATAGTAGGAGAAGGAAATAAAGTCCACCGTATGGTCTTTCAACAATTGCAGGTCCTGCTCGCTCATCTCAACTGTGATCCCCTGACGCTCCCACTCTTTCTTAGCATAGTTTGGGTATTCCCCACGCGCCTGCACATCGATGAAGAAATAGTTCTTACGGTCTTCTTCTAGACCAGCCCAGACATCTCGCGGAGCACAGGTATGGGGATAGTTTGGTCCTGCTGCCAGCATACAGCCGACCTTGTTGTTCGGATCAATCTCATGGGCTAGCTTGGTGGCAATGGCTGAAGCAACCAACTCATGGTGAGCCGCCTGGTATTTGACTTGCTCCTCATTCTCCCCTTCTTCAAAGCAGAGACCCGCTCCCATAAAAGGCGCATGAAGGATCATATTGATCTCATTAAAGGTCAGCCAGTAGTTGACCAAGCCCTTGTAACGAGTGAAGAGCGTTCGGCAGAGGCGCTCGTAGTATTCCAACATCTTGCGACTACGCCAGCCACCGTACTCTGTAATCAAATGCATGGGACAGTCAAAGTGGGTAATGGTCACCAAGGGCTCAATCCCATACTTGTGGCACTCCTTAAAGAGGTCTTCATAGAACTGTAGACCCGCTTCCTTTGGCTCCAATTCATCCCCTTTCGGGAAGATCCGAGACCAGGCAATGGACAAGCGATAGGTTTTAAAGCCCATTTCCCCAAAGAGGGAAATGTCTTCCTTGTAGCGATGGTACATATCAATGCCATCTTTAGCCGGGTAAAAATAGCCCTCTTCAAAGTCGAACATCTTTTTCTGACCCGTAATAATCGCATGACGATCAGGCCCAATCGGTACCACATCCACATTGGCCAAGCCACGGCCATCTTCATTATAAGCTCCCTCACACTGGTTAGCAGCAGTTGCTCCACCCCAAAGGAAACCATCTGGAAATTGAAGTTTGTCTGTCATCTCTCTACCTCACTTGATTTGATAGTTCCATTATACCCTTCTCCTTCCAAAAAATCCTACAAGATCCTATGAAAAACTGATACTATGCTAAGAAAACTCCTATACATGCGCAACACAAAAAGACCGGATGACTCCGATCTTTTAATAGTTCATATTCTCATATTCTGTTTTAAGAATCATTGTGGTTAACTTCAAATGATTAAGCATCCTATTTCATACGATAAAAATCAATGACTAGACCAGCAGGGCCTTTAACTAGCAGACTTTCTGTTCCCCAATCGGTTACAGCTGGTCCGTTTAAAACCTGGATACCAAGATCTTTCAACCGTTGGTAGTTCTGCTCTACATTCTCAACCTCGACATGAAGAATGATTCCTGACTGAAAATTTTCCAAAGGTATCAAATGATTCTCTGACAACATGAGACAGTGACTGCCAATCGTGAATTGAGCAAAAGCATCATCAACATAGTCTGACTTTATATCCAAGATATGCTCCAATTCAGCACAGACTTGGGGAACATTTGAAACGATGATATCTAATTGATTTAAATTCATTTACTCTCCTATATAAAAGACCGGATGGCTCCGATCTTTTTTCTTAATAGGTTTTACTCTATGAAAATCAAAGTATAAAATCTACAATGTTTACTTTTGATTTTCGACAAGAGGAATTATTTAATTGCGCGTGATTGCAACCCTTCTTCTTCCAAGAAGAGGCGGAATGGTACAAGCTCTTCAGCTTCGTATTTTTCCTTGAAGGCTTTGATCGCTTCTTCTGAGTGTTGTTTTGGATCCAACTCAAGTACTTCTACTGGAAGTGGACGGTGTGGAGTGATGCGAGCATCGATAACAACAGTTTTACCTTCTTTGTTCAATTTAACAGCTTCTGCAACAACTGCATCGATGTCTTCGATACGGTCAACTGTAAATCCTACAGCACCTTGCGCTTCAGCGATTTTCGCATAGTCAGCATTAGGGAAGTCACAACCAAACAAGTGTTTATTTGTGTCTTCGTATTTGTCCTTGATGAAGGCATATTTACCATTTGAGAAGACAACGTTGATAACTGGAAGGTCATATTGAACGTTTGTGATAACGTCTGGGTAGCACATGTTGAATGCACCGTCACCCATGATGTTCCATACTTGGCGATCTGGATTGTCTTTCTTAGCAGCGATACCACCAGGAAGGGCAATACCCATTGTCGCAAAGAGTGGAGATGTACGCCACATGTTCTTAGGTGTCATGTGAAGGTGACGAGTAGATGTTTGAGTAGTGTCACCTACGTCGATTGAGTAGATAGCGTCTTGATCAGCATGTTTGTTGATTGCATTGTAAACTTGATACAATTGCAATTCACCCTCAGTTTTACCTTCGAGTTTGTTCATGTAATCACGCCAGTTTTGGTTGTTCTTCACGTTTGCACGCCACCATGGAGTAGATTCAACTGGATTCACTTTGTCAAGGATTGCTTTCGCTGCTTGACCTGCATCACCAAGGATGGAAGCGTCTAGGGCATGACGTTTACCAAGTTTGTAAGGGTCGATATCTACTTGGATGAATTTTTCAGTATTTTTGAATGCTTCGTAAACTTCAGCAAATGGGAAGTTTGAACCAAGGAAAAGAACTGTGTCTGCTTCAAAGACCACTTCGTTAGCTGGTTTCCAACCAACACGGTAAGCAGAACCTGTCAACCCTTCGTAGTCCCATTCGAAGGCTTCAAAGTTTTTACCAGTTGTAATGATTGGTGCTTTGATCTTACGAGACAATTCAGTGATCACATCACCAGCACCAACACCACCGAAACCAGCGTAGATCACTGGGCGTTCAGCATTGTTCAAGATTTCAACAGCTTTATCGATTTCCACTTCGTTCAAGGCAGGAGCGATAAAGTGACGTTCATAAGAACCTGATCCGTAGTAAGAGTTTTCGTCGATTTCTTGGAAACCAAAGTTTACTGGAATTTCAACAACGGCTGGACCTTTTTTAGAAACGGCAGCACGGCAAGCTTCGTCGATTACTTTTGGTAATTGTTCTGCGTAAGCTACACGTTTGTTGTAAACAGCGATACCGTTGTACATTGGGTTTTGGTTCAATTCTTGGAAGGCATCCAAGTTCAATTCGTTAACTGGACGTGATCCAAGGATAGCAAGGAATGGAGTGTTATCCATAGCTGCATCGTAAACACCATTGATCAAGTGAGTCGCACCAGGTCCACCTGAACCAACTGCAACCCCGATAGAGCCACCAAATTTAGCTTGCATAACCGCTGCAAGAGCACCTGTTTCTTCGTGACGAACTTGCAAGAAACGGATATCTTTGTCTTCGGCCAAAGCGTCCATAAGTGAGCTAAGTGTTCCAGATGGGATACCGTAGATCGTATCTACGCCCCATGTTTTCAATACGTTAAGCATTGCTGCAGATGCAGTAATTTTCCCTTGAGTCATTCTAACTCTCCTTTAATTCTATTTTGATCCCTTAAAATGCAGCATAGCGCTTCTACTTCATCTTTGTGATCATCTCGCCTTGAAAATGAGTTTTTTCTGACTTTTCTCATGAAAACGATTTACAAAACGATTACAGTATTAATTTATCACAAAGAGATTCACATGTATAAGGATCTGCTCAGAGATGCTCAATCCCTATTCCATAACAGATGCTCTTTTTGAGAAATTTTCACAAACTATCCTACAATAGGGTATTTTACTATAATTTGATACCTCCTCTTTTCCCTCGTCGCTCTAGGTAAAAGAGAAAAAGAGTGATACAGAATTCTGTATCACTTCTTATTTTCGTTAATCAATTTTCGCAACATTGAGAAGCAGAGAGCTAATCAAAACAGACAAAGAACTAAGGGCCATGGCAAGACCTGCTAGTTCTGGATTGAGGGTCAACCCCAGTCCTACAAAGACTCCAGCAGCAATTGGAAGCCCAAGGAGATTGTAGATAGAGGCCCAGAAGAGATTGAGTAAAATCCTGCGGAAGGTCTTTTGACTCATGTCAAAGGCGCGCACAACGCCAAGCAAATCATTTTGCGTGAGCACGATGCCACCGGACTCGATCGCAATATCCGTTCCAGACCCCATAGCGATCCCCACATCCGCAATCGAGAGAGCTGGAGCATCATTGATCCCATCTCCGACAAAGGCGACCTTGCTAGCTTCTTGCAGTTTTTGGATGGCGCTAGCTTTTTCTTGAGGAAGGACATCAGCAATGACGGTGTCAATTCCCACTTGCTTAGCAATAGCTTGGGCCACCCGTTCATTATCCCCCGTTAACATGACCGTTTTCAAGCCCCGTTCTTTGAGCTTTTTGATCGCTTCTTTTGAGCTGGCCTTCGGAGCATCTTGAATGGCAATCAAGCCAATCACTTGCCCATCCACAGACAAACTGATCACTGTTTTGGCCTGCTCTTGCAACTCTACCATCCGTTTTTCAAGCTCCGGATCCATCGCTGTCCCGTCATGAAGTTTGCCATTTCCCAAGGTCACCAACTGCTGGTCGATCTGACCTTGGACCCCTTTTCCTTCAATCGCTTGGAAGTTTTCCACAGGGGATAACACCAAACCTTTTTCTTCTGCTTGGGATAACACCGCTTGGGCTAGTGGATGTTCTGAAAAAGTTTCAAGACTAGCAGCCAGTGTCAAGACACGCGCTTCATCTCCTACAACATCGGTTACAAGTGGTTGGCCAATGGTAATGGTCCCTGTCTTATCAAACACAACGGTTTGAATCTTTTGCACTTCTTGAAGAACTGTTCCATTTTTAATCAGAACCCCCATCTTGGCACTACGGCCGGTTCCGACCATCAGGGCTGTTGGGGTTGCTAAACCAAGGGCACAAGGACAGGCAATAATGAGGACAGAGACTGCATAGAGCATGGCCTCTTGAAGCGACGCGCCCAGAAGCACGGACCAAACCCAGAAAGTCGCAATGGCCAAAATCGTCACCACTGGAACAAAGATACCTGAAATCTTATCCGTCAAATCTTGAATAGGAGCACGACTGGATTGGGCCATTTTGACAAAGTCCACAATTTGAGATAAGAGGGTCTCACTACCGACTTTTTCAGCCTTAAAGAGAATGGTCCCATTGCTGTTGATAGTGGAGCCAATCACTGCATCACCAACTGATTTTTCCACAGGTAAGCTTTCACCTGTCACCATCGACTCATCAATGGTCGTACTTCCTTCTACAATCGTCCCATCAACTGCGATCTTTTCCCCAGGACGGACCCGAATCAAGTCACCAATTTGGATATCTTCTGCCGCCACCTCGACATAGTTCCCATCACGGAGAACTTGAGCCGTTTTTGCCTGCAAATCCAACAACTTTTCCACAGCCTCGGAGGCATTGTTACGCATCCGTTCTTCAAAGATTTGCCCTAAGAGGATAAAGAAGATGATAAAACCCGCAGCCTCAAAGTATACTGGCTGACCAGTAAAAAGGGCAAATACACTATAGACATAGGCTACCAGGGTTCCAAGAGCTACCAAGGTATCCATATTGGAATGGTGCTTCTTAAATGAGGCCCAGGCACTCTTGATAAAAGGAACTCCTGCTACCAACATGATCGGCGTTGTCGCTAGAAAGTTTCCCCAGCGATTAACTGTATGGGATACAAGTCCTGCCCACATCCCGATCATCAAGATTAATAAAGGAAGGGTAAAGATACTAGTAATCCAAAAGCGATCCCGTAAACTTAAGACACGACGGCGTTTTTCCACAACCGTGTAGGAACCCTTTTGCATCTTCATTCCACATGAAAACTCAAAGTCCCCTGTTTCTGTCGGGGTAAAGGATATCACTTTATCCACACCGACTTCCAAAGGCTCTAAAATCCCCTGATCTTCAAACAAAATTTCCTTGTAACAGCCGGAAGGATTGACCCGATGGAAGGTGATTTCAGCAGGGATCCCTTTTTGAAGTTGAAATTCTTTGGGACTATAGCCCTTTTCTGCTGTAATACGGATCTTTTGCACTCCGTTTTCCACAACTGCTTTTTGTTTTTCTACCATACCTACTCCTTTATTCCACAATCATTTGACCATGCATCATGTTCATTCCACATGAAAACCCATATTCGCCCGCTTTTTCTGGCGTAATTTCAATGACATGTTTTTCACCTAAAGGCAAATCTTCATGAACGCCAAAATCTGGAAAGATCACTTGAGCCAGACATGAAGATGGATCCTTGCGATTAAAGATAATCCGGGCAGGAACATTCTTTTTCAGGACAATGGTTTCAGGCGAATAGCCCCCCATGACTTCGACTTCAATTTCTTGATAACCTGATTTCTGACGAGCGTGGCCGCTTACCTTTTCATGCTCTGCAAAGAACCACCAAGCAATAAAAGCAACCCCAAGTAAACAAACAATACTAATTAACAATCCAAACATGGAAATTCCTTCTTTCTATTACATACAATTGCAAGGGACTGTTTCGACAGCCTCAGCTTTCTTTTCTTCCAGGACCTGCTGCAGCTGATTAAGATCTGCAAGCGTAAAGTCACTCTCCTGAATCAAGTTTTCAAGCACCTGGACAATTCTTTTTGAGCAAACCTTGTCTTTCACATCCTCAACCACCAAGTCTAACCCCTGGTCCTGCTTCAACAAAGCCGAGTAGACAAAGGCTTTGCCAGATTTTTCTCTGGTCAGACAGCCTTTCTCCACCAAGCGCGTCAAGAGGGTCTTGATGGTCGACTTCGACCAGTCAAAGCGCTCGGACAAGACGGCGATCAAATCCGTGCTGGTCTGCTTGCCTTCCATCCAGATAATCTTCATGATGCGCCATTCCGCATTAGAAATTTGCATGGCTCCTCCTTTCACGATCTACATTCGTAAACCTTATGATGTTATTTTACACCTAAGATTTACATTTGTCAACAAAAAAATTAAAAAAAAAAAAAAAACAAATCTTCCTTTGAAGATCTGTCTGATTGGGCTTTTTTCACTCCCTATTTTTATCTCTATACTATCTCCTGCAGAGCTTGGGCTAGGATGCGATACCCGGCCACACTTAGATGGAGGCCATCTGTCGTATAGGCTTCTGCTAACTGCCCCACTTCATCCAATAAAGACGAATACACATCGACATAGCTGACCTGGCGGTAGGCTTGGGCCAATTCTTGATAAGTCTGATTGAGGGCTTGAATTTTTTCATTGGTCCGGACATAGACCTTTTGTTTGTAGCGCTCTTCTTGACTCACCGGTAAAACCGAGATCAGGTTGATGTGGGTCAGCGGAAAATCTCTCATAATTGCTTGTAAGACCGTTTCTACGTTGTCCAAGGTTTCCTTTTGAGGAATTTCTTTTCCGATATCATTGGTCCCGATCAAGAGAAAGATCTGATCCACCGCCGTCCCAAAAACATGGGCGTCTAGATGCTTACGAAGGAGATCCGTCTTATAGCCTCGTACTCCTCGATTGACCATGTGTTTGGGACTTTGTAATAGTTCATGAATGGGGAAATACTCTACGATGGAGTCTCCGATAAAGATCAAACCAGGCTCCTTTAGAGGGGCTTGATTGAGCTCCCGATAGGTTGTTAAAATTTTCTCCTGCTCCTTTAAGAGCCAGTCTTCTAACAGTTGTACCGCCATCTACTTCTTTCCTTTCACTTGTTCCCAGGGGGTCAGTCCTAGATACTCTTCGATCACTTGGTAGACACCGCCTTCTTGATGGCTCGGTGCTAGGTGTTTGGCAACAGCCTTGACAGCTTCTTCTGCATTGGCCACCGCATAGGAGTGACCAGCCATTTCAAGCATTTCGATGTCGTTTCCGCTATCCCCAAAGGCCATAACCTGACTAGCATCAAGCTGCCATTTCTCCATTAATTGAGCCAGTCCCCAAGCCTTGTGAATACCTGCTTGTAAGAGATCCATGCTCCCAAAACCGCTCGAAACCGCCATGAGCTGATCTCCAAAAGCCTGTTGGACTTCCTGACTCACTTGATCAAGACGATCTAAGCCAACCACCAAGCTCATTTTAAGCACCTGGTCAAACAAATCGGCTGTCAATTCCGGAACAAACTTCATTCGCTTGTACAAGGCTTCAATCACTTCCGGCTGCATGAATTTTTCAACTTCTGTAAAGACCGTGCCTTCCTTGACAAAGCCACCATTGACAGCTGATACAACCAATTGATCTGAAATTTCCCGTCCCTTAAAATAAGCAAGAACCGCCTCCACCAATTCCCGATCCCAGAATTTTCCTAGAACCATCTGGTCATTCTCAAAAATCCGAGCTCCGTTGGCGACGACCAGGGTCACCCGCTTGACCAAAGGACCCAAGAGCTGGCGCATGCGATGGATTTCATTTCCCGTCGCAATGACAAAGCGAATCCCTTTTTGATCCAAGTGGTCCAACAGCCTTTCCAGACGCGGAAGGTCCACCTCTCCTCGTTCATCTAATAAGGTTCCATCCATATCTGTTGCAATCAACTTAATCATACAATCTAACCTTTTCCCTTTCATAGGGTGCAAACTATCTGTTCCCATTATACCACAGATCAAGCAAGTCAAAACCACCCGTGAAAACAGGTGGTTTACTTTTAGTCTGAAAGTTGCTACTAAAGACCAAGTGATATCATAAATATAATCCCTTTTCTACACTTTCCTGAACCAACTCTTCCGTCAGTTTCCATAACGCTTTGGACTCACTTTTTATAAATTTTTTCTTTTCTAATACCATCTCTGAACGGATATGATCAGGATTATAATTGACTTCTGACACTTCCAAGTGATTGATCAGTGGTACCAAAGCGTCAATCACTCTTGCATATCTTGCCTCAGGACTCTGCCCTTTTTCAAACTCCAACCACGAATTTTTCATATTCAAATATGTTGCTTCTGGAAGGAGACTCATTGTTTTTTCTATAGATGCTAGCTCTCTATCATGAGCATGAAGCTTTTTTTCATCATCAAATACCCAAGTATCTCCAGCATAAATCTCACCTAAATCATGGATCAGTAACATAGAAATCACCTTTTCCATATTCAATTTTTCAGGATAATAATCTTGCAGAACCATCGCAGCTATCGTACCCTGCCAAGAATGCTCGGCACTATTTTCAAACCGTCCATCAAGGGTTTTATTAAACCTTGTTACTGACTTTAATTTCTCGATTTCTTTAATAAATTCAACTGTCTGATTCAAATCACTCATGGCGACACCAACCTCCCTATTCGAAATTACGACTATCATACCAAAAATCAGGTTTTCCATAAATGAATTCCCGTATTTGCAAAAGAAAAAGAAAATAATTCAGATTGGATACAAAATCATCTTAGAAACTTTCCTTAGGTGAGTACGGACGTCAGCGAACTTCAAAGAAGTTCCATGACTTAGTTTTGAACCTAAAGTTTCAAAACTCCCGAGTGCCTGAAACAATTATGTTTCAGGCACTTTTCTCACGGCGGAAAGTTTCAGTGAGTATTTGAATGAGCCTAATAGTATATATCATTTTAATTTTTTTTAGGATCACTTAAATTGTTTTATGTAAAAAAGTCTGCAATCTATTTCCACTGACACCTTGATTTTTGTAGTTTCTTGCCTCATGTGAATTTTAAAAAAAGCTAACCAGTCTTTACTGCTTAGCTTCTATTTTTCACCCAACAAAAGCCCAAATAATGGCAATCAACACTGCTGGAAGGAGGTTGGCGACCTTGATTCGTTTGCCCCAGATGAGGTTGATCCCAACACAGAGAATGAGGCTGGAGCCGACTAGTGAGAGATTCGACAGCGCTTGTGGGGTCATGATCGGTGCGATCAAATGGGCCAACAGCGTAATCGCCCCCTGAAAGATCACGAGTGGGACCACCGCAAAGATCGCGCCCTTTCCTTTTGAAACGGTCAAGACCAGAACGATAACCATATCCAGAATAGCCTTGGCCAACAAGGTCGAGGTGTCGCCTGTCAGGCCATCCTGTACGGCTCCGACCACCGCCATAGCCCCGATACAAATGGTCAAGGCCGTGGTCATAAAGGCATCGACAAAGCTAGTATCGCCTTGGTTGCCCGTCTTTTCCTTCAGCCAGTTTCCCAGGCGCTCAAAGCCCTCCTCGATCTTCAAGAGTTCCCCGATAACGGTCCCGATCACTAGACTCAGTATCAACATCATACTGCCGTGACTTTCCACATGACTTCCATGCACCACCAGCATCTTTTCCAAGGTCCCTGCGATGCCTAAGACAAAAACAGCAACACCCGTCACTTTCAGAAGGGTCTCATGAAAATCTTCTGACAAACGTTGACCGATGAGCAATCCTAAAAGCCCACCAAATACGACCCCTAAGGCATTATAGAGGGTCCCTAAACCGATCATTTACAAACTCCTTCGTTCATTTTCATTCTTTTTCAATTTCTTTCAAAGACCAGTGTCCCGTCTCTTCATACTGGTCAATCAAGTCCTTGGCTGTTTGCGTAATCTCCTCTGGATAATGCAGACTTTCTAGGGTATTGACCGCATTCTTGGTCACGGCTGACCCTGGCTTGATCTGGTAGTCAAAGACGATCTTGCCATCCACATAGCGACTGTCAAAATGGTAATTATCATTGACCTCACCAGAGGCTGCGACCAGCTCAATATCATGACTGGAGATCATGTAGAGACAGTTTTGAGCAGCCAACCAGCGGACAATCCCAAGGCCTGATCCGATCCGTTCGATGGTATTGGTCCCCTTAAAGAGCTCATCAATAAAGAAGTAGTGAAAACCAGGCTTTTTCAGATGCTGAATCATGCGCAAAATAGCTTTACTTTCGGTGATGAAGTAGCTATCTCCAACTTCAATGTCATCGCTC
Organism: Streptococcus sp. CF8_St5-11; assembly: GCF_024295625.1. Taxonomy (GTDB): domain Bacteria; phylum Bacillota; class Bacilli; order Lactobacillales; family Streptococcaceae; genus Streptococcus. Next base: position 592,182 of record NZ_JANCOJ010000001.1, read on the forward strand.
ACATCCATAGCTGTTAGGACATGACCGTAAGGAAGGGTCAATCTTTCTCCATAGGCAAAGCCTAATCCTTGAGCCAGAATAGCATTGATAGCGACAGTTTTCAAATAGGTCGATTTTCCGGAAGCATTGTCCCCACTGATGACCATATTTTTTTGAAAATGCACATCATTCGCAATCGGATTGGACAGCAAGGGATGATAGAGCGTCTCACCTTCAATTCCGCCCGTTGCCGTAAAGACTGGCTGGCAGACCACTTCTAGATCTCTTTTGTGGCGCAAGAGACTAATAGCAACTTCCATCTCCCCTAGCAGATCCAGAAGCTTCTGGGCCTCTTTTTGATGAGCCTTCACCTGATTGTAAATATAAACCTGAGCGATCTGCGGGAGTAAAAAGAGGACATTAAGGTAGAGGAGAATGATTTCCATCTCAGAGGTCCCCGTTGGACTCTGCAAGACACTGGCAAGGATCCGCGTTTTCTTAAAGGGTTTGACTGCCTGCTTGAGTTCTTCTTGTTGTGGCAAGGCTAGATGGCTTAAGCGTTCTGCCGAAGCAAAGCTACGGACCAAATAGCTAACATTGTCCAGACGGATTTTATTGGACCAATTGCGCAAACTCGAAAAGACGATATTAAAGACCACACTGATCACCAAGAGGGTAATGGCCCCGACTGGCTCAAAGGGGATGGCAAAGAGACAGAGAATAGGAAGGCAGGCCAAGGCTAGATAGAGGGGCAAACCTGCATAACGCTTGCCGGGATTTGCGACAATGCTCCGCGCCATGTTGTGGTTCTTCTTGCCCAGTTGGTTGAAAATGACCTGGACCTTGAGGCGCAAATCAGGATGCTCTTCAAAGAAGGCTTCTAAGTCATGAAGCTGGTCCTGAGGCTGGAATTCCAGCAGGCGCATTTTTTGATAGAGAGCCTCTGCTCCAAGGCTCGATTGGGTATAGTTGAGCTGATCAAAGACCGCATCTAAAGCCAAATCATGCCAGGTCTGATCATCCACTTGGCTATCGATCGTCTGTCCCTTAGCCGGATAAGCCAGGCTGTCTATCAAACTTTCTTCTGTATCTTTCTTGCGAAAGAAAGGCGCTCCATCCCAAGCCTTCTTCAGCTTTTGCTTGAGACGGATGGCCGTAAGAAATTTGGTTGCCCAAATCACCACGATCAATCCTAGGATCCCAAGCGGGATCCAGTTCACATTTCCTTCCATACTCTATTCCTTTCCACTCTGAAGCCAGTCCAAGTGAACATGTTCCTTCATTTCTCGGTATGCCGTGTCCACTCTTTCCTTGGTCTCCTCATCCAGCTTGTCGCGGTATTTGCCACCCTGGATAAAATCTTCCAAGATATAGGTCTGGTACTTGTACAACTCATATCCTTCAGGAGAATACGTTCCCTTCGGAGTCCGACTGACCCAGGTTGGATGGGCAGTAGCCGTCTTAATCCGTGTCTTGCGACCAACCTTTTCGATGGTCACATCCATCAAGACCCCTCGCTCTGTCCATTGGGCAGTCTCCACATCCCCCATGGTTTCCAGACGCTGATTGGACAGGAAATTCCCCATTGAGTAGATGATAAGCTTGTTTTGACCATCTTTATTGACCACTTCAGCAGGCTCTACAACATGGGGATGCCCGCCAAAGACAATATCAGCTCCCCAAGAAACCATCTTGTGGTAGAGCTCTTTTTGCTCTTCTGTCGGCTCCAACTGGTACTCGATTCCCATTTGGGGCATGACAATGGTGATATCGGCCTCTTGCTCCGCCTTTTGGATCTCCGCCTTCATCCGCTCTTCATCCAGATCAGACAAGACATCTGCTTGCTCCTCTGGAGTAAGGGTCGTTTCCATTCCATTAAACCCATAAGCGTAGGCTAGAATAGCAATCTTGATGCCATTCACTTCCTTGATCACCAAGGGGGCCTGTCCTCTCTTTTCATGCGTGTAGACACCGACAGGTGTGATGCCTGCATCTTCAAAGGCCTTGGCTGTCGAATAGACCCCTTCTAGACCGGAATCCAAGATATGGTTGTGTCCCAAATCCATGACATCATAACCAGCATCCTTGATAGCTGGTACGACCTCGCTCGGCGCATTAAAAAGAGGATAACCTGACAAATAGTAATTTGGGTTGATGGTTCCCTCAAAATCACCCAAGGCTAGATCTGCTTTTTGTAGCCAGGGTTTGACATACTCATAATTTTCATGAAAATCATAGCTTCCATCTTCTTTTTGCGCGCTCATATAAAGCAAATCATGGTAGAGCTGGTCTCCATTCGCCATGATCCGCGCTGTATGAGGAATCTGATCAGCCGGTGTTTTTGCCTTGTACACAACCTCTGGCCGTTCGGTTGCGGTGATCGGAAAGCCTTGGAACTTTTGCACCCACAAGATGGCATTAGCCACGATAAAAACGACTGACAAGAGCACATAGACAAACTGTTCATTGGTCAGCTGAATCCTTGAAAAGAGACGATCAAAAGCCCAGTCAAAGGCCGCCGATAGCTCTTTTCCCATCGTTTTGATGGTCCCTTTCACATTCTCCCATTTCTCTATCATTTCTACCTCTTCTTCATATCCGGTTTCTCCAATGATCCGCCAACAGATTGAGCTGTCATTGAAATACTTTCTCTTCATTGTATCACAATTTTTAAGAAGAGAAAAAAGAGAGCAGGACAGAAACGCCATTGTTTAGAAACGCTTCATCGTCCTGCTCTTGCACAGTTGATTGATTCATATAAATGATCGATCATCACTTTTTATCGTTTGATTTGGACAAGCTGATTGCAACCATGACAAGACTTAGGAAAAACGCCGAAAGCAACCCTTTTGTCGTCCGATTCATAAAAGGTTGATGAAATACTAAATGATTATAGGCAGTAAATCCTAATCCAATCAGAGTCACCATAGCCGAAAGCGCAAAAATCGTTAACCACAAATTTCTTTTTTTCATCATAAACTCCTTTTCTCTAAAATGAATGTTTGGGAAATGAATCAACTAAAAGATCGTCCTACAACATCCAAAATATACCGATTCAACAAACAGTTATATATCCTACTGTAGGAAATAAAGTTTTCTGATATCTTTGCCTTTTTTATGATTTCAGTCTAACATAAAATGAAAAAAGCAACATGACTTAAACGTCGGGTTGCTAAAAATCGTTCTTTTTTTCTTCTAATAATCTTTGTACCAGCACTTCATCATCCAATAATTCAGCAAATGTAATTGCCTTTCCATACAACTCCTCAGATTTCTCCTTGCTCTTTTCCACATGGAGCATATATTTTGCTTTAAACATATAAATAAGAGGTTTGTAATAAACATGTCTCGTCTTATCAATTACATCTTCGAAAGTTTGAATATATTTAAGCGTACATTTTTCTTCCAACTGAGCTAGCAAAACAAGCAATATTTTTTCCAACTGTGTCAGGTATTCCTTGTCCCTATAATCTATGTCAAGCATTACTTTATCAGCCAACTCCTGAAAATACCTTTTATCTTCTAATCCTACAGCACAGCAAAAAAAGTAGAGTTCAATAATTAACAAATCATTAACCGTATAAATTGTTTTCTTTAAGATTTGTTGAAAGTATTCTTCTAAAAGAGCAAAACCATATCTCACATCAGAACTATTATAAATATCTAGACGCGCTTGAATCACATCTATAAGTAATTGTTCATCCTCTGGAAGAAGATCGTAGTAACATTCCCCAATTTCTTCTAAAATCGCTTGTTTCCGCTCAATTCGTTCTCGATCCGCATAGGTCGGACTATCTACCAATTCTTTCTTTAACCTTAGATAATCTTTTGGTATTTCAATTTTGTCAATATCAACAAAATACTGAACTTCGACATTCAGTTTTTTCGCTAAATATATTAATTTGGGTACAGTGGGCATAGCCTGACCATTCTCAATTCGGGCTAATTGCCGAATAGTCAATTCAGTTTCATCATCGCAAATATCTGCTTGTGTATATTTTCTATCTAGTCGTGTAGATTTTATTTTTTTCCCAATCTCTTTTTTTAAATCTTTCATCATCAGTACATCTCTACTAATTACATCTTATACTAATTTTAACACATACTTTGTTAGAATAACGAAAACCTTTTCATATTTTCCTTAAAAAGCACCCTAACTTGAAAATCATGCTCCTTATTTATAAAAGTGGCTTCTGTCTCTCAGAATGTGGATTTTTTTCTTACCTAAGGCAACCCAAGTGGTATTGCAGAAAACATCATCACAATTTTCAACTGATGCAAGCATCTACTGAAACTTTCCGATGTGAGAAAAGTGCCTGAAACAATGATGTTTCAGGCACTCGGGAGTTTTGGAACCTTAGGTCCAAAACTAAGTCATGGAACTTCTATGAAGTTCGCTGACGTCCGTACTCACCTAAGGAAAGTTTCTAAGATGCTTTTTCTATTATTTCAAAGCTTTTAACAAATAATCATAGCCTTCTTGCTCCATTTCCTCTTTTGGAATAAAGCGCAGAGAGGCCGAATTGATACAATAGCGAAGACCACCCTGGTCTTTTGGTCCATCGGTGAAGACATGGCCTAGATGGGCATTGCCTGAGCGGGAACGAACTTCGATCCGCTCCATCCCGTGGCTATGGTCCTGGTAATAGTGGACGACATCTTTGGCAACGGGACGGGAGAAACTTGGCCAGCCACAGCCAGACGCAAACTTATCCTTGGCAAAAAAGAGAGGCTCCCCCGTCGTAATATCCACATAGATCCCCTCTTCAAAGGTCTGGTCATAGGCATTGTGGAAAGGACGTTCCGTCGCGCTTTCTTGAGTGACTTGGTACTGCTCTGCTGTCAGTTTCGCCTTTAGGATTTCTTGATCTGGCTTCTGATAAGCTGCTGGATCAATCAAGGGCTGCTCAGCATCTGTCACATCGATATGGCAATAGCCTCCAGGATTCTTCTTCAGGTAGTCTTGATGGTAGTCCTCCGCCAAAATATAGTGGCGCAAGGGTTCTAGTTCAACCGCAATTTTGCGTCCCAGTTGCTTCTCTTCTTCCGCAAACACTTGGGCGATCACTTCACGATCTGCCTCGTCTGTATAATAGACACCCGTCCTATATTGGCGGCCTCGATCATTTCCCTGTTTGTTAATGGATAAGGGATCGATCACCCGGAAATAGTAGAGCAGAATCGCTCGTAGAGTGATCTTGTCTGGATCGTAGATAACTTGTACAGTCTCTGCATGATCCGTTTCCTTAATCAGTTGGTAATTGGTCGTTTCTACCTGGCCATTGGCATAGCCCACCGTCGTCTGTTCTACACCGGGGATCCGTGAAAAATATTCCTCCAAGCCCCAAAAACAGCCACCTGCTAAATAAATCTCTGCCATCTTTTTTCCTCACTTCCTGCATTCCCCACAAGGAACGCTTCTCATCTATTAGCTCCATCATAATCCAAGAGCCTCAGATTTTCAAGGATTCTGCATCAAAAATCCCTTCTACTATATGTAAAAGGGATTCAATCCTTCTTATTTTTCAAATAAGAAAAAGAGCGAGTAGTAGAAATTCCAAAACGAAATGCTTAACTGATGTAGAAAATCATGAAGAACTACCATGACCAACACCTCCTCTGAATATCTGTGGACAAACACAAAGCTAGTATCAACTACAAAACCACCGTCGGTCCGTAGACCTGTAACTGAGGCTTCACTACCTCATAATGCCAGTGATCATAAGCTCGCCAAGCTTGAAAGGCTTCTTCGTTCAATGCTAGCCCGCCCAGACCAATCAATAGACTGGCGGTCTGATAAAACTTTTCCAACTCGATCAACAAGCGATTGTCTACCCGCCTAGCCTTTCGTAAACCTTTCAACATCTGCTCCAGATTTTCTCGAAATCGAAAGGCATCTGGACTGGGGGTGAATCCTTTCAAAAAGGCTGTTTGAAGAAGGCTGACCGTCGTCCTTGCCTCTTGAATCACATCCCTTTCTTCCATAGCAATCACCTTCCTTTTCACCTCCATTGTACACCTTTTTCTCTCTATAAAAATGGAAAATTCCTAAAACTAGGAACAGAATGTTCTCTCTTGACAAGAAACTATAAAAAACTTCCCCAAGTTTCTACTTGAGGAAGTTCTTTTCGAAAGATTAGTCAATGTAGCGCAATTTGCCACGGAAGTCTTCCAGGCTTTGGTAGCCTTTTTCTTCCATGATGGCTTTGAGTTCCGCAGTGATGCGTTCAAAAGCCCCCACTCCTTCTTTATGAAGCGTAGTTCCGATTTGTACCATACTAGCCCCACATAGAATATGTTCAAAGGCATCACGACCGGTCAAGACACCACCAGTCCCTATAATCTGAATTTCTGGATTCAGGCGTTGGTAAAAGGCATGAACATTAGCAAGGGCAGTTGGTTTGACATACTCTCCACCAATCCCACCAAAGCCGTTCTTCGGACGAATTACCACGGATTCATCTTCAATGTAGAGACCATTCCCTACGGAATTGACACAATTGACAAACTTAAGCGGGTATTTGTTAAAGATCGCTGCTGCTTGATCAAAATGAACGATGTCAAAATAAGGGGGTAACTTGATACCTAGAGGTTTGGTGAAATAGGCAAAGACCTCTGACAAGATCCGATCAGTCGTATCAAAGTCATAAGCAATCTGAGGTTTCCCAGGGACATTAGGGCAAGAGAGGTTCAGTTCTGTCAAGCCTTTAAAGTCGCTGTCTTGCACCTTTTTCAAGATGGTATGGGTCTCTTCAGGAGACATGCCGACAAGAGATAAGAAGAAGGTCCGGTCAGGATCTATTTTTTGCAACTCCAATAAGTAATCCAAATAATAATCCAAGCCTTGGTTGGGAAGGCCCATCGAATTGATCGAACCAAGTGGCACATCATGATAGCGTGGCTCGGGATTTCCTGCACGGAATTCTAAGGTCGCTGTCTTGGTCACAAAAGTCCCAGCAGCTGAGTTTTTCACTTCCTCTAATTCCTCAGTAGTCATACAGGCTACACCCGCCGCATTCATCAGGCAGTTGTCAAATTCAAAACCAGCAATTTGCGTTTTTGTCGATACCATCTTGTACTCCTTTTTGAAACACCCATCAACAGAATCGTTCGGGATGCTCTCTATTTTCTTCTTTCATTATACCATCACTTGGAAGCTTCCGGACAAACAAAGCTAAAAATTCTTCCAAACATTCGGAGTTTCCTAGCCGCAATAAAATTTTCAGAAAATTCAACTTTTTTCTTTACAAGCCAAAAAAAGTCTGCTATAATGATCCATGTAATAAAACGTGACATTGTTTGTCAACTGTCTCAAAGCCATTCCCCTAGCGGGTTTGCTGGTTTTCGTTTCATTCACAAAGGAGAATTAACATGACAACTGCTAAAGAATATATCCAAAGCACTTTCGAAACTGTAAAAGCTCGTAACGGCCACGAAGCTGAATTCCTTCAAGCTGTTGAAGAGTTCCTCAGCACTTTGGAACCTGTTTTTGAAAAACATCCTGAATACATCGAAGAAAACATTTTGGCTCGTATTACAGAACCTGAACGCGTGATTTCTTTCCGTGTTCCTTGGGTTGACCGTGAAGGAAACATCCAAGTAAACCGTGGTTACCGTGTTCAATTCAACTCTGCTGTAGGTCCTTACAAAGGTGGTCTTCGTTTCCACCCAACTGTTAACCAAGGGATCTTGAAATTCCTCGGATTTGAACAAATCTTCAAAAACGTCTTGACTGGTCTTCCTATCGGTGGTGGTAAAGGTGGATCTGACTTCGATCCTAAAGGAAAAACAGACGCTGAAGTGATGCGTTTCTGCCAAAGCTTCATGACTGAATTGCAAAAACACATCGGTCCTTCTCTTGACGTCCCAGCTGGTGATATCGGGGTCGGTGGACGTGAAATCGGATACCTTTACGGTCAATACAAACGCCTTCGCCAATTTGATGCTGGTGTCTTGACTGGTAAACCTCTTGGTTTCGGTGGTAGCTTGATCCGTCCAGAAGCTACTGGTTATGGTTTGGTTTACTACACTGAAGAAATGCTCAAAGCCAACGGCGACAGCTTTGCTGGTAAGAAAGTCGTGATTTCAGGTTCTGGTAACGTTGCTCAATACGCTCTTCAAAAAGCAACTGAACTTGGTGCAACTGTTATCTCTGTATCTGACTCAAACGGTTACGTGATCGACGAAAACGGTATTGACTTCGACCTTCTTACAGACGTCAAAGAAAAACGTCGTGCACGTTTGACTGAATACGCTGCTGAAAAACCAACTGCTACTTACTACGAAGGTTCTGTATGGACTTATGCTGGTAACTATGACATCGCTCTTCCATGTGCAACTCAAAACGAAATCGATGGCGATGCTGCAAAACGTTTGGTCGCTCAAGGTGTGAAAGTTGTCTCTGAAGGAGCAAACATGCCAAGTAACATCGATGCCATCAACGTATACAAAGAAAATGGTATCCTTTACGGACCTGCTAAAGCAGCCAATGCTGGTGGGGTTGCTGTATCTGCTCTTGAAATGAGCCAAAACAGCCAACGTCTTTCATGGACACGCGAAGAAGTGGACGGACGTTTGAAAGACATCATGACCAACATCTTCAACACTGCTAAAACAACTGCAGAAACTTACGGTCTTGGTAAAGATTACCTTGCAGGTGCCAACATCGCTGCCTTTGAAAATGTCGCAAACGCGATGATTGCACAAGGTCTTGTATAATCAATCGATATTTTTCTTTGAGACCTTCGGGTCAAAGCCTCTCAACTCCTGAAACCAGTATGTTTCAGGAGTTTTTTTGTAGCTACCGACCTCTATCAAGTCAACCCGACCAAGGGAGAAAAACCATTTTTAAGACAAGGGGCTCGACCGTCTCTAGTGGGGAGATGTGAGCCTTCTTTTTTTCTGTATCTTTTTCTAAAAAAATTTTATTTTTTTTACTTTACCCCCTTGCATTTTTAATAAATTAGTATTAAACTATAGCAAAAGGAGGTGTGCTTATGTTTCTTTTAGCTCAAGAAAAATCAGATACGATCGAATTCCTTAAGTCTGAATTGGTCCAATTACTCTCCAATATGCGACAAGAAATCGCAGCTAGCCGTCAATCACAGACCGGCGCAGCTTGCCATCATATTGAATATTGCATGGACAAGATCCAAAGGGCAAAAAGTTCAGTAGCCATTGCCCTCCCGATCGAATCCTTAAATCTTGAAATCACGACTATGATGCGCAAGCAACTCATCGTCTTGCCACCAGAAGCTCGAAAAAATTGGGACCAGATTAAAAAGCTGGATTTCAAATACTGCCACTTAAAATAGACTAAAAAAGAGAGTGGGACAGAAATCGGTAATTCGTTAGAATTCGATTTCGTCGTCCCACCTCCGCACAGTTGAGTAGTGCTGTAAAAGCTGATGAAATCAGCGTAGTAGAGCCCACTCAACCACTGCGTCTTGCTCGACAATCCAAAAACAATTGAGAGGCTAGGACTTTTGTCCCAGCCTCTTTTTTGTGTTACATGATCCCGTTCTTTCCTGTCGGTAGGCTAATCCCTGCTTCCATCAAGGCATCATGGTAGAGTTTATAGTAGGTATGATAGACAGTCGTCTGAGTTCCATTTTGTGCAGTCATCGCAATACGGAAAGAATAACGACCATTTTTTTCAATCTGTGGGCCTAAAATCGTAGGACCTGTCAACACTTCTGGGTGTTTGTCTTGTTCAGACTGATTGACCTGAGCAATCACCTGATAGATCTTGTCGAGATCGGTATTTGCATCTAGCGGAATATCGATCAGCACGCGCATATCACCACGTGAGAGATTGCTGACGACGGTGATGTTGCGATTCGGGACAAAGTGGAGAGTCCCATCAAAGTCCCGCACCTGGGTCGTGCGAATCCCGACACTGCTGACGATGCCGGCAATATTAATAGACCCATTCGTGAGACGAACATTGTCTCCCACGTCCAACTGGCGTTCTAAAAGGATAAAGAAACCATTGACCAAATCGGAAAGGAAGCCCTGGGCTCCCATCCCGATCGCCACCCCAGCAATCCCAGCACCAGCCAATAGACTAGAGACTGGAAGACCGAGGAGCGACAAGATCCAGTAGATCAAGATAAAATATAAGCAGTAGTTCAAGAGACTCTCTACTAAACGGAGAATGGTTTTTTTACGGGCTTCATCCTGCACCGTATACTTAAAAGAAGGGGTTAATATCCGCTTGACCAGGCTATGGATGACCTTTTTAGCGATAAAAAATAAGAGAAAGACAAAAATCAGGGAGATGCATTTTGAAATTAGGTCATCAAAAATCTTTGTCCAGTCTATTTTACTGAAATAACGTTGGAAAGCTTGACTCATTTATTCGGGCCTTTCTAACAAAGAATAGTATGATTATATCAAATATTCGGAAATAAGGCTATTTTTTAAAAATTTCATTGCTTTTGCCCCCTAACTATCGTATAATATTCCTTAATTATTTTTTAAGGAGGCCTTACATGATTCATCGACTGATTACCACTTGGAATAAAACCAACCTTATGAAAAGGATCGCAATCGGGATTGTACTTGGTGTCGTTCTAGCACTTGTATTTCCGAAAGCAACTGGGATTGGACTCTTAGGTCAGTTCTTTGTCGGGGGGCTCCGTGCCATCGCACCCCTTCTGGTCTTTGCACTCGTCGCAAATGCTCTCTCCCAACACCAAAAAGGAACAGAGACCAATATGAAAAAGGTCATCGTCCTCTATCTCCTAGGAACCTTTGCAGCTGCCTTCGTCGCTGTTTTGATCAATTACATCTTCCCGATCACCATTACCCTGACTGGAAAGGCCGCTGAAGGATCCTCTCCAAACGGGATTGGCGAAGTGATTAGTAACCTCTTACTCAAGATCGTCGACAACCCGGTCAACGCCTTGCAGCAAGCCAACTACATTGGGATCCTTTCTTGGGCCACTGTCTTTGGGATCGCCATGAGAGAGGCCAGTGAACATAGTAAAGACCTCCTGCAAACCCTAGCAGATATCACTTCAAAAATTGTCGAGTGGATTATCAACCTAGCTCCATTTGGGATCTTGGGCTTAGTCTTCACGACCATCGCTGGCCAAGGACTCAGTGCCCTTAGTAACTACGGGATTCTCTTGGTAGTATTGGTGGGAACGATGGCTTTTGTCGCTCTGGTCATCAATCCATTGATCGTCTTTTTCATGATCCGCAAGAATCCCTATCCCCTTGTTTTTAAATGCCTTCGTGTCAGTGGGGTAACAGCCTTCTTCACCAGAAGTTCTGCAGCCAACATCCCTGTCAACATGCGTCTCTGTGAAGAATTGGGGCTGAATCCAGATACCTATTCTGTCTCCATTCCGCTTGGTTCAACCATTAACATGGCAGGCGCAGCCGTGACGATCAATATTTTGACGCTAGCTGCTGCCAATACTTTGCACATTCAGGTTGACTTTGGAACGGCGCTCATTCTGAGTGTCGTAGCGGCTATCTCTGCTTGTGGAGCATCTGGAGTTGCGGGAGGATCTCTCCTTCTCATCCCTGTTGCTTGTAGCCTCTTTGGCATCACCAACGATTTGGCCATGCAAGTCGTCAGTGTCGGCTTTATCATCGGGGTCATTCAAGACTCTTGTGAAACAGCCCTCAACTCTTCGACAGATGTGCTCTTCACTGCCATCGCAGAAATGAGCAGCTGGCCAAAAGAAAAACGCTATTAAAAGATCCTATCTCAAATAGACAAGAAAACCCAGACCTCGCGATCTGGGTTTTCTTATTTCTTAAAGTAGCGTTTACTTTCTTTGATAATGACTGGGGAGAGGGCTAAGAGCGCAATCAAGTTGGGCAGAGCCATAAGCCCATTGACGATATCCGCAATGACCCAGACCAGGTCTAACTTGAGGAAACCACCAAGTCCAACCATTAAGACAAAGAAAGCCCGGTAGAGGTTGATATGTTTGACACCAAATAGGAATTCGAAACACCGTTCTCCATAATAAGACCATCCAAGAATGGTCGTTGTCGCAAACAGCACCAAGCACAGCGTTAAGATAATACCTCCAACTGGGCCAAAGACACCTGTAAACGTATCCTGAGTCAAGGTGCTCGTGCTGCCCTTGGCCATCCACTCAGCTGAAACCAAGAGCGAAAGTCCTGTCAAACTACAGATGATAATGGTATCAATAAAGGTTCCTGTCATCGAGATCAAGCCCTGCTCGACAGGTTCATTGGTCTTCGCAGCAGCTGCTGCAATGGGAGCCGATCCAAGACCCGATTCATTGGAGAAGACACCACGCGCCACCCCTTTTTGGATGGCCATTTTGACCGTTGCTCCTGCAAAACCTCCTATGGTTGCAGTCCCTGTGAAGGCACCTGAAAAGACCGATTTTAAGGCTGGAAGCAATTGGTCCAGATGCAAGGCAATGATCGTGACAGTCGCAAAGATATAGGCAGCAGCCATAAAAGGAACCACTTTTTCAGAAACTTTCGAAATCCAGTGAATCCCACCAAAGATGATGGTAGAAACCACCAGAGCAATCACTACACTAGCCACTTCTGGAGCTGTTCCAAAACTGGCTTGGAGAGATCCCGTAATGGAATTAACCTGGGTCATGGTTCCGATCCCAAAGAGAGCCACCAGAACACCTGCAACCGCAAAGAAAATAGCCAGTGGTCGCCACTTCTCTCCCATCCCGTTAAGAATGTAGTACATGGGACCACCCGAGATGTGCCCATTGTCATCTTTGGTCCGATAACGAATAGCTAAGAGCCCTTCTGCATACTTAGTCGCCATTCCAAAGAAGGCTGCCATCCACATCCAAAAGAGGGCACCTGGGCCACCTGTCTGAATCGCTGTAGCCACCCCTACGATATTCCCTGTCCCTACAGTTGCCGCTAGGGCTGTCGCAAGGGCTCCGAAACTCGAGATATCCCCATGCCCCTCATCTTCTGTAAAGATCAGGCGGAAGGCTTTTGGAAGATAGCGTATCTGAAGCAAGCCCAAACGAAGGGTCAGGTAGATCCCTGTCCCTACCAAGAGCACCAAAAGTGGGGCGCCCCATACTAAATTATCGAGTTGCTGAAAAAATTGCAATACATGATCCATTCTCTGTCTCCTTTTTATCGACCGCTCGACAGAAATGAGAAAAAGAAAGAGTACATGTCAAACATGTACTCTGGTCCTGCTTAAAATAGGGGACTTTCCCTATTTTTCGCTCTGTCCTTTTACCTGAGAGTTTGAGTAGATGCATCCTCTACCTTGCCCCTTCGGTGCCATTTCTGGTCTCTCCAGAGTTCCGTCCATTCACAGTCACTCACGCTCCTGCAAACTTCATTCGGTCGTATGTAATTTTCTCTATTTTAATCGATTTTCAATGCTTTGTCAACGATTCATGAAAATATCTTGCAAGGTTTCTGCAAATGTACGGTTTTTAATCACTCAAAGAGAAGTGATTGGTCATGAGGTTGCTAGCATCGAGCAAAATCTTGTCCAAGAGTTGATCCGTCGCTTCTTGAATCTGATCACTCATGGCTTGGTTTTCAGCCTCAAAATCGACGGTTTCACCTGCTGCAAGGGCACGATCAACTTTATTGATACGTGCATGTCCCCAGGCCATTGTCGATTCTTGGTAATCATCTAGATCCCCAACATGGTGGGCATAGTGAGGATCTGCTAGTCCTGCAATAATCCGGTTAGCCCAGTAGAAGGAATCCGTTGTCACCTTAGCCGTAGTATTGGCAAAGTAATCTGGCGTTGTATCCACTTGGGTAAAGAAAGGAACGGCTGTATTGTAAGGCATCGAACCATAAGAAATCCATTGGATGCCTGTCGTTTCTTGTGGTTTATTGGGACGCAATTGCAGAATCGCTGTCTGGCTGGTCCGGTTGATCCCAATCGTTCGGAAAGTCCTCTGACTCACGTGATCTCCTTCCGGTCCATAAGGATCGTAGATGGTATCTTGGTAGTGATTGCTCAAGACATATTTCACATCCTCAATCGTCACCTTGCGATAGGGTTTTTGACACCAAGGAATCTCAAAGCTCCGTGGATCCTGCTCAATTTCAGGATTAAGGAAACGCTGGATGGCCCAAGCCCGCGGTGTATTGTAGTGACGGTCCTTGTCTTTTTGGCTACCAAAGGCATAGCGTGGATTAAAACCTTTTCCTTCTTGATCCAGAATCAAATGGTGCTCTGTGACAAAATTTTCAAGATCTGGGTCACAGAGAAACTCGCCTGGATTTCCAAATTCAAAATAATCACTTCCCAGTTGGTTCGGGTTGGTCACATAGGCATCATCTGGAACACGGCGCGCCATCCAGTGGTGACCTCCGATGGTTTCCAACCACCAGATTTCATTCACATCTGAAATCGCAATCCCGTTAGATTCATAGGTTCCGTACTCTTCTAAAATCTTTCCGAGACGCAAAACCCCTTCGCGGGCAGTCTTGACATAAGGCAAGACCAAGGTCAGCATGTCTTCCTCACCGATGCCACTCTCTACAAGAGGATCGGCCCCTAGCACACGGCTATTGGTCGTAATGGTCTCTGTCTCACTCATGGCGACATTATAGATATTGATCCCAGCTTCTCCCCAGATCCCGTCTTTAGGAATGGCATCTGGAACCGCCGTATAGCGAACTGGATTATCTGGCAAGTCGATTTCAAAAGATGATAAAATAGACTTGTAATGACGCGGTTGATCTTCTGGTTTGACCACGATCAATTTCTTGGGCGTAAAAACGCCATTTTGAGAATCCTCTGTTCGTGCTACAATGGTCGAACCATCATAGCTAGCATTTTTTCCGACTAGAATCGTTGTACACGAATCTGCACTTTTACGTTTACGCATGCGTATCCTCCCAAATCATTCATTGCCTCTATTATAGCACTTTTAAAAGGGAGGACCTACTGAAAATCAGATTTAAAAGTGAATCCTTTTCAACAACTTTCAAATATTTTCATTTTATAAAATTTTAAAAAACCTAGCTGTTTATCAGCTAGGTTCAGATTGAAGAAAAAGTTATCTTAGAAACTTTCCTTAGGTGAGTACGGACGTCAGCGAACTTCGAAGAAGTTCCATGACTAATTATTGAGCCTAAGGTCTCAATAATTCCGAGTGCCTGAAACTGTATTGTTTCAGGCACTTTTCTCACGGCGGAAAGTTTCGGTATTTTCCTAATTCATTCTAAAAATGAGACAGATTTATATTTCTTTGCAGAATTACTTAACTTACCCTTTAAACGTGACAATGGTTGCGCCACTTCCACCCGCATTTTGGGGGGCATATTCAAAACTTTTGACATGTTTGTTGCGACGGAGGTACTTGGTCACCCCTTCACGGATAACTCCCGTCCCGATCCCGTGGATGATATCGACTTGGGCCATGTTGTTGAGCAGGGCCTGATCGATAAAGCCATCTAGCTCTTGCATGGCCTCTTCATAGCGTTTCCCACGGAGGTCCAGACGCGCTCTCGGCCCACTCGTGTTCGAACGTTTGACGACATTCACCTGACGTTTCTTAGGTTGAGCCGCTTCTTTTTCAGCCTTGATGAGGTTGAATTCTTTTTCTTCCAAGGTCATCTTGATCAAGCCGACTTGCGCCTCCCAGCGACCATCTTTGAGTTGCTTGACTAGGGTTCCGCGTTGCCCATAGCTGATAACCAAGATTTCATCACCTACCTTAGGAGCACGCGCCTTTTTGGCTTTTTTCAAGACTTTATTTTTAGAAAGGTCGACGGTTTCAGGAGCGAGTTTTTTCAACTGAGCCTTGGCCTCAATGATCTCATGTGGTTTCAACTGGGATTTGGCGTGAAGCCCTTGAAGGATACGGTCACTCTCTGAGAGGGCCATGTCCACAATTTCCTTGGCCTCTTCTCTTGCCTTATTGAGCTCTGTTTCTCTCTCTCTGGTCAATTCGTTATAGAGCTTTCGAAGAGCGCGATTGAATTTGAGATTTTCTTGCTCGACCTCTTGAATGGTATCCAAGCGCTTGCGACTTTCTAAGGTCTGCGCCTCCAATTTTTCAATAATTTGATTGACATCATTATCCGTATTGGTCATCTTCATGGCATCCTGGATAATAGTCTCAGACAAGCCCAAACGGCGGGCAATTTCAAAGGCATTGGAGCGACCAGGAACTCCTTGCATGAAGCGATAGGTCGGACGCAGACTCGCTGTGTCAAATTCCATACTGGCATTTTGCACTCCTGCAGTCTCAATTCCGTAGGCCTTGAGCTCTGGATAGTGGGTTGTCGCCATGGTCTTAATCCCGCGTAAACGCAGGTCTTCTAGGATAGCAATAGCAAGGCCAGCCCCCTCTTGAGGATCGGTTCCAGCTCCTAACTCATCCAGAAGGATCAAGGAGGCGGTATCCACTTGATTCAAGATAGATACGATATTGGTCATATGACTGGAGAAGGTCGACAAGCTCTGCTCGATCGATTGTTCATCTCCAATATCTGCAAAGACCTGTGAGAAGATGCCCACACGACTACCTGGATCCGCTAGGATGGGAAGACCAGACTGGGCCATAATTTGCGCTAGTCCCAGCGTTTTTAGCATGATGGTTTTCCCCCCTGTATTGGGACCGGTAATCACGATTTCTGTCAAGTCTTCGGTAAAATGCAGGTCATTCGCGACGGCATTTTCAATCAAGGGATGACGTAGTTGCAAGAGCTGAATAGAGCGATTGTTACTAACCTCTGGTACCACAGCCTTACAATCGCGCATAAACCGATACTTGGCCTTGATCAAGTCTAAGTGACCGATAATCCAAGCGTTGTTAGCAATCTCTGCTGCGTGAGGGCGCAGGGTGTCAGACAATTCCTCCAGAATTTGAATGATTTCATACCGTTCATCGGCTCGATGGTTGGCAATTTCTTCATTAAGATTGACGACTGCTCGAGGCTCGATATAAACGGTATTCCCGCTGGCAGAAATATCGTGGACCACCCCTGCAATCCGGTTACGATAGGTGTTTTTTACGGGTAGAACATTGCGGCCATTCCGACTAGCAATCACAGCATCCGCCAACATATCGGCCTTGCTTTTTAGCAGGTCTTGGAGAATCTCTCTGACCTGGTGTTCATTTTCCTGGATTCGGCGACGAATTTTGGCCAATTTTTCACTGGCAAAAGACTCGACAAAGCCTCCTTCGTTGATAGCTTGAAGCCCACCTTGTAGGCGAGGAAGATCCACCAAGTTGTCAAAGAGGCGATTGAGCCTTTCCAGACGGACATTTTCCAAGTTGTCGTAGAAATCCTTGAGCTCATGTGTCACCCGAAGGACAGCTTTTAACGCTAGTAATTCATCAATATTGAGGGATGCCTCCATCTCCAAACGCTTGGCCACTGGACGAACATCTTGAATGGTCGACACGGCAAAACGAGGCTCTTCCAAGAGGATCTGCTCCATATCTTCTAGCTCCATAAAGGCCGTTTCGATGCTTTCTTTTTTATCAGTTGGAGTAAGGGCTGCTAGCTCCATCTCCCCTTGTTCTGTCTGTAGATAGGGTTCAAAGAGTTGCTTGACCTTGTCAAACTCCAGAATATCTAAGATTTTTTTGTTCATGTTTCTCCTACAAAAAAAGTGAGCGTCCTTCCTTGAATCGGACTTGTCTCACTCCTTTCTTCATTTTTGCTCCTTAAGCTCCGATAATCGCAGTCACCCACAGGTTGTGGAACAGACTGGAACTGATCGGGGTATGAAGGATGATAAAGCGGATCAATCCACTTGCATTGAGTCTATTTTGGATGGAAGCCATGGGAACCGTTGAGAGGACAGTCAAGCCCATCTGGATGACCAAGAGAGTTATTACGACGGCGATCACACCCGCTCCAATTTGATACTTGCGATCCTCCAGTTTTTCTGGCTGAGGTACCAAGTGCATAAAGATCCCAATCACACGACCAATCAGGTAGACCATCGCAAAAATCAATACATATGCTAAACCTGCATAAAAGATGTCATCTAACTGAAATAGGTAGCGGTTGGCATAAAAATAATTCACCGATTGCTGGGTGGGACTCGAAAAAGGAACCCATAGAGACAACACCTTGGCCAGTCCCTTGTAGCTACCACCTGCAATCAAGAGGGCCACTAAGGTCACTAGAAAATAATAGGACTGGAGGATAATCCCTCTTGCATAGCCAATATAAAAGCTCCATGCCAAAATCAATAAGATTAAGAAAGTTAACATGTATCTCCTCTTATTTGGATGATTTATCCTTTAAGTCGTCTAAAGCCTTGCGACGAAAATCATCTAATTCTTTTTCTTTGTCATCAAACTCAATCTCGCGATTCAGTTGCATGGACAAACTGTTTACTGCCAATAAGATGGCGATGGTTTCATCATCTGCCTCTGGCATTTGTTCCTTAATTGCTTGGTATTTTTCTTTCGCAACACGTTCGACTTCTTCCATAAACAAATTATCATGGTTGGTTGTTAAAGTGAGCGCTTTGTTTCCAAATGTAAATTTATATCTATTTAAGCTCGCCATAAAAATCACCTCACGGTATTATACCAAAAAAGGCTAGCTTTGTCAGTAGCAAAGCCCCTCTTCACAGGGATTTTCCAGTAGATTCTTTCTTTCTTTTTGCTCCCTCTCTCCCTGAATTTGTGGTACAATAGTGGTTATGGAAAGTATGACACTCACTCCAACACAGGAGCAAATCCTTGATTTTGTCCATACCTATCGCCGTTCTCTCTCTCAAAGCAAGAATCCTCATATGGATTATTTCTTTCGACTAGAGGGAGCGACCGTTTCGATCTACAAGTCTGGAAAAGTCTTGCTTCAGGGCAATGACCTTACTCCTTACCTGGCCTTTTTCGGGCAAGATGCTGGGAACCCTAAAGGTTCTACTACTTCATCTGCAGGACAAGATCTAGCCATGATCGGAACCGACGAGGTCGGAAACGGCTCTTATTTTGGTGGACTTACCGTCGTTGCATCCTTTGTCACACCTGACCAGCACGACTGGCTCAAAAAGCTCGGTGTTGGGGATTCAAAGACCTTGGATGATCGAAAAATTCAGCAATTGGCTCCTCTCCTTGAGGAAAACATCCAGCACCAAGCACTCTTATTATCTCCAAAGAAGTACAATGAAGTCATTGCTTCTGGCTACAATGCTGTTTCGGTCAAAGTGGCCCTGCACAACCAGGCTATCTATCTTCTATTAAATAAAGGAGTCCAAGCAGAGCGAATTGTGATCGATGCCTTTACGACGGCTAAAAACTACCAAAAATATGTGAAAGCTGAAAAAAATCAGGTCACCCAAGCCATTGAGTTGGAAGAAAAAGCAGAAGGTAAGTATTTAGCTGTTGCAGTTAGTTCCATCATCGCCCGCAATCTCTTCCTTCAAAATCTGGAAGATCTGGGTAAGGAACTTGGCTTTAATCTCCCTAGTGGAGCAGGGGCAAAGTCAGACCAAGTCGCTGCTAAATTGCTTCAGACCTACGGGATGAAAGCTCTGGATTATTGTGCCAAACTCCATTTTAAAAACACAGAAAAAGCAAAGAAATTACTAGAAAGATAAGTTATGTCAAAAAGAAGTTCAAAACAGTCATCTAGCTCACCAGTGGTGAGATTCCTTAAAGAATGGGGCCTCTTCAGTATTATTGTTGGTCTCATTATCGCCTCTCGCATCTACCTCTGGGCTCCGGTCAAGGTGGACGGCCATTCGATGGATCCAACCCTAGCAGATAGCGAGTATCTCCTTGTGGTCAACCACCTCTCGATTGATCGTTTCGACATTGTCGTTGCTAGTGAAAAAGACGACGACGGCAAAACCAAGGACATCGTCAAGCGGGTCATCGGTCTTCCTGGAGATACCATTCAGTACGACAACGATACCCTCTACATCAATGGAAAAAAGACCAATGAGCCCTATTTGAAAGACTACATCGCTCGTTTCAAAAAAGATAAATTGCAATCAACATACACTGGAAAAGGGTTCGAAGAAAACGGAGAACTCTTCCGCCAATTGGCCAATACAGCCCAAGCTTTTACAGTAGACAAGGATGGCAATCCTAAATTTACCTTGAAGTTGCTCGACGATGAATACCTCCTACTTGGAGATGACCGGATCGTTTCAAAAGATAGCCGTCAAGTCGGAGCTTTCAAGAAAGAACAAATCAAAGGACAAGCCGTCTTTAGACTATGGCCGATCTACCCTTTCAAAACTTATTAGTATAGATTAACAGACTGAGGCTGAGACAAGTATGTCCCAGCCTCGCTTTATAAAAAGGAAAGAAATGATGGAATATTATTTTTCTGGTACTATTGAGCGCATTATTTTTGAAAATCCTAGCAGTTTTTTTCGAATCCTCTTGCTCGACATCAGCGATACAGATGCCGAAGACTTTGATGATTTTGAGATTATTGTGACGGGCACCATGGCAGATATCATGGAAGGCGAAGACTACACCTTCTGGGGGGAGCTGGTCCATCATCCTAAATACGGAGAACAGCTCAAAATCAGTCGCTATGAACGTGCCAAACCCTCTAGCAAGGGCTTGGTGAAATATTTTTCCAGCGATCACTTTAAAGGAATTGGTCTCAAAACAGCCCAAAAAATCGTGGACCTCTATGGGGACGATACCATTGACAAAATTTTGGAGGCTCCTGAAAAATTAGAAGAAATCACAGGTCTCTCCAAGAAAAACCGCCTGGCTTTTGTAGAAAAACTCCGTCAGAATTACGGAACGGAGCGCATTCTCGCCCAACTAGCCAACTATGGCATTCCCAATAAATTGGCCTTTCAGATCCAGGATTTCTACAAGGAAGAAACCCTCCAGATCGTGGAGCAACAGCCCTACCGATTGGTGGAAGATATCCAAGGCATGGGCTTTAAAATCGCGGACCAACTAGCCGAAGAATTGGGGATTGCAAGTGATGCTCCTGAGCGTTTCCGCGCGGGCCTGATCCACAGCCTTTTTAGCTACTCTATCGAGACTGGAAATACCTACATCGAAGCCAAGGACCTCCTGCGCTATACCATTGACCTGTTAGAATCCGCTCGTCCAGTAGAATTGGATCCTTCCACTGTTGCCCAAGAATTAGGACGCCTCATCGAGGAAGACAAGGTCCAAAACGTGGACACCAAGATCTTTGACAACAGTCTTTTCTTTGCGGAGGAAGGGATTCGTAGTCATATCGGTCGATTATTGGAAAAAGGAAAGTCGACTTCATTTGACCCTGAGAAAATCAACCAGGCGATTGAGGAGGTTGAAAAAGATTTAGGGATTCGCTACGATGCGATTCAAAAAGAGGCGATTCACCAAGCTATCCAAAATAAGGTCTTTATCCTCACCGGGGGACCGGGGACAGGAAAGACCACTGTTATCAATGGGATGATCAGTGTCTATGCCCAACTCCACCATCTGGATCTTCGGAAGAAACAAGACCTGCCGATCCTCTTGGCTGCTCCAACGGGACGGGCAGCTAGACGCATGAATGAACTAACAGGACTTCCGAGCGCCACCATCCACCGCCATTTGGGGATGACAGGAGATGATGACACCAGCCACTTAGAGGACTATCTGGACGCAGACTTTATCATTGTGGACGAATTTTCCATGGTCGATACCTGGTTGGCTAATCAATTAGTCAGCAACATCGCAACCGATACCAAACTCTTGATTGTGGGAGATGCCGACCAATTACCATCCGTCAGTCCTGGACAGGTCTTAGCGGATCTCTTGCAGATCCCAAGCATCCCTCAGACCAAGCTCGAACATATTTTCCGTCAGAGTGAAGATTCGACCATTGTCTCACTTGCAGGAGACATTCGCCAGGGCAAGCTTCCTCAAGATTTCACAGAACGAAAAGCCGACCGCTCTTATTTCGAAGCCGGAAGCGAACACATCCCTAAGATGATCGAACAGATCACCTCTGCTGCCCTTCGCAGTCAGATCCCGGCTCGAGATATCCAAGTCTTGGCACCGATGTACAAGGGCCAGGCTGGCATTGACAACATCAATACACTCATGCAAGACCTTCTCAATCCAGCTGTCAAAGATCAGGTCGTCTTTGACACACCAGACTGCCAATACCGCGAGGGGGACAAGGTTATCCATCTGGTCAATGATGCAGAAAGCAATGTCTTTAATGGAGATATTGGCTACATTACCGATCTTCTCCCCGGAAAATATACAGAATCCAAGCAAGATGAATTGACTATCCAATTTGATGGCAATGAAATCGTCTACCCGCGCAATGAATGGTACAAGATTCGCTTAGCCTATGCGATGAGTATTCACAAATCGCAAGGAAGCGAATTTCCTGTGGTGATTTTACCCATTACGAATCAAAGCCACCGGATGTTGCAGCGTAATTTGATCTATACCGCCATCACGCGCTCTAAGAGCAAACTGATCCTCTTAGGAGAATACAGCGCCTTTGATTTCGCTACTAAAAATACAGGTACAGCGCGCAAGACCTATTTGGTTGAACGCTTCAAGAACCTGGACGGAGGCGAAGCAACCACAGACTATTCTTCATCCGTTGCAACGGCTTCTGCTACAGTCGAATCTGCACGAAGCAAGGAAGAAACTGTTGAAACGAAAGCAGAGACGTCTAAGCCTACTGTCTATCGACTGACTGAAGACAATCTCCACACTATCTCCCCCATGATCGGACTGACAGAAGAAGAGATTGCAGCCTTTTTTGACGTCAAACAACCTAATTGATACCCCAAAAATTAAAATAATATATTTTTTAAGACTCATTCAAATACAACTGAAACTTTCCGCCGTGAGAAAAGTGCTAGAAACACTATGGTTTCTAGCACTCGGGAGTTTTGAAACTTTAGGTTCAAAACTAAGTCATGGAACTTCGTAGAAGTTCGCTGACGTCCGTACTCACCTAAGGAAAGTTTCTAAGATGACTTTGTCATCAATCTCAGGCGACTAGTGAACAAACTAGTCGTCTTCTTTTTCTTCCACCAAAGGCAACTCGGTATGATCAACAAAGTTGGTCATGGTGACACCCAAGAGGCGGATTCCTGTATTTATCGATTCGATTTCTTGAAAAATGTGACGCGCTGAACGATTGATGCGCTCAGCATCTCGCGTTGGCTCCGTCAAGGTGATACGCTTAGTCAAGGTGGTAAAGTCTCCATAGCGCACTTTTAAGACCAAGGTCTTTCCTTGCTTACCATGTTTTTCCAGCGATTGGGCTACCTTACTGGACAGATTGGCAATTTCTTCTAAAATATCATCTTCAGCATAGAGGAGCTTGCGGTAGGTCCGCTCTTTTCCGATCGACTTGCGGATACGATGGCTCTTGACAGGGCTATTGTGAATCCCTCGCGCCTTACGAAAGAGGTCATAGCCAAAGCGCCCAAATCGATCAATCAAAGTCATCTCAGGGATGGCTAAAAGATCCGCGCCAGTATAGACCCCCATCTCATGCAGGCGCTCTACTGTCTTCTTTCCTACCCCGTGAAATTTGGCAATGTCCATCTGGCTCAGGAAATCCTCAGCATCCTCCGGCAAGACCACCGTCAGGCCACGGGGTTTTTGATAGTCACTCGCCATCTTTGCCAAAAACTTATTATAAGAGACACCCGCTGAAGCTGTGAGATGCAGCTCTTCCCAGATCGCATGCTGAATCAAGCGAGCAATTTTGACAGCTGATTTGCTCTGGATTTTATTTTCCGTCACATCTAGATAGGCTTCATCAATACTCATAGGCTCGATCAGATCTGTATAGCGCTTGAAAATCTCACGAACCTGCTCGCCCACTTCTCGGTATTTCTCATAATTTCCAGAGATAAAGATCGCTTGGGGACAAAGGTCCAGCGCTTCTTTGGAGCTCATGGCCGAATGAATGCCATACTTCCGTGCTTCATAGTTACAGGTCGAGACCACACCTCTCCCACCTGACTGACGAGGATCCTGGCCAATTACGACAGGCTTCCCCTTTAAACTAGGGTTATCTCTTTCTTCGACGGCAGCAAAAAATGCATCCATATCAATATGAATAATCTTGCGACTCGTATCATTCACCAATGGGAATATCAGCATTTTTCACCCTCCTTTTTTTCTATTATAAGAAGAAAATTTTAGAATTGCAAAAATCGGCCCTTCCTAAAAACATGAAAATTGATGGAAAACCGTATTTGTTTTCAAAAATGTAGTACAGTATCACATAAGAGTTGAAACTGTATTATAAAAGAATCTGTTGTTTTTCGCAATTTGCCTTTGTGTAACCGGTTTCTGTGTGGTATACTACTATTGTAAGTGCAACAGATATAGTTGCTAGAAAGACAATAGAGGAAAATAAAAATGGTTGTTAAAACAGTCGTTGAAGCACAAGATATTTTTGACAAAGCCTGGGAAGGCTTCAAAGGTGAAGATTGGAAAGAAAAAGCAAGCGTTTCTCGCTTCGTTCAAGCTAACTATACACCTTATGATGGAGATGAAAGCTTCCTAGCTGGTCCAACTGAACGTTCTCTTCACATCAAGAAGATTGTTGAAGAAACAAAAGCTCATTACGAAGAAACTCGTTTCCCATACGATAACCGTCCAACATCTATCGCTGATATCGCAGCTGGATATATCGACAAAGAAAACGAAGTCATCTTCGGTATCCAAAATGATGAGTTGTTCAAATTGAACTTCATGCCTCGTGGTGGTATCCGTATGGCGGAAACTACTTTGAAAGAAAATGGATACGAACCAGATCCAGCAGTTCATGAAATCTTCACAAAATACGTTACAACTGTAAACGACGGTATCTTCCGCGCTTACACTTCTAACATCCGTCGTGCTCGTCACGCTCACACTGTAACTGGTCTTCCAGACGCTTACTCTCGTGGACGTATCATCGGGGTTTATGCTCGTTTGGCTCTTTATGGTGCTGACTACTTGATGGCTGAAAAAGCAAACGACTGGAACTCTATTACTGAAATCGATGAAGAATCAATCCGTCTTCGTGAAGAAGTAAACCT
Organism: Streptococcus sp. CF8_St5-11; assembly: GCF_024295625.1. GTDB lineage: Bacteria > Bacillota > Bacilli > Lactobacillales > Streptococcaceae > Streptococcus. The sequence goes on from NZ_JANCOJ010000001.1 coordinate 617,104, forward strand.
TCAATACCAAGCACTTCAAGAAGTTGTTAAATTGGGTGACCTTTATGGTGTAGACGTGCGTCGTCCTGCCTTCGATACAAAAGAAGCGATCCAATGGACAAACATCGCCTTCATGGCTGTCTGCCGTGTGATCAACGGTGCTGCTACTTCTCTTGGACGTGTGCCAATCGTTTTGGATATCTACGCTGAACGTGACTTGGCTCGTGGTACTTACACTGAATCAGAAATCCAAGAATTCGTTGACGATTTCGTTATGAAATTGCGTACTGTTAAATTTGCTCGTACAAAAGCTTACGACCAATTGTACTCAGGTGACCCAACCTTCATCACAACTTCTATGGCTGGTATGGGTAACGACGGTCGTCACCGTGTTACTAAGATGGACTACCGTTTCTTGAACACTTTGGACAACATCGGTAACTCTCCAGAACCAAACTTGACAGTTCTTTGGACTGACAAATTGCCATATAGCTTCCGTCGCTACTGTATGCACATGAGCCACAAACACTCTTCTATCCAATACGAAGGTGTAACAACAATGGCGAAAGACGGATACGGTGAAATGAGCTGTATCTCATGTTGTGTATCTCCACTTGACCCAGAAAACGAAGAACAACGCCACAACATCCAATACTTCGGTGCTCGTGTTAACGTGCTTAAAGCTCTTCTTACTGGTTTGAACGGTGGTTACGACGATGTTCATAAAGACTACAAAGTATTTGATATCGATCCAATCCGTGATGAAGTTCTTGAATTCGAATCTGTTAAAGCAAACTTCGAAAAATCTCTTGACTGGTTGACAGACACTTACGTAGATGCTTTGAACATCATCCACTACATGACTGATAAGTACAACTACGAAGCTGTTCAAATGGCCTTCTTGCCAACTCACCAACGCGCTAACATGGGATTCGGTATCTGTGGATTTGCCAACACTGTTGATACATTGTCAGCAATCAAATACGCTACAGTTAAACCAATCCGTGACGAAGATGGCTACATCTACGATTATGAAACAATTGGTGAATACCCACGTTGGGGTGAAGATGACCCACGTTCTAACGAATTGGCAGAATGGTTGATCGAAGCTTACACTACTCGTCTTCGCAGCCACAAACTTTACAAGAACGCTGAAGCAACTGTTTCACTTCTTACCATCACTTCTAACGTTGCTTACTCTAAACAAACTGGTAACTCACCAGTCCACAAAGGAGTATACCTCAACGAAGATGGTTCTGTGAACTTGTCTAAATTGGAATTCTTCTCACCAGGTGCTAACCCATCTAACAAAGCTAAAGGTGGATGGTTGCAAAACTTGAACTCACTTGCTAGCCTTGACTTTGGTTATGCAGCTGATGGTATCTCACTCACTACTCAAGTTTCACCACGTGCTCTTGGTAAAACTCGTGACGAACAAGTTGATAACTTGGTAACCATCCTTGATGGATACTTCGAAAACGGTGGACAACACGTTAACTTGAACGTTATGGACTTGAACGATGTTTACGAAAAGATCATGTCAGGTGAAGACGTTATCGTTCGTATCTCTGGATACTGTGTAAACACTAAATACCTCACTCCAGAACAAAAAACTGAATTGACACAACGTGTCTTCCACGAAGTTCTTTCAATGGATGATGCCTTGAACTAAGATTCAAATAGGTCTTAAAAACCAGTCGGAAACGGCTGGTTTTTTCATCCCCATCGCAAGAGTATTCTGAATTTTGAAAGAGTTTAAGAGCCTACTACATAGAGTTTGACAGCGCTTTCTCCAAGTGTTATAGTAGAGCTGTAAATAAGATAGAAGGGGTGATCTTATGTTTTTAACATTTATTTTCGCTATTATTTGGCTCTTTATCCTGATTGCACTGATCTTTTTAGCAACCCTTCTCGTCCAGGATAGCACCGTGCAACACCACCACCCGAGTTAACGAATGATAAGCCTAAACAATAGCTATTCTAAACGAATTCAGAAAGGATAAGAAACAAACTAGAATTGTCAAATTTTAGTTCTGTCTCTCGTCCTTTTTTGCTATAATAGAAACAGATTATTTAGTAAGAAGGATATTATGGAAGAGTCAAAACAGATCAACCAAGTGATCGACGTCCTGATGTTAGCTGGAACCCTCCTGATAGAGAGCGGTTCTGAGATTCACCGGGTCGAAGATACCATGATCCGGATCGCCCATTCACAGGGAATCGTCGATTGCAATGTTTTAGCGATGCCAGTCGCTATTTTCTTTTCAATTGAGAACACCAATGTCACGCGCATGAAACGGATCTTGCGAACTAATTACAATATCGAGAAGGTCTGTGACGTCAACCAGATCTCTCGTCAACTAGTCTCTGGAGAGATGGATCTCGAGCACGCTTACCAGGCCCTGAGCGAGTTAAAAAATAAGCGTGTTCCTTATACCAATCTCCAGTTGACCATTGCAGCAACCCTCAGTGCGCCTTTCTTCTCCATCATGTTTGGTGGAAATTTCTATGATGCGATTGGAGCGGGCATTGCAACTGTCTTTGCCTTTGCTTTTTCTCTTGTCGTTGAGAAATACGTTCGCATTCCTTTTGCGACTGCTTTTGCGGCAGCCTTTGTCTTTGGCTTTTTAGCCCATATTTGGACGCGCTATAGTGGTTTTCCTTCCAATACCGATCTCATTATCGCAGGCTGTGTCATGCCCTTCGTTCCTGGGATCGCTATGACCAATGCCGTCCGAGATCTGATGAATTACCACCTCAACTCTGGGATGAGCAAACTCTTTGAGACTCTCCTCATTACTCTTGCCCTTGGTGCCGGTACAACCGTTGCCCTTGTCCTTATGAAATAAAATCATGAACCTAACTGAATTTTTAATCCAAGCGGTGGCTAGTTTGATTGCCATCATCACCTTTTTAATCGTCCTAAATGTGCAACGCTCCATGTTGATTCCTGGAGGAATCTTAGGGATGGGCATCTGGCTACTATACTATATTCTAAAAGGTCCTACCAATGTTATCGTAGCAACCTTTATCGCAGCTATTGTCGGCTCCTGTATCAGTCAGATTTTAAGTATCATTCTCAAGACACCTGTCGTGGTCTTTATGTTGTCCATTCTCGCCCCCTTGGTTCCTGGATATATTTCCTATCGGACCACTTCCTTCTTTGTTAGTGGCCAATATCGACAGGCAGTAACCAGCGTGACCCTGGTGGTTATTCTGGCCTTGGTCATCTCCATCGGGATGGCTAGCGGATCTGTCGTCTTGAAACTCTACCATTCCTACCAACGCTATCAAAAAAGAAAAATGACCAATGCCAACTAGCATTGGTTTTCTAATTTTTATCTATGTAATCGTTTGCTTTATCGCTTAAAAGGAGTACAATGATAGTGAAAAAACAAATCCTTTAAAGTATGTGAGGTGCTGTATGATGATAAACAAGTATATCAAGTATCTTCCTTGGGGGATTTTAGGAGCAATCAACTCCTATCTAGAAGCAACTAACTATGCACGCAATTCATTTGACTTGTTCTTTCTGACCTTGAACTTTCTGATTGTGTACATCGCTATACTCGTCTTCTACGAAAAAGTTCTAAGAGATAAATGCAAAGAACTCTTCATAAGAATCATGAGCAACCCTAAGAAGGATAAGCAAGCATAAGAGTTGAAAAGTCATCTGAGGATGGCTTTTTCTTATAGATTCTTTATTTTTTCTTTGAAACATTGCAAAATCGGTCCCGAGTATGATTTCCTTGCTGATCTAGCTTTTTCAAGGGAGTTTTACCCTTAAATATGGTAAAATAGTAACGAAATATACTAGTAGATATCAAATAAAAAAGAGGTTAAGAATGACAATTGGGATTGATAAGATTGGTTTTGCGACGAGCCCTTATGTCTTGCGTTTAGAAGATTTGGCTGCTGCTCGTGATACTGATCCCGAAAAACTGAGCAAGGGTCTTCTCTTAAAAGAACAAAGTGTTGCACCGATCACAGAAGACATCGTCACATTGGCTGCAACTGCGGCAGACGATATTTTGACAGATGAAGATAAACAAGCGATCGATATGGTGATTCTTGCGACGGAATCTGGGATTGACCAGAGTAAGGCCGCTGCTGTTTTTGTCCATGGCTTACTAGACATCCAGCCTTTCGCTCGCTCTTTTGAGATGAAAGAAGCTTGCTATGCTGCAACTGCTGCTTTGGATTATGCTAAACTCCATGTTGAAAAATTCCCGCATAGTAAGGTCTTGGTCATTGCCAGTGACATTGCTAAATACGGAATTGGGACTCCTGGTGAACCAACACAGGGGGCTGGAGCGGTTGCCATGCTAATCAGCCAAAATCCTCGTATTCTATCTTTTAACGATGATAATGTTGCCCAAACACGCGATGTCATGGATTTTTGGCGTCCAAATTACGCGACAACTCCCTTCGTGAATGGGATTTATTCAACACAACAATATCTAGATTCTCTGAAAACAACCTGGGCGGAATACCAGAAACGGACTGGCCTTGCCTTGACAGACTTTGCGGCTATCTGTTTCCACTTGCCTTATCCGAAATTAGCTCTCAAGGGCTTGAAAAAAATCCTGGATAAGTCAGTGTCAGAAGAGAAAAAAGATCAATTACAATACAACTTTGATCAATCGATTCTATACAGCCAACGCGTGGGAAATATCTACACTGGATCTCTTTTCCTAGGCTTGCTGTCACTACTGGAAAATGACCCCCAACTCAAAGCTGGGGACCGAATCGCCCTCTTTAGCTATGGAAGTGGAGCGGTTTCTGAGATCTTTAGTGCCAATCTCGTTCCTGGTTTTGAGCAACTCTTAGATCACAAACGCATGGAAAAACTGGACCAACGTACGGTTCTTAGTGTTGCTGACTACGAACGACTCTTTTATGAGGAAGTAGATCTAGATCCTAGTGGCAATCAAGTGTTTGAGCCTGCTACGCATCAAACTTTTGCTTTGACAGAGATCAAGGAACACCAACGCACTTACCAGAAAGTAGAAAAATAATGGCACGATTACCAGGTTTTGCAAAACTTTCTCCCACAGAACGCATAGAGGCCTTACTGAAGGAAGGCCTCTTAACTTGGGATGAAGCACAGATCTTAAAAGAACAAAAGGGACTTCCCCTTTCTATTGCAGATCAATTGACAGAAAATGTCTTGTCGACTTTTGACTTGCCTTTTAGCCTCGCTCCTTATTTCCTGATCAATGGTCGTGACTATGTACTTCCCATGGTCACAGAAGAGCCTTCCGTGGTTGCGGCTGCCAGCTTTGCAGCCAAGCTCATTCAACGTTCAGGCGGTTTCACCACCCAGGTGCACCAGCGGCAAATGATCGGTGAGATCGCTCTGACGGATGTTGAAGACATGGAAGTTGCTAGCAAGCGTATCCTAGAAGACAAGAAAACCCTTCTTCAGCTCGCTAATGAAGCCTATCCTTCGATCGTCAAGCGTGGAGGTGGAGCAAGGGATCTTTGGGTCGAAAACAAGGGGGACTTTCTTATTGTCTACTTGGCTGTCGATCCCAAAGAAGCCATGGGGGCCAATATGCTCAATACCATGTTAGAAGCTCTGACCGATCGTATCCATGAACTCTCTGGTGGTCAGGCCTTGATGGCAATTTTATCCAACTTGGCTACTCGCTCTTTAGTGAGTGCACGGTGTGCCATCGATTTTAAAGCACTGAGTCGAAATCCTGATGAAGCCATTGAGATTGCCCACCGGATGGAGCTAGCTAGCCAACTGGCTCAAGTGGATCCTTACCGTGCGGCTACTCATAACAAGGGAATTTTTAACGGGATTGATGCCCTGGTCCTTGCGACAGGTAATGACTGGCGGGCCATCGAAGCAGGAGCCCATGCCTATGCTGCACAAAGTGGTTCTTACAAGGGCTTGAGTCACTGGACAAGTCAGCCGAAAGAGAAAAAACTCTATGGAGAGATCACCTTGCCAATGCCAGTTGCGACAAAAGGAGGCTCGATTGGCCTCAACCCAACGGTTCAAGTCAGCCACCGTTTGCTTGGAGAGCCTTCTGCTATTGAATTAGCAGGTATCATTGCGTCGCTCGGTTTGGCGCAGAATTTAGCGGCCCTCAAAGCCCTTGTCACCACAGGGATTCAAGCAGGACATATGAAACTTCAAGCACGCTCCCTAGCCCTTCTAGCAGGAGCTAAGGAAGAGGAAGTTCCCCGATTGGTCAGCCAACTCCTTGAAAACAAACCCTTTAACTTAGAGAAGGCACAAACACTCTTACAAGAATTGAGAAAATAAAGAACTAAGACAAACTAATTCTTTAGTAAATTAAGTCAAGTGATCCTGCAAAGAAATAAAAATGAGTTCTAATTTTTTAAATGAATCGAGAATATAATGAAACTTTCCGCCGTGAAAAAAGTGCTAGAAACACTTTTGTTTCTAGCACTCGGAATTATTGAGACCTTAGGCTCAATAATTAGTCATGGAACTTCTTCGAAGTTCGCTGACGTCCGTCTTCACCTAAGGAAAGTTTCTAAGATGATTTTATCTTCACTTTGAGAACTAAGACCCACGTCTTAGTTCTTTTGTGTTTGAAAAATTTTTCTTATTGTTTTAAAAATGGCAACTCGGGATGTTTCTTGGTATAGATCACCACTTCGATAAAAGTCCCTACTTGGACGGCAAAGAGCAGTCCGACGAGAAGATTAATCCGATGGTCTGTTTCATAAAACGGAGAGTTCCATAAGAAGTGATTGGCTACTGTCGAGAGAACACACCAGAGCCCAAAGAGTTTTTCCTTTTGCTGGGTCACTTGAGACAACAAGAGGAAGATACCAACGGATACAACAGCTGTATAGAGGGCATGTGAAGCTAATCCACCAGAGATCCGGTTAATGGCCTCAGTAACCGCGGCTAATTGACTGATTTTGGTTTGGCGGGCAACGTACCCTAAATCCTCAATGATTTGAAAACCAAAGCCAGAGCCCAAGCCTGCAATTAGAATTGCTTTTAGATCTTTCTTGCCAACCATCAAGACAACCCAAAAGGCAACCAGAGCCTTAAAGAATTCCTCTGAAAATGGGGCTGTCAAGGCATCGGTCCACTTGTTAAAGACAGTGGCATCCTTGATCACATGGCTATTCATAATATCAATTAAGCTATTGCCTGAAAAGCTCAACCAGCCTGCTACGAAGGCTCCTCCAAACATGGCAATCCATAAGACATAAGTTGGGACAGTCAACTGCTTGGCCAATCGTTTTGAAAAGAGATAGAGCGGGATAATAATAGCAGCTAAGACAGACAAGTTTAAGACCAAATCTCTGCCGGCAGACTGGCTAAATTCTTGTTGAGAAAGATGACCGAGTTCAAACTCCAAGCCAATTCCTGCAAACAGTAGAAAAAGATAGATTGAGGCTCTTTGAATTTTAGTCATCTTGTTTTCCTCCCTTTTGTTTCTTTGAGCGAATCAGGTAGATCACAATCGCTAGAAGGGTTGCTCCGAACAAGCCTGCTGCTAAAATGTAATCATAGTCAAAATCAACCAGATCAATTTTCTCTTCATAAGCAGCATCTTCTTCATCATCTAGATCTTGCAGAGCACTTTTTCCGTGTTCATCTGCTACCTTTTGTTCTGCTTCTTTTCTAATTTCTTGCAAGCGTTCAAAGGTTTTCTCAGCTCTCGCTATTCCTTCCTCTGTTGCCTTCTTACTCGCTTCTTCAGGCTGAGAAGCAAGGGCAATTTGTTCCTGATCACTCAGATCTTGTTCAACCATCCACTGAGATTCCAATCGTTCCATTTCAGTACGAATCGCCCCATCTTCGAATAAATCAGGATACTTGGCTACAAGGTCATTGATTCTTGAAATGGTCCAATACCAGGAGCGGTCATTGTAATGATCGCCTAATTCTTGGTAGGCTTGATAGGTGTTGAGAATATTGCCATAGTACGGTAGGTAAGGAGCATTCCGCGGACTGCCCATCGATAGCCACATGGTTCCTCCTCCAGCACTCGCTGGAACTTCATCTTTCAGTTGGAAAATATGGGCCTCCATGACATTTGGATTGGAAATCGGGTATTTATAAACTGCATCAAACTCTCCTTTTTTCGGGATGCCTTTTCCATCTAGCTCCATTTGATCCAGTGGTTTGTATTTGGTTCCTTCCAAACGATTGCGTTGGAGATTCATGGCATCGCGGAGAGTTAATTTCCGATCGGTTGTATGAAGAAGGTCAAAGGACGCATCATCATATTTAACAGGAGAGCTTGGGTCTAGAGATTTGATCCCCGACCAAACCCGCGAACGATCCGCTTCTTGCAAAGGCGGATTATAGGATTGAGAAACATGGAATTTTCCATCCACTTCCTTATAGCTATTGGCTTCTTTGGCGACTTTTTCAAGATCTTTTGAGGCAATCGTACGCTCTGTATCCGATAAATCAACATGGCCTAAGAAGAAAGTATTTGGAAAGACTGCAAAGCGATCTTCTGGGAAGAGAATGGCCGCATATTGGTGACCGGATAGGATTTCCATATACCAGACACCTTCTTTATCGGCAATGGTCACAATATTTCCTTCTGCAGCGCCTTTTTCTTCGACGATTTTAGCAATGAGTTCAACCCCTTCTCTTGCGGTTTTCACACTTGGGAGAACAATGCTGGTTAAGCCGGATTCTGCCAAACCATCCTTGACATAGGGATCCACTTTTTGGATCTTGTCATTTGCTGAAGCAGATACAGTCGCAGAAATGGAAACCCCATATTCATTGAATCCTGCTTCGTCAAAAATTCCCTGATCTGGGGTGACATCTGGGACTGCTGTATACTTATAGCTAATCTCTGGCAAGGGATATTGAAAACCGTTGGCGGCATCCTCAAAAATGGCTCCTTTTTTATTGTAGACACGCTCTCTGACCACAAAATTTTTATTATGGTTGGGTTCTAAATCTTCGGTACGCCCTACCAAGGTCGAACCGTCGGCAGTCAGTTTCTTCCCGATGATGAACCCTGTACAAGCCTCAACAGGTTGAGCAATCAACAAAAGCGGAAGCAAGGCTGCTACAGCTGATCGAAAATAGTGCTTCTTCATCCTAAACTCCTTTTTAAAAATGTTTTTCCTTATTTAGTATACTCTTTTACAAGCCTATTTTGCAAGCGATTCCAGCAACCGTAAACGATTCGTAAATTATCAGAATTTTGATGATATAACCGTCACAAAAAAAGAAGAAGTGGGGAAGAACTCCGTAAAATAAAAAAGGTTTCCAAAACCTTTTCACTTTTTTCCTCCACATAGCTCCAATAGTCTGGGAGACTGTTGAAGGTTGCAGATAAAGGAAACATTTTTTTCATCACCATCGGTCATCTTTGGAGCATAAAAAATAAACTAAGACTTAGCAAACTTGCTCGCAAGTGCAATCGGTCACCTCTTAGCAGTGCTTTGAGCAACCAACCACTGCATTTTACAGTTATTCTATCAAACATCAAGAGGCTGGGACAAAAGTACTAGCCTCTCAATTATTTTTGGATTGTCGAGCAAGACGCAGTAGTTGAGTGGGCTCTACTACGCTGATTTCATCAGCTTTTACAGCCCTACTCAACTGTGCGGAGGTGGGACGACTAAATCGAATTCTAACGAATTACCGATTTCTGTCCCACTCTCTTTCATTTTCTCTGTTGATTTGCTTGCCACAATTTTCCATAGAGGAGATAGTCAACTTCACGGAGCTCTTTCAGGTTCTGACAACCGAGCGCACAAAGGAGCAATCTGAGATCTTCTTTCCAGCCTTGGACAAGGGCGATCACTTCTTCAATGCTCTTAGTCTCTACCATCTCAAGAAAAACGCGGGAAAGTCCTACGCCACGTGCTCCAAGGACCAAGGCCTTGACCATATCAAGGGGATGACGAATGCCCCCACTTGCGAGGACCTCCACCTGATCTATCTGATCCTGTAACTGTAAGAGACACTGCGCAGTTGATTGTCCCCAATCATCCAGATAAGCGCGATTGCCACCACGACGATTCTCAATATAGGCAAAACTAGTGCCACCACGACCAGAAATATCGACGGTTTTGATCCCAGCATCTAGCGCAGCCTGAACTGTTTTGGGATCCATACCAAAGCCGACTTCCTTCAGGACTACAGGTACAGGAAAGCCCTGCCCATAGCTCTTGAGATGGTCTTTCCAAGTGTGGAAAATCCGCTCCCCTTCAGGCATGAGCAGCTCTTGCATCAGATTCACATGGACTTGAAGAAAGAGGGGTTGTAGCTCTTCCACTGTTCGCAAGCCCAAATCTGGCTCTTTATCGATGCCAATGTTGGTTGCTAAAAGAAGATGAGGATGGTCTTTTTTGACCGCATACGATTGATCGCTTGGATCCTTCAGTGCCGCGCTGTAAGAGCCGGTCACAAAGAGAATCCCACAGGCTTCGGCTACTGCTGCTAACTTTTGATTGATCTCTTTGGCCCGTTTACTCCCACCTGTCATGGCATTGATATAAAAAGGAACTTCCCAATCACGCCCTGCGAAATGGGTTGTTAGATCAATCTCCGCTAGATCAACAAGGGGGAGGGATCGGTGAATCAGCTCGATCTCATCAAAGCTATTATAGGAGGAGCTTTGCTCCAAGGCATAGCGAATATGCTGGTCTTTTCGATTTTCGCTCACGAATCTCCCATCCTTTCTTGGTAAATGACTTCAATATTCTTTTCCTTCCAGCGGTCTATCAAGGTCTGAGTCTCAACTGGGTCAAAACTAAGGGCGATTCCACAGTCGCCTCCTCCAGCACCACTAGATTTAGCACAGGCAGAAAGACCCTCTGTCGCTTCTTGCAGAACTTTCAGAGCTGGGGTATAGATCAAAGGGTTCAAAGACTTTAGGTTCTTATCCGCACGTTTGATACTGGTCTCAATTTCTTTTTGGTTCCCTTCACGGAGGCCTTTTTCAAGATTCTTCACTGCGCTCTGGCTCTCCTGAAGAAAATTTTCCTTGATCGCCCCCTTGACCTGGCGGATCAAATCACTTGAAATCGCTGGTTCCTTGGTCCAACCAACCAGAAAATCATAAGAGATGGCTGGCTGGATCGAGCAGATCTGGTAGTCCCAATCCAGGTCTAAAACTTGTGACAGGGGCTGAGAAGTCAAGACTTCATGCAACCAAGCTCGATCAAAGGATTGGTAATAAATCAACTCCTCGTAAGCAATACAAGCCAAATCGCCCATGGAACCATTGTCCCCTCTTTGCACCAAGACCACTGCTGCTAGTCGAAAGAGCAGATCTGGACTTAAGTCTAGTTCATACAGAGCGGCCATGGCCTTGATCACGAGCAAGACCACACTTCCGCTGGAACCAATCCCATACTTTTTCCCCTCTTCGCCCAATGTTCCCCTAAGGTGAAGATCAAAGGGTTTAGGGGCTATCCCCTGATCTTTCAGCCACTCTTCCATGAGCTGAATGGTCTCTTGAATCAAGGCGTAGTCCTTATTTGGGGTCAAATCCACCTGATAACCAAAGAGATCTGAGGCTAACTGGTAAGCTGTTGCTTCTTGGATAGTAGCTGACAGATAAATGGGAATAAACTGAATCACGGCTCCATAGCCAGGCGTTAGCACTGCGTATTCTCCAGCTAGATAGAGCTTGCCTCCAGTCTGTACCTGATACTTAGTCTTCATCTTGAGGGTCCTTTGTCTTAGACACGATGGTCCGATAGCGGGCGTCAAATAAAGGCACCAGCTGATCCAAGTCTTCTTCTAAACAGAGGACTTTAACATTTGGCCCTGCATCCATAGTAAAGTAACAAGCATGGCCTGCAGCGCGAAGCTCACGGACAAAGTCCATAGCTTTGTGGCTTTCTTCTGTCAAGTAGCTAAAGGCTGGAGTGGCTGTTCTAGTCGTCGCATGCATAGCAAGGGCATTGCGCTCTGTCAACTGACCGACCTGTTCAAAATCATTGGTAGCTAGATAGTCCAGCATGTCCTTGTAATCTTGTCGAGACTCTTCGATCCATTCTTTGAAATTAGTCGAGGTCTCCATGCAGCGTTTCATCCCTTCCCGACTGGAAACGGGCTTTTGCTTGTCATTGAGAACCAGCATGATCATCGCGAGTTTCAGGTCTGTTTGGACCTTATAAATCTCTCCACTTTCTTTGTCCCAGGCTGCTAAGGGACCAAAGAAAGACCGAGAAGAAGATCCCGAAGCAAACTTGGCTTTTTGAGCTAATTCCTCCTGACTCAAGCCCAAATCATAGTACTGATTGCAAGCCTTGACGAGAGCAGAGAGCCCGCTCGAGCTAGAGGACAAGCCTGCTGCGGTTGGCATGTTGTTGCTGGTATCCACCCGAACAAATCCTACTTCATCTGCTGGCTTCAAGCTATCAATCACAGCTCCAATTTTGGCTTGCTCAGCTGGATTTTGGAATTCCCCATCGATGTAAAATTCATGCATAGTCGCATCTGCTGGCAAGGGAGAGAGACTCGTCTCTGTATACATATTCTCTAAGGTCAACGAAATCGAACTGGTCGAAGGGACCATCTGTTTGGCATCTTCTTTTCCCCAGTATTTGATAATCGCGATATTGGCATAGGACTTAGCCTTTACAGGTTTTCGATCCATGTATGGTGCGCTCCTTCTTTTTCTAATGCATGGGCAATGGTTGCTGCTTCACGAGAATCCTTGACGAGGGCAATCACACAGCCTCCAAGACCACCCCCGCTCATTTTAGCGCCTAAGGCCCCGTTTTCAAGGGCAACAGCGACCAAATGGTCTGCTTCAACACAGCTGACACCGACGGCTCTCAAGTGGTCATGGCAAGTAGTCAGAGCCTGTCCTAGGCTCGTTAGATCATTCATTTTCAGAGCCTCTTCCACCTGCTGGGTCAACTGACCAATCTCATGGAAATGGGACAAAACTTCCTGCCCTTTGGCTTCAACCTTTTGGATCGCCTCACGGGTATTGCCGTGAATTCCCGTATCCGCAATCACCAAGCTCGCTTTTATACCCAGCTCCAGCGGGTAAAAGCCGACATTTCGGATAAATTTAATGGCTTGATCGCTCAAACAAGTCTTGGCATCGAGCCCACTTGGATTCATATGGGCAATGGTTTCTGCTCGATTGACCAGGATTTCTAAGGTCTCATCATTCAGCTTCTCTTGATAATAGTCAAAAACGGCACGAATAGCTGCGATACTCACTGCTGCAGATGATCCCATCCCCCGTTTTTCCGGTACCATGGACTGAATGCGACAGCGAATCCGGGCCTCGCGAATCCCGAGGTGCTCAAGAGACGCAAAAACTGCCATGGACAAGGTGTCATCTTCAAACAAAATCCATGGACTGTCTGCCGGGATGATCTGGCAGATCACTTCGATATGATGGAGTGGCAAAGCAATAGCCGGATAACCATAAACCACCGCATGCTCTCCAATTAAGATAATTTTACTATGCGCCCTTCCGACGCCTATCTCTTTGTTCATATTCATCTCGCTCTATTAAGGTCATTACTATTTTAATATAAATCAGCCAAAAAAGCGATGCTTTTGAAGGAAATCCAACCTAAGACGGAGTTCAAAAATGAATCTCCTACCAGTTTCTTTCTCACGGACAGACCGTAAAAGGCCAGGATCCATCATCCTAGCCTTCCATTTCTATTTTTCACATTCTTGTTTGATCAGGTCCATCAAAGAGTTGCGGTCGAGGATCCATTGGGCCCGTTCATCCTTCTCATAGGTCCGGTTGGACAAAAAGATCACAGCTTCCTGCCTCTTTCGATTGTACATGATGAAGGTTCCTGTATAGCCCGTATGATCCAACCAGTCCCCCTCTAGATTCCATCCAAGAGCGCGGGTCTTGCCCTCTTCACGCGCAAAATTCTGAGACAAGTCACGCGCAAAATCATCCTTCAGATAATGCTCTAAGAAGCGCTCTAGATCAGCAACAGTTGAAAAAAGTCCAGCACTTCCCGCATGACAGCCCAGAACTCTCGCTTTGGGATCATGAACACTTCCAGAAGCCACTCCACGGACCGTTGGCACCGCCTTTTCGACCGGCCCAAACCGTGTTTCTGTCATCTTCCAAGGCGTAAAAATCAGCTCTTCAAATAAACGATCCAAGGGCTGGTGAAACCTGTCTTCCAACCAAAAGCCCAGCAGAAGAAAATTGACGTCGGTGTAATGAAAACTCTTGTCTTCTTTTAACTGCAAATTTTCAAGGGCTGTTTTCAACTGCCTCGCATCCAATTGATCCCGGTTGGGGATAAAAGGATCGAGACCAGAAGTATGGGTCAAGAGTTCCCGGATGGTCGTCTTCTCATGAGCAAAACGTGGGTAAAGCTCTTTAAAGGGGCGATCGAGTGGAAGCTCCCCTTTCGCATACAAAAAGGCACAGATGGTAGCGACTCCGACGACCTTGCTGACACTGGCCAAATCATAGACCAGATCAGCCTCTACTGGCTCACCTTTTTCAGGGTCCGCAAGTCCTAGATAGTTCTCACTCCACTGACCATTGCGGTAAAGCGCAAGAGAGGCACCTGGATAGATGCCTTCTTGGATTTGTTCGGTAATTTTTTCGATGATTGCCTTCACGCTCATCACTCCATTCTTATTCTTCATAAGAAATATGGACCTGATCTTGATTGGCTTCAAACCAGAGTTCGATCTGGCTTGGATCCTTGGCAATCAAGAAAGTTCCCTTACGGTGCACAAAATCGACAGCGTCTCCCAAGCGTTCTTTCAAGTCTTCCACATCAAAAGGTGCCAATTCGACCTTGATCATGCTCAAATCCCAAGTTACCTTGTTTTCCACTTGGAGATCTTCTCCTTGGGCTTCCTGCAAATGGATAAAGCGGGCAAGATCTGGCAAGCGTCTGTAAAGCTCCTGAGATTGGGCCAGATCGGCCACATTGACTTCAAGAAAGTCCACATCAAAGCTGGTCAAACCCTTGAAATCTTCTGGCACGTCAACAAGAGGCGCTTTCTCCAAAGGTTCTAGGCTTTCAAGATTTTCTTCAGCATGCACGAAAATGGTATCTCCTTGAGGAGACACAACTTCAAAGGCGCGACCATTAGCACCTTGGTAAAGGGCGCTTGTTTCTGGCTGGCGGGCCAACAAATAATCAATTTCTTGAGCTTGTGCCACTTTCACCACGATACGCCCCAATTTCTTTGGACCTTCGACCTTACGCGAACGCATACTCGGTGACTCTTCTAAGACAATTTTCTCTACTTTTGAGGCATCTCCTAAAGATAAGAGAGCTCCTTCTTCTACTAATACTTTCATTCCCAATGTCTCTTCATAAAAGCGTTGATTGACATTTCGGTTATTCACTTTCAAGACTGGGATCACTCTTACGATCTGATTTGCTGTCATACTTTCCTCCAAGCACTTTTTATTGTAAAAGATTTTCTGGCTTTTTACAAGAAATCTTGTGCAAAAAAGACAGATTTTTCAAAAATAAAAATCTGTCTTTCTTTTTTTAGTATACTGTTCGTGCATGGACCAACCCGTTTGGAGCTTCAAATTCATATTCTAAATAATCTTGATAGGTCCCTGGAGCAATCACTCCACGCACATCTAATACAGCCGTTCCCGCCTGTCCCACAATGGAATCTGCTAACAGGCAGCAATTCGTAGACAGAACAAAGTAAGATTTAAAACGCGAAGAAGTAAATTTATATAGCTCAGCCCCTAAATCATATTTCAATTTGTAAGCGTAGGTCGGCTGACCGTCTTCCAGTAACCTACTAGGTGGATCCCAAGGTTCTAACAACTGATCAATTTCAGCTAGACGCTTCTCTACTGCCTGATTCTCTTCTTCGGTAAGGGATAGGCTGTAGCCAAACAGCGTCTTTTGACTCTCTTTTTTACATAGTTCGATGTATGGTTCCTTATCCACTTTAAACAGTACGCCATCCCCAATCGTCCCAAATAGACGCTCTGAAAAGGGATCGTAACTTCCGTAAGAAATGACCTTCCCCTGATAACAAATATCTACATGCCCAATCGCTCCAAATAAGTTGCTGTCAGAAGTATGAACCAAAATTTCTAATTCCCTTGCCTCTTCTTCTTTTTTCACCAATCGATAAGGGCCTGTGTGTCCCGCCGAGCTCCCTTTTTGAAGAAACTGGTTAAACCGTTTTAACTCCTTAGCAGGGATAAAGGCTGCAAAGATAACCGGTAGGCTAATACGAAAGCGACGTTTTAACTCTTGGCCTTGTTGGTCTTTGTCAAATAAAATACCATCTCGAATATTAGAAATCCCCAACAAGACCAGATAAGCCCCCAAGAGGATAAATTGGAAGTGCCCATCTGAACCAGGTTCCAAGACAGTTGCTAGACCAATCCCACCGTTTAAAAGCGCATCCCATAAATAGAGCCAGCCTCCTTTTACCCGATTGGCCTTATAAAGCCAAAATGTGATCCCATAGACAATGGCACTCCCCAACTGATATGCCCCTAAACAAATCACAACTAAGTTTACGGGCAGACTACTCAGTCGATTCAACCAGATCAACGCAAGTGAAAGAAAAATAAACCAAATAGAGTGGCTATAGGAAATAGACTTGCTACGTAACAAAAAGCGAAGAAGAAAGCTTCCTAGTCCATCAACTAAAAAGTAAATGGCTAATAGATCCAAGGAAAATTTTGTGAAACCAACACCATTTCGAAAAATGAGGATCCCAAAAATGACAGCAAGAACCCCAAACAATAAGGTCCTTCTTCTTGCAATTTGTTCAAAAGATATTTTTTTCAATATTCCTTCTCCTTATAGACGAAAGGTCTTTAGACAAATACCATTTTATCAAGTATAATATAAAAAGTAAAGAACAAAGAAACTGATAAAAGGAGCAGCCTATGAAATACAATCAATATAGCTATCTATCTGTTGACCAAAAAGACATTCTTAAGGAACTAAAAGAAATTGGGTTTGACCTTCCCCTTCATCTTACAGAGAAAGAACTGTTTGAATGGTTTGTTCGCAAGGTTTATTTCACCTACAAAAATACAGATTATCCCCTCTCTAACCTAGTGGCGGATGCTGAAACAGATCTCCTGAGCTATTTCCAATCAGACCGCGAATGGTCGCCGGAGATTTTTTACACAGTAGCTCTCCAGTTGCTCGGTTTCCACTATTTTATTGATTTTGAAGATACGGATAGCTTCTTGAAAGAAGTCCAATTTCCGATTGAGTATGGAAACTTGGTTGAAAACCTCTATCACCTCCTCAATACTCGAACAGTCAAAGGGAATTTACTAATTGATCAGTTGGTCAGCGATGGTTTGATTCCTGAGACCAACCAGTATCACTATTTTAATGGTAAGAGCCTCGCGACCTTTACAAGCCAGGATGCTATCCGTGAGGTCGTTTATGTCGAAAGTCGGGTCGATACCGACCAAGATGGCCTGCCAGACTTGGTCAAGGTCAGCATCATCCGTCCTCGCTACGAAGGCAAGATTCCAGCTGTCATGACCGCTAGCCCTTACCACCAAGGGACTAACGACAAGGCCAGCGACAAGGCCCTCTACAATATGAATGTCGACCTCGAGGTCAAAGAACCTCATACCATTCAAGTAGAAACACCTCAATTAGAATTGGTGGACCCTCTTGGTCAAGCTGAACTAGTCGATGAAGCTGAAGAAACCCTCACTCATATCAATTCCAGCTATACCCTCAATGACTACCTGCTTCCACGTGGCTACGCCAATCTTTACGTCTCTGGAGTGGGGACAAAAGATTCACAAGGGCTGATGACCAATGGAAATTACCAACAAATCGAAGCCTACAAGAATGTCATCGACTGGCTCAATGGCCGTTGCCGGGCCTTTACAGACCACACACGCCAGCGCCAGGTCACAGCTGATTGGTCTAATGGAAAGGTCGCAACCACCGGGATCTCTTACCTTGGAACCATGTCTAACGGTCTTGCGACCACAGGTGTGGACGGCCTAGAAGTCATCATTGCAGAGGCTGGGATTTCTTCCTGGTACAATTACTACCGCGAAAATGGTCTCGTGACCAGTCCTGGTGGCTATCCAGGTGAAGATTTTGATTCCCTTGCCGAATTAACCTACTCGCGCAACCTTCTGGGTGGGGATTATTTACACCACAATGCGGCCCACCAAGCCTATCTTGATCGCGTCAAAAAAGAGCTGGACCGAGCTTCTGGAGACTACAATCAGTTCTGGCACGACCGCAATTATCTCCTACATGCTGATCGGGTTAAGGCTGAGGTGGTCTTTACCCATGGTTCCCAAGACTGGAACGTCAAACCGCTTCACGTCTTTAACATGTTCCAAGCCCTTCCAGCCAACATCAAGAAGCACCTCTTCTACCACAATGGTGCCCATGTCTACCTCAACAACTGGCAGTCCATTGACTTCCGTGAGAGCATGAACGCCCTTCTCTCTAAAAAATTGCTGGGCTACGATTCAAGCTATGAATTGCCAACTATCATCTGGCAGGATAATACAGGAGAACAAAGTTGGACTTCCTTGGATGATTTTGGCAATCAAACAAGTCAGCGGACCTTCTCGCTGGGAGACGGTGAAAAAGTCATCCAAAACCGCTATGCAACGGAAGATTACGAGCGCTATGGCAAGGCTTATCCGACCTTCTTAAGCGATCTTTACCAAGACAAGGCCCAACAGGTGACGATCGATCTTCCAATCGAAGAAGACCTGCACCTCAACGGGAAAGCTCGCCTTCACCTACGACTTCGCTCCAGCACCAATAAAGGCCTTCTCTCAGCCCAACTCTTAGAGCTTGGAAGCAAGAAATACCTCCAACCCTATCCTGCAGTCTTATCGGTCCGTACGCTGGATAACGGTCGCTACCACATGCTAGACAACTTGACCGAGTTGCCATTCAAGGAGGCGGGCCAACGAGTGATTTCGAAAGGTTATCTCAACCTCCAAAATCGTCATGACCTCTTAGAGGTTGATGCCGTAACACCAGGCGAGTGGATGGAATTTGACTTTGATCTCCAACCAACCATCTACAAGCTCGAAAAAGGGGCAACTCTTCGCTTGGTCCTTTACACGACGGACTTTGAAATCACTGTGCGTGATCAAACCGATTACCAACTCACCATTGACTTAGCACAATCAAGCCTCCATCTTCCTGAAATGACAGAGGCCCACTAATCGTGGTATCAAGGCTTATCCTTTCTTTGCTTCATTTGACAGCTTAGCCTACTTATGTTACTATCTAATAGAGTATTTCATAGAAAAAGATATTAGAGGAAGTTATGGCGATTGAAAAAACTGTCAGCGAAATTGCTGAAATTTTAGGAGTCAGCCGCCAGGCGGTCAATAACCGTGTCAAGGCGCTGGCTCCAGAAGATACCCAAAAAAATGAAAAAGGGGTTACCGTTGTAACCCGTAGTGGCTTGATCAAGCTCGAAGAAATCTACAAAAAAACTATTTTTGAAGATGAACCAGTCAGCGATGATGTGAAGCAACGCGAATTGATGGAAATTTTGGTAGATGAAAAAAATGCTGAAATCGTCCGTCTCTACGAGCAACTCAAAGCCAAAGACGAGCAACTCGCTAAGAAAGATGAACAGTTGCGCGTGAAAGATGTTCAAATTGCTGAAAAAGACAAGCAATTGGACCAACAACAACAATTGACTTTACAAGCAATGAACGACCGCGATACCTTGAAACTTGAACTCGAACAAGCCAACGAAAAAGTTCAAGAGCAAGAAAGCAAAGGTTTCTGGGCACGCGTTTTCCGTCGATAATCCGGGGCTGGATCCTACCAGTCCCTTTTCTTTTCTACCACAGGAGATTTCCAATGAAAACATTAGAAGATTATATCGCCTTCGATATCGAATTTAACCAATTCGAAGGTGCCTATCAGATCATCCAGGTGTCAGCCGTGCGTTTTACGGACGGTAAAGAAGTCGACCACTACGACTCCTACGTATACACCGATAAGCCTCTAAAAAGCTTTATTAACAGCCTGACTGGCATTACACAGGACAAGATCCAAAATGCCCCACAACTAGAACATGTCCTCATCGAATTCAAGACCTTCGTTGGAGACCGGCCCTTGATCGGATACAATGCCAAAAAGAGCGACCTTCCCATTCTACTTGAAAATGGCTTAGATTTAGAAGAGCAGTACGCTGTCGATGTCTTTGACGAAGCCTTCGAACGTCGTCCATCTGACCTTCATGGCATTAAAAATCTCCAACTCCACACCGTTGCAGAATTTTTGGGAGTCGCAGGAAAATCACACGATAGCTTAGAAGACGCCCGCATGACAGCCCTTGTCTACGAACAATTTCTCGAATTTGATCAAGGCCGCACCCTCCTTGAAGAGCAAGAGAACTTCTCCACCAACCCCTTCGGAGACTTGGACTTATCCGGATTTTTTGATGAATAAAAAAAGCTCAAAACTGAGCAGTACTCCTAGAGTTAGATGTTTTCATATCTTTCTTTGGGGGTTCTTTTTATTTCATTTCTGTAAAGATTGACTAAAGTAAATTTTCATCCAACAGACAAGTAGAGATTTTTCAAAGGCTTAACTTAAAATATTAGTTATTAAAGATTTAATCATTTCTAATTTTTTGAATATTCATTGACCAGACTTATTCTTAGATGTATAATGAGCATGTAAAATATATCACAAAGAATAATATGTAATAAGATTTAATGATTACATCTGATATTTCTCAACCATAGGGTTCTATTTTCTAGGAGAGATTTATGATTAATATCTTTAAATATCTTGATAAAAAAACAAAATACCTAACCATTATTGGAGCACTGGCAAATGGGGGTCTCGCATTAGGGCAACCCTTGGTTGTTGCCAAAGCACTATCGATAGATCAAAATAACCTTACCTATTCCTCTATTTGGAAATTTGCTCTCTTTGGTTTTTCTGTCTATTTCGCTTTGTATAGTCTAATGTTATTTTGTAATCATGCAAATAATGTCTTTAGACGTGAAATTCACATGAATATCCGAACGGCCCTTTTTCAGAAGTTAATGGAAGACAGGGAATATAGTGAAGATGAAAAGATTACCATGCTGACACAGGATATGGAATTTCTAGGAGATAACTTTTTTGAACGCTATATGTCTATTTCATGTTGGGGATTTGGAGCACTGATTACGGCGATCTATATCATTGCCCAAAATGTTTTATTGGGTTCTATCTTTGTTTTCTTCACAATCTTACGTCCCATTCCACAATTCTTGATGAATAATAAGCTAAAGAATTCAGGGGATGAAATGTCTCAGGGAAGAACAGCTGTTCATAACCAAATCTCTGATAGTATTCGAGGAGCTCAGACCTTGCGGATGAATCAAGCCTTGCCTGAAAATTCTCAGCGCGTCTGGAATATCAATCTTCGTTATCAACGAGCTATTCAAAGGTTTGCTTTTACCCATAATATTGTTTTCTTTTGTAATGGTTTTATGGTCTTTCTGAGCCAAGTACTCCCCTTGGTATTAGGGTTCTTCCTTGCTATGCAGGGTCATCATGTTTCAGTGGCTAGCCTGGTTGCTATGTATATTGCTGCTGGTCAACTGGTAGGGCCTATCCAAAATATCATGTATGATGTGGTTGAAGTACAAGGAGCCAAAACAACGGCAGAAAAGATTTTCGGAATTTTAAATCGAGCAGATGATAGTGAATCGGACAATCATTCGATCTCCCAAGTAGAAGAGCTAGAAATTTCCCATTTAAGTAAATCTTATAACGGTAGAGAGATTCTTCGCGATCTTAATCTAGCCATTCGACAAGGCGAAAAAGTCCTCATCAAAGGGCCAAGTGGCTGTGGGAAATCAACCCTCTTTCGAATGATCACAGGAGAAGAAAAGCCGGATGCCGGAACGATTACTTGTCGGACAAGGGATGGAGTTAAAACAAGTCACTTTGTTCGTCAGGTAGGCATTATCAGCCAGCATCCTTTCCTCTTTAATGATACTATTCGCTACAATCTCAGTTTGGGACAGGAGTTTTCAGATCAAGAATTAGAGACTGTTTTAAGACAGGTCAAACTCGACCATGAACTAACTGATGGGCTTGATTTTGTAATCACTAATAACGGAGAAAATATTTCAGGCGGACAACGTGTCCGGATTGAACTAGCCCGCTTCCTACTTCGTAAAAAGGATATTTTATTAGCAGATGAGGTAACTGCAGCTCTTGACGTAGAAAATAGTCAAATGGTTCGAGACTTGATTTTCTCACTACCGATGATGGTGTTAGAAATCGCTCACCATATTGATGATGAAAGTCGATACGATCAAGTCATTGAACTAAGAAAAGAATAAAATTGCTGACATAAACCTAAAAATATATCGTTAGTGTTTCAAAGAAAGAAAATACTAAAACTTTCCGCCGTGAGAAAAGTGCCTGAAACAATAACGTTTCAGGCACTCGGAATTATTGAGACCTTAGGCTCAATAATTAGTCTTGGAACTTCGAAGAAGTTCGCTGACGTCCGTACTCACCCAAGGAAAGTTTTTAATATGACTTTGTCTTCAATCTGAAAAAGGCTCAAAACTGAGCCTCTTTTGAGTTAATGAAAACTTCCTTAGCTTAAAATGGTAATTTCCCTGCGAAAGCACCGAGTTTTTTCTTAGTTGCCGCATCAATTTCTTCAATGGCAGCATTGATGGCTTGCACCGTCATATCAGAAAGCGTTTCTGTATCTTCTGGGTCAACCACTGCAGCGTTGAAATCGATAGAAACGACCTTCTTATCGCCTGTCAGGGTTGCAACAACCAAGTCTTGAGCAGATTTCCCTACAAATTGAGTTGCGGCTAATTCTGCTTGGCTTTGCTCCATTTGCTTTTGCAATTTTTGAGCTTGCTTCATCATATTTTGCATATTCATCATAGTAATGACATTCCTTCCAACTTCTGAAATTTACAGTTCATTATACCATTTTTTAGACGCTTGGAAAAGCTTTGGATAGTAATCATGAAAAGCTTCTTTCACTCCGGATTGATTTTTAAGCTTTCACTACAAAATGAAAGAGAGCCTTTTTGAGCCTCTCTCAGAAAAATAATAAATTGTTTTAGGATAAAATCATCGAAGCCACAATTGGACTAATGAATACATACAAAATTCCTGTGATCCCAATTGCCAATCCTGCCATAGCACCGGCCACATGACCATACTTAAACGCTGTCCCTGTTCCTACTGCATGTCCTGTTCCGCCAAGGGCTAAACCAATAGCCACTGGATCTTTTATTTTTAACAGTTTCAATATCGTTGGGCCCAAGACACTTGTTAATAATCCAGTTGCTACAACTACCACAAGAGTGATGGTCGTAATTCCTTGCATTTTTTCAGTAATCCCAACTGCCATTGCAGTCGTAACTGATTTTGGAAAGAGCGAAATGGCTAGAAAGTACTTCATTCCAAATGCTTTCGCGATCAAGGCTGTAAAAATCGTATTCACAATAACTGCCACTGTCGAGCCGATCAGAATACTCCGTGCATGATGCTTCATCAAATGGAAACTCTTATAGAGAGGAATCCCCAAGGCGACTGTCGATGGTCCAATCAACTGATTTAACAGGGAACCACCGACATAGTAATCTTTATAAGAAATTCCTGTAATCATTAAGAATAAGATAACGATAACTGTAGCCACTAAAAGTGGCGTTGTTATTGGATGAGGATACCTGCGGAAAATTAACATTCCAATCAAATAAGCCCAAATAGATAAGACAATCCCAAATAAAGGATTACTCGCAAAATTAGCCATGCTTGCGTCCCCCTTCTGGATAATCACCTTCAAAACGATTTTTTATAAAACTAACCACGATTGCAATTAAAGCCACATTGATGACCAAGGCTCCAAGTAGAATCAACATGATCGGAAATAGATAAGGCGCAATCACATGAAACTTATCCATAATACCGACAGCAGGGGGAAGAAACAGAATCGTCATGTTTGCTAATAAAAAATTTCCTACCATATTTACATGGCGAATACGTAATAACTTAAACTGCAATAATAAAAATAGGATCAACAGTCCGATCATACTTCCAGGAATTGGTAAGTGCAACCCATCAGAAATGATTTCACCAATTAATGAAATCGTGAAAATAATCGTCAGTTGTACATATAATTTCATCTCCATCTCCCTTTTTATGGATCATTTCCAATAAGGATTCGTATCCTCGCTTCTGCCTACTTATAGGTAAACATCCTCTTATTCCCTATCAGTTTACTCCTTTTCGGAAAATTTGCAAGTTTTTTTCTAAAAAAATAAAACAAATTACCAAAAATTGAAGCTACTATTTTGATTCATGACATCCATTTTATGATACAATGAAACCAAAAACGGTTAAGTTACCAAGAAAGGATCTACATGACTCACTTTCACACCATTGTCATCGGTGGTGGCCCAGCAGGTATGATGGCGACCATTGCCAGCGCCTCCTATGGCCAAGCTACGCTACTGATCGAAAAAAATAAAAGGCTCGGTAAGAAACTTGCTGGTACCGGAGGAGGCCGCTGTAACGTCACGAATAACGGGACCTTAGACGATTTGATAGCCGGTATCCCTGGAAATGGCCGTTTCCTTTACAGTGTGTTTTCTCAATTTGATAATCATGATATCATCCAATTTTTCACCGATAATGGCGTCAAGCTAAAAGTCGAAGATCATGGCCGGGTCTTTCCTGCTAGTGATCAATCTCGCACCATTATTCAAGCCTTAGAAAATAAGATCCTTGAGCTAGGTGCTAGCATTGCCACCAACTGCGAAGTGGTCTCCGTCACCAAGCCAGAAGACGTCTTTATCGTCAAGTCTGCTGAAAAAACATGGACAGCTGACAAGCTGATTGTCACAACTGGGGGCAAATCCTATCCTTCTACCGGCTCTACTGGCTACGGACACGAAATTGCCCGCCACTTCAAACACACCATCACCGATCTCGAAGCAGCAGAAAGTCCTCTTTTGACAGACTTCCCACACAAGGCCCTCCAAGGGATCTCTCTGACAGATGTGACCCTCAGCTACGGCAAACACATCATCACCCATGACCTGCTCTTTACGCATTTCGGTCTTTCTGGCCCTGCAGCCCTTCGGATGTCTAGCTTTGTCAAAGGTGGGGAAATCTTATCTCTGGACCTCCTTCCGACTACCTCTTCTCAAGAGTTAAAAGACTTTCTAGAAGAGCATCGAGAAAAGTCCATTAAAAATAGCCTCAAAACCCTTCTTCCTGAACGGTTAGCTGATTTCTTGGTGCAAGGATTCCCTGAAAAAGCCAAGCAACTCACTCCTACTCAGACAGAAGAGATCATTCAAAAAATCAAAGAGATGCCTATTCCTGTCACTGGGAAGATGTCCCTAGCTAAGTCCTTTGTAACCAAGGGCGGAGTTAGCCTTAAAGAAATCAATCCTAAAACCCTAGAAAGTAAGCTGGTTCCTGGCCTCCACTTTGCAGGAGAAGTCCTCGATATCAATGCTCATACAGGTGGCTTTAATATCACATCTGCCCTCTGTACTGGTTGGGTCGCAGGAAGTCTTCATTACTGATAAATCATTCTCCATACTTTTTTCTCCACCTATTGAAACAAAATTTTGAAAAAATCTTTACAAGTTAGTATTTACTTGATAGAATGGATTGGTATAAAATTTATAAAGGAGATTATTAGAATCATGGATTTTGATTTTAGTGTTAAACTCATGACTGAGTTTTTCGGGACAGCTTTGCTACTTATCCTCGGAAATGGTGCTGTTGCAAACGTTGAATTAAAAGGAACTAAAGGTCATCAAAGTGGATGGCTTGTCATTGCGATCGGGTACGGAATGGGTGTTATGATGCCAGCCTTGATGTTTGGTAATGTTTCAGGAAACCATATTAACCCTGCCTTTACTCTTGGACTTGCGGTTAGCGGACTCTTCCCATGGGCAAATGTTTTACCATACATCGCTGCTCAACTTCTTGGAGCTATGTTTGGACAATTGGTTGTCGTTGCAGCTCACCGTCCATACTACATCCAAACTGAAAATCCAAACAACATCTTGGGAACATTCTCAACGATTTCTAGTTTGGATAAAGGAACTCCTGAATCACGTAAAGCTGCTACCATTAATGGCTTCATCAACGAGTTTGCCGGATCATTCGTACTTTTCTTTTGTGCACTTGGTTTAACTAAGAATTTCTTCGGAGCAGAGGTTGCTGGTCTAGCTCAAAAAGCAGCGGCTGAACAAGGAGGAGTCTTTGATGCTACTTCAACAGCAGCCAAATTGGCTTTGTCACAAGCACATGCTTCAGGACTAGGAATTGCTCACTTGGCTCTTGGCTTCCTTGTTATGGCTCTTGTTACGTCACTCGGTGGTCCTACTGGACCTGGTTTGAACCCTGCACGTGACTTTGGTCCTCGTTTGGTCCACGCCTTCCTTCCAAAGTCTGTCTTAGGAGAGCACAAAGGGGATTCTAAATGGTGGTATGCTTGGGTACCAGTTGTAGCCCCAATCCTTGCTGCTATCTTAGCTGTACTATTGTTCAAAGTTATCTATCTTGCTTAATCTAACTAGTAAAAAACGAACTCGATTTTCCATCGAGTTCGTCTTTTTATTGTTCTTTGGTTAATGAAAAGCGGAAATCATTGTATTTAGTATAGTCAAATTCTGTATTGAGATCCGTTGTGAAAACAATCGGTGTATAGTGTCCGTCTTCTAAGACAAAACCAGGCTCAAATCGGAAGTTTGCTCCACCTAAGCCTGTGATCCCAGGGAGCAAGGCATCAGCCCCATCAAAGCCTTCAACATTCCAATAGTAGATATTTCCAGTTGCTTGGACGGCTCTTGCCGTATAGGTCGCTGTTCGAGTCGGTTCGCTGTCATTTTTGAAGCTTACCACTGTTGTTACATCCCCATTGGCATCGACGGTCATTTTAATCGAATCCGCTTGTGGACTAGATCCTACCCAAGTTCCCACCAGTTCTGCAGGGACAGTAGCAGACGCATTCTCGGTCTTACTAGAGTCTTTTGTACCTGTCGCGCTACTGGTTTGAGTTGAAGAGCTAGCTGTATCTTTTGCCTGAGCAGAAGATGCTACACTCTTTTGGCTATTACTTTTGGCTTTTTTCTCTACCTTACTGGTAGATGCTTTTGCGGAGGAGGAAGCTGTCTTTTTATCCTTAGCACCACAACCACCGAGAGCTAGACCAAGTGAAGCAGCCACCAGAACAGCGGCACTCCAACGGAAGATTGATTTTTTCATACGATCACCTCTTTATCTTTCTGACTCCCATTATACACCAATTGTTACAAAGATCAAGTTTTTTGTAACAATTGTAACTTTTTTTGTAATATATTCCGTTTAAAATGCCAATCGTAATAGAGCGATCAAAACAATTCCAAACAAAACGGTTCCCATAAGGTTTTTGTAACGAAAGGCTACAAAGAGACTGGGAATGGTCACCACTAGGTCCAACCAGTGAAACTGCGGGAGGCTTCCAATTTTCCCATCTACTAAGCTTGATAAAACCAAGGCAAAGATAATGGAAATGGGCAGGTATTTGAGAAAGCGGGTCACAGGAGCCGGCAGTCCCTTGTATTTAACTAAGAGGAAGGGCAAGATCCGAGGAATCCAGGTAACGAGTGCTGAGGCCAGAATGGCCATGAAGATAGAACTATTCACGCGCATCACAAACCACCCCCACAAAACAGCCAATCAAGGTCGCAGCTAGCACAGCAAGCGGTTGCGAAACATAAAAGAGTAAGAGCAAGAAACTCACTGCTACTGCTAAGAGCACCAAGAGCATGGTCTTGGTCTTTTCTGTCAGTTGCATTCCTTGGAACTGGGCTGCAAAAATCCCAATAAACATAGCCACTAAGGCAAAATCAAGCCCAAAAGCCTTTGGATCAGGTAGGAGAGATCCTAGAGCTGTTCCGATAACCGTCGCACTGATCCAGGCCACATAGCCTACTAGATTGTTCCCATGCATCCAAGGAACTGTAATGGTATCCGTCTTTAACTTCTCACTCAAGTAGACCCCATAACTCTCATCAGTCAGGAGGCTTCCAATCCCGATGGTATGAGCGAGACTAGCATCCTTAAAGTCAGACGACGTATGCAGACTCATCAACATATTCCGGAGATTGATCAAACACACGGTCAAGGCCATATTCAAGATCGAAGAGTGGGCCGCAATCAGAGAGATCATCGCAAACTGAGCCGCCCCAGCATAGACCAATACACTCATCAAGGCCATCTCCAAAGGAGAAAGATAAGGAGACGCCACCACACCACAAGCCAGGCCAATACTGATATAGCCCAAAGCCGTCGGTAGCGCGTCCCTCACCCCCTGCCAAAAATCTTTTTCCACTCTCTCACTCCTTTCTGAATCATTGACTTCTATTATAACACAAGAAAAAAGGTTGAAAAAGGACCAATGAAAGAGAAAGCTTTATAATCCCTTCGCAAATCCGCTACTAGTTGGTGAGATCCCAGCAAAAAAGCCATTGGAATCACACATCCAATTGGCTCCTTTTTCTTATTCAATTCCTTCAAAGGCTAGACTTGGTTTGGCATTAAGATCCCAGCCTGCGAAGTTTTCTTTGTTCCACTCACTGACGCTGGCATAGGCGATCATCCCTGCATTGTCCCCGCAGAGGCGCAAAGGCGGAATGATGACCTTGACATCTGTGATCTCAGAAGCCAAGCGTTCACGAAGGCCTTGGTTGGCTGCGACGCCACCAGCGACGACTAGAGTTTTGACCGGATATTTCTCCAAAGCCTTCTTGGTCTTGGCCATGAGAATGTCAAGTACGGCTGCCTGAAAACTTGCAGACAAGTCTGCATTGGAGAGACTTTCTCCTTTTTGCTGCGCATTATGGTGCAGATTGATAAAGGCCGATTTGAGCCCTGAAAAGGAGAATTCCAGATTGTCTTCCTTGATCATGGCCCTAGGGAAATCGTAGATATCAGATCCTTGGTGGGCCAGCTGATCAATTTCACGTCCTGCTGGATAGGTCAAGCCCATCACGCGCCCGACCTTGTCATAAGCTTCTCCGACAGCATCATCACGGGTCTCTCCGACGATCTTATAATCACCCGCTTCACTGACGTAGACTAGCTCGGTATGTCCTCCACTCACCAACAAGGCCAAAAGCGGAAACTCTAAGGGCTCGACGCTTTGAGCAGCCATCAAGTGCCCTGCCATATGATTGACAGGAATCAAAGGGAGGCCGTGCGCCCAGGCAAAGGCCTTGGCCGCTGCTAGGCCGACTAAAAGAGCGCCAACCAGGCCTGGACCGTAGGTGACAGCCACAGCTGTGACATCGGCTTCAGTGATGCCAGCTTCTTCCAGGGCTTCTTCAATACAAGCGGTGATGACTTCCACATGGTGACGAGAGGCTACCTCAGGCACCACCCCTCCAAAACGCTTGTGACTTTCGATTTGACTGGCAATGACATTGGACAAGAGTTGGTCGTCATTTTTCAAGACAGCCACACTGGTCTCATCGCAAGATGTCTCAAAAGCCAAAATATATCTATCTTTCATTCGGGTTCCTCTTCATGATCACAGCATCCTCTATGGGATCGTGATAGTAGTTTTTCCTCCGTGCAATTTCTTCAAAATGCATTTTTTTGTATAGGCCTTGGGCCGGTTGATTGGACACACGCACTTCTAAGAAAATTTCTTTTTGGTCCGGCAACTGCGCGAGTAACTGCTGAGCTAGGCCTTGGCCTTGAAAGGCGCGCTTGACCGCAATCTGTAGGACCTCTGCTTCATAGAGAGTCTCTTGAATGGCGACAAATCCAAGGACTTGCCCCTCATCCACAGCTAGGAAATAGAAGATCGATTCCTGCTCTAAATCAGCTTGGATCTGCTCCAACTTCCAGGGACTAGCTTCATAGACATCTTCCATGACAGCGAGAATAGCGGCCGCATCCCGGCTGCTCCCTTTCCTGATTGTTCCTTTCATCATAGGCGCTTGATGTAAGAGGTCGTTGTTTCCGTGTGGTCTTTGAGCCAATTTTCCTCTGCTTCGACCCGTTTCAGATAATGAGGGACAAAATCATGGAGGCTAGCAGGCGCTTGTTTGAGACCGAGACGTCCGATTTTCACTGCATCTGGCAAGGTTTCATAGTAAGTAGCCCTTGGCAGGCTAGAGGCAATCTGTTCCTTAAAGGCAGTGACTTCTCCGACAAAGGTGACCTGCTCACTTGTCGCTGCACGCTCTAGGACTTCCTCAAATGGAAAATGTCCTTCTGGTGCGACCAGTTGATCATCTTGGTAAAAACCTGCATAAACGTTGTTCCGACGGGCATCCATGACAGGAACTACCAAACCTTCTAGATCATCTGGCACTAAGGCTAAGAGGCTCGAAACCCCGACCAATTCAATCCCTAAGGTATGAGCCAAGGTCTTTGCGGTTGCGACTGCAATGCGCAACCCAGTGTAGCTCCCAGGACCTTCTGCCACCACGATGCGGTCCAAGTCCTTGGGTGTCAAGTCGATTTGTTGCATCAAAAAATCGATGACCGGCATCAAGGTGATACTATGATTTTTTTTAATAGTTAATGTTGTTTCTGCAAGTAGAGCCTCATCTTCTAAAATCGCTACAGAAAGAGCCTTACTCGAGGTATCAAATGCTAATAATTTCATTTCCTACTCCTCTTGAACTGGATTATATTATACTACAAATTCCCTTCAAATCCCAGCGAAACTCTCCTCTAGAGCGCAGGATTTTCCTATCCAAAACCGCTCAAAAGCTTCTCTATTATAGGTCTTTTACCCTCTGACTTTTCCAGTCTATCTTTTACTTACAGGCGAATTTATGATATAATAATAATTAATTGTATCGAATCAGGTCCACTAGTTGCGAGTAGGAAACTCTAGTGATTACACTCCTTCGTAGCTAACAAATGGACCGAAATAATGAAAGGAAAATTACTTCATGATTTACAAAGTTTTTTATCAGGAAACAAAAGACCGCAACCCTCGTCGTGAAACCACGCATGCACTTTATCTCGATATTGATGCACCAAATGAACGCGAAGGACGCATCCAAGCTCGTCAATTGGTTGAAGCAAACACAGATTTCAACATTGAATTTATCACACCACTTTCTGAGCAACACCTTGCTTACGAGAAAGAGTCAGGTGCTTTTGAACTAACGGAGTACTAATCCATGGCTTATACCTTAAAACCTGAAGAAGTTGGTGTATTTGCCATTGGTGGACTTGGAGAGATCGGGAAAAATACCTACGGGATCGAATACCAAGATGAAATCATCATTGTCGATGCCGGGATCAAATTTCCAGAAGATGACCTCCTTGGGATCGACTATGTAATCCCAGATTACTCTTATATCGTTGACAATATCGATCGCGTCAAAGCGGTCCTCATTACTCACGGGCACGAAGACCACATCGGTGGGATTCCTTTCCTTTTGAAGCAAGCCAATGTCCCTATCTATGCTGGACCTTTGGCGCTTGCCTTAATCCGTGGAAAATTAGAAGAGCACGGCCTTCTTCGTGATGCCAAACTCTACGAAATCAACCAAAACACTGAGCTTCAATTTAAAAATCTTAAAGCAACCTTCTTCCGTACGACTCACTCTATTCCAGAACCTTTGGGAATTGTGATTCACACCCCTCAAGGAAAGATTGTTTGTACCGGAGACTTCAAATTTGACTTCACACCTGTTGGGGAACCGGCTGACCTCCATCGTATGGCGGCCCTTGGGGAAGAAGGCGTTCTCTGTCTGCTTTCAGACTCAACCAACGCGGAAATCCCAACCTTTACTAACTCTGAAAAAGTGGTTGGCCAATCCATCATGAAGATCATCGAAGGCATCCATGGGCGCATCATTTTTGCCTCCTTTGCTTCGAATATCTTCCGTCTCCAACAAGCTGCTGAGGCAGCTGTCAAGACAGGTCGTAAGATCGTCGTCTTTGGACGCTCGATGGAAAAAGCCATCGTCAACGGAATTGAGCTTGGCTACATCAAGGTCCCTGCTGGAACCATTATCGAGCCAAATGAGATCAAAGACTATGCGGCCAATGAAATCCTGATCATGTGTACAGGAAGTCAAGGAGAGCCAATGGCAGCCCTCTCTCGGATTGCCAACGGAACGCACCGCCAAGTGCAACTCCAACCAGGAGATACCGTGATCTTCTCTTCTAGTCCAATTCCTGGAAATACAACCAGTGTGAATAAATTGATCAATACGATTTCTGAAGCGGGTGTAGAGGTCATTCACGGGAAGATCAACAACATCCATACCTCTGGACACGGGGGGCAACAAGAACAAAAACTCATGCTCCGCTTGATCAAACCAAAATACTTCATGCCTGTCCATGGTGAATACCGGATGCAGAAGATCCACGCAGGACTTGCGCGTGATTGCGGAGTGGAAAAAGACAATATCTTCATCATGAGTAATGGTGATGTCCTCGCTCTTACAGCCAACTCTGCTCGGATCGCAGGAAGCTTCAATGCTCAAGATATCTATGTCGATGGAAACCGCATCGGTGAAATCGGGGCTGCTGTCCTTCGTGACCGGAGAGACCTTTCCGAAGACGGTGTCGTTCTTGCTGTTGCGACTGTTGACTTCAAATCGAAGATGATCCTGGCTGGTCCAGACATCTTGAGCCGTGGTTTCATCTACATGCGTGAATCAGGAGATCTGATTCGTGAAAGCCAACGCATTCTCTTCAATGCTATTCGTATCGCCTTGAAGAACAAAGATGCCAATATCCAAACCGTCAATGGTGCGATTGTCAATGCCCTTCGCCCATTCTTATACGAGAGCACGGAACGTGAACCTATCATTATCCCAATGATTCTCACACCAGATGACGAAAATTAACAAAACAACCAGTTGAGACCACTGTTTCAACTGGTTTTATGGTGACTTTTTGGGGATCAAAAAGAGAGTGGGACAGAAATCGGTAATTCGTTAGAATTCGATTTCGTCGTCCCACCTCCACACAGTTGAGTAGGGCTGTAAAAGCTGATGAAATCAGCGTAGTAGAGCCCACTCAACCACTGCATCTTGCTCGACAAGCCAAAAATAATTGAGAGGCTAGGACTTGTGTCCTAGCCTCTTTACTCTTGTTTCTTAATAAAGATCTAAATAGTTGTCTACTTCCCATTGGGATACGAAGGTCGCATAGCTTGCCCATTCGATTCGTTTGGCTTCAAGGAAGCTGGTGTAAATATGTTCACCCAAAGCAGCTTTCACCACTTCGTCTTCTGTCAAGGCTTTCAAAGCATTGTGAAGGGTAGAAGGGAGATCTGTGATTCCAGCTGCTCTACGTTCTTCCGGTGTCATCACATAGATATTTTCTTCGATCGGAGCAGGTGCTTCGATTTTATTTTCAATCCCGTGAAGGCCAACTTCAAGCAAGACTGCCAAGGCTACATAAGGATTAGCCATTGGGTCTACGGAACGCAATTCTAAACGAGTTCCCATACCACGTGATGCTGGCACACGTACCAATGGGGAACGGTTGCGACCTGCCCAAGCGATATAAACAGGTGCTTCATATCCAGGAACCAAACGTTTATAAGAGTTGACGGTTGGGTTTGTCACCGCTGTAAAGTTATATGCATGCTTGATCAAGCCACCCAAGAAGTGATAAGCTGTTTCTGACAATTGCATGCCCTTTGGATCTTCTGGATCAAAGAAGGCATTGTTGCCATCTTGGTCAAAGAGAGACATATTACAGTGCATACCTGATCCGGCAATTCCAAATTTTGGTTTGGCCATAAAGGTTGCATACAAGCCGTGTTTACGAGCGATAGTCTTCACAACGAGTTTAAAGATTTGGATCTTGTCACAAGCGCGGAGCACTTCGTCATACTTAAAGTCGATTTCATGCTGACCAACGGCTACTTCGTGGTGACTGGCTTCTACTTCAAAACCCATCTTGGTCAAGACATTTACGATTTCACGACGAGTATTATCTGCAAGATCTGTTGGAGCCAAGTCAAAATAGCCACCTTTGTCGTTTACTTCCAGAGTTGGATCTCCATTTTCGTCCAACTTAAAGAGGAAGAATTCTGGTTCTGGTCCAAGGTTAAAGGATTTGAAGCCAAGTTCTTCCATATGACGAAGGGCCCGTTTCAAGTTGCCACGTGGGTCTCCTGCAAATGGTTCTCCTTCTGTCGTATAGACATCACAGATCAAGCCAGCTACGCTACCATTTTCATCTCCCCAAGGGAAGACTGTCCATGTATCCAAATCTGGGTAAAGATACATATCTGACTCGTTGATACGGACAAATCCTTCGATAGAAGAACCATCAAACATGGCTTTGTTTGAAAGAACCTTGTCCAGTTGCTCATCGGTAGCTGGAATTTCGACGTTCTTCATGGTTCCCAAAATATCAGAGAACATCAAGCGAATAAAAGTAACATTTTTTTCTTTTACTTCACGGCGAATATCTGCAGCAGTAATTGACATTTTTGTCTCCTTAAAATAGATTACAAGCTTATGAAATGATCAACGAAATTGACCATATGGCGATGGGGAAGATGTGAAGCGACTTTGCTGAATAATGTCACGATGAAGAGCCTTACGGATCTCTTCTTGACTGACAACCTTGGTTTGCTCTTGCTCTTTTTCCGCATATTTCTTCTTAATATCCGCAATATTGAAGCCATCTGAGATATAATCTTTGATCTCAAGCAGGCGGTCCATATCGTCCAACGAATACATGCGGCGATTGCCTTCTGTCCGATCAGGAGAAATCAATCCCTGATCTTCATAATAACGAATCTGGCGAGCTGTCAAGTCGGTCAGCTTCATAACACTTCCAATCGGAAAGACTGCCAGCGAGCGTCGTAATTCCTTTTCCTTCATACCATTCCTCTTTCTATTCTATTATATCGAAAAAAAAATCTATGTCAAGATTAAATGTTACATAATCTTACATAGGTTTTTTGTGTTTCTTGAGAAAATCGCGAATGCGATCCACATCCGAATTGACCAAAATCGCAACGAAAACGCCAATAAAGGTCTCAAATATTCGGGCAAAAACATACAAGAAGGTTTCTCCGTTAGGAATCGAGAGGGTAATGATCAGCATTGCCGAAACTCCTCCGATAATTCCTGCTTTATTATTCATAGCGACATTTGTCATAATGGTTAACATGGTCGCAATGGGTACAAAAATAAGAGTCACCCAATACGCCCCATGAAAGAGTGTTTTTAAAAGGAAGAACAATACGGCATAAAAACCTCCGATACTGTTGCCCATGACACGCGAAGCCCCAAAGTGGACACTCTTATCAAAGTCTTCCCTCAAACTAAAAACAGCTGTCAAAGTCCCGATCTGAAGGCCTCTCCAGCCAAATATTCCAAAAATAAGTAGTACAATAAAAACGGCAATCCCTGTTTTAAATGTTCTCATCCCCAAACGGAATTTGGACCAATCAAATTTGTGTCGTTTAAAGTAATCCATGGTCACCTATCTTTCTATTTCTATTATTCTACCATATTTTCAGAAAGGAGAGAACAGTTATCAATAGAAAGAAAAAAGAGAGTGGGACAGAAATCGGTAATTCGCTAGAATTCGATTTCGTCGTCCCACCTCCGCACAGTTGAGTAGGGCTATAAAAGCTGATGAAATCAGCGTAGTAGAGCCCACTCAACCACTGCGTCTTGCTCAACAATCCAAAAATAATTGAGAGGCTAGGACTTTTGTCCCAGCCTCTTTCATTCTATTTAGATTATTTGTCTGTAAGAGCAGCCAATCCTGGAAGTTCTTTACCTTCAAGGAGTTCCATAGAAGCACCACCACCAGTAGAGATCCATGAGAATTTGTCTGCACGTCCAAGGTTGATCGCAGCAGCTGCTGAGTCACCACCACCGATGATTGATTTAACGCCTGGTTGTTTCACGATAGCGTCCATCACACCGATTGTACCAGCTTGGAAGTCAGGGTTTTCAAATACACCCATAGGTCCGTTCCATACAACTGTTTTCGCACCAGTCAATTCTTGGTCGAATTTAGCGATTGATTTAGGACCGATATCAAGACCAAGGAATCCTGGATCTACTGCTTCACCTTCAGTGTCTTTCACTTCAGTGTAGTCAGCAAATGCGTTCGCTTCTTTTGAGTCAACTGGCAAGATCAATTTGCCGTTTGATTTTTCAAGAAGAGCTTTCGCCACATCCAATTTGTCTTCTTCTACAAGTGAGTTACCGATTTCGATACCTTGTGCTTTGTAGAATGTGTAAGTCATCCCACCACCGATAAGGACTTTATCAGCTTTTTCAAGCAAGTTTTCGATAACACCGATCTTGTCAGATACTTTAGATCCACCAAGGATAGCTACGAATGGACGTTCTGGAGCTTCAACTGCTTCTTTGATGTAAGCAATTTCGTTTTCAAGAAGGAATCCAGCAACAGCTTTATCAACGTTTGCAGAGATACCAACGTTAGATGCGTGTGCACGGTGAGCAGTACCAAATGCATCGTTTACGAAGATACCATCTCCAAGTGATGCCCAGTATTTACCAAGTTCAGGATCGTTTTTAGATTCTTTCTTGCCGTCAACATCTTCGAAACGAGTGTTTTCAACCAAGAGAACTTGTCCATCTTCAAGAGCGTTAACAGCTGCTTCCAATTCAGCACCACGTGTAACACCTGGGATAAATTGAACTTCTTGACCCAATTTAGCAGCCAAGTCAGCAGCTACAGGAGCAAGTGATTTACCTTCTTTATCTGCTTCTTCTTTTACACGTCCAAGGTGAGAGAAGAGGATTGCACGTCCACCTTGTTCAAGGATGTACTTGATAGTTGGAAGAGCTGCAGTGATACGGTTATCGTTAGTGATCACGCCATCTTTTACAGGTACGTTGAAGTCGACACGAACGAGAACTTTTTTCCCTTTCAAGTCAACGTCTTTAACAGTCAATTTTGCCATTAGATATGACTCCTTCTTTTTTTAATACATGATAATTATATCACAAAATCTGTAAAAGAGGTAGAAAAATCCAATGCTTTTCCCCTCTAATTCACAGGATCCGAACGACACTTCTAGATACAAGATCAAACCTCTCTGGTTTTCACCAGAGAGGTTTTTTTGAGAGTGACTTTTTAAAAGAACGAAAGAATCCTGTAAAAGGCTTACTCTTCTTTCTTCTTACCAGCCAAGAGGAATCCGCCTAAGGCTGCTAGGAGAACAGCTTCAGCTGCAAAGGAAGCTTCTAGGCTTGCCGTATTTGGTAAGTGTTCCGATTGACTTTCTTTGCTGGCATCTTTTGTTTCTTGCTGAACTGTTGGCTGTGAGTTCGCTCCTTGGTGGGCACTTAACAACTGATGGATCTCTTGATCAACCATATCCTTGTGTTCTTCCTCTTGATGACCCGCTTGAGTAGAAGTCGTTGGGGCCAACTGATCCACTTGAGAAGACTCTGTAGGCTTCAATGGATTAGCTGGATCCGGAGTCACTGGGGCAGCTGGTTGGACTGGTTGATTTGGTTGAGCTGGTTGAACAGGCTGATCAGGTTTAGCCGGTTCCTCTGGTTGGATCGGTTGATCTGGTCCTTCCGTTTGTGCTGGCTTATAGACAATCGCATAGTGAGTAAAGTGAGGAGCTGTAAAGATGACTACATCTCCAACTCTCTCAAAGGCCAAGGATTGAGGAGCTTGACCTTCTGGGAAGAAGAGAACTTGCTCCACTTCTTTATCCTTATCCACAGGGATTTTCACAAGGGATGGATGGTGGGTATCAATATCTTGACCGCTGGCATCCACGCCTTCAATATCAAAGACGATTCCTTCTCGACCCTTCAGCTCTTCTTTTTCTGCCTGATTGGCTTCAACTTTTGCGACTTTCAGTCCTTTGACAACGGTTGGCTCTAAGTTGGAGAATTGAACTTCGACTCCAGTCGCAGGGTCTACAAAGACCGCTGGCTTATCTTCTTTCAGGAGCGCAATCAAGGTTTCTAGACCTGTTTTTGCGGTTGCGAGCGCTTCAGGAGTGAGCTCTGAAGAGTCTAGGAGTTCTTTATTTTTCTCAACCAGTGC
Organism: Streptococcus sp. CF8_St5-11; assembly: GCF_024295625.1. Lineage (GTDB taxonomy): Bacteria > Bacillota > Bacilli > Lactobacillales > Streptococcaceae > Streptococcus. Next base: position 655,039 of record NZ_JANCOJ010000001.1, read on the forward strand.
CTGCAAAGCGTCACCAGAAGGGTGATTTGGCTTACTTGCTAATAGAGCGGTCGCTTCCTCTGTCAGAGTAGAAAGAGCTTCTCTCTCTTTGACTAGATTAGCTTGTCCATCCAAGGCTTTCAAGAGAGCGGTCAATTGGTTCAACTGCTCATTGACTTGATCTTGTGTGCTGGTATCATGTTCTTTCAAGACTTTTTCAGAAGCAGCCATTCCAGCCAACAAGGCTTCTTTGACTTCAGGACTGGCAAATGTAAAGTCTACTTTGGCTTTTGCAGCTTCAGCTTCAGCCAATTTTTGCTTGAGGTATTCATCGTTGAGAGCTGGTTTTGGATTGACGAGGACATCAAAGCTTGTGCTAGCTCCTTTGTAATGGATAGTGATGGTTTGACGGCCTTCCTTGGTCGCATCAAATCCAGTTACTTCAACCCCTTCATCGGTCAAGGCGTGCGTTTCGGTCGTTTCATCTTCAAAGACGACTGTAAAGCGTCCGCCTTCTTTCTCCAATGCTTCTCCGACAATATATTCCACTTTTGGTTTGTCGGTCAATTCTAGACCAGCAACCGCTTTTTCGCCTGCTTCCTCTGCACTGACCACAAAAACAGTGAGAGTCTTATCTAATTTCTGACCAAGGTAAGAAACTTCTAGGTGTTGTTCTCCCAGCTTGCTACTGTCAAATCCATGAATCTCTACACCTGAGTTGGTGAGGTTGACCAGTTGATCTGCTTGGCCATCTTTATAATGAACTCGGAGAGTCGCCCCTTTCAAGGAAAGGGCATCGCCTTCCCGGTAGACCTTCTTGGTCAATCCATCTTCAAATTGGAGTCCCGCAATTTCTTTATCATTCTTTGGAACCTCGATCGCTAGAACGTTACTGATATCTTTGCCAGGTTCTTGCGCACGATAGTAGAGAAGAGATGGGGTTGATTCAAAAGCCAGTGGTTTAAAGATCAGATTTCCAGCTTGATCGGCTGTCATGGTCGCAATTGGACTAGTGGCTTCTTTATCGGCATAAAGAGTCAGAGTAGTATTAGCTGGGACATCTTTGAAACCGACTTGGACAAAATGATTACCTAGGTTTTGCGCTGCAGCATGTTTCATCGGAATGTTGACCGTCTCAGTATCTAGACTTTCATACATCTTCCAGTTGTAAATCCGGATGGCTTGCCATGGAGTTCCGTTATCTGCCGTAATGACATGGAGACGCCAGTCTTGAGCCTTGATTGGATGGTCGAGTGTAATGTCGGACACATGGGCTTTATTGCCACGAACTTCCTTAGCAAGCTTCCATTCACCCGCTTCATCCTTGTAGTAAAGGTCGAAGTCACGGGTATTCATCTTGCCATCGTCGACAGATTCTCCACCCGCACCGGCATGGTCCATGACCCAACGAACAATGGTCCGTGGTTGTGTCAAGCGAATATCGACGGTTCCACTCAATTGAGCAGAAGACCATTTATCTGAAAGACTGGTAATGGTACCATTTAACATACCTTCGATGCCTTCACTACCATCCGCAGCTGGGAAGCTCGAACCGATCACTTTGGCTCCGATAACCACGTTTGGCGCTAAAGCTTTTGGTAGACTGGTATCTGACACGGTCATACCCCAATCAAAGGCTACAGTTCCCGCATCCGAACGTTGGCCGTTCTTCCCAACTGCCACAACCTTGAGTTCCTGAGTGGTTCCTTCAGCACTTGCCGAACGGCTAACTTTTGGTAGATAGACGGTTGTCGCAGAAGACCCTGTTAAGAGACGCCAGTTATCACCATCTTTTTCATAGACTTCATAATAATCCGCATCTGCTACCCCTTTAAAATTGAGGACTGCTTCTGCTTCTTGCGCATTTTGTAGGCGTTTTGCCCGAACGGATACTTCTGCTGGAGTAGCTAGTTTCTCTTGGTTCGACGTAATCGACAATTGGCCGAGATTAAATTTGTAGTCTTTAACATCCGTATCATGGTCAAAGAACATTTTCACAGCATAAATGGTCTTGCCAGCCAAACTTCCCAAATCAAAGGTTTGAGTAGACCAATCCGCACTCGGTGTCAATTCTTTCCATTCGTATTCAGAGTAGTCTTCTTTGGTGGCAACAGCTACCCAGGCAGCAGCTCCGATCCCACCTTTATGACTGACGCTCAATTTTGTCGTTTCTGTCACAGGAATCTTGGTCGAATAGAGCATGACATTTTGACTGCTATTGGCTTTTAAATCTCCTTCAAAGGCTAGAGAATTTCCTCCATTGTAGGCTTGATCAAAATCATAGCGACCTTTTAATGGTGTACTATCTTCACTATGCTCTACCCACCAACGCCAGGTCGGAAGGTAGCCAGAAACAGAACGGTAGTTCCATTCCCCTTCTTTAGAAATCTTGCCATCGACAAACCAGTGTTTTCCGTGACCAGTATTGAAGGAAGTATTGAAATCTTCACTAGTGATTGGGGTTTTGTCCACTACTAGATTGGACATACCGTACCAAGATTGGTCTGCTGGTTTTCCTTTAGTCGGATCTCCTTGGAAACCTGTCCAGAATAGATCTTCATGGGTATGGTATCCTTCTCCAGTCTTTCCTAGCCCTGTAATCGTATCTGGCGCATAAAGACCAAGAGATAGACGCAGCTTGCCATGTTCATCTAAAATGGCATTCCAGTCTACATTAGTCTTATAAGAGCCTCCTTTTTGGAGCTCGAGTCCAGCTAGAACATCATAAGGATTCCGATGAATCCATTTAGCTGTACTGATGGAATAATCCACTTCTGATTTGCCCCAGTTAAAGTTAGCAAAGAAGGTATCCACTGGATTTTCCCCATTTTCTGGCTGCATGAAATTGTAGTTGTATTCTCCCAGCGCATTCTCATGGTAACGGCCATATTCATAGGTCATAGCATCATACCAGGAATACTTAATCGGATAGTTCAGACTCTTCGCATATTCCTTGGTATAAAGAAGGAAATCTCTCAATTTTGGCCCCAATGGTTCTACAAGATTTCCGGTCGTTTCTTGGTTGATAAAGTAACCATCAAAGCCATAGTACTTGGCAAGTTCGACTAATTTACGGGCGATCGGGAAAGTTTTAGAGCCTTCACTATCTTCTTTCAAGGTTTCTGCAAAATGTTCTTGATCCTTGATGCTGCTAGACCAGTTATAAAAGAGTGTTCCATAAATAGGAACCCCATTTCGGTGGGCTGCATCGATAACATCTGCTGATGGAACCAGTCCTTCCCAAAAGACCATGGAATCCAAATATTGCCAGTAATCAAAAGCATAGGCCTTAAACTCTTCCCCGCCGACAGACGCATGATCCTTGGCTTTGGAGTTCATGTTTGACAGCGCTTGGATCTTCGCTTCAGGGTTGGCTTGTTCATTAATTTGTTTCCCTTGAAAGCGGCTCGCAAGTGGGACACTTGCTCTGTTCATATCGTCATCCACTCGTTTTCCTGGTTCCCACTTCAAGAGATCGTCCCAAGTATCGAACTTAACTTCTTTGGGTCTCAATTGTTTTTCTTCATTGGTTGGTAAATCGGCCACTTTCTCAGCAGCAGCTTTCGGTTTTTCAGTCTCTGAAACAGCTGGATGATCTGTAGTCGCCGAGCTAGCTTCTGTACTTGTAGGACTAGCCTCCGGAGTGACCGCTTCTGCGGCTGGTTTTTCCGTTTCTGCAGCAGGTAAGGCCGCATCTGCAGTATAGACGCCAGCTTCTCTCACTAGATGATTAACATCTTCAGTCGCTACTGAAGAGGTTTCCAAGGGTTGTTCACTAGTAGAAACCGTCTCATCTGCAGAGACAGCGCCTGTTCCCAAAAATGCTAACCCAATCAATGCGGAGCAAACTCCCACACTGAATTTTCGTATACTAAATCGTTCTTTCTTTTCAAATAGATGACCTTTCATCTTGACCTCCTTGTATGGTTTTTTTCTTTTTCTTGAGCGATTTCCATTGGCTCCTTCCTCCACGATCTGTAATCGCTTTCATTTTCTTGTATTAGAAATCTCCAATCAAGGATAGGATACCCTAATCTATTTAGCACTGTCAATCAATTTTAGCAATTCCTATAATATGATGAGAAAGCCCTAAAAAAAGTACAAAAAAAGAGGAGGTTTCCCTCCTCTCATCATACGCATGAATTATTTAGCAATTTTTGCGAAGTATTCAAGAGTACGAACAAGTTGTGCAGTGTAAGACATTTCGTTGTCATACCATGAAACAACTTTAACCAATTGTTTACCGTCAACGTCAATAACTTTAGTTTGAGTTGCGTCAAACAATGATCCGTAAGACATACCTACAACGTCTGAAGAAACGATTGGATCTTCAGTGTAACCGTATGATTCGTTTGAAGCTGCTTTCATAGCTGCGTTCACTTCATCAACAGTAACGTTCTTGTCAAGAACAACTACCAATTCAGTAACTGATCCAGTTGGAACAGGAACACGTTGTGCAGCTCCGTCCAATTTACCGTTCAATTCAGGGATAACCAAACCGATTGCTTTAGCAGCACCAGTTGAGTTAGGAACGATGTTAGCAGCACCAGCGCGTGCACGACGAAGGTCACCTTTACGGTGTGGACCGTCAAGGATCATTTGGTCACCAGTGTAAGCGTGGATAGTAGTCATCAATCCTTCAACAACACCGAAGTTATCTTGAAGAGCTTTAGCCATTGGAGCCAAGCAGTTTGTAGTACATGAAGCACCTGAGATAACTGTTTCAGTACCATCAAGAATATCGTGGTTAGTGTTAAATACGACTGTTTTAACATCTGATCCACCAGGAGCAGTGATAACAACTTTCTTAGCACCACCAGCATGCAAGTGTTTTTCAGCAGCTGCTTTAGTAGCAAAGAAACCAGTTGCTTCAAGAACGATTTCTACACCGTCGTTAGCCCAGTCGATTTGTTCTGGATCGCGTTCAGCAGAAACTTTAACGAATTTACCGTTAACTTCGAATCCACCTTCTTTAACTTCCACAGTACCGTCGAAACGACCTTGAGTTGTATCGTATTTCAACAAGTGTGCAAGCATAACTGGATCTGTAAGGTCGTTGATGCGTGTAACTTCAACACCTTCTACGTTTTGGATACGACGGAAAGCAAGACGTCCGATACGACCGAAACCGTTAATACCAACTTTAACTACCATTCGTGATTTCCTCCTTATGAAAATCAAAAAAATTTTTTGTGAAAAGAGTAACTTGACACAGCGCCAAACATCTTTTAACAGTCTCTATTATATACTTTATTGCATTAAAAAGCAACTATTTCCCAACGAAAAGCAAGATTTATCATAGATCACTGCCTCTTTTATTAAAGTTTTTCACAAAGTCTTGATCGATCGGAAAAGCGCTATTTTACTTGTACTCACTTTTGGAACGAAGAAAAACTCTTCCCAAAGTGGGAAGAGTTTTTAAGCATTGGTAAATTAAGCTTCACCTTTAGCTTTTTTAATGATTTCTTCTTGTACTGATTTTGGTACATCTTCGTAGTGGTCAAATACCATCATGAAGGTACCACGTCCTTGAGTTGCAGAACGAAGGACAGTAGCGTAACCGAACATTTCAGCAAGTGGCACATAAGCACGAACGATTTGGCTTGCACCGTGTGCTTCCATACCATCTACACGTCCACGACGAGCAGTTACGTGACCCATAACATCCCCAAGGTTTTCTTCAGGAACTGTGATGGTTACAAGCATCATTGGTTCAAGGATAGCTGGTTGTGCAGTCTTAGCAGCTTCTTTAAGTGCAAGAGATGCAGCGATCTTGAAGGCAGTTTCAGATGAGTCGACATCGTGGTATGAACCATCGTAAAGCTTAGCTTTCACGTCAACCATTGGGTAACCAGCAAGAACACCGTTCGCCATAGATTCTTGAAGTCCTTTTTCTACTGCAGGGATGAATTCACGTGGAACCACACCACCGACGATCGCATTTTCGAACTCGAATCCTTTACCTTCTTCGTTTGGAGTGAATTCGATCCAAACATCACCAAACTGACCTTTACCACCAGATTGACGTTTGAAGAATCCACGTGCTTGTGTAGAAGCGCGGAATGTTTCACGGTAAGATACTTGAGGGGCACCAACGTTAGCTTCAACCTTGAATTCACGTTTCATACGGTCAACAAGGACATCCAAGTGCAACTCACCCATACCAGAGATAACTGTTTCACCAGTTTCAGGGTTTGTTTCAACGCGGAATGTTGGATCTTCTTCAGCCAATTTTTGAAGGGCGATACCCATCTTGTCTTGGTCTGCTTTAGATTTAGGCTCAACCATCAATTGGATAACTGGTTCTGGAACTTCGATTGATTCAAGGATGATTTTTGCTTTTTCATCTGTCAATGAGTCACCAGTTGTTGTATCTTTCAAACCAACGGCAGCAGCGATATCTCCAGAGTAAACTGTTTCGATTTCTTTACGAGTGTTGGCGTGCATTTGAAGGATACGTCCGATACGTTCACGTTTACCTTTAGAAGTGTTCAATACGTATGAACCTGAGTTCAAGACACCTGAGTAAACACGGAAGAATGTCAAACGACCTACGAATGGGTCAGTCATGATCTTGAAGGCAAGAGCTGCAAATGGCTCTTCATCAGATGCTGGACGTTCTTCTTCTTCGTCTGTATCTGGGTTTACACCCTTGATTGCAGGGATATCAAGTGGGCTTGGAAGGTAGTCAAGGACTGCATCCAACATCAATTGAACCCCTTTGTTCTTGAAGGCAGAACCACAAAGTACTGGGTAGAATTCAACGTTGATTGTAGCTTTACGGATACCAGCTTTCAATTCTTCGTTAGTGATTTCTTCCCCTTCAAGGTATTTCATCATCAAGTCTTCATCAGTTTCAGCAACTGCTTCAACCAATTTTTCACGGTATTCTTGAGCTTGTTCAAGGTATTCAGCTGGAATATCTTCTTCAAGGATATCTGTACCAAGGTCGTTAGTATAGATTTCAGCTTTCATCTTGATCAAGTCAATGATTCCGCGGAAGTCATCTTCAGCACCGATTGGCAATTGAATTGGATGAGCGTTTGCTTGAAGACGGTCATGAAGTGTGCTTACTGAGTAAAGGAAGTCAGCACCGATTTTATCCATCTTGTTAGCGAATACGATACGAGGAACTCCGTATTCAGTTGCTTGACGCCAAACTGTTTCAGTTTGAGGTTCAACACCTGATTGTGAGTCAAGAACGGTTACAGCACCGTCCAAAACGCGGAGTGAACGTTGAACTTCGATCGTGAAGTCCACGTGTCCTGGTGTGTCGATGATGTTTACACGAGTGTCTTTCCATTGAGCTGTTGTAGCGGCAGATGTGATAGTGATACCACGTTCTTGTTCTTGCTCCATCCAGTCCATTTGTGACGCACCTTCGTGAGTTTCACCGATTTTGTGAATCTTACCAGTGTAGTAAAGGATACGCTCAGTTGTAGTTGTTTTACCAGCATCGACGTGAGCCATGATACCGATATTACGAGTTTTTTCAAGTGAAAATTCGCGTGCCATGAGGTTTGTTTCTCCTATATTTTTTATTTCTATATTCTATTATAACATGATTTAATAAAAACGGATAGGCAGGACCTACCCGTTTCCAGTGTTTTCATGCTAAGTTTTGGTTCCAACTTGTAAGAAGAGTTGAATTGGGTTCAAGAGCTGACGAAGCTTAATTGAACTCGGGCTAAAAGCTCGGAAAATAGATAAGCTTTCCTAGAATCTTTGATTCTTCGTCAAGCTTCCTAATTTTCAGTCGCTTTTTTAACGCCCTTAGTATCTTAATCTTACCAGCGGAAGTGTGCGAATGCACGGTTAGCTTCAGCCATACGGTGAGTATCTTCACGTTTCTTAACAGCTGCACCAGTGTTGTTCGCTGCATCCAAGATTTCTTTTGCAAGACGATCAACCATTGTGTGTTCACCACGTTGACGAGCGATGGTTACCAACCAACGAAGTCCAAGTGTTGTACGACGTTCTGGACGAACTTCAACTGGGACTTGGTAGTTAGAACCACCGACACGGCGAGCACGTACTTCAAGTACAGGCATGATGTTTTCCATAGCTGTTTCGAATACTTCAAGAGCATCGTTTCCAGTAGCTTCTTTAATTTGTTCGAAAGCTCCGTAAACGATTGAAGCAGCTGTACCACGTTTACCATCAAGCATAACGCGGTTGATAAGACGAGTAACTAATTGTGAATTGTAAAGCGGATCTGGCAATACATCGCGTTTAGGCGCACGGTTTTTACGACTCATTTTTCTTTATCCCCTTTCCTTATGCTTTTGGTTTTTTAGTACCGTATTTAGAACGGCCTTGTTTACGATCGTTTACACCTGCAGTATCAAGTGCTCCACGGACGATATGGTAACGTACCCCTGGAAGGTCTTTTACACGTCCACCACGAAGAAGAACCACGCTGTGTTCTTGCAAGTTGTGTCCGATACCTGGGATATAAGCAGTCACTTCGATCAAGTTGCTCAAACGTACACGGGCAAATTTACGAAGGGCAGAGTTAGGTTTTTTAGGTGTCATTGTTCCAACACGAGTTGCAACACCACGTTTTTGTGGTGAAGAAACGTTTGTTTGAACTTTTTTATGACTGTTGTAACCAACGTTCAAAGCTGGTGATTTAGATTTTTCTACTTTTGATTTACGCGGTTTGCGAACCAATTGGTTAATTGTAGGCATCTACATTCTCCTGTGAAATTTTTTATTTTTGGTGATGGTACACTTGGTGACAGCTACCATCTGTGTGTACTTTTGCAACATTTGTCAGCACGTCCCTGTACACTCTTGAGAGACCAAAAGTAAAAAGTACCGTCTATTATTATAACATGACGGCACTTTGATTGCAAGATGTTTTTTTATTTTTTAAAGAAGTCGAAAAAGTTCATTATTGACCAGCTTCAGCAGGTTCTTCTGCCCCTGCATCTGTGGCCGGAGCATACTGCTGTTGCTGTTGTGGTTGAACTGTCGCATTGGCTCCAGCTACTCCAGCATTGGCATTGGCATTAGTATTTGCGTTCGCGTTCGTGTTGGCATTAGCGTCTGTTTGAGTCTGCTGTGTTGCCGCTGTGTCGCTCTCATAGGTCAGTCCATAATAGTTAGCGATGTATTGGATACGGGCCTCAAGCGATTGCTTTTGAGTCGCATCTTTGACTTTCTTCACAGCAGCTTGGGCAGCGTTCACAGAATCTTGACTTGGAGTTGTTTCCATTTGAACGACTGCTTTTTCAGCAGCTTCTGTATTTTTCTTTTCTTCCTTCTTTTCTTTTTCTTCCTTTGTTTCCTTTTTCACTGGAAGGGAACCTGTCTTTTTAGCAGGTTGAATTTCTGTCGTTACCTGGGCAGCCGTATTCTTTTTAACGGTATACAAACCAGCTACCAAAATAAAGGATAGAGACAGAACTGTCACCAAGCGAATCCACAAAGGACTATTATCAAATCGATCTAAAATTCTTTTCACTTTTTGATCCTCCTTTGTTGCTCTTAATCAAAGATATTCCCAACTTCGACACTCAATTTATTTTCTTTTACATCGATGTTGGTCACGCGCAATAAGGATTTGTGTTCAAAGAATTCACGGTCGGTTGCAGCATTATCCGCAAAGACAGCTACTCCTGCTAATTCAGAATCGAATTCAGCCAAGAGACTGACCATCCCATTAATCGTTCCGCCACCTTTAAGGAAGTCATCGACAATCAAGACCCGGCTTCCTGCTTTTAGGCTCCGTTTTGAAAGGAACATTTTCTCAATACGATCCCCACTTGAGCCTGAAACATAGTTGACACTAACGGTTGACCCTTCTGTGATTTTCAAATCACGACGGACAATGACAAATGGAACATTCAAGACATTGGCCACTGCATTGGCTAAAGGAACTCCCTTGGTCGCTACGGTCATGACAGCATCAATTTTCTTATCTCGAAAGGCTTTGGCAATGATGCGGCCGATCCGATTCAAAATCTTTGGATTGCTCAAAAGATCAGACAGGTAAATGTAGCCACCAGGAAGGATACGATCACTTTCAGACAGTTGCTTGCAAAGATCTTCGACGATTTCTTTGGATTCTTGATCTGAGATAGACGGTGTAAAGATAACACCTCCACCAGCTCCTGTAATGGTCTCAATATTTCCGATTTCCATCTCTTCAAACGCACGCTTAATGATCACGATATCTTCTGAGATGGAAGACTTGGCAGACTCATACTTTTCCGCAAACGTATTGAGGCTAGTCAATTCATAGGGATGGTTGATCAAGTAATTAGAAATTACGACCATCCGTTCACTTCTTCTTAATTTCATTTTCTCACCATGTAGTTTTTTCTATCATTATACCATAAGAAGCGAAAAAAACGAACATTCTGATTTACAGAAGGCCGTTTTTTCCTGATTATTTTATTTTTGGCAGAACCATTCCCGTATTTATCCCTGTTTTTACTAGTCGAGATTCGGTTTATAGAAGGAACGATTTTCCATAGCAAAGATTTTATTGGTCATTTCGCCAGGACCAATTAAGCCAAGTGCTGTTGTCATCATCATCATTTCCGCATCCAAATTATCGATCATATGAATAATCTCTGCTTCCATGATCTTTGGACGAACAGGACTACCGTATTCGAGCAAGCCATGGTGACTCAAGATCACATGGCGAAGGACGATGACTTCTTCTTTTTGGTCATCAATCTTCAAGTCTTGCAAGACCTTGGTGATTTCTTCATCGATCAGTGCAATGTGGCCGATGAGGTTGCCTCGAACAGTGTATTCTGTATTTTCAGGTCCCGTCAACTCGATCACTTTGGCCAAATCGTGTAACATAATCCCCGCAAAGAGCAAGCTCTTATTCAACTGAGGATAGATATCACCGATACTATCTGCCAAGCGGACCATGGTCGCCGTATGATAAGCGAGACCGGCTTCAAAGGCATGGTGGTTGGTCTTAGCAGCTGGATAGCTATAAAACTCTTTCTCATATTTCCCATAGAGGGCCCGAACAATCCGTTGCCAGACCGGATTTTCAATTTTGAAAATCATGTTTGACAAGTATTCATGCAATTCTTTAGGATCTACTGGTGGTTTTTCCTTGAAGTCTGCTGGATTGTTGGGCTCTCCCGCTTGTGGCAAGCGCATGTTTAATTGGTTGACTTGAGGAGTATTATTGTAAACTTCTCGACGTCCAGACATATGGACCACGCGCCCAGCCATAAAACTCTCTACATTGTGAGGTTGGGCATCCCATAGTTTACCTTCGATTGTACCGGTCTCATCCTGGAAGACAAAGGCGAGGTAGTTTTTCCCGGCCCGCGTTTGACGCACTTCTGCTGACTTGATCAAATAGAATCCTTCGAACAATTCATCTTTTTTCATTTGGTTAATTTTGACCATCATCTTCTCCATCTTCTATATATACATCTAGTCCCAGCAAGTCCTCATCGCTTTCGATTTGGCGGAGTGTCCGCTCGATGGCACTGGTCCGTCTGGTTAGCAAATCATCAATATTATTGGAAGCATTCTTTAAATGGCGCTGAGTCTTGGCCAGAATCCCTCCAAACTTATGGAATTCTGATTTGACCGATCCCAACACCTTGCTAATGTCATCTGCACTCTTTTGGATGTTGAGCGTTTTAAAGCCAACAGACAAGGAGTTCAAGAGGGCTGATAGCGTACTTGGACCAGCCACTAAAATTTGTTCGTCCCGACGCAAGCGATCGAAGAATTCTGGATTGCGAACCACTTCGGAATAGAGGCCTTCAGTTGGCAAAAAGAGAATTCCGAAATTCGTCGTCGCTGGTGGAAAGAGGTATTTTTGTTGGATATCCTTAGCAAAACGCTTGATACTAGCAAGAAGGGCCTTGCGGTAACGCTCGATCTCCTCTTTCTCTCCGGATTCATAAGCTTCTTCCAGACGATAGTAGTCTTCCAGTGGGAATTTAGAGTCAATCGGCAGATAGACTGGCTCCTCTCCTTGTCCTGGAAGCTTAATAGCATACTCCACACGCTCACTGGATTGGGGAACGGTGACAAACTCCCGCTCATACTGGGCTGGGGTCAAGATATCTTCAATAATTTGACCCAGCTGTAATTCGCCCATAATCCCACGCGTCTTGGTATTGGAGAGAACTTTATTAAGGGTTCCGACATCCCGCGCCACTGTCTGCATTTCTCCCAACCCTTTGTTGACCGACTCCAATTGTTTTGAAACCGTCTCAAAGGAGGTCTGCAAGCGGTGCTGCAAGGTTTTCTCCAATTTTTCTTCTACCGTTTGGCGCATCTGTTCTAGCCGCACTTCATTGGACTCTTGGATCTGGCGCATGCGCTCATCTGTTTTGTCCCGATTTTTAGTAAAGTGCTCATTCATCTCAGCGCGCAGAGCCGTCGTCTGCTGGTGGATCTCCACTCGCATCTCGGTTAAGCGATCTGTCAGGGCGATCTCTAACTGCTGATTGGCAATCTGGCTTGCTTGTCTTTCTTTTTCAAAACGATAGTCCAACTGGTCTGTCAAATGATCCTCATGGTCTTCCAGCATCTCTCGTAAAGCCGGTCTTGTATCATCTGACCGTTGCAAGAGATAGATGAGGAGGCCCAGATTGAGCAGGCCAATCAGAAGCAGAATGATATTCATATTAACCTCTGTCTTTACTATAAACAATGACAAGATAGCCACGGTCAAGACTCACTTGAATCGGTTGATCCAAAAATTCATTGGAGCCATACATGGCCTTCAAAAAATAATTCTCCTGATGGAGCGGATACTTGGCCCCTGTGATCTCTACGCGACCTTGTCCGACAGGCATAAAACCAACATAAGACATGGCTGGATCTGGCTGAATCTCATGGCAACCTGCTGGTCTGTAGATCAAGCGATTTTGACCATCGACTAATTGGATCTGCTCCATGTAGGGAGCTAGGTCTGGATCGGTCGGCAAAAAGATATTGGACAAAAAGTGATCCAAGCGACCACCAAAGGCACCGTAAACAGTGACCGCAGCCTCTGGATAGGCTTCAAAGACTGCTTTCAAGGCCAATTCCAAATCCGTATCGTTCTTTTCAGGGACGGATTGAACAACTTGCTTGGCTTGGGTTTGGATCTTGCGCAAATCGGTCTCAGAGACGGAATCGAAATCCCCCACAGCTATATCTAAAGGCAGACCTTGTTCCAGTAGCTTCAAACAGCCACCATCAACGCCTACATAAGCGTCATGATCTTTTGGCAAGAGCGTGCTGTCACCTCCCGCCAGTATTGCGATGTTACCCATTTACTGCATCTCGGAGCGTTTGAACGCGCTCATTAACATCTCCATTAAAGACATAAGAACCTGCTACAAAGACATTGGCCCCAGCTTCTTTTGCTTGCGAAATAGTTTGGTCATCAATTCCACCATCCACTTCGATATCAAAGTCGAATCCTTTTTCTTCACGAAGAGTGGCTAATTCGCGCACCTTGTCCATGGTTTCAGGCAAGAAGGCTTGGCCACCAAATCCTGGATTAACGGTCATGACCAAGACTTGATCCACCAAGTTCAAGACATGTTTGATACTGTCTACAGGAGTTCCTGGATTGATCACAACACTCGCCTTCACACCTGCTTGACGAATTTTTTGAAGAGCTCCGTGAATATGGGGAGTAGCTTCCACATGGATGCTGATGATATCAGCACCTGCACGGGCAAATTCCTCGATATGGTGTTCAGGATTGGTGACCATCAAGTGGCAATCAAAAACCAACTTGCTATGTGGACGCATGCTCTCTACGACACCAGCTCCAAAGCTGATATTGGGCACAAAATGGCCATCCATGACATCGATATGGGCATAGTCAGCTCCTGCTGCTTCTAAGCGTTTCAATTCACTTTCAAAATTGGCATAATCGGCACTCAAAATTGAGGGGGCTAATTTCATTGTTTTCATCGTTGTAGTGTCTCCTATTTTGGCATTTTTTTCGAAACTTTTTTATAGGTTTCGCGACGGTTTTCAATCTCACTTAGAAATTGCAAGTAATCCTCATAACGGAAAGGTGCAATTTCCTCTCTTTCAACGGCTGGTTTCACCGCACAAGCTGGCTCATGCGTGTGGGTACAGGTACGAAATTTACAAGAGTGGCTCACATCGGCGATCTCCGAAAAAGCTTGATTTAAGTCTTCACTGGTTGTCACTTCATAATCAAGGGAGGAGAAGCCAGGCGTATCTGCGATCTTTCCTCCATTTAAATGGTAAAAGCTGACAGCTCGGGTCGTGTGTCGACCGCGCCCCAGACTATCTGAAATCTCACCCGTTTCAAGCTCCAGATCCGGAGCGATTTTATTGAGCAAGGTCGATTTTCCTACACCGGTCTGTCCCATAAAGACCGTGGTTTGATTGGTCAAAAGGGGCAAGAGTTCCTCAATCGACAAGACAAAATCATAGCCAATAGCCTGGTAGATTCCTTGGTAGTAGTGGATGTCTTCCATATCTTTTAATAAGTCCAGTTTTGAAATATACACAATGGGATGAATCCCCTTATGCTCCAAAAGAACCAGAAAACGATCTAAAAGATTGGCATTGAAATCAGGTTCCTTAGCTGACATGATCACTACCGCCTGATCAATATTGACAATAGGAGGGCGCACGAGGCTATTTTTTCGAGGCGCAATGCTCAAGATGTAGCCTTCTGAATTCTCTTCAGCAGAGAACTCCACCTGATCCCCCACATAAGGAGTCTGTCCTTTTTTTCTAAAATTTCCACGAGCCCGTGTCTGGTAAATGTGCCCGTCTGACTCCACGTAGTAGAAGCCAGCCAAGGCCTTGACGATTGTTCCTTGCAAATCGCACTCCTTTGAGATTAATACTCCTATTATACCAAAAAATGAGAAATAAGGCTGGATTGCTCAATAAGAAAAATCTGGAACTAGTTTCAGTAAAATTTTTAGGGATAATAAAGATAGGGGTATTGTAACCGCTTCCTAATTTAGGTATAATAAATGTGAAAAAACATTCATAAATAAGTTGCTTGTGGGAAGCTCGAAACAAGAACGCAGAAAGGAAGTGACATCAAGAAGCGCCTTGTTTCAACGATTACTTGCTGTACAAAGAAAGCTGTTTCTTTGTTCTACGTTTTTAGATGGAGGTTCTTTATGAGTCTTTCTTTTCTTTCTAAAGAGAATCCCTTGATTGCCAATATCAAAAAGGGAAAATTTCTGACACCCTGGTTTTTGGCTCCGTTTATTCTGTATTACATCACAGAGTACATATCCCCTGTTAGCACAGCATCGACCAGCTTCTTTCTCAATAAGCAACACTGGATCCCAGACTGGTGGAACATCCTTGACCTTTGGTCCTTCCTCTATACCATCATCGCCTTCTTCCTTTGGGTTCGCTTGATTGAAAAGCGGCCTATTCGAACCATGGGATTTTCCAAAGGAAATGGGCTTTCTGAATTCGCCAAAGGTTGCCTCGTGGGAGGCATCATGATCACAACAGTCTTGATCGTCTTTTTAGTCACAGGAAATGCCACATTCCATCGGATTCAATTTAGTATGCCATTTATTGTATCCTGGATTTTGGTTTTGATCGGCTATATTTTCCAAACTGCGGCAGAAGAAATTTATATCCGTGGTTGGTTGATTCCAACTATCTCCTACCATACCAATGCCCTTCTAGCTATCCTGATCTCAGCTACTATGTTCTCCTACTTCCATGTGAATAACAACGGAGCTTCTTGGTTCTCTACTGTTCATCTCTTCTTCTTTGGGGTCTTTACAGCAGTCTACGCCCTGAAACGCGGGAATATTTGGGGACCTTGTGGCTTCCACTTTGCCTGGAATTTCCTGATGGGAAATGTCTATGGTTTTCATGTCAGTGGCTTTGATAGTGAATCATCCTTAATGTACTTCACAACTTCAAATCATACCTTGATCACTGGTGGTGAATTTGGTCCTGAAGGGGGCATCCCGGGATTAGTGGTCTGCATCTTAGCTCTTTTATGGGCCATCTTTATCCTCAAAGACACCTCCAAGGAGCAAGAGAGCCTATATCCTGCAGCATTGAAATGATCTATTGATAAAAGGAACAGGAGACATCTGTAGGCTCCCCTGTTCCTTTTTTTCCTTGGCATTTTTCCTAAAAAGTGTATAATAGAAATATGCGGAGGTGGTGGAACGGCAGACACGCATGCTTCAGGCGCATGTGCCCCTTCGGGCGTGAGGGTTCAAATCCCTTTCTCCGCATCTTGGAAAGGTGGCCCAGCTCGGTACGGCACCGGACTCGAAATCCGGCAAGTGGATTTCTATTCACGCGCGGGTTCAAATCCCGTCCTTTCCTTACGATACAAATAAGCCATAGGTTATAACCTATGGCTTTTCTGTTATTTTATTCCTGCTTCTAGAAGGCCATCTGCTAGGCGAGCGAAGTCTTCTAAGCTAAGAGCTTCTCCTCGTACAGAAGGTTGCAGGCCTGCAGCTTGGATTCCTGCTTCCAGTTTGGCTTTGATTTCTTCGGTCTTGCCAAAGCGACTGGTCAAGTTGTTCCAAAGTGTCTTCCGGCGGTGGACAAAGCTAGCCTTGCTGACAGAGAAGAAGAAATCTTCATCCTTGACGGTTACTGCTGGCTCTTCGCGACGGACCATCTTGAGGATGGCAGAGTCGACATTTGGTGCTGGCACAAAGACGGTGCGAGGTACAATAAAGGCTACCTTAGCCGTCATATAGTATTGGACTGCAATGGATAAAGAACCATAAGCCTTGGTGTTGGGCTCAGCTGAGATGCGGTCTGCCACCTCTTTTTGCATCATGACCACAAATTTTTGGAAAGGAATCTTAGATTCGATCAAGTGCATGAGGATTGGAGTTGTGATGTAATACGGAAGGTTGGCCACTACCTTAATCGGAAGATCTGGATTTTTAAACTCTGCGATGTACTGGTTGAGGTCTACCTTGAGGATGTCTTGGTTGACAACCGTGACATTGTCAAAATCCCGTAAGGTATCCGCCAAAATAGGAACCAAGCGGTCATCGATCTCAAAGGCCATGACTTCTGCGGCATTTTCCGCCAAGAACTCAGTCAGTGCTCCAATTCCGGGACCGATTTCGATGACATTGACCTGCTTATCAATCTCTGCCGTATCCACAATTTTTTGAAGGATGTTGGTATCGGTCAAGAAGTTCTGGCCGAAGGATTTTTTAAAGGTAAAACCGTGACGCTCCAGCACTGCCTTGGTCACGCTATAATCTGCAATTCTCATATTTTCTCTTTTCTAATCAGTTTAGGGGTAAGGGTTCCCCTCTACTTCCGTCTTAATAACTGGCCATGGCCTCTTCGACTTGGGCCAAACAAATTCCAAACAATTCCAAGCGTTTGATCAATTGCTTGCCATTGCAGTAGCCGATGCGCAAGGTTTCGCCTAGATATTCCCGCCGTTTGCGACTATCGCTGCCCATCAACAGCCCAAGCCGCATCAAGTCGGTCTTTGTGATATCAAAGAAATTTTCATCTTCGTAAGACCCGACCAGTCCAGCTAGGGCTTTTTCTAAGTCTTCAAAACTGGCATGCTCCACTCCCAAGGAACGCCCCTTGGTCTTGGATTTGGGCACTGCCTCGCCACGATTTAAAAAGGCATGTTTGGCCTGGGGCACCTCTTGCATAATGATCTTGCGAATGCGCTCGCCATTGTAGTCTGGATCGGTAAAGACAATGACCCCACGCAACTCCTGCAAGGTAGCAATTCGTTCCAAGTCATCTTGATCGATCGCAGAACCTCGCGTTTCATAGGTATCCACCTCATAATAGCGTTTCAGATTGGCCGTATCGTCCTTGCCTTCAACGACAATAACTTGAGGGATTTTTCTTTTCTCAGTCAAGGCCAAATACCTTTCTTGCATTGTCATAGGTTGCCTGAGCCACTTCTTCTGTTGTTAAGCCACGTAGTCCTGCAATGAAGTCTACTACATAACGAGTGTAGGCTGTTTTATTTTCCCGACCACGTTTGGGAACTGGCGCCAGATAAGGGGCATCTGTTTCAACCAAGATCTTGTCTAACGGAAGGCCAGCTGCTGCTTCTTGGACATCTGTGGCTTTCTTAAAGGTCACCACTCCAGAAAAGGAGATCATCATTCCCAAATCCATGAAGCGTTTAGCTTCTTCTAAACTTCCTGAGAAAGAATGCATGATCCCACCGCGAGGCCCGACTCCTTCACTCTTGATGATGGCATAAGTATCTTCTAAAGCATCGCGTGTATGCACCACAAAGGGGAGGTCCAAGGCCTTAGACAATTGAATCTGACGACGAAAAACCTTTTCTTGGACATCTTTTGGTGCCGTCATCCAGTGGTAATCCAGACCGATTTCTCCGAGTGCGACGACTTTGGGATGTTTTAGCTGTTCAAGTAAATAGACCTCCACTTCAGGACTATAATCACCTGCCTCAGTGGGGTGCCAACCAAGCGTGAGATAGAGTTCTGGGTGCTGGTCTGCCAAGGCTATTCCTCGCTCAATCGTCGGTTTGTCAAAACCAACGATATTGTGGGCTACAACACCCATTTCCTTGGCCAAGTCGAGCTCTTCTTGTTCTTTTCCTGCGAATTCTTCCACATTAAGATGGGTGTGGGTATCAAAAATCTGCATGATCTTCCTTTTCTTCCGAGTTTTTCTTCCTTCTATTATAGCAGAAAGCGCCTCTAAATTCACTTTCGGACAAAACAAAAACCAGTAGTCTCGAGTTTCTACTGGTTTTTAGGTTTTTATCTGAATTAGGCAGCCAAAACTTTGCGTCCTTTACGACGACGAGCTGCCAATACGCGACGACCATTTTTAGTTGCCATACGGTGACGGAAACCATGTTTGCGCGCACGACGAAGTTTACTTGGTTGATAAGTACGTTTCACGATGAATACCTCCTCATAGATTTTGTATTCGTTTAGCCGGCTAGTTGTGATCAGTTACTAAACATACTTTACTATTCTATCGGATTCGACTCTATTTGTCAATAGCTATGGCAAAATTGTTGCAAATACAGGTCGGAGAACACCTTTCTACACCTGACGGGTTGCCAAGTAGTAGGGTTCCAGAGCCATCAGCGCCTCTTGCAACTGATCCAGGATATTCTCAGGAGAATCTTCCTCGACCAGAGAAACATCGTATTTGACGAGGACCTTACGAACCGCCCCTTCTGCTACTGCTTGCAACAGATCATGGCGATTCTTTTCTGTTCCTTCTACCCTTTGACTCTCTCCATTTTTCTGGGCGAAATAATAAACTGGCTGAGAGATAGGAAGGGTGAGAACCTTGTGTTGTTTTTGAAGGCTCTGCTCATCTTTTTTTCGCTCGATAAAGCTCACCTCTAAGGAAACACCAAAATCAACTGCATCTCCATAGAGCCTCAAGGCAAACATAGGCTCTGCCATCGTCCCTTCTCCTTTTAGATAGGCCCAAAAATGAGGGCGCAAGACCTGGGCCTGGTTCATCCATTGGCTGGTCCGATCCTGCTCCAAGTAGGGGTGACGCTTCTGAAAGGCTGAGACTAAATCGGTGAATTCCTTACGAGCCGCTTGAGCTAGGGCACGATACTGCTCCATCTCTGAGGCTAGCACTCCAGCCTTTGCTGGGGCCTGGTAGTGAATTCCTTGAAGCTTTAAAAACTCTCGAATCGCTGCAAATGCCATTTGCTTCCTTTCTAAACCTAAAAAAGGAGAGATCGGCTCAATCCCGTCTCTCCCTTATGGGAAATAATAGCTAGATTATCCTTCGATGTCTACCACCACGTAACGGTTTGGTTCTTCCCCTTCAGAGTAGCTAGTGACTCCTTCCATCTTAGAGACGATACGGTGAATGATTTTGCGTTCACTGTTTGACATCGGATCTGTCTGTTGGGCTTGCCCATCTTCGAGGGCACGTGTTGCCAACTTCTGAGCATAGCTTTGAAGAACTTCTGCCCGGTGTTCTACATAGTCATTAACATTAATGGTAATGTAAAAATTCTTTGAGTAGCGGTTATAGAGGTAATTTTGTGCCAAAAGTTGAAGAGCCTTCAAGACTTTTCCGTGGTAACCAATCACGCGCCCAGGCTCATTGGTATCAATTTGCATATTGACCGTACGGCGGTTGTGACTACTTGAGATGGTCGCATCCACATCCATTTCATCGACCACTGTTTGAACATAGGCTGTCACATCATCTACGACTTCTTCGATGTTGTAGTTTTCCTCTACCTCGATACCAAGGTTTGAGAAATCAGATTCGCTTGATTCTTTTGTCGCTGGTTCTTTGACTTTTTCAAGGATATGTTCATGCCCTTTTTCTTCAAGAACGGTATCTGCTTCTTTGTCATGTTTCAGGATTTCTGTCTTGATTTCTTCAGAGACAACTTCTCCTTCTTCTTCGACCTTTTTGATCGCTGCAACGACGCGTCCGAGATCGACCGTTGCTTCGCTCACCGTCTTCACCGGTTCGTTTTGTGCATTGATCTCATCTGGGACACCTTTGACAGCTTTTTGATTAGCTTTCACAACCGTTGTTTCTGCAATCGGCTCAATCTCTACTTGGGCTGGTTTTTTCCCAAACAAGCCAAGAAAACCTTTCTTTTCACGCGCTACAACCGTAATATGTGCCTTCATACGAGGAATATCTAAATCGTTCAGACCTTTTTGAATCGCTTCTTCAACAGTTGCTCCAGTATATAGGACCATATGTCCACCTCTTTCTTATTTTTTCTTTTTCTGTGCTTTGTTTAGGGCACGGCGTTTTTGTTTTTCCATGTCGCGCGAAGCTTGCTCTTTTGCTTCACGCTCTGCAATAATCTTGAAGGGGTTGTTCAAGAGATAGGTTTGCCCGACTTGGTAAGCATTGGAAGTCACCCAGTATAGTGCGACCCCGCTGGCTGAGAACAAGGCAAAGAAGAAGATCATCACAGGCATCACATACATCATGGTTGTCGCACTACCATTACGCTCTGGCATGGCTTTATTGGTCAACCAACTGCTGAAAAATGTGAAGAGTGCTGCAAGAACCGGCAAGATATAAGTCGGGTCGATCGCACCAAGGTCCAACCAGAGGAAGTGACCGACTTTAAGGAATTCGACACGGCTCAGCGCTTGGAACAAGGCCATCAAGACCGGCATCTGGATCAAGAGAGGAAGGAAGGCTGAAGACGTTTTGACACCTTTTTCCTTGTATAGGGCCCGCATCTCTTCAGAAAGCTTGGTCCGACTATCAAGATCCTTCCCAGGATACTTAGCTTGCAATTCCTTGAGGAGGGGTTGAATTTCCTGCATTTTGCGGGTTGAATTCATTTGATATTGGAAGAGAGGCAAGAGGACCGTCCGGATGACAATGGTAAAGACGATAATCCCTACACCGATACTTCCGCCAAAGGACAAGAAGCGGATAGCTTCTGCAAAGAAGTAGACGAAGCGTTCCCAACCACCTGTCGACTGAGCTGTCACTTGAGAGGTTCCACAAGCTGTCAAGACCAATAAGGCCGCTCCTAATAATCCAGTTAACTTCAGTTTCTTTTTCACATTATTCCCTTTCTTGGTAGACATGCGCTAATTTTAAGACATGTACAAGATTTTTCTCTACTTGATGAAAGTCGAGCTCCTCCACTCCTTTACGAGCAATGACAACAAAATCATCGGTCGTAAGGAAGGCTTGGTGTTTGATCAAAACATGGCGAATCAAACGTTTGATGCGATTTCTGGTCACAGCATTTCCCAGTTTCTTACTAACAGACAGGCCGACTCGAAAATGCGGTTGGTCTTTGCGCAAGCGGTAAACAACGAATTTTCGATTGGCAACATTTTGACCACTTTTAAAAATAGCATTAAAATCTTTGTCACGTTTGACGCGGTAGCTTTTTTTCAAACCTCAACTCCCTCTATTAAATTTATTCTATTATACCATATTTTCAAAAAAAACCAATCTCACTCAGGAAATCGGTTGCTACTTAAATACAGATAAAAGTAAAGGCAAGGTGTAGTAGAGATTGAGCAAGATATGAGCCAAAATAGGAGCAAGGAGCGTCTTACTCCGATAATACAGGATCCCAAAAATCACACTCGGCAGGAGATAGATGATAGAAGCTCCCAGCGAAAAGGGATTGTGGAGAAAATGTAGGCCACTGTAGATGAGGGCTGGAAGCCAAATCTCAGCATAGAGTTTCCAGCCTTTGAAGTAGGCATTCACCAAGGCTCCACGAAAGATCAGCTCTTCTGTCACTGGCCGGATGACAACCATTGCGATCACCAGGATAAGCACTCCTGTGGGGCTAATTTCCCGTGGAAACAGACTCAAAACAGCTGCCCGTCCTTGAACAAAACCACTGATGAAGTAGTCCAACCAGTAAACTAAACAGGCCGCAAAAACGGCTTCTATCAGAGCTTGAAGAGGATTCTTCCCCAGCTTAAACTGCGCTTTTTTAGAAAAACGATAGACCAAAAATCCTGTAAAGACTGCATAGAGGCCTTCTAGGCCAAATAAGGTCCAATAATAGCTATTGGCGCTTGCTACACTATTGGAGACATACTGGGCCAAGGGGCGAAATTGAGGCCGAACATAAAAATAAAACAAGAGCAGAAAGAGGGGATACAGCAGTGAGAGCTTTCCTTTGATGAATTTCATAGATACCTTTCCTATAAAGTCTGACAAATCGTATAGTGCATCTTACCATAATCGTGACAAGGTTTCAATGAAAAAGGATGCCTTCCTACTCTCTGAGATAGGCCACATAACCACCTAAGACAGCGACTAAAATCAAGAGACAAAGAAGAGTTTCCAGCCATACGAGAGCTGTCAAGAAAGGTAGTTGCAACAAGCCTTGGGCCATTTTCAAAGAGGTCGCTGTGATAACTGTTGGAAAGGTCAGAGCTGAAAAAGCAGGTTGAAAACCTTCTGTGATCATTCTCGGTAGGCGCGTCAAAACAAAGAAATAAAAACCTTGCGAGGCCAACACCATGATCAGTAAGAACCAGACAGGAAGGCTTGCTCCACCCACACGAACCAGGGCTGCTAAAAGAAGGGAAAAGGGAGCACAATAGATGCCTTCTTGGCCCAATAGATGACTGGGTAAAGGGGACTGCTTCAAATCATGATAGATAAGGGGATAAAGAAGAAAGGTCAAACCAAAACCAATCACTAAAGCGAGATAAGCAATCTCTCTGATTCCTACAACTGGATAAGTCAAGGCTGCTACTGCAATGCCCACATAGAGAACGGTCCAACTGGGAGTGGCATTGGCTCTTGGTCGCGCTAGGACATGGGTCTTGGTAAAATAGAGAATTAAACCCAGATCCAAGAGAAAGGCAGACCACCAGACCAACTGTGATAGACCTCCAAAGGCGGGAAAGAGGCGCAAAAGATAGGTGGATAGAATCATCCCTGCCATGGGAAAGGTCGCCATCCCAGATAAAAGAGCTGGTTGTTGGAGTTCTATCTTGGTTTCTTGCCAGCGAATTGCATGATAAACCACAAAGAAAAACCAGAAGAACAAACCTGTCAGACTAAAGGCGTGAGCAAGGAAGGGTAGCGAGTCCGCAAGAAGGTTTCCAGCGCCAACCAGTCCTAACAGACAGCCTGAAAATACTAAGGGGATCTTTTTCATCGGGAGCTCCAATCATGTTGTCGCTTTCAGTATACCATAAAAGAGAAGGAAGCAGGATAAAAAAGAGTGTGGGACAGAAATCGGTAATTCGTTAGAATTCGATTTCGTCGTCCCACCTCCGCACAGTTGAGTAGGGCATCTTTGGAACTTGAAAAGCGAACAACTACTTAGGAAACTTGCTTAGCAAGTCCTATCTACCACCTCAAAGCAGTGCTTTGAGCACTCAACCACTGCATCTTGCTCGACAATCCAAAAATAATTGAGAGGCTAGGACTTTTGTCCTAGCCTCTTCAAATTGTAGATAGAGTCATCTTAGAAACTTTCCGCCGTGAGATAAGTGCTAGAAACATTCTTGTTTCTAGCACTCGGGAGTTTTGGAACCTTAGGTCCAAAACTAAGTCATGGAACTTCCTCGAAGTTCGCTGACGTCCGTACTCACCTAAGGAAAGTTTCAATAGATGTCTAAGTAAGCCTAATAGTTGATATCTCTTTAATTTTTTAAGTATCATTTAGGTTGCATTAGGTAAGAAACAGATAGATTACATTCTAAAAGAAGTTGGAGAATACCAACTTCTTTTTATCCATTCTATTAGAAATTAGGCCTGTACGACCATCATATAAAGAAATAAGGATACGAGAAAGACAATACTAACAACAAGGGTCGCTAGCTTGAGTCCACGGTGGGACCGCCAGTAACTTGGTTTTCCTAGGTTACTGGTCGCATCTGTTGAAAGCGATTGTTGTTGGCGAGGCTGCAGGGTGATCAGAACCACAAGAGCGAGGGATAAGATCGAGATCCCGATTGCAAATACCATTTCCATCTTAGGATCCTCCTAACACTCTGAAGAGGGTAAAAATAACTCCCAGCAGAATCACCAAACCAATGATCACATTAAAAGTAACATTGATCTTTTCAGAACGTGTCGTCTTTTCTTTTTCGGCAGGACGGCGTTTGAGAGACTCCATCCGTCCTTCTACTTCTTTGTAAAATAAATCTTTCTTACGATCACTCACTGTGTCCACCTATCCCTTCTTGCAAGCGAGCTTTGAAAACAGCTGGCTCAACGCTACTTGATTGGGCAATTTGTTGTGCGACGGCTTCTCTGTAGTTATCCACAGATTGGTAGATTTCCTGGATACGAGCCACCATATCTGCTTCTTTTCCTTGATCAAAGATATTGGCTTGTGCGAGGAAGTGGCGGTCATGCAGGGTATGGCTAAAAGCAAGGATGACTTGCTGGTGTTCGAAGGCCTTGCGAACAATGCCTTGCACCTCTGCATAGTGGTTGATATCTAGATAAATACTAGAGACCTTAAGCAACTCTTTGATCCGCTCTTGACTGATATTTTGGTACAAGACCACATTTGGGTAGCGGACCATAGACAAGAGGCTGGCAGACATCTCCGTCAAAGCTGCTACACGGAAGGTCACATTTGGCAAGTTCTCTACTAGATAGGTCAAGGCTTCGATCTGATCCGAATTGGTCAAAACAAAAGCGTCTTTACGGATATCGTCTTTCACCTTGAAATCATACAGGTAGCCAAGGGGACCAAAATAGCTATGCTGGTCTTGCGAGGTCAACTGCAAAGCACGATGATAGGTCGCGTTTTGCGGAATCAAGATCTTCTTGGTCCGGATTTCTGGGCTCTTTAGAATCAACTGCATATTGCCCGGAAGGCTGTCGTGAAGAGGCTCTTGCCACACCAAGACGTCGCGTCCTTTGATGCCTTTATTGCCTAACTGGAGACTAATGCTAAAGGAGGTAGCCAGCGTATTGTAGACCAAACCATCTAAATCAAAACCACGATACTCTAGATAAAAGACAAAGTAATCTAAGCGATTCTTGAAAATCCGCATAGGTTGATGGTCCAAGGTCAAGATCAAATCCCCTGTTTGGTGATTTTCTGTCAAGCGCTCGGTATCCCCTTCAAAGTAAGTAGTCACCAAATACTGTCCCTGATCGCCACAAGTCGTTACAGCAATCTTACGACCGTATTGGTCATAGTGCTCAACCATGACCACTTGTCCCTTATCATCTAACCACTCTAAGCGCTCGACGATGCGTTTATAGGAAGCAGCATGGTACACAATCCGAGCTTTTTCCTGACCATAGTAGGTCACTTTTCCCGAACTGTTATCCCCAGAAACTTCCCAGAAATCAGGCACTGGAACTTCATTAAAGTAGCGACCGCGCTTCTCCCCTTTTGCTTGTCCTAAGAAATAGATAAAGGGAGATTCGACACCGTCTGGTAAGAAACCGTTTGGCTCCAAAACAACGGTCGGATGGTCAAAGCCAGACTCTTTCATGGAGTGGAGCAGGTCTTGGCTTTCACGAGAATAACTATCAAATACGTTCAGCATGTGTCACCTCTTCTATCAATTGTTCCCAAGCTTCTTCTACTCGGCTGGTCAAAAAGTCTTCTGCACGCGCATAAGATGCTTGACGCATGCTGGCTAGATCATCTTTTTTGTATAGCTGGATCATTTTTTCCGCAAAGGCAGAAGCAATCTGGTCGACCACTTGATCTGCTGAAGGCGGAATGAGATAGCCATTTTTACCTTCTGTGACAAAGGTCTGGTTGCCATAAGGAACGTCAAAACCGATAATCGGAAGACCAGAACCGATCGCCTCCATCAAGGTCAACCCAAAGCCTTCACTGGTCGACGCGGACAGGTAAACCTCATAATTCTTGTAAATTTCCTCTAGATTGGCATGCCCTTTGAGATGGATATAGTCTGCTGCCCCCAATTCATCAATTAGAGAACGCAACTTGCCTTCTTCTCCACCTTTTCCATAGATGTCAAAGGACAGCTCTGGCAATTCTTTTTTGGCGCGAACCACTGCTCGCACCAACCAGTCAATATGCTTTTCTGTCGCCAAACGAGAGGCAGTAATCATAGAAAATGGGGTGCGATTTTCGTTTTGTGGTAAGCTTGCAAGACTCCCAACTGGAATGGTATAGATAGCCGGCTGATGGTTGGTGTATTTGGCAAACTGCTCGGCCAAGATTTCTTTTTGGCGGTCAGTCGCGACAATAAAGAAGTCTACCTTATCTGCATTGGTAAATTGATACTCGTAGTAGTTATTCCACAGGATATACTGATCATCGACATTATTGGCACTGAAGTGCTCGGCATGGACGACCACACCCAGGCGAGCTTTTTGCGCTTCTTCAAAGATAGGCTGACCAATATTGGTTTCCCGATCCAAAATCACCAAATCTTGTTTGGTCAATTGAAGGTTCTGCATGAAGTAGCGGATCAATTCTTGGCGACCAACTAGGTAGCGATCTGGGAAACGATAGATTTCGCGGCCATCCGCCATCTGCATGCTGTAGGCAACCGTCCCGTCTTCATTGTAAAAACGGCGCTCAATCAAGTTGGCTTGGTTGTTCTTAGGAATGAAATACTCGGTACAATAGCGGGTATAGGAGAAATAATCCTTTCTCACCAAAATTCCTCTAGACACGTACTCGCAGCGTTCGACATAGGGACTGTTTTCTGCGCGCAGGTAGCAGGTCAAAAAGTTGTCCTGATCCTCATAAAAGAAGCGCTTGATCTTACCATCGACTTCTTCACGAGTCGGTTTTCCGGCAAATCCTGCTAAGACCTGATCAATGGTATAGGTCGTTGGCGCAATTTTTATATCTGTAAAATGGCTATAGAGCCAGATGATTTCATCATTTTTAAAACCGATATTTTCTGTTAAATGCTGGATATTATCGGCTAGGATCATATCCATAAAGACAAACTTGGCTGGTTGATGGATATTGCGTAACAACTGGGCACGGTAGGCCTGGGCATACTCAACACCACTGCTGGCCCAACCGATTCCAAGGTTGATATTGTATACTGTCATAATGTCCTCTTTTATGGGAAATGCAAGACAATTTCCCCTTTTTTATTGATTTCTACTCGACTTAGTAGGAGATTGCGGACCATTTGTTCTTTGGCCGCCTCTTTCATTCGTTCAAAGGATTGGTAGGCTTCTTGGAAAAATTCTACCAAAGGGTTTTTCTGACTGGTGTACTGACCAGAGAGCGCCATGCGCAATTGTTGCAGATAGTCTACCTGCTCGACCCAGTTTTCATCGATAGCTTTTAGGATGGCCATGCGCTGGAATTGGGCGATCACCTCATCGGTGCCTAAGATCTCATACTTAGCTTCTAACTCGCTTTTAGCAATTTCCCATAAGAAATTCTCTTTGGTTTTCTTGCTACGGAAGGTTTGGTGGGCCTTTTCCGGATCCACTTGGTAACTAACATTGTCTAACATATAGCGATAAAAAGCTACCGGTTCCTTGTATTCTTTTTTATGGGCTACACTTGAAAAGACGGAACGAAGCACTTTTTCAACGATATCATCCAAGCGTCCTTCTTGTTTGATCAAGCGGTCGCGCTCTTCGTAGACGATGGCACGCTGAATGTTCATGCTTTCCGCAAATTCTAGCGTCATCCGACGACTGGCCTGACCAGAACTTTCACTAGCATTTTGAGCCCGTTCCACCAAGTTTCTATACTTGCGCTTGGTCAGAGCTTTAGCTGAACCAATCCGCTCATCTACATCATAGTCTTGATAGGTATCCTGGATCCAGTCTGGCCCCCAATTTTTCATCAAATCGTCTTCCAAAGAGACGAAGAACTTGGTCAAACCGGGATCTCCTTGGCGACCTGAACGCCCCCGAATTTGAAGGTCAATCCGCTGGTTCATCATCCGCTCAGTCCCGACAACCACCAAGCCACCTAACTCAGCGACTCCTGGTCCTAACTTGATGTCGGTTCCCCGACCGGCCATTGAGGTCGCAACTGTCACAGCTCCTTTTCGACCTGATTCCTTAATGATCTGGGCCTCTCGAGGAGCATTGTTGGCATTGAGAAGATTGTGAGGAATCCCTTCGCGCAAAAGAAGATTCGAGTAAAGAATCGACATCTCAACGGATCCGGCAAAGACCAGAATTGGATTGCCCTTTTCGTGGACCTTCTTCACATAGTCCAAGGAAGCCACGATTTTCTCTGGCAAGGTCTGATAGATTTCATCCGGCAAATCTTTGCGGATCTTCTTGCGATTGGTTGGGATCTTGATCACTGACATGGCATAGGTATCAAGAAACTCTGCCTCAGCGACCTTCCCAGTCCCGGTCATGCCTCCCAACTTCCGAAACATCTTAAAGAGGTTTTGGTAAGTAATAGAAGCCATAGCCCGTGTTTCTTGGGTGAGCTTGAGGCCCTCTTTGGCTTCAATCGCCTGGTGGAGTCCTCCTTGCAAGCGCGTCATTTCCATCAAGCGCCCCGTCGCCTGGTCTAGTAAGACAATCTCCGGTTGCCCTTCGACATTGGGATGGATGACATAGTCCTTATCCTTAATAAAGTTTTTATTGGCCTGCAGGGCTAAGCTGATATGGCGAACCAAATCACGGTATTGGGGATCATAGAGGTTGGGAATAGCAAGAAAAGCTTCTGCTGCATGAGCTCCTTTTCGAGTCAACCAAACTCGTTTCTTTTCTTCATCAAACTTGAAGTCTTCCCCTTCTTTGAAGGTTTGGATCAGGGTATCAATAATCCCATATAGGTTAGATTGAACCCGAGGAGAACCAGAAATAATCAAGGGAGTCTGAGCACTATCAAGGAGCACCGAATCAATCTCATCAACAATGGCGTAATTGAAGTCTGCCAAAAACTGGCCATCTGCCGAAGCCGTCAAGTTCTCTGTTAAATAGTCAAAGCCCAGACTGGTATTGGTCGTATAAATGACATCTGACTGGTAAATCTCCCGTTTGACTTCTGGATCTAATTCTTCGTCTTCAGATTGTTTCAAGGGAACTCCAACAGTCAAGCCCAAAAAGCGGTAGACCTGTCCCATCTCTTCTGCATCCCGAGTTGCCAGATAGGTATTGGTCGTAATAACCATGACCCCTTTTCCCTCTAAGGCATTGAGATAAACCGGCATAGTTGCCGTCAAGGTCTTTCCTTCACCAGTATTCATTTCAGCGACATTGCCTTGGTGGAGGACAATCCCTCCCATGACTTGCACGTCATAAGGAAACATGCCCAAGACCCGTTTATCAGCTTCCCGCGCAACCGCAAATGCTTCTGGTAAGAGATCATCCAAGGTCTCACCCTTAGCTAGACGTTCCCGAAATTCCACAGTCTTCTCCTGTAGTTGTCGATCCGTCAAGCGGGCCATGTCATCCTTCCAGCTATTGACTTCTTTTAAGATTTTTTTGATGTTTCTTAATTTAACGTAATCCAATGTAATCCTCTTTTTTTGCAGTGATGTTCGTCTATTCGAGAACTTCTGCTCCCTCAGACGATATTGGTTGAATCGTGAAATAGTGGAAGGTAAACTCTTGCAAACCTGCACTGAGCAAGCGTACTTCATAGGCGTATGCTTGATCTGGATAGGTAAACGGCAAGCGACCTTCTGCGGTTACGCGACGGCCAACGACCTCTCCAAAGCGATCTTTGAAGACGATTTCTACCATAACGGTATGAGCCGGAGTCGCTTCCATCGTGATAACCAGTTCATAATCTTGCTCTCTTTTGAGCAGAGGCAGACTAGGAATTTGACGAGTTGCGCCAAAATTTGTCTGCGAATGCCAAGTTTTCAGCACTTGACCAGATGGCATGAGGGGGTTCTGAAACTGAACGCTTCCTTGGTCAGTCGCTTGAATGGTCGACCCCCAAAGATAATCTGCTAGAACGGTATCGCCCCAGTAGATTCGTCTGCTTTCATTTTCTTTTATTTTTATCATTGGTTTCTTCCAAAGTCTCTTTCCATGATTTCTTTGTATTGGGTCACAAACCACTCAATGATCGGACCACTCGCATCGTTGTGTCGACCGGCACGGCTAGTGCTGATAATACGAACCGGAAATTCATACAAGGCCTCTAAAATATCTGGATAAGCCTGCTGGTCATAGTCATCATCCCTCATATAGGCAAGGGCTAAAATCGTATCCTTGAAATCTGCCTGGTCAAACCGGTCCCAGAAGCGTTGATTGAGCTGACCGATCCCTTCTTGCGACACTTGACCAATGATCAACTGCATCATGTCTAGGGATGTTCCAAACTCATCTGGACGTTTAAATTTCAGGTTGGCAGCGACATCCCCCAGGTTGACAATGGGTTTTCCGACCAAGATCGCATGAGGAGAATAAAGAGCCCCATAGTAAAGGGCACCAAAGGTCCCCATGGACAAGCCTGAGAAATTCATATCTTTTGGCTCAAAGCCGAGCAAGTCCAAGTGCTGATCAATAAAGGCAGTGATTTGACTTTCCAATTCTTCTGAGCCCATATAGAAGGATCCACCTTCCAGCCTTGGGTCAGAAAAGAGAATAAAGGGACTCCCCATCGCACGCATCATCCCAAACCCTTCAAAACCTTCGGCCGGACGATACCCAGAAAAGTAAATGTTTAAAGGTGGTTTCATATCGCCAGGATGGAAATAAGCAAAAATTTCTTGGCGTTTGTGGTCCCGTAGCGTCTTAGCTCCTACGGTCATCTCTCCTAAAGGACCATGTGACAAGCGCTTATGTAGGGCTCCGATCGTAAGCGTCCCTTCTCCTTTTGCTTCCAGCGAAAAGGCTAGGTAATAAGGTTCTGCGCCATCCAATTCTAGTGGTTGTGCCATCTCTTCTTCTGAAAAGACTGCATCTTTGACCCACTCTCCCAGAGCACCAAAGCGGTAAAATTGAATCCGCAATTGCAGCTGACAGCTTGGATCTTTTTCATATTCCAACCAAAAATTGATGGGACGGCTAGCATCATACACGTAGTTGTAAACCCACTGAGCAATCGGTGTAAACTCTTCACCGTATGATCCATCTAGCTGAAGAAAATGTTGCCCCAGCACCGTTTGCTGGCCCGCAAAATCAGGTCTCACTCGCAGGTCACGAACCGTAAAGGCATCTCCATATTGATTGTCGTATAAAAAGCGCTCTAAAACATAGAGAAATTGATGCTTGTTTGAGAAATCCCAGGGTCTTGCTTGTTTAAGCCTTAAGAGGTGGGCCAATTCGTCAGAAGGCGCCTCTAGTTCATGGCTTTGATCATAAAAAACAGTATAAGGCTGAAAATAAGCCAGGTCTTCTCCTAAAGCTAATAAATCTTCTGGCTTTTCTAGAATCAAGGCTTTGAATTTGGAGATTTCCTCTTCTTCCATATATTCTTTGAGCGATGGAAGAGCGGTAGCTTGAAAAAAGTGCCAGCCTAGTCCAGCAGGAAGCTCCACCTGATCCTGCCAACTACTTGAGCCGATTTGGAGAATATGGGGTATTTGTAGTTTTTTATCCATGACGTTCTTTCATCCATCCTTCCCATTTCTCGATCAAGCGTTGACCGGTGTATTCTTGAATTTTTTCGATCGAGTAGACCAAGGCTTCGTTCCAAGGCTTCAATTCCAATAAGAAGTGCGTGATTGCCTTCTCTAATTCCTTGTCTCCCTTTGATAACACATAGCCATTTTTCAAATGATCGACATATTCTGTCTGGACGCGGTTGACTTGAGGAATCCCAGCAGAGATCCCTGCAATCTGCGTGTAGAGGTTGGGTTCCTCGCTTAAATCTACAATCAAGCGGGTTTTTTCCAATTCTTGAATAATGTCATTTTCATTTGAAAAATTCTTAACTACAAAGCGATAATCCGGTGCGTCTTGTACGGACTCTTCATCGATAATCTGGTTTTCCCCAAGCCCTTCCATTTGGGCTGGTGATTGAACCAGATGCAAGTCCTGCTCGCTAGCGATCAATTCCTCGAGTTGCCCTTCTAATTCCTTAACACGCTCCGGTGATCCATTGTAAAATGCAAAAACAACTTCAAATAAAGGATGTTGCGCCAAGACCTCCAGAACCTTCTTGAGCTGGCTCTTACTTGGAAGCTCAGCTTCATTGACGTAAAAGTAAATCTTCGATTCCTTGCGCTCCTGACTAGATCCCAAACGGAGGCGGGAGTCAAAAGAGGTAATCCGGTGTGTCTTTTGAGCCAAGCTAGGAGAAAAGACCCCAATCGCTTCTTTGGTTTTTTCACTATCTGTGATCAAGAGCTGGGCATCAATCATATCAAAATAGAGGGCAAAGTTTTCGGCAGACAAGGGCTGGCGATCCCCGTAGAAAGACAAGACTTTCTTGACACTACTTGCTGTATCTTGTAAAAAAGCCAAATTTGCTGGATGAGCTGCCAGTACCAACTGATCTCGTCCTGGTACCAAGGCTGCCAACTGTTCCTTCATTTTTTCAGCGACAACTTCTCCCATATCGGAATAGCTTTCTTTTTTGAAGGCAGGAAAGAAAGCTTCATTGACCATAACAGATTGGTTCTCTTCGATCAACATTTCTCTCAAAACCCATTGTCCATCAAAACTCAGATACTCTTGAAAATAAGGTTTCCTCTCATTGTAGTAAATCCTACTAGAGATAAAGCCGCGATCATCTAAGTACTCAATGTAGCTGATCTCTTCATTCTTATAACGAGTCAAAGAGAGAATGTTTCCATCTACTCCCATATCAATTTTTGCTATGAGGTGACCCTTTCGAAATGCCATTACCAAAAAGGGAGTGTAGGAAAAAGTGGTCTCACTCGGCCATTCGATGTCCCGAAGCTGAACTGGGTGCATAGCCAAACTAGACGGAACCTTTTGGATCCGATCAAAAATCGAAAGCACATCTGTCTCTAACAAATCTTGGCGGTGTAAAAAATAGCGCAGTTGCGGACTATATTGAGGCAACAATAAGATCCGATCCATTTCTGCTTCTTGAAAAATACGAACTTGATTAATGGTATCATCAAATTCAATGGATTCTCGCATCCAGTACCAAGGGGTAGCTGTTTGCTGCCAGATGCGGTCCGTTCCATACCAGGCTGGTACAAAATAATACATGGTTACTCCTAGAATATTCTTGTATAACGTTGATTGACACGAAGGGCACGAATTTCTTCTCGGATATTGTAAATCATCCCGACAAACATGAGGAAGGTTCCTGGAATCATGGTCAAGCGCAAAAGATCTTTATCCCATAACAAGAGGGAAAAAGGAAGCGCCGTAAAGAGGATCAGATACAAGGTCCCAAAAACCGTCAAGCGTAGCACAATTTTATTGATATATCGACGTGTATCTGCTCCAGGATAGACATGATCGATATACTCGGACGCCTTCATCATCTTATCTGCAATTTCTTCTCCGTTCACATTGACAAAGGCGAAAGCAAAAGAGAGAAGGGCGATCATCAGAATGTAAAGAAGGATCCAAATCGGATCTCCCATCACCAAGTGTTTGGCTAAACGAGCAGCCCACTTGGCATTGGAATCCATAGACAAGATCAAGAGCATGGCATACTGAGGAATGGACACCAAGGTCATGGCGTACATAAAGGGCATCCCTCCTGCTGGGTTGAGCTTGATATCCAAAAAAGTATAACTTTTCAAGTTGTTGTGGATCCCTAATTTATTGACAGGAATCTGGTACTTGGAATATTCCACCAAGACTGCCACATAGACAAAAATCAAGATAAAAATCACGCCCAGAACATAAGCGATCTCTGGGATATTATTGACACTTGAAAGGGTCTGCATCACATCTTCTGGCAGGTACATAACCATCCCAGCCATCATGATCACAACAGAACTTCCAAGGCCCAAAGCGGCATTTAGATCGGAGAGCCAAACTAAAAAGAAGGCTCCGGCTACCATAATCATGGTATTGACCGCAATGACAAGTCCGGGGTTCAACCCTGTCTTCAAAGGGAGATACATGGCCACTGCCAAAGACTGGACGATGGCGAGCGCCAAGGTCACGTACATCTTTCGCCGCTCCACTATCTCCGTGCTGGTTTTTTCGAGGTTAAAGCGTTTTGAAACGGTAAACATCCGCCACAAAATCATGGAAGACATCCATGGGGATAGACCGATCGAAAAGATCGACATCCCGCGGAGATTTCCCCCCATCACAGCGCTTGAGAGCTGCAAGCCCGTTGTCGTTCCCTCATTGAGTCTCAAGGCCTTTGATAAGTCAACAAAAGGCAGGGAAATTTTACTTCCCAAAACATAAATAAAGACGAAAAATATCGTCCAACAAAATCTCTTTCCTACTTCAGATCGTTTTAACATTTCTTTTAAACTTTCTCTTACTCATTTTGACTCTTCCACCAGGGAAACAGCCTTTAAATATGTGCCTTTAGAGCATTTTATCTCAACTTATTTTACCATAATTTGCGACTTTTCCAAACTCATTTGTCACTAATATTTGGTAATATTTCAAATTCCCCATTTGGTACCGTATTCAACAAAAAATCCTTCAGATGTTTATCTGAAGAATCTGGTTTACTTGGACATTATTCTCCTAAAGCCATGATGGTATCGACGAATAATTTCTTTGTAAAATAGCCATTGCGGATCAAATAAGAAGTATAGTGAGCCTTTTGGACCATTTGGGCATACGCTTCTTCTGTGCAGTCTTGAACCAGACGATTAGCTTCTTCAAGACTGGATGCTACAAAGCCAAGCCCTTTTTCTCGAATATAGTCTGCATTTGACAAATAGTCTGGCACGACTACCGGAAGACCTGCGGATAAGTAAGTCGATAATTTGTAGGAAATATTTTCTTTGTAGTAATCTCGCTCATCCTCGGGGTTCTCTGAATTTCCCCAGACCAGCCCAAACCCCCCCTTAGAAAGCTCCAAAAGCAACTCTTGCTTAGTTCGCCACCCTTCAATATGGACCTTGGAATAATCAACTCCTTCAACTGGTTCGGTATAAACATGAAGGGGTGTATCATATTTCCAGTCGATGATATGTGGGAAACGTGAAGGATTTCCTGAGAAGATCAGTTTTTTCTCAAATTGCGGAGTATAGAGGTCCAAACTATGGGTCAAATCCCACAACTTTTGGACCACATATTTTTTCACTGTGAGTCCTTCTGATACTAGACGATGGTACATTTGCTCTGACGGAACAACGACCAGATCACTCTGATTGTACATGTCGATATAGTTGGGCATTAGGTAATAATTGCTCTCAAACATGAGTGGTGGAACATCATGG
This sequence comes from Streptococcus sp. CF8_St5-11, assembly GCF_024295625.1. GTDB lineage: Bacteria > Bacillota > Bacilli > Lactobacillales > Streptococcaceae > Streptococcus. The sequence goes on from NZ_JANCOJ010000001.1 coordinate 690,618, forward strand.
ATAAACATGACCAGCTTGGTTTGAAGGAGTTTTAACTTATCAACCAAACGGCGGTCCCACTCAATTCCATTCCAAGAAGGAGATTGAACGAAGACAATATCCCCAAAAGCAACGCCTGCTAAAATCCCATCCATCCGCGAATTCAATTCGCTAGCTGGTTCGTTGCTATGATCATAAAAGTAGATCCCTAATTCATTAACCCCAAGTTCACGAACGACATTCATGATATCGTTTTGTGCCATCAGGGCAACACTTTTCGAAGATTGCCCAAATAAATTTGTAAAATGAATTTTCATCTCTTTCCTCTGACTCTTCTTTTTTAATCCCATATTTTCTGAAGATATGAAGGCAAACAGAGCTTTTCACAAAGTAACCTTTTTCATATCCCTCAACGAAAACTTCCTCATTCATTATAACATATTTCCCAACTTCTTAGACATTCGAGATCAATAAAAGACCGGTTCATTCCGGTCTTTTAAGGTTTTATTTGCCATCTTTTTTCCGAATTCCTAAAAGGGCTAATCCAGACAGAAGAATGGAAGCTCCTGTAGCAAGAATATTAGATGAAGGATGGGCACCTGTCTCTGGAAGAGCAGGTCCTGAAGAGTGCGCCGCAGTTAGTGAGCTTGTGTCTGATGGAGATTCTGAGTAAGAGGTGCCAAACGAAGACACGACAGACTCCGAAGAACTTGTCACAGCAGAGAAACTTGACGCATAAGACACACTGATCCATTCAGAAATTTCCTGCGATAAGGATTGACTCTCTGTCGATGATGCGCTTATAGAATCTGAAATACTCGTCAAAGGAAATTCAGATACTGGCATGGACGTTGAAGCCGATTCGCTTGAAGAAAGGAGTGAAGCTGATTGGCTTGCTGAGATCGATTCTTGAGCCAATGAATTCGATTCACTTGCCGAAACGGACTCTTGGACCAGTGATTCTGATTGACTCGCAGAAACGGACGCTTGTACCAAGGATTCTGATTGGCTAGACGATATAGATGCCTGAACCAACGAGTCGGATTGACTCGCGGAAACTGATTCTTGAATCAGCGAGTCTGACTGACTGGCAGATACGGATTCCTGAACCAATGACTCGGACTGACTTGCGGAAACCGACGCTTGAACCAAGGAATCAGATTGACTAGCTGATACGGATTCTTTGAGCAACGAATCGGATTGGCTAGCCGATACAGATGCCTGAACCAGTGATTCTGACTGACTCGCGGAAACTGACTCTTGGACCAACGACTCTGATTGACTCGCTGAAACGGATTCCTGAAGCAACGAGTCTGACTGGCTGGCGAAAACTGACTCTTGTACCAGCGACTCTGATTGACTGGTAGATACAGATTCCTGAACCAATGACTCGGATTGGCTAGCCGAAACGGACTCTTGTACCAGCGATTCAGATTGACTAGCTGAAACGGAGTCCTGAACCAAGGATTCTGATTGGCTTGCCGATACCGATACTTGAGCCAACAAGTCTGATTGGCTGGCAGAAACTGATTCTTGTACCAGCGACTCTGATTGACTGGCTGAAATCGACCCTTGAACTAGCGAATCGGATTGACTCGCTGAAACGGAGTCCTGAATCAACGATTCGGACTGACTAGTAGAAACGGAGTCCTGAATCAACGATTCGGACTGACTAGTAGAAACGGACGCTTGAACCAAAGACTCGGATTGACTAGTTGAGATCGACTCTTGGATTAGCGATTCTGATTCACTTGCTGAAACGGATGCTTGGGCCAAGGAGTCGGATTGAATTGCCGAAACGGATTCTTGTACTAACGAGTCTGATTGACTAGCTGAAATCGACTCTTGAACTAGCGATTCTGATTGGCTGGTCAATACAGATGCTTGAACCAACGAATCCGATTGGCTAGCAGATACTGAGGCTTGAACCTGCGACTCTGATTGACTGGCCGATACAGACTCCTGAACCAATGATTCCGATTCACTCGCAGAAACTGACTCTCGCACCAACGATTCTGATTGACTCAATGATGTTGATTGCAAATCAGTCGATACTTGCGATTCCGACTGACTCATTGAATCAGAACGAGAAAAGGACATAGATTCTGTAATTTGAGACTTAGATTCGATATCAGAAGTAGATTGCGATTGACTTTCGGAAACTGACTCTTGAACTAGCGAATCGGATTGACTCGCGGAAACTGATGCTTGAATCAGCGAGTCTGACTGACTGACAGATACGGATTCCTGAACCAATGACTCGGACTGACTTGCGGAAACCGACGCTTGAACCAAGGAATCAGATTGACTAGCTGATACGGATTCTTTGAGCAACGAATCGGATTGGCTAGCCGATACAGATGCCTGAACCAGCGAGTCTGATTGACTCGCAGAAACGGACGCTTGTACCAAGGATTCTGATTGGCTAGACGATATAGATGCCTGAACCAACGAGTCGGATTGACTCGCGGAAACTGATTCTTGAATCAGCGAGTCTGACTGACTGGCAGATACGGATTCCTGAACCAATGACTCGGACTGACTGGTTGAAACAGACGATTGAGCCAAAGAATCTGATTGGCTTGCTGAGATCGATTCTTGAGCCAATGAATTCGATTCACTTGCCGAAACTGACTCTTGAACTAGTGAATCTGATTGACTCGCAGAAACTGACGATTGAACCAACGAGTCTGATTGACTGACGGAGACTGAGGCTTTAACCAGTGACTCTGATTGGCTGGCGGAGACTGAGGCTCGAACCAAGGAATCTGATTGACTTGCTGATACCGATGCCTGAACCAAAGACTCTGATTCACTAGCGGAAACTGATTCTTGTACTAACGAGTCTGACTGACTTGCAGAAACTGATTCTTGAACCTGCGAATCGGATTGGCTCGCAGAAACGGACTCTCGAATCAACGAGGCTGATTGACTGACGGAGACTGAGGCTTTAACCAGTGACTCTGATTGGCTGGCTGAAACCGAATCTTGAACTTGCGACTCGGATTGACTCGTAGAAACTGATGCTTGTACCAACGAGGCTGATTGGCTAGCCGATACGGATTCCTGAACCAATGACTCTGACTGACTCAACGAAACGGATTCTGACAGCTTTTTGCTCATCGAAATAGATTGTGACAAGGAAATCAGTTGAGAAACCACTTCCTCCGATCCAACCGCCGATGTTGACTGCGATTGAGACACAGAAATTGATCTAGATGCTAAATTAGATAAGGATACCGACTGACTCAACGAAACAGATTTCGAGGCTTTTTCAGACTCACTCTTAGATGCTGATGCTGCTTTTGATTGTGAGTCTGATTGACTGGCGGATACAGATTCTTTAATCAGCGACTCTGAATGGCTGGCCGATACAGATGCCTGAACCAGCGAGTCTGATTGACTGGCGGATACAGATTCTTTAATCAAGGACTCTGACTGACTTGCGGAAACCGATTCCTGAAGCAACGATTCAGACTGACTGGCAGATACGGATTCTTGAACCAAGGAATCGGATTGACTAGCTGATACAGATTCTTGAATCAAGGAATCGGATTGACTAGCAGAAACGGACGATTGAACCAACGACTCCGACTGGCTGGCTGAAACTGATGCCTGAACCAACGAGTCTGATTGACTGACGGATACTGATTCTTTAACCAGCGACTCTGATTGACTAGCTGAGACTGATGCCTGAATCAATGACTCTGACCGACTTGCAGAAATCGAGGCTTGAACCAAGGATTCTGATTGACTTGCTGAAACCGAGGCTTGAACCAAGGATTCTGATTGACTTGCGGATACAGATTCTTTAATCAAGGACTCGGACTGGCTGGCCGATACAGATGCTTGAACCTGCGAGTCTGACTGACTGGCTGAAACGGATTCCTGAACCAACGACTCTGATTGACTGGCGGAAACCGACTCTTGAACTAGCGACTCCGATTGACTTGCTGAAACCGACTCTTGAACTAGCGACTCCGATTGACTTGCTGAAACGGAGGCTTGAACCAAGGAATCCGATTGACTCGCTGAAACTGACTCTTGAATCAACGACTCTGACTGACTTGTGGAGATCGATTCTTGAACCAACGAGTTGGATTCACTTGTCGAGACAGATTGTGACAAGGAAATCGAATCTGAAACTAGGGATGCCGACGTTGAAGTCGAGAAACTTTGAGACTGTGATGCAGATTCTGACGACGTCATTTTCCGATAATAATAGTTCACGCTCGTCAGTGGATTTGAAACCACCATTTTTTGAATGGTTTGTTTAAAGTTAGAAAAGCCTTCTGCTCCTTGAGGTGTCGCATCTTTCCCAACAATCATAGTCTGATTGTTACCGAGAAAAGCTGATTTTGGAAGCTCTGTGAATGGTTTTGGAACCGTGTATTCTTTCCCTGTATTTTCATCAGTATAGGTGACAGTTTCCTTAGCCGAAAACCATCCGGTAATCTCTAACTCAAAATGACGATCATCCACCCGTTTTGGCGTAACATTCAAGAAATAATCTTTGTTCTTACTTTCAACTTTATTCGTTCCACCTAAATCAGAAAGGGCATCTGAAACATCTTGTTTAAACTCTTTTTCATAAACAAGGGTATACTTATCAAATACCGCCTCATTCCCGACATCGAGATTCGAAACGTTATAGACTTTGGAAGGATCCAGAACGTAGTAACGAAGGATGTAGTCACCGTTTTGACTGGTTGTAACAACTTCACTTCTTATAAAATGCTCACGCGCATTTCCATATAATTCCACTCGGCGTGTGCCAACCGTACTATTGTCAAAGATCCCAGTTGTTGCTTTTTGAGCCGAGTTCACTACCGGAACCTTGACATATCCTGCAATATCACGAGCATTGGAGGCCGTATAATGCTGACCTTCAATCCCGTATTGGGTATACTCTGCTAAGACTTCTTCCTTCCCAGTTGGCGTGTATTCTCCATCGACCCATTTGCCTGCTGGATCTACCACTTTGTAGAAAGTCGACTGGTGCCCCCACATAGATGGAACCTTGATTTCAGCTCTCGAAGTCAATAGTTCCCCTTGTTTCGAAGGGTTCATTACATCATATACATCACGTACAAGGAAACTTGTCTCAGGACTAGCGTAGGTACCTAGATAAACATTCCCAGGTTTCCCATCATCAGCCTTACTATAGGCAAACATATTCCCCAAAGGAGCTTTCTTAATCAACACTTCGTTAGGTAGTTGGAACTGCGTGCCCCCAATGACATTTGCAGAGAAGGTTTGAGAGAAAATCTCAGAACCATCTGATTTTTTTACAATACGGAAATATACATCATTTCCCACATGGGTATTCGGATCGGTATCGGTACGATTGACAGACAAGGTCGCATAATAGCCGAGTGATTCTCCTGTTTTATTAACAAAATCCCAAATCCCAAAGGTATAGCGAGTCGCATCCGTATCCTTCTTATAAGCAGCAATTTCTTCAGGTGTTTGGTTAACATAGCGCTTATCGATATGAGGATCTTTGGCAACATCTGTAGCTGTTAGAGGGGCATCTTCAACACTAGCACCGTTGCGATCATCCATGTTTGGTGTAATCTCTAGATCTTTGCTACTACTCTTAGCCACCTCAGCAATGGGAGCCAACTGAGCAGAGATCGCAGGTTTCCCATCTACATTTGTATTTCCCACAAAACCTGCAGCTGTCAAGGTCGTCATCATCTCATCGACAGCTTTCTCCAAGCGATCGCGCTGGTCAGCATAAGCTTGAGCGCTGGCATTGGTGTGGATCAAGTTATTGCTTGCAGTCACTTCGGCCTGCACTTTGTTAATGACCGCTTGAACCACTGCTCGGCGATCGGTGTCCGTCATTTTAGATGCGTAATTCCCTGCAATTTCTTGAAGCAATTCAGCTTCAGAGGTATTTTGCTCCAAAACAGTGGCTTCTTCTAAACTAGTCGGCTCCTCAACAACCACCTCTGACTCTAAAGCTTGAGCAGACTCGCTAACTGCCGTTGATAATGCAGTTGATCCAACTTCGCTCAAGGACAAAGAAGCGGATTCACTGATTGAAGCAGATGCACTCACAGATGTAGAAAGGCTGGTTGATCCTGAAACAGAGCTGGATTCTGAAGACTGGGTAGAGGTATTTCCTAAGACCACACTATCTACTTCTGCCAAGGTCTCCTGTTTTGTCTCGGAAACCGTTGGTGCAAGTGATGTTGCATCCTCCGCCTTAGCAGTCGTAGCAAGTACAGCACCACCAAATACAGTCCCTACCGTAATCAAACCTTTTAAGAAGGCTTGGTTATGCTTTTGACTTTCTATTTGATCTTGCTGTACGTTGGCAATGATGGTCTCCTCCACTTGCCCACGCACCACGCGAAAGAGGCCTAGAGCAGCCGTTGATGCCCGAAGCCAATTTTTTCCTGATTTAATTAATTTGAAGCGTACGACACGATCTGTTTCACGAAAGTTTCCTTTTGAACGCTTAAATTGCATGATATTCCCCTTACATTGTAGTCATTATTAATTATACAGGAATACTACGTAGATTCAAGTAATTTGCTACAAAAAACTTCTATATTATTGTTTAATTTTCAAATTTTTTTGTAACACATTAAAAATACTTCATTCTACTAGTAAAAAAGTGAATCTCCTATGAGATTCACTCGAAAAAAATGATATTTCCAACTAGATCAGTTACCCTTCTTTTTACGTCGGGTAAGTCCAGCAATTCCAGCTAACCCTGTAACTAGCCCAAGAAGAGCTGATGTTACAGATCCTGATTCGCCAGTATTCGGAAGCACCACAGATTGGCTGTGTTTTTGTGATCCACTTGCTGATTCTGATGCAGACAATGACTCTGAATGAGAAATTAATTGGCTCATTGAGTTAGAGTATGAACCGCTAGCTGATGTTACAGATCCTGATTCGCCAGTATTCGGAAGCACCACAGATTGGCTGTGTTTTTGTGATCCACTTGCTGATTCTGATGCAGACAATGACTCTGAATGAGAAATTAATTGGCTCATTGAGTTAGAGTATGAACCGCTAGCAGATGTTGCTCCTGATTGTGATTGACTCACTGAAACTGAAGTACTTACTGATGTTGAAGTTGATTCAGGGACAGAGGTACTCAATGATGCTGACTCAGATGCAGAGACTGATGTCGAAACTGAAAGCGAGGTAGAGACTGACTGGCTTTCTGATACTGAACTGCTCAACGATGCTGACAATGATTCGGAGGTCGAGATTGATTCAGATGTTGAGACTGATTCTGAGGTAGACGCTGACACAGACGTTGATACTGATTCCGACGCTGATACTGACTCTGAGGTTGAAACTGACTCAGATGTAGATGCCGACTCTGAAGTAGAAACTGATTCAGACGTTGAAACTGACTCTGACGTTGATGCTGATTCTGATTTTGACGCTGACTCGGACGCAGAGGCTGATTCTGAGGTTGAGACTGATTCGGACGTCGAAACAGATCCTGAGGTTGAAATCGACTCTGATGCAGACACTGATTCGGAGGCTGATTCTGATGTTGAAACTGACTCAGACGCCGATACTGATTCAGATGTTGAAACTGACTCTGAGGCTGACAATGATTCGGATGTTGATTCAGACTCGGATGTCGAAACTGATTCTGAAGTTGAAACCGACTCAGACGTCGATGCCGACTCGGATGCCGAGACTGATTCAGAGGTTGATGCTGATTCAGATACAGAAACCGATTCGGACGTAGACAATGATTCAGACGTTGATGCTGACTCAGATACTGACGCTGACTCAGATGTAGATGCCGACTCATATGTAGATACTGACTCTGATGTCGAGACTGACTCGGAAATCGACACCGATTCAGAGGTAGACACTGATTCTGATGCAGATATCGATTCAGAGGTTGAGACTGATTCTGATGTAGATACAAACTCAGACGTCGATACCGATTCAGAGGCTGAAACTGACTCAGTGGTTGACGCTGACTCAGATGCAGATGCTGATTCTGATGTTGATGCTGACTCGGATGTTGATGCCGATTCAGAGGTTGAGACCGACTCGGATGCAGAAACTGATTCGGATGTTGACACCGATTCAGATGTTGAAACTGACTCTGACGCGGACAATGACTCGGATGTCGATACTGATTCTGATGTCGACGCTGACTCAGATGCAGACACTGATTCAGATGTTGAAACTGATTCAGATATTAATACTGACTCGGATGTTGAAACTGATTCGGACGTCGATACTGACTCAGACGCCGATACCGATTCAGAGGTTGAGACTGATTCAGAAGCAGATGCTGATTCTGACGTCGAAACTGATTCGGATGATGACAATGATTTGGAAGTAGACACTAATTCAGACGCAGAAGCTGATTCGGATGTTGATACTGATTCAGACGCTGATACCGACTCAGACGTTGAGACTGATTCGGATGCCGATACTGACTCGGACGCTGAGACCGATTCAGAAGTTGACGCTGACTCAGACGTTGAAACTGATTCTGATGTAGACGCAGATTCGGACGTTGAAACTGAATCAGACGCTGAGACTGATTCAGAGGTTGATGCTGACTCAGATGTAGATACTGATTCAGAGGCTGATGCTGACTCAGACGCTGACAATGACTCTGATGCAGACACTGATTCGGATGTCGATGCTGATTCAGATGCAGACACTGATTCAGATGTAGATACAGATTCTGAGGCTGATACTGATTCAGAAATAGACACCGATTCAGATACAGAAACCGATTCGGACGTTGACACTGATTCAGACGCTGAGACCGACTCAGACGTTGAGACTGATTCGGACGTTGACACTGATTCAGATACAGAAACCGATTCGAACGCAGATACTGATTCAGAGACTGAAACTGACTCAGACGCAGAAGCTGATTCAGATGCAGAGGCTGACGCTGATTCAGATGTAGAAACCGACTCAGACGTCGATACCGATTCAGAGACTGAAACTGACTCTGATGTCGAGACTGATTCGGACATTGACACTGATTCCGACTCTGAAACTGACTCAGACGCTGACGCTGACTCAGACGTTGAAATCGACTCGGATGTAGATGCCGACTCGGATGTCGAAACTGACACTGAAGTAGAGACTGATTCCGATGTTGACGCTGACTCAGACGCTGACAATGACTCAGATGTCGAGATTGATTCAGACGTTGATACTGACTCGGATGTTGAGACTGACTCAGACACTGAGACTGACTCTGATATTGATGCCGATTCTGATGTTGAGACTGATTCGGACGTAGAGACGGACTCAGACATCGATACTGACTCTGACTCTGATTCAGACGCAGACTCTGATTCAGACGTTGAGACTGTTTCGGATACTGACTCGGATACCGATTCAGATGCAGATTCTGATTCGGATGCAGACACTGACTCTGATGTTGAGACTGATTCAGAAATGAATGCCGATTCGGATAGCGATACCGATTCTGACACTCGTTCACTCTCCGAAACTGAGGTAGAGACTGTTACAGACTCACTAGTGCTGGCTGATACCGAAGCTGATACAAGAGTACTCTTTGAAGCAAGCTCTAATGCACGAACAGATTCGAATCGACTTGTCGAAATAGACTCTGAATTCGATACAGATTGACTATATTCTGTTGAGTCCATCGTTACCGCAACCAAATTACTTGCATCCGAATAAACCGGATGATCACCGTAGAAGATGAGAGCTTTTGCATTCACTCCACCTGACTGCAAGGGCACTGTAGGCACTACCATCACCTGACCAGAAGCATCGGCTACTGCTCTTCCAACTTCTTCGTCATTGTTATACAAAACGACTGTCGACCCAGGATTGGCACCTGTCACTGTTACAGGTGTCTGGGTATTCGCTTTCTCCAATAGTCGCGTCGTAACTGTAGGTACTGGAAGGTGCTTGACAGGGACAGTCACATCATTTGAAGTGTTATCTTTATAAGTAATAGTCACTACACCTGACGCTGAGACAGAATACTCCTTGAAGTCCTTCGAGCTCACAATTTGGGGATTAGAGGTCTTGAACGCTTCCCAGATCCTATCTTTCTCAACCTCTACTAGATTGCTAGTATCGTTGACATAGAGCTCGGTCGCTACATCTCTAATCGGGTTACGAATGCCGTCATTTTGGGGTAAAACTTTAATTCGGAAAGAGCGATCAATAAACTGATTGTTCGAATTGGTAAAACGAACTGTAATCGTATAAGTCTTTCCGGGTTCTACGACCTCATTTCCTCCAACTTTCCCTTCGATCAACATAGGTGCGAACGGAGATTTCAGAGTCGCATTGGGAACTAAAACGCCTTCAACGCGCTCACTATTTGGAGCATATCCCATATAGGTCAAGATGACCCCACCACTTCGCTCTCTTACAATGTACTGTAGCTTAACAGGGTCTGAATTGTAAGCTGTAATCAAATAATTATTCGCAGGTCCACTCATGAAAAACGGCGCACGAAAACGATTCTCTGCATCTAACGAATCGCCCGTGCGCGGATCTCGTTGACCCGAAGTAGCACGGAGCACCGCATTGGCTAAGCGATTCCGAGCACTCTTTGCTTGGCTTTCAACAGCTTCAATTTGAATCGCTGGATTGGACAAACCGCTTCGAATCGCTTCTAAAGACAAATCTCCACTCTCAATCGCAGCTTCCGTTCCAGGTATCTCCAAAGCCTGCGCACGATAGGTGTATAAATCCAAAGCCAAAGCTTGCAGACGTTTTACGTCTTCCTCTGAGCGAGTGGTTTGATTCTTGTTTACTTTCTCACTGATTTCAGGATCCTGTTCAGAAGCTAACAGACTGTCTACATGACTAACTGAACCACTTGTAACATAGGATTCGCTCAAAGAAACCGACTGTGATAAAGAACTGCTTTTTGAAACAGACTGACGACCTGACTCCGTATGTGATAGGGATTCACTGACAGACCGGTTCATTGATCCAGAATCTGTAGCAGATGTCGTCCCCAAAACAAAACTGTCCTGACCAACCACACCTGTTGTTGGAATGATTTCAGATTCGAGAAACGAACTCACCTCATTTTCCTCTGCCAACACAGGTGTAGCAATTGTAGTTGCTCCAGCAAGAGCCCCCAACACAAGGATCCCTTTAGAAATCGGAGCAGGAACTGGATCAGCAAAAGTTTCGAAAGGTCTCACGATTTTATCAGTCGCATCACCACGAGAGATACGAAAAAACCCTAGTTGCGAGATAGATGCCCGCATCCAAGTTTTTCCTGACTTGATTAATTTAAATCGTGTGATTCGTTCCGTTTCACGAAACTCACCCTTCGAACGTTTAAAAAACATTTCCTCTCCTCAAAAATAAGATATCGAGTTATTATACACTAATTTTCCCCAAAAAGTAACTAATTAAGACTAGTTTTTAACATAAAATACAGCACACAAAAAGAGAACCCGGAGGTTCTCTTTTTGGATCCTTTTTCATTTCCCACATACCTGAAATGACCGAATCAAATTAGGACAGAAGATTATTTTTCATCTTCTTTTTTGCGGCTTCCAAGTGCTGCAACCCCTGCAACCCCTGCAACTGCTCCAAGAAGAGCTGAAGCTACAGATCCTGTTTCACCAGTATTTGGAAGTTGTTCAAGAGCTGGAGCTGGTTTAGCTGGTTGCTCAGGAACTGGGTTCACTGGTGTATTAGGTGTTGGATCTACCGGAGTATTTGGTGTTGGAGTTGGTGGCACTGGAGTATTTGGTGTTGGAGTTGGTGGCACTGGAGTGTTTGGTGTTGGAGTTGGTGGCACTGGAGTGTTTGGTGTTGGAACGTTTGGAGTCTTCACAAGTTTGTAAACATAAGTAACGTTCTTATCACCTTCGATAACTTTACCAGTTGTTGGGTCAGTTGTTGTTAAGTGACCTTCACCGTCAACGTTACCTACTGGGTAGTTACCTTGTGGTACCAATTCATAGACTTTACCATCTGCAGTTGTGATTGTCTTAGGACGGTTATCCACAACTGTATCGTAGTCTTTACCTACTGGTTGGTCTTTTTCATCCACTACTGAAGTCTTGATAGTGTTACCATTTTCATCTACATAGTGAACGTATACATTACCCTTAGGTTGTACAGGTTCTTCGACAAGTTTGTAGATGTAAGTAACGTCTTTACGTCCTTCAACCACTTTACCAGTTGTTGGGTCTGTTGATTCAAGGTGACCTTGAGTATCTACTTTACCAACTGTGTAGTTTCCGACTGGTACGATTTCGTAAGTTTTACCTTCGAATCTAATGTACTGTGGACGGTTGTCTTCAACAGTGTTGTAGTCTTTACCTACTGGTTGGTCTAACTCATCTGTTACTGATTCTTTAATGGTGTTACCTTCAGTATCTTTGTAGTGTACGTATACGCTACCCTTAGGTTGAGTTGGTTCTTCCTTCACTTCTTTGTAAACGTAAGTGATGATTGAACGTGGTTTATCAACTTTACCTTTAATTGGATCAGATGATTCTAAGTGTCCATCGCCATCAACTTTACCTACTGGGTAGTCACCTTTCGGTACGATCTTGTAAGTCTTACCGTCTGGAGTCTTGATAGTATTAGGTTTTTCACCTTCCTCAGTTGTGTTATATGGTGTGTCATATGGTGAGTTTGGTGTGTCTTGACGAGGTTTTTGAATTTCTTTACCATTTTCGTCTACGTAAGTGATGATGACGTCACCTTCTTTAGGTTTCGTTGGATCTTCTTTCAATTTGTAGACGTAAGTGACGTTCGTATCATCTTCAGCAACTTTACCAGTTGTAGCATCTGATGACTTAAGGTGACCTTGTTCGTCGACTTGACCTACTGGGTAGTTACCAGCTGGTACCAATTCGTATGTCTTACCTTGGAACTCGATCGTGCTTGGACGGTTGTCTACTACTGTATCGTAGTCCTTATCAACTGGTTGATCTTTTTCGTCAGTTACTGATTCTTTGATCTTGTTACCATTGACGTCAACATAGTGAACGTATACGTTACCCTTCACTTCTTCATAAACGTAAGTGATAGTTGATTTAGGTTTATCAACTTTACCTTTAATTGGATCAGATGATTCCAAGTGTCCATCGCCATCAACTTTACCTACTGGGTAATCACCTTTTGGTACGATCTTGTATGTCTTACCATCTGGAGTCTTGATTGTGTTAGGTTTTTCACCTTCCTCAGTTGTGTTATATGGAGTATCATATGGTGAGTTTGGTGTATCTTGACGAGGATCTTTAATCACTTTACCTTTTGTATCTACATAAGTGATGATTACTTCACCTTGTTTAGGTGTTTCACTTTCAGAATTTGATGAAGAGTTAGATGCTGATTGTGATACAGATGTAGAAAGTGATGTTGAAGCCGATGTACTCAATGATGCTGATTGGCTCGCAGATACTGATGCTGATTCAGATGCTGATGTGCTCAATGACGCTGATTGGCTTGCTGATACTGATGCTGATTCAGACGCTGATGTGCTCAATGACGCTGATTGACTAGCTGATACAGAAGCTGATGCTGAAGCCGATGTGCTCAATGATGCTGATTGGCTTGCTGATACTGATGCTGACTCAGACGCTGATGTACTCAATGATGCTGATTGGCTTGCTGATACAGAAGCTGATGCTGATGCCGATGTGCTCAATGATGCTGATTGACTTGCTGATACGCTTGCTGACTCAGATGCTGATGCGCTCAATGACGCTGATACTGATTCAGATGCTGATGCAGATTCAGATGCTGACACTGAAGCCGATGTGCTCAATGACGCTGATTGGCTTGCTGATACAGAAGCTGATGCTGATGCCGATGTGCTCAATGATGCTGATTGGCTCGCAGATACTGATGCTGATTCAGAAGCTGATGTGCTCAATGACGCTGATTGGCTTGCTGATACTGATGCTGATGCTGAAGCCGATGTGCTCAATGACGCTGATTGGCTTGCTGATACGCTTGCTGACTCAGATGCTGATGCGCTCAATGATGCTGACGCTGACTCAGATGCTGAAACAGATTCAGACGTTGATGTTGATGCTGATTCTGATGCTGACTCAGACGCTGATGTTGATTCAGAAACTGATTGGCTTGTTGAAGCTGATTGTGATTCTGAAATAGATTGCGATGCAGATTCAGATGCAGAAGCTGATTCGCTCAATGATGCTGATTGGCTCGCAGATACTGATGCTGATGCTGACGCTGATGTGCTCAATGATGCTGATTGGCTCGCAGATACTGATGCTGATTCAGATGCCGATGTGCTCAATGATGCTGATTGACTTGCTGATACAGAAGCTGATGCTGATGCCGATGTGCTCAATGATGCTGATTGACTAGCTGATACAGAAGCTGATGCTGAAGCCGATGTGCTCAATGAGGCTGATTGACTTGCTGATACGCTTGCTGATGCTGAAGCCGATGTGCTCAATGAGGCTGATTGGCTTGCTGAAGTTGATGCTGATGCTGAAGCCGATGTACTCAATGAGGCTGATTGACTTGCTGATACGCTTGCTGATTCTTGCGCTGATGTGCTCAACGATGCTGACTCAGATGCCGATACTGACGCTGATTCTGATGCTGATTGGCTTGCTGATTCTTGCGCCGACGTGCTCAACGACGATGACTCAGATGCTGATACCGATGCTGATTCCTGTACTGATTCAGACAATGATGTAGAAGCTTGTTCTGATACAGACTGTGAGTTAGATACAACTTCTGATAATGATTGTGAAGCTGAAGCTGATTCTGATGCTGAATTTGAACCTGAATCTGATTGTGATTCCACTTTCAACTTATAGATATAAGTAACATTCTTCTCACCTGAAGCCACTTTACCAGTTGTATCATCATCACCTGTCCAGTGACCTTGGCTGTCAACTTGACCTACTGGGTAATTACCAGCTTCTACAAGTTCGTAAGTTTTACCTTCAAATTTAATTTCTTTAGGACGATTATCTACTACAGTATCATAATCCTTCTCAAGTGGTTGATCTTGCTCATCAATAACAGATCCCATGATCGTATTTCCGTTAATATCTTTATAATGAACGAAGACACTTCCAACTTCTTCATAAACGTAAGTAATGGTAGATTTTGGTTTGTCAACTTTACCAGTAATAGGATCTGAAGATTTCAAATGACCATTTTCATCAACACCTCCTACTGGGTAATCACCTTTAGGTACAATCTTATATGTCTTACCATCAGTAGTCTTGATGATATTTGGTTTTTCACCTTTTTCTGTTGTATCATATGGTGTATCATATGGTGATTTAGGTGTATCTTGACGAGATTTTTGGATTTCGTTACCTTTCGTATCTACATAAGTGATAACAACTTCACCTTCTTTTGGTGTTTCTTTCAATTTGTAGATATAGGTTACATTCTGATCTTGTTTAGCAACTGAACCTTTAATTGGGTCTGAAGTTGTAAGGTGACCATCTGAGTCAACTTGACCAACAGTATATGTACCTGCCGGTACCAACTCGTAAGTTTTACCATTGTACTCAATTGTATCTGGACGGTTATCTACTACTGTGTCATATGCTTTGTTGATAGGTTGTTTATCTTCATCTGTTACTGAAGCTTTAATCGTTGTTCCTTCAGTATCTTTATAGTGAACGTAAACACTTCCTTTTTCGTCTGACTTAACAAAGTAATAATTTACATCAGTCGATGGTTTAATCGCAGTTGGAATTGAGTAGTTGTTAGAGAATGATACATACCCCTTCAAATTAGAATATGCTTTACCATTTGGTGCTGTAGGATCATTCGAAACAGATCCTTCTGCTTGAATTTCTGGATTTTTACCAGCAATGACATTAAATTGATTATTAGCTGATGATGCTGCTGTAAGAGAACGATCAGGTGCTCCTTTAAATGGACGTGGATAAGTATGCATTGTTCCATCCATTTGTTTATAGGTATCTGTCTCTGTAGTAGAGAACCAACCTGAGATAATTAATGCACGACTTCCAGCAGTTTCATTAACTTCAATATAGTAGTCACCATTTTTGCTGTTTACTCTTGTAACTTTTGTTTCGTCAGCTTCCCAAATTGAGTTAGCTTTATTTACTTTACTTGTATAAACAAGTGTGTACTTAGATACATCTTCAGTACCAATATCTGATGCTGTAAAATTGTTAACTTGTGATGGGTCAAGAGCGTAGAATTTTGTAACAGTTGAACCTTCCGTATCAACGATTTCAGAAATACGTTTCACGTAGTAGTGGTTTGCTCCACCTTGAAGTTCGACCAATTTTTGGCCAACAACACCTTTACCAAGGACACCCGATGTTTTTTGAGTTGTGTCTGTTGTTGCTGGAACTTGTTCATACCCCTCAATATTACGGTTTCCTGAAGCTGTGAATTTTTGACCAGCAAGACCTGTTTGCGTATAGCTTGCAAGATCTGTTTCATTTCCAGTTGGTGTATAAGTTTGTCCTTTTGTGTACTTGCTGCTATCAACAAGTTTATAGTGTGTTGTTTGATCAGCTTTTGCATAAGGAACAGAAGTTTGAATGTTCGGCTTATCTTCACCCTGGTTACCAGGATAGTTGATATCACGAATTTGCAGAGTTTCATATACATGCTGAGGGTTAACCAATGAGAAGGTCACATTCCCTGGATCTGTTCCGTTAGAAGCCGCATAGGTTAAGGTATTTGTTACATCAGAATTGTTGTTTGTGATGTAGCTTGGAAGAGAGATATTGCTTTCTCCAGCATGAATAGTACGAGTGTAAGCTTCTGTACCATCAGACTTCTTCACAATACGCAAGTAAACATCTGGGTTAGCTGAGAGACTACCAGTGATGGCTGAACGGTCTACTGAAAGAGTAGCGTAGTAATCAAAGTTTGTTTTGGCACCAGTTGAATGGTCTGTCTTAAGGAATTGCCATACACCAAAAGTCAAACGTTCAGCATTTGGATCCAAAGCATAACCAGCTTCGTTGAATTCAGGATCTTCAATCGTTGCACCATTTGCATTTGTAATAACTGGTGTAGTATTTACGCTACCAGTAGTGCTTGTTGAGATTGGAGCCAACTGAGCTGAAATTGCTGGAGCACCGTTTACTGTTGTGTTTCCAGTAAATCCTGCTGCAGTCAAGGTTGCCATCATGTCATCTACTGACTTGCTCAAACGTTCGCGTTGGTCTGCGTATGATTGAGCGGATGCATTAGCATTGATCAAGCTGTTGCTTGCTGTCAATTCTGTTTGAACTTTAGCGATGGCAGCATTAAGTGCTGCTTTCTTTTCTGGAGCTGAAACAGTTGCTGAGTAGTCTCCTGCAATCTTGTTCAACAATGCTGCTTCTGAAGTGTTTTGTTCCAAAACAACTTTATCTTCAGATTTCGCTACTGTTGTAGTAGCTTCTACACTTGCTTCAGAGCCAGCTGCTACAGTTGATTCGCTTGAAGCTGCTGAAAGTTCTGCTGAACCTTGTTCGCTCAATGAAGCTGAGTGAGATACAGATACGCTTGTAGAGGTTGAAGCACTTGCAGATGCAGAAGCGCTAGCTGATTCTGTTGTTGACTCAGTTGTTGATTCAGACTGAGATTCAGTTGTTGAAGTTGTACCAAGTACTGTACTTCCTTGTTCTACAAGAGCCTCACTTGAAAGCTCAGATGCAGTCGCAACATCTGATCCTGTCTCATCTGCTTTTGCAGTGTTCGCTACTGTAGCTGCACCAAGAACAGCACCAGCTGCTACGATCCCTTTGAGCAAGCCACGGCTTGTCATTTCTTTCACTGATACTGCGTCTTCACGCACTTCAGCTACAACAGTCTCTTCGACTTGACCACGAATGACTTTCAAAAGACCAAAGTTAGAAGTCGCAGCACGCAACCAGTTTTTACCTGATTTGATCAATTTGAAACGGGTCACACGATCCGTTTCACGGAATTCACCGTTCGAACGTTTAAAAAACATTTCTGTCTCCTTATTACATTTTTTATTTCCCTAACATTATAGACTAATCTGTCGATTTTTGGAAGCAATTATCCTTAATTATTGCTATTTTTTTATAATTTTTGTTTTAGATAGTAATAAAATCGTTTTCAGTAGGATCAATTTGTCAAACCGGGGCAATTTTTTGAAAAAATCCTATAATACTTTTACTTTAGAGGTGAAACAAAAAGCCCCTTTTAATAGGGACTTTTCTGATAATTATCTGATTTTTTCCAACATATTTTCAATATGCTGAATAGATTTTTCACGTCCAAGCAAGTAGATAGTATCTGGCAATTCAGGACCATGCATTTCACCTGAAACGGCAATACGGATTGGCATGAAGAGATTTTTCCCTTTGATACCAGTTTCCTTTTGGACCGCTTTGATTTGTGGGAAGATATTTTCTACCACAAACTCATCGTCTGACATGGCTTCGAGTTTGGCCTTAAAGGCTTCAAGTACAGTCGGAACCGTTTCACCAGCCATGACTTCTCGCTCAGCGTCTGTCAATTCTGGGAAGTCTGAGAAGAAAAGGTCTGTCAATGGAACGATTTCGTCCACTGACTTCATTTGTGGCTTGTAGAGTTCTACAAACTTCTCAGCCTTGTCTGTCAAACGACCTGCTTCTTCGAGGAATGGCTTGGCCATTTCAAAGATAGTCGCAAGATCCGCATTCTTGATATACTCATTGCTCATCCAGTCCATTTTCTTCTGGTCGAAAGCAGCTGGAGACTTGCTGAGACGATGTTCATCAAAGAGCTTGATGAGTTCTTCGCGAGAGAAGATTTCGTCTTCCCCACCAGGGTTCCAACCAAGAAGAGCGATGAAGTTAAAGACTGCTTCTGGAAGGTAGCCCTTCTTACGGTAATCTTCGATAAATTGAAGGGTGTTGGTGTCCCGTTTAGACAACTTCTTACCTGTTTCAGAGTTGATGATCAAAGTCATGTGTCCAAACTCAGGTGCTTCCCATCCAAGAGCTTCATAGACCATGAGCTGTTTTGGGGTGTTGGCAATGTGGTCGTCTCCACGGATGACGTGAGAGATTTGCATGTCGTGGTCATCGATCACAACGGCAAAGTTGTAAGTTGGGTAGCCATCTTTCTTCTGGATGACCCAATCCCCACCGATATTGCCACCTTCAAACTCGATATCGCCTTTGACCATATCATGCCATTTGTAGATACCTGACTCATTGACTGCCAAGCGAACCGTTGGAATCACACCAGCTGCTTCACGTTCTGCGATATAAGCTGCTTTTTCTTCTTCGCTCATGCCAAGGTATTCATTGATATAGCGAGGTGTTTCACCTGCTGCTTCTTGGCGTTCACGTTCCGCTGCCAACTCTTCTTCTGTAACGTAAGATTTATAGGCTTTTCCTTCAGCCAAGAGTTGGTCGATGTATTTTTGATAAAGTGGTAGCCGTTCTGATTGGCGGTAGTTTTCGTGCGTCTCAGGGCTTTCATCCCAGTCCATGCCCAACCAACGAAGGTTTTCAAGCTGGGAACGTTCCCCGTCTTCAACGTGACGTTTGCGGTCCGTATCTTCGATACGGATGATAAAGGTTCCACCATGATGGCGCGCATACAAGTAGTTAAACAATGCTGTACGAGCATTTCCGATGTGTAGTAGTCCAGTTGGACTTGGTGCATAACGCACACGAATATCTTTTGCCATATTTCTCTCCTCTTATCTTGTTCGCTATTTCTAGCTCATTTTTCAATCATTCCTATTATACCACAAAGAAAGCAGGACTGAAATGAATAAGTGGCCTTTCTAGCTTTTCTTCCTATATATAAGAAAAGAGAGTGGGACAGAAATCGGTCATTCGTTAGAATTCGATTTCGTCGTCCCACCTCCGCACAGTTGAGTAGGGCTGTAAAAGTTGATGAAATCAGCGTACTAGAGCCCACTCAACCACTGCGTCTTGCTCGACAATCCAAAAACAATTAAGAGGCTAGGACTTTTGTCCCAGCCTCCATATGATGATTGTTTCAATCTTAATAAATGAACACACCCTAAATGCTATGTGAAAAAGATAAAGTCTCTTGTGAGCATCGCTCCCTGCGACAATTTCCTTTTTTCACTTTGCATTTTACGCCCTTTGTATCTTAACTTAGTCTTTCTTCTAATTCAAAGTCAATTGGTAGGGTTTGTAAAAAGTGCTCCAGCTCACGTTCCCAGTAGAACCATTCGTGCTTGCCTGGGCTGTGGGTATAGGTGACATCCAAGCCTAACTTTTCTAGTTCCTTGACTTCAAAATTATTGGCTTCATAAAGGAAATCCTGCTCCCCACACCAGATCCAGAGCTTGGTCTTCTTATCTGAAAACTTCTTGGCAGCAGTCTCTAGCGAATAGGGACTGGTCGTCCAATCCTCAATCTCTCCAAAAATTCCCTTCCAAAAAGCTGGTTGTTCCAAGTCATTGTTTTCAAAGTCTCTATCGTGAAAACTAAGTGCTCCAGAGAAACTAGCCGCATGAGAGAAACGATTTGTCTTGAGGGCCAAGAGCATCGATCCATAGCCGCCCATGGATAAGCCAGCAATAAAGGTTTTCTCCCGTTTCTTAGTCATATTCGGGAAGAAGCGAGAAAGAGTCTCTGGCAATTCTTTCGCAATGGCCGTGTAGTAGTTGTAGCCATACTGGGTATCTGTGTAAAAGCCATTATTGGTGTTGGGTAGGACCACGATCAGATTGGTATTGCGCAGGATGCGCTCCACATTGGTCCGCTTCAACCAGGAGTGGTGGTTGCCATTCATCCCGTGTAAGAGATAGAGAACCGGAATATCCGTATCCGCTGGATCTTCCACGCGCGATGCATCGGGATAAAGGACGGACACGCCCCACTCCATCTTCAAGGCTTCTGAATAATACTCAATCTGCATAACTGCCATTTGATTTCCTCTTTCTACTGTTAAAAACACTCGGCAAGCCTCTGGCTGCCAAGCGTTTCCATTTCTTCTATTATTTCACTTCCATCACGACTGGTAGGATGGCTGGACGACGTTTGGTTTGTTCAAACAAGAACTTAGACAAGTTGTCGCGTACCAAACCTTTCAATTCCCCCCAGTCAAAGCTGTCTTGTGCCAAATAGTCTTCAACACTTTGGTTGACCAATTCGCAACTTTCACGAAGAATATCCCGACTCTTCTTGACATAGACAAAACCACGGGTGTGCACGCGCGCTTTGGAAATAATTTTCTTCTCTTTGCGATTCACCGTGAGCGCCACGATAAAGATCCCGTCTTCTGACAAGACCTTACGGTCACGAAGGACGATATTGCCCACATCACCAATGGCATTCCCATCGATCATGACATCTCCAGCTGAGACGCTACCGGCAGGGACGAAGTCCCCCTTTTCGTACTCCATCACAGTGCCGCGTTTTGGAATAAAGATATTTTCAGGCAAGATACCGACTTCCATCGCTACTCGTGCATGGGCATCCAATTCGCGGTATTCCCCTTGGATCGGGAAGAGGTATTTAGGACGAAGAAGGTTGATCATCAACTGCAAGTCCCGTGCGTTTCCGTGACCAGACACGCGCAAGCTTGACGTGATCAATTTAACAATGCCACCTGCTTGGTAGATCATGTTTTCCACACGAGCCACCACAGCTTCTTTAGCAATCGATGGTGTTGTGACGACGTAGACCAAGTCCCCATCTTTGATTTCCACATAACGGTGACGGCCAATAGACATCTTGCGCAAACCGTTGATCGGCTCACCCATCCGGCCTGTTTCCAAAATAATCAATTCATGATCCTCGAAACGGCTCATTTCTTTTGGCTTGATCAAGAGTTTTTCGTTGGCAAGAGACAATTTGTTCAAGCGAATAGCTGTGCGGACGATGTTTTCCACATCAAACCCTGTCAAGACCACTCGACGGCCAGTCTCAGCCGCAGCATCAAAGACCTGCTGGATCCGAGAAAGGTTGCTGGCTACCGCCGCTACGATGACACGACCATCCCAGTCTGCAATCGTATCTAAGATGGCATCGCCTACTTCTTGCTCACTGGCAACTTGAATATTACTATCCGCATTAGCCGAATCACTCAAGAGGGCAAGGACACCTTCGCGTCCAATCTCAGCTAGGCGAGCAAAGTCTGTTGCGTACGACTCGCTGGCAGTTTGGTCAAATTTAAAGTCTCCTGTGTAGACGATATTGCCCTCAGGAGTGCCAATCACAATCCCGATACTTTCAGGGATGGAGTGGGTTGTTTGAAAGAAAGAGACGACAGCATCACCAAAATCAATCTCAGAATTCTGATCGATGACATGAAAGTCGTTGAATTTCTTCACACTGTCATTGCTTTTTACAAAGAGTTTAGCTAACTCAATGGTCAACTCGGTCCCGAATACAGGGACTTTCGCTTCCGCCAAAAGATAAGGCAAGGCCCCAATCGCATCTGCGTGACCATGGGTCAAGAAAACACCCGCAATGCGGTCCTTGTTTTCAAATAGATAATCCATGTTGGGGATAACGACATCCACCCCAAGTTGCTCATTTTCTGGATACTTCAAACCTGCATCCAAGACAAAAATTGAATCGTTCACTTCGGCAACGTAGAGATTTTTCCCATTTTCTCGAACACCGCCAAGAGTGACTAATTTAATACTACTCACTGTTGTCTCCTTTAGTGTGATTGTTTTAATACTTACGGTCCTTGGTCGCCCAAGTCGAATTACAGCTTTGCAAATACTTGCATATCCACTCTATTATACAATTTTTTTCTCTTTTTTTCAAAAAGCTTTCCACAGCAAAAAAGTCCTCTCATCTGAAGTAGATGAGAGGGCTTCTAGGCGCCTATTTTTAGGGGGAAAAGACCCTAAAGATGGTAATCTCCCCGTTTATTTTCAATGATCCGCATGGCTGCCTTGATCACATGAAACTTGCTTAACAATTCCTCTAGGCGCTTACTATTTCGTTCGCTCAATTGGCCGTTCTTGACTGCTTGGGACAGGCGATAAAAGTCATCCAAGTCCTCCCCAATGTTTTCAAACAGCTCTCTAGCTTCCTTGAGTCGGTAGCGATTGACTAGGTGGTTTACATCTTCTTTAAAGGAAGCGACATTGCTTTCGTGAATGTCCGTATAAGCTTCCTCTTCTTCCTTAGACTCTTGGTAATTAACCGCCTTAAAGCAAGTGATGAACTCCCGACTTTTGATATTGCAGACAAAGATGACGCCATCACTTGCTACATAGGCTTCTGTGTTGGCGGGTTGATCCACATTACTATCATAAGGAGAGAGGGAGGAGAGGTGTTGGTTGATCCACTTATTCAAGTGCTGATCATCTACGCCAAAGCGCTCAAAAGCTCTTTGCCGAAAATGGTCACGACAACTATATTCTTGCGCATACGACAATCCCATACTCTCACCTCCTCCTGAGTATTTTATAAAAATGGCCTCCAGTCTTACGGGACTAGAGGCCTGGTCTGCTTCACTGACTTGGTGCAATTAACCTTTTGGCTAACAAAACAATGTTTATGATGTTGATTTCATTTAATAGTATTTGTGTAAAATACCAGAGGTTTTCTTTGCTATCCCAAATCCAAATGATTAGTTTTCGACTGGACGCATCGAAGTTTGAAAACCTTTACAAAAAGCTTCTACCTACTATTTCCACGTTTTCTTATGTCTCCGGACAAACTAAGCAGGTTTGCCCGACCGTCCAACCGATCCGACACACACGACATGACTGCTCTTTTACGATAAGAGCATGAACAGATATCAGCAAAACAGGCCTAAAACGAAGTAACCTAAATTTTAACTCGATAAGGCATTGGTATCAATCCCTTCTTCATCTTTCTAACTATATTATACCCACCTACCTGAGTAATTGCAAGCGATTTCAGCTGAAACTAGTTCCTATTTTTATGCAATTTTATAGATGATTTAAGGAAAAGAAAAAGTTAGAGAGCAAGTCTCTAACTAAACATGCAGACAAACTACTTCTACATCAAACAACCTAAGTGATACTAAAAAATTAAAATCAATCGATTCTATTAGGCTCATACAAACATACTCTATAACTTTCCGCCGTGAGAAACGTTTCCAAAATGAGTTTGTATCTTGGTGAAGCGCCTAGGCAAGACACAGTAGCTGATTGAACTCTTCTCTCGCTTGATCAGCTCGGAAGAATTCTAATCAGCCTTGTGGGGGTAGGACGACGAAGCGCCATAAAGAATATCGCTTCTGTCCTACTCCCATTTTACGGGCTTTGTATCTTATTCTTTCTCAAATAATTGATAGTAGTCTGCGATGGTCATTTGGGCTTTTTCTTCTTGGTTGAGATCTTGAACGATGTGTCCGTCTTTCATCACAATCAAGCGATTTCCATATTTCAAAGCATCTTCCATATGGTGGGTGATCATAAGAGCAGTGAGGGCGTCTTGTTTCACAAACTGATCCGTCAAGGTCATGAGGGCCTGACTGGTTTTTGGATCCAAGGCTGCAGTGTGTTCATCTAGTAATAAGAGTTCTGGACGTTTCAGTGTCGCCATCAACAGACTCAAGGCTTGACGTTGCCCCCCTGATAGAAACTCAACTGCTGTGTCGATATGATTTTCTAAGCCATTACCGATCTTAGCAAGGACTGTTTGAAACTCTTCTTTATAGCTGGCCAAGTGACGCGGGATCAAGCCACGTTTTTCTCCACGAAACTTCGCTACCAAGAGATTTTCTGCCACTGTCATGCGAGGCGCTGTGCCCATTTTAGGATCTTGAAAGACACGAGATAGGTACTTGGCTCTCTTCTCAGGAGAATAGTTGGTTACATCTTCCCCCAAAATATAAATCTTCCCACTGCTCACCGGAAGCGTCCCAGCAATGGTATTAAAGAGGGTTGATTTTCCAGCTCCATTGCCCCCCAAAATCGTGATAAAATCATGCTCTCGAATTTCCAAGGAGACATCATCCAGAATGACTTTTTCTTCGTTCATCCCATTGCTCACGGCTTTGGTTACATTTTTTAATTCTACAATTGCTGTCATTTACTGAGTTTCGCTCCTTTCATGATTTTTCCCTTAAAGGTTGGAATCATCAGGCAGATAGCCAAGATCAAGGCACTGAAGATTCGAATATAGCTGGTATTGATGCCAAGCGCAATCACGGCCCAAATCAAAAATTGGTAGGCGATCGATCCGATCGCAATACTGAGCAAGCGCTCTGTCAAGGTGACATTTGAAAAGAGCACCTCTCCAATAATGAGGCTGGCAAGCCCGATAACGATAACACCAATTCCACGTGAAGCATCCGCATAGCCTTCTTGTTGGGCCATCAGTGCACCAGAAAGAGCAATAATCCCATTTGAAATGACCAAGCCCATCAATTCCATCCGGTCAGTGTTGATCCCAAAGCTCTTGGCCATATCTGGATTGTCCCCTGTCGCAATATAGGCTTGACCCAAGCGTGTGTCCAAGAAGAAGATCAAACCAAGGATCACAAGCGTTACGAAAATCAAGCCAATCAGGATCTCATTGAACCCACTGGCAAAAGGAAGAAATTCCTGAATTTTTTTATAGCCCAGAAGTCCCAAATTAGCCCGCTGCATGACAAATAGAATGACCGAGTTACAAGACGTCATCACAAGGATCCCTGATAAGAGTGTCGGGATTCTCCCTTTTGTGTAGAGAAGACCCGTCGCAAGTCCCGCCAAACACCCTGCACCAATAGCAGCTAGTGTTGCAAGGAGTGGATTGACCCCTTTGGTAATCAAGGTCACCGCCACCGCTCCTCCAAGCGGGAAGGACCCTTCTGTCGTCATATCTGGAAAATCTAGAATTCGGAACGTCATAAAGATTCCTAACCCTAAAATGGCCCAAATCAAACCTTGTGAAACAATTGAATTAATCATAGTTTCTCCCTTCGATAATAGTAGTTTAATTGTATCACAAATATGGAGGAGAACCTATAGGAAATTGTCATCAATTCCCTTTTCATGCATTATAAAAAAACCAAAAGGTTGTGCCTTCTGGTTTTTAATCGTGATATTTTTTTAAAGGATTAAAAGAAAATCTTAGTCTTCTTTTTTCTTTCGAGCAAGACCCAAACCTGTTGCGATCACACCAAGTAAGCCAAGGCTGGTAAGAGCGGTTGCTGATTCTGTACCTGTGTGTGGCAATACTTCTTTCACCTTCACAACATCTGAGACCAAATTTTCTTCAACTTTTTGCTCTACCATTGGCGCAGGCGTATGGTAGCCAATAGTTGGTTTAGGCTCTGGCTTAGGTGCTGGTTGTGGTTTTGGCTGTGGTTTTGGCTGTGGTTCTGGCTGTGGTTCCGGTTGTGGCTCCGGTTGTGGTTCTGGCTGTGGTTCCGGTTGTGGTTCTGGCTGCGGCTCTTCTTTTGTAACAAGAATATTATTTTTATGCCATTCTACAGTCGGTTTTACAGTTTCTTTTAGCACCGGATCCTTTTCCAATTCAGGAGCTGTTGGCTTCACTGGTTGTTCAGGAACTTTTGGTTCTACCTTGTAAAGTGGACAAGCCGGCGGAACAGGAACTTCCTTTTCAGCTGGAACATCTTTGATTTCAGGTTTTTCAGGGGCTGTTGGAGCAGTTGGAGCGGTTGGTTTCACCGGCTCTTCTCCTGGATCTTGTGGAAAGGCAACATTTGAATTGATTGAGAACCAATAGAGGGTTGCTTCATCCGTAGCATTCGCTCCCTTAGCAGTGAACTCAAGATGGCCGTCTTTCAAGACAACTGCACCACCACCATAGTAGAGATACGGACTTTTTGGATCATCCCATCCCTTAGTTGAACTTGAAGGATCCGCATTAAAAGTTGCACCTTCGTTCATGTACTGGTTTTGTTCCTTGGCAAATACTTCTTTTGTAGTTGGATCTTGGTCAACACTAGAATTTGGCAATTTAATAAATTCTTTATTTCCAATATTTACAGACTCTACGTGAGGTGTATTTTGGTGCTTCATCCGTGGGGTATAGGTCAAAATTCCTGATCCCGCATCAACTGAATAAGTACCGACAATATCAGAATTATCCCCAAATTGATAGTCTTCTGTTCCGATAGAATGACCATTTCCTCCACCAGAAGCATTGACCGTCGTCACATCAAGGACAGTTTCTTCACTGACTGAGAAGCCATTCCCATCCCAAGTTGCTTTTTGACCAACGATCTTCAATGGATTATCAGCATCATTAAAGACTTGAGCGCTACCGAAGTTTGCATAGCCACGCTTCACAGCGACATCTGCTCCATCAAGACTAGGGTTACTACCATCTGAATAAGGATCCCAAGTTCCACGAACAGTGTTTCCATTGATATCTTTAGCTTCTACAAGAAGGGCACGAGGTTTGTCATTTTCAACATAAGAAGCTCCATTCCAGTGGTTTAAGGAATTCAAAGCCAAAATGGCATTATGGTTAGCTAAATTAATCAATTGATCATTTTCATCATAAAATTCAACATCAACACCAACTGTGACGGGTTGGTCTGTGTCAGTTGAGCTTCCGATCGTCATTGTTACCGCTGGATCATTGTAAATTTGAACGATTCCTCGACCGTCATTAGATGGCAAGCTTTTCACTTCATACTTGTAGACCACTTTAGCGATACGCTTGATATCACGACCTTCTTTGATATTAGCCTGGCGAAGACCCTTGTAAGTGACATCGAACTTGTCTCCAACTTTAACGACTGCCCACTCGATTTCATTATCTGCATATGGGTTCGTTGTTGTCAAATCGGAATCTTGTAGGTTCTTGGTTTCATACATCTTGGTAGCTTTACCGTCCCCATACAAGCGAGATTGACCTTCTTTTGTCAAATACGTAGTAAGACCTGTTGTTTGGTGGTAAAGCGTCGTTGTTTCCCCATCTGCCAACTCTTCTGGAAGTAAGGTCAAATCTTGTTTGTACTTCTCAGGGTTTCCACCACGCTCTTTAACCATCTTATTGAAGGCATCTTTAGCATCATCGTATTGCGCTTTTTTCTTCTTGTATAGTTCATTATCAATCAAGTAAGCTGCTTGCGCTTCATCATAGAGGCGCTTTTTCTCCTTGTAGTCGGCTAATTTGATATCGTAAGCCTTTTGGGCCAAATTGTTTTCTGTCTCAACGGCTTGTTTGGCTTTAACAGACTCAATATAAGCTTTAAAAGCAGTTTGGTATTCTTCAAAGGCTTTTTCATAAGCCGCTTTTGCAGCCTGATTATCTGCTAGGGCTGCAGCATTTTCAGCCACTGCTTTTTCGTAAGCAACTTGCTCTTTGTTATAGGTTTCAACTTCCTTGTCATAAGCTACCTGAGCCGCTGCATTTTTCGCATCTACAACTGCTTTTTCCTTCTCATAAGTTGCTTGATTCGCTGCAACTTCTGCCTTATAGTCTGCTACGGTCTTATCCATAGCAATGGCTTGCTTCGCATAATCTTGCTCAGCAGTTTTTTCATCTGCTTGGGTCTTTGCTTCTGTTTCTGTAACTTCAAGTCCAGTAGTTACCGCATCGGTTTTCGCAGTCTCTAAATAATCTGGTACAGCAACTTCTTTAGTCTCAGTTGTCGATCTTGTTGGAGTAGCCGTTGTTGAAGTGACTGTTGTAGTAGCTGAAACAACTTCATCTGCAGAAACAGATGCAGCACCTGCTACTGCAAGAACCGTAGCGACTGCTACAGAACCAAAAGCGACAGACGTTTTACGCAAGGCATATTTGGTAGTCTTGCTATCTTTAATTAGTGACATATAATTCCTTCTAACCTCTTTTTCAAATTTCTCCTTACAAAAATCAACACTTTAAATATTAATGTCGATTTTTGTAAGGAGATATTAACACTTGCCCCCTTATGTGTCAATATTATTTTTTGATTTTTTTCACATCTCCATTCAAATTTTGCTTCTTTTTTGATAAAACTCCTTGTTTATAAAAGCTTTCTTTTTAGTTTTCTTCTATATATGTCAAACGTTTGACATCTGATTTTTGCCGGTTCATTTTTCTAAAAAAAATTTTTTAACTTTATTTACAGAAATAAAAATAGAATAAACTGCAGAAATTCTTTTACTAATGGGCCTTACAGCTTATGCAAACGTTTTTCCTTGTTTTGTTTTTTATCACTAATTTGTACTATTTTTAAAATGCGGGGAAATTTTGTGTCAAACGTTTTTTGGTTTTTCATTTTTATGAATCAAAAACCCCTATTTAAGGCCATTTTCTAACACTTCCATGAAAATTTTCAAACAGACTTTCGTTCTTAAATTGACACTATCTAGTGAAATGTCGTATACTTATTGGCATCGATAGAACAATTTACTTTAAACTGTTCAACGAACTATACAAACAGTATGTGGGAGAAAAAAATGAATCAACAAAAAAATAGTGTCTCTGAAAAAGGGCACGGCTATTTTCGCAAGCGCAACAAGGCATTAGTCTCTATGATTACCCTTTTTGGAGCCTTGATGTTAAGCTCTGTTGCCATGGCTGACGAGGTCAACACCAATCCGACTTCTGAGATCCCATCAACCGCTCAACCAGTAGCAACCAATAGCAGTACTCCTACCACTACTAGTGAGGAAGTTGCTACAACTGAAGTTCCATCTTCTTCATCGGAATCAACACCAACTGTAACTGCCACTCAATCGGTCAGTGCAGCTCCAGCAACTACTTATAATACTCCAAAAATCACCAACGACGTCACCTTTGATAAAGCGACTTATAAAAGTGGGGAAGACGTCCGCATCTCTATCAACAACCCTGAAGTGGTTTCATCTGATGTCACTGTCTCTCATTTAGATCAGGTCATTTATGAAAAGAAAAACGTTGAAGGCGGCGAACTGACAATTCCAAGTACGGTCTTTTCACCTAATGCTGGATTTATCGTTGATGTCCTTGGTAAGAAAGCAGATGGCTCCCAAGCATTTCATAAGGCAGCGGGTCTTGCTGTTGAAGATGACTGGACGATCTACCCACGTTATGGCGTGGTTGCCGGCTCAAAAGACAATCACAACTCCATCACCAATGATCAGGTAGACGGCTACAAGAATAGTATTGACCAATTGGCCAATATGCATATCAACAACTACTTCTTCTACGACGTTTACAATACACCTGCCAACCCATTCCCGGCAAATGTTGAACGTTTCACTCAAGATTGGGCGACTTTCTTGATTCCAAATAGCGAAACAGATCCTGACAAACGCAAGTCCTACTTACCTGTCATCGATACAGAAGCAGTCAAAGAGCTGGTGGATCATGTCCATACGACTGGTGCCAAAGCCATGCTCTATAACATGATTTATGCGGTTTCCCTCGAAGAAGGGGTTCCAAATGAAGTGAAAAGTGCCATTGTTCGCAATCTACAAGACCATTTCAACTTTGGTAAAAAGGGGGATGTCACAGCGACCGATATCCAACAATTTCTTGATCCAGGCGATCCAAATTGGCAAAAATTTATCATTGAAGTCATGACCAAAGCCATGAAAGAAGGCGGCTTTGATGGATGGCAAGGGGATACCATGGGCTCTAACTGGGTGGAAAAAGTCAGTGAACCTGGAAAAGGCTTCTCTTTGAGCGAACACTATCCAGAACTAGCCACAGCTGCGACAGAGGCCCTCAAAAAAGAAGGCTATGACTTCATGATCAACGATATCTCTACTGGAGATGCTGATCGACTAGGAAAAACCAATGTCTCTGCACCTTATGCGGAAGTTTGGGGCGATAGCATTGCCTATGACTCTACCTACCAAGCCTTGACGCGCCTTACCGAACGGATGCGTGATTTATACAAGGGGAAATCTCCTATCATCGCAGCCTATACCCATCGTGGTAAAAATGCATCAGCCCTCAGCAAAGACAACGAATTGCTGACAGATGCTATTATCGCAGCGAGCGGTGGCTACCATATGACGACTGCAGCCCTCAATACTTCTCAAGATGCTAAAGGTTTTGGGGTGATCCAAGCAGAATGGTATCTCAATCAAAACCTACCAGTCAATGCCGACTTTGCCAATGCAGAATTCAACTACCAAGAATTCATCGTTGCTTATCAAGAACTTCTCCGCGGGCGCGACACCTTGGCACATGATACTCATCGGATTGTAGACAATACAAATGTACTGGTAAACGGCAACTTCATCGGATCCAACCTGGATAATGCTGACGGGGTTCAACCTGGAACCGTTTATACCATTACAAAAGAAACCAAGACAGGTGATCGGATTGCTCACTTGATTAATTTGGTCGGCATTACAGAAAATAAATGGAACAGCGCTGTGAATACAACCGAAAAATTGACCAATATTCAAGCTTTTGTTCCACTCGGAAAAATCACAAAAGATCAGGCTGAACACGCCAGCATTTACTGGGCAACACCTGATGCTGTTGAAGGAAAATACAACATCAACCTTCGGGAAACAAGCGCAAATGTTTATTATGACGGAGGGGCTGGCCAATGGATGGCTGCTATCGATGTTCCTAGTCTAGATGTATGGGATATGCTCTATGTCAAACTCAATGAAGCCGCTCATGTTCTTTATCAAGATAAAAACGGAGTTGAGCTCGAACGTTCCAGTGACTTGGTTGGTCATACAGGTGAAAAGATCAACTACTCTACAAAAGAAACCATTGCCAACTATTTGAAGAAAGGCTATGAACTAGTAGAGAATGGCTTCGATGCAGACGGACAACCAAACTTTGACCGCGACGCTACCAACACCAATGAAGATGGGGTTCAAGAGTTTATTGTCCGCTTGGCACCAAAAATTGTGGAATTTTCTGCAACACAGCCCATCCAAGCAGGTCAAGTTGTTCCAGGAGATAGCGAGGGGCGTGTCTATCCAACTCCTCTAGCTCCAGCTGGTCAAACAACGGCTGATCTGAATCATTTATCTGAAACAGTGATCCGTACAGTGACCTATGTAACAGAGGATCAGGATGGATCTAACCGCCAGCCTGCAGGAATGGCTGATCAAACTGACAGCCTTCATTTCACTCGCAAGGGAACCATCAATTTGGTGACAGGCAAGACAAGTCTTGAAGACTGGACAGCGCAAGACGGCACAAGCTTTGTAGCTCTTGAAAATCCCGTCAAAAAAGACTATGTTGTCGTAGCAGAAGAATCAACTGATGCCATCACTTCTGATCTGACAAAAGCAGGAGAACATACTGGCATTCATGCTGATGCAGCAGACATCACAGATACGGTCATCTATCGCCCAGTCGGGGCTTATAAGATCAGCTATGCTACTGGTAAAGAACCAGCCCATGCTCAAAAAGAGATCCCTTATCTAAATGATCCCACAAATCCAACCGCCATCGCGTCTCCTACTGCTATCCTTCCTTACGTGGAGGGATTAGAGCCAAAAGATGCTCGTGGACAAGTCTTAAACCTTGTGGATCCTATTGACGAAACCAAAGGCTATCTTCTTCCAAGCCCTGAGTCTCCAACAGTTGATACTGCTATTTCCTACACTATCACCAAAGGATCGGTCAGAGTACGATTCCTCACTGAGGGAGGCGATACTGATCTGCAAGAGGCGCAAAACCTCGCTACAGAGGCAGATTTCGGCACCAAGTACACCAGTGAGGCCCCAACAGAAATCACAAAAGATGGTCGTATCTACCATCTAGTTGGACACCGTGCTGATTCTGCTGATCCAAGTGGCACAGTCACTAAGGGAATGAAAACCGTCATCTATGATTACAAGTTAGCTACGGGAACGGTCATCGCGCGATTTGTCATCCAAGATACTAACACTGAATTGCAACCAGAGCTTGCTGTTGCAACAAATGTGGACAATGGAACCCATTACGTCGCTAGCGCACCAGATGAAATCTCCTACGACGGCCACATCTATGAACGGATCGGTGCAGCTGAACAAACTGGGAACGTAGAAGTGGGAACAACCATCTTGATCTTTGCCTACAAGGTCAAAGAAATCCCTACTCCACAACCATCCCCAGAAACAGAAAAAGAAGAAACAGTCAGCCCTCTTCCTTCCGTGACAAAAGCAAACACGACTGATGCTCATGAAGAAAAGGGATCAGCACTTCTCTCTAACAAAGAAGAGGAGAAACCTCTTGAAACAACAAGCCAAAAAGAGGAACTCCCTGAAGTTGTTCCTAACACCCCTCAAGAAGGAACTCATCTACCTGCAACAGGTGAAGAAACCTCTCAGCTAGCCCTACTTGGACTTGGCCTCTTAGCAGGTCTGTCCAGTCTTATCCCTTACAAAAAGAAACAAGAGTAGATCCCAAACACAAAGAAACTTCCTATGGAATTCTGTTCCAAGGAAGTTTTTTTATATTTATACAACTCATTCAGAGTCTAGATCCCTTTTATGAGGGTGACTGACGACAATAAGGGTGTGAAGTACTACCACTCCAAACCCTACTGTATTCCAATTCAAAGTGGATTCATTCCCCTTGTTGCCGGCAGTTTGAAAGATCAAATTGCTTTACTAGTATACTGTTTTCTCTACTTCAAGTCAATGAAATTTTACTGAAACTAGTAACCGAATGAAATGAATATATAGAATTTTACTGAAACTTTTTCATCACATTTATGCATGTTTTTCTAAGTTTCCAATACCAAACAAAGAGGCCTTGCTCTTTCGAGCAAAGCCTCTTCCTGTTGGATCTAAAATTGTCACCTCATCAACAAGTTTGCTGATGTCACCTCAATTTTAGTCTTCGCGTTTTTTGCGTTTTGCAAGTCCCGCAAGGCCAACCATACCAAGTGCAGCACCTAACAATGCAGCAGATGCTGATTGTTCTTCACCAGTTTCAGGAAGTGCTGGAGCTGGAGGAGTTGTAGGTGTTGGTGGCGTTGGTGGTGTTGGCGGTGTTGTTGGTGGTGTTGGTGGTGTTGGTGGTGTTGGTGGCGTTGTCGGCGGTGTTGTCGGTGGTGTATTCGGTGGTGTTGTTGGTGGTGTATTTGGCGGTGTTGTTGGCGGTGTTGTTGGCGGAATAACAGTGTTGTTAAACTCTGTATCTTCTGGCAACTGAGTAATAGCCGTCAATACTTTACCGTCTTTGTTAATCATAATACCCACAGTGGCAACCATCTTATCGTATTCGATGCTAGAATCTGTGCCACGGATTTCTTCTACATGGTAGAGATGAGTTCCTTCTTCACCACGTTTGAATTCAAGATTTGAGAAGGTGATCTTACCAGCCGCATCATTGGTTACGGTTTCGATCACATTTCCTTTTTCGTCCTTAAGAACGAAGCTGAATTCACCAGCCTTCAATGCACGACCTTCCAATTTCTTAGTGAATTGGAATTGAACCTTAACTGGAATGTTGACTACACGTTTTTCAGTTGGTTTTTCTGGTTTTTCTACAGTCTTCTTAGTTGGATCGTATTGGTGTACGATTTGTGAAGCTGTATTTTCAATGTCCACACCATCTTGAGCAGATTGTTTAATTTCTGCAGGAATTTCAAACTTGTAGTAACGTCCAAAGGCCAACTTAGTTGTGTCGATAACTTGTGTATTTTCTGCATCGCCAAGTGACTTAGTCAAGTCTGCTTTAGATGTTGCAGTAATCACACCGTTTTCAACCTTGATATCAAACTTAGCTGTTACATCTTCTCCTGTTACAGAGTCGTATGCCTTAATATCAGCTCCGTTGACAGTCAAGTTTGCACTGTCATATTTATCTGTAACACCAACAGATTGAATATTGTGTGCTTCAGTGAATTTAGTTGTATCCAACCATACTTGGTAGTATACTTTATCACCTTTCTTGAGTGTCTTCGTATTGATATTTTGAGCTTCGTTGTTATCAGTCTTATCAACGTAAGGATTTGCATTTGTGTCCGCAACTTTATTCTTCAACTCGTCATCATCGTCGAGAAGTTTCACACCTGTAAGATCGAATTTAGATTCGTTCAAGATGTATTTCTCTGGGTTGAATTCTGGAGTTTCAGGTGGGCGAACAGTGTTATTGAATTCTTTGTCTGATGGATCCGTTACCTTAGTAAGGAGAGCTTTCGCTGTTCCATCATGAGAAACTTCAACTGTTACAACTGCTTTCATCGTGTCATAAGTAACGGTTGTATCAGTTCCTTTGACTTCTTCTACAGTGTAGTTGTAAGTTCCTTCTTGACCTTTCTTGAATTCAAGAGCTGAGAACTTAACGTTACCAGATGCATCGTTCTTAACTGTTTCAACAACTTTACCTGTTGAATCTTTAAGTACAAAGCTGAATTCGTTAGCTTTAAGCTCACGGCCTTCCAAACGTTTCGTGAAGTTGAATTCTACTGAAACAGGGATGTTTACAACACGTTTTTCAGTTGGTTTGTTTGGTTTCTTCACTGTCTTGCTTGTTGGATCGTATTGGTGAACGATTTGAGCCGCAGTGTTTTCAATATCCGCACCACCTTTAACAGTATCTTTCACTGTTGCTGGGATGTCGAACTTGTAGTAACGTCCAAACGCAAACTTAGTTGTGTCGATCACTGGAGTATTTTCTGCGTCTCCAAGTGACTTAGTCAAGTCCGCTTTAGAAGTTGCAGAGATCACACCGTTTTCAACCTTGATATCAAATTTAGCAGTCACATCTTCGCCTGTTACAGAGTCGTAAGCTTTGACGTTTGCAACATTGATGTCAAGCTTGTCTTCTTCGTAGTCATCAGTAACACCAACAGATTGGATGTTGTGCGCTTCAGTGAACTTAGTTGTATCCAACCATACTTGGTAAACAACCTTATCGCCACGTTTCACTGTCTTAGTATTGATGTTAGCTGCTTCATTATTGTCAGCCTTATCAGCGTAAGGATTTGCGTTTGTTTCCGCAACCTTGTCTGCCAATTCTTTATCATCATCAAGAAGTGATTTACCAGTAAGGTCGAATTTCTCATCGTTCAAGATGTATTTCTCTGGGTTGAACTCTGGAGTTTCTGGAGGAGTCACCTTGTTGTTAAATTCTTTATCCGCAATGTCGCCTACAGTCGCGATCAGAACTTTAGCTTTTCCGTCGTGTGAAACTGTGACTGTTACATTCGCTTTCATTGTGTCGTATGTAACGGTTGCGTCTGTTCCTTTAACTTCTTCTACTGTGTAGTTGTGAACGCCTTCTTGACCTTTCTTGAATTCAAGTTTAGAGAACTTAACGTTACCTGAGGCATCGTTCTTAACAGTTTCAAGAGTCTTACCTTCTGAATCTTTAAGCACGAAGCTGAATTCATTGGCTTTAAGCTCACGGCCTTCCATACGTTTAGTAAAGTTGAATTCCACTTCAACTGGCACGCTGTTGACACGTTTTTCAGTTGGTTTGTTTGGTTTTTCAACTTTCTTAGTAGTTGGGTTGTAGTAGTTTACAACTTGAGCCGCAGTGTTTTCGATGTCTACTCCACCTTTAACGTCAGCTTTCACTGTAGCTGGGATATCAAACTTGTAGTAACGTCCGAATTCGAATTTAGTTGTGTCGATGACTTGTGTGTTTTCCGCATCGCCAAGTGACTTAGTAAAGCCATCTTTAAGGGTTGCAGTGATCACACCGTTGTTCACAGTGATATCGAATTTATCTGTTACTTCTGCACCTGTTACTGAATCGTAAGCTTTGATCTTAGTAGAATCAAGTTCCAACTTAGTTTCATCGTAGTCATCTGAGATTCCTACTGATTGGATGTTGTCCTTGTTAGCTGTGTCGAATTTAGTTGTATCCAACCATACTTGGTAAACCAACTTGTCGCCACGTTTCACAGTCTTGGTATTCAAGTTTTGTTTTTCGTTGTTTGATGCATCGTCCGCATATGGGTTCGCATTGGTATCTGCGTACTTGTCTGCCAACTCTTTGTCATCATCAACGAGCTTGTCACCTGTGATATCGAATTTCTCTTCAGAAACAACGTATTTCTCTGGTTGGAACTTAGGTTCTTCTGGAGGAGTTACACGGTTGTTAAATTCTTTATCCGCAATGTCGCCTACAGTCGCGATCAGAACTTTAGCAGTACCATCGTGTTTAACTGTAACTGTTACATTCGCTTTCATTGTGTCGTATGTAACGGTTGCGTCGCTTCCTTTAACTTCTTCTACTGTGTAGTTGTGAACGCCTTCTTGACCTTTCTTGAATTCAAGTTTAGAGAACTTAACGTTACCAGAAGCATCATTGCTTACAGTTTCAAGAGTCTTACCTGTTGAATCTTTAAGCACGAAGCTGAATTCGTTAGCTTTAAGCTCACGGCCTTCCAAGCGTTTCGTGAAGTTGAATTCTACTTCAACTGGAACGTTGTTTACACGTTTTTCAGTTGGTTTGCTTGGTTTTTCAACTTTCTTAGTTGTTGGGTTGTAGTAGTTAACTACTTGAGCCGCAGTATTTTCAATATCTACACCGCCAGGAATGTCTGCGTTCACAGTTGCTGGAATGTCAAATTTATAGTAGCGTCCAAACTCGAACTTAGTAGTGTCGATGATTTGAGTGTTTTCAGCATCACCAAGTGACTTAGTGAAGCCATCTTTGAGGTTAGCTGTGATTACACCGTTAGCGATTGAGATGTCAAACTTAGATGTAACATCCGCACCTGATACTGAATCGTATGCCTTGATGTCTGAAGCATTCACAGTCAACTTAGTTTCATCGAAGTCATCTGTGATACCAACTGTTTGGATGTTATCCTTGTTAGCTGCATCAAATTGAGTCGTGTCAAGCCATACTTGGTAATAAAGTTTTTGGCCACGTTTCACAGTCTTGGTGTTCAAGTTTTCTGCTTCGTTGTTTGATGCATCGTCCGCATATGGGTTAGCGTTTGTATCCGCAACCTTGTTAGCCAATTCTTTGTCATCATCAACGAGTTTCGTACCTGTTACATCAAATTTCGCTTTAGAAACAACATATTTTTCAGGGTTGAACTTAGGTTCTTCTGGAGGAGTGACACGGTTGTTAAATTCTTTATCCGCAATGTCGCCTACAGTTGCGATCAGAACTTTAGCTGTTCCGTCGTGTTTCACTGTAACTGTTACATTCGCTTTCATTGTGTCGTATGTAACGGTTGCGTCTGTTCCTTTAACTTCTTCTACTGTGTAGTTGTGAACACCTTCGTCACCCTTCTTGAATTCAAGAGCTTTGAACTTAACGTTACCAGATGCATCATTGCTTACAGTCTCAACTTCTTTACCAGTTGAATCTTTAAGCACGAAGCTGAATTCATTAGTTTTAAGCTCACGGCCTTCCAAACGTTTCGTGAAGTTGAATCCTACTTCAACTGGAACGTTGTTAACACGTTTTTCAGTTGGTTTGTTTGGTTTTTCAACTGTCTTGCTTACTGGGTTGTAGTAGTTAACTACTTGAGCCGCAGTATTTTCGATGTCTGCACCACCAGGAACATCGTTCTTAACAGTTGCTGGAATATCAAACTTGTAGTAACGTCCGAATTCGAATTTAGTTGTATCAATGATTTGAGTGTTTTCCGCATCGCCAAGTGACTTAGTGAAGCCATCTTTAAGAGTTGCAGTCATCACACCGTTGTTCACAGTGATATCGAATTTATTTGTAACATCAGCTCCAGTTACTGAATCGTAAGCTTTGATTGCTGAACCATCTACATCAACCTTAGTTTCGTCAAAGTCATCTGTAATTCCTACAGTTTGAACGTTGTCTTTGTTAGCTGCGTCGAATTTAGTTGTATCCAACCATACTTGGTAGTAGATCTTTTCGCCGCGTTTAACAGACTTAGTATTGATGTTTTCTGCTTCGTTGTTGTCTGTTTTGTCTACATATGGATCGGTATTTGTTTCACCATATTTATCAGTCAACTCGGCATCATCATCAAGAAGCTTGTTATCAGTGATAGAGAATTTCGCTGTATTCAATACGTATTTCTCTGGTTGGAACTTAGGTTCTTCTGGAGGAGTCACACGGTTGTTAAATTCTTTATCCGCAATGTCGCCTACAGTTGCGATAAGTACTTTAGCTGTACCATCGTGTTTCACTGTGACTGTTACATTCGCTTTCATTGTGTCGTATGTAACGGTTGCGTCGCTTCCTTTAACTTCTTCTACTGTGTAGTTGTGAACACCTTCGTCACCCTTCTTGAATTCAAGAGCTTTGAACTTAACGTTACCAGAAGCATCATTGCTTACAGTCTCAACTTCTTTACCAGTTGAATCTTTAAGAACGAAGCTGAATTCATTGGCTTTAAGTTCACGGCCTTCCAAACGTTTAGTGAAGTTGAATTCCACTTCAACTGGAACGTTGTTTACACGTTTTTCAGTTGGTTTGCTTGGTTTTTCAACTTTCTTAGTTGTTGGGTTGTAGTAGTTAACTACTTGAGCCGCAGTATTTTCAATATCTACACCACCAGGTACATCAGCTTTCACTTTTGTTGGGATGTCGAACTTGTAGTAACGGCCGAATTCGAATTTAGTTGTGTCGATCACTTGTGTGTTTTCTGCGTCGCCAAGTGACTTAGTGAAGCCATCTTTAAGGGTTGCAGTAATCACACCGTTGTTCACAGCGATATCGAATTTATCTGTTACTTCTGCGCCTGTTACTGAATCGTAAGCTTTGATCTTAGTAGAATCAAGTTCCAACTTCGCTTCATCGTAGTCATCTGAGATTCCTACTGATTGGATGTTGTCCTTGTTAGATGCGTCGAATTTAGTTGTATCCAACCATACTTGGTAAACCAACTTGTCGCCACGTTTAACAGTCTTCGTATTCAAGTTTTGTTTTTCGTTGTTTGATGCATCGTCCGCATATGGGTTCGCATTTGTATCTGCGTACTTGTCTGCCAATTCTTTGTCATCATCAACGAGCTTGTCGCCTGTGATATCGAATTTTTCTTCAGAAACAACGTATTTCTCTGGTTGGAACTTAGGTTCTTCTGGAGGACGAACAGTATTGTTGAACTCTTTATCAGCAGGATCTGTCACGTTTGTGATCAAGGCTTTCGCTGTACCATCATGACGAACTTCAACTGTAACGACAGCTTTCATTGTATCGTATGTAACGGTTGCGTCTGTTCCTTTAACTTCTTCTACTGTGTACTTGTAGGTACCTTCTTGACCCTTCTTGTATTTAAGGGCAGTGACAGTTTCACCAGCTTTATTAGTGTAATCTACTGGAGCAAACTTGATCTTACCAGCTGCATCGTTGGTTGCAGTTGCAATCACAACATTGTCGCTGTCTTTCAACTCGAATGTGAATTCGCCAGCTTTCAGATCACGGCCTTCCAATTTCTTAGTGAAGTTGAATTCTACTGAGATTGGAACACTGTTGACACGTTTTTCAGTTGGTTTGTTTGGTTTTTCAACAGTCTTGCTTACTGGGTTGTAGTAGTTAACAACTTGTGCTGCCTTGTTTTCGATATCTGCACCAGCTACGACATCGTCTTTCACTGTTGCTGGGATATCAAATTTATAGTAGCGTCCAAATTCAAACTTAGTCGTATCAATGATTTGAGTATTTTCAGCATCGCCAAGTGACTTAGTGAAGCCATCCTTAAGGTTAGCTGTCAGAACACCATTGTTATCAGAGATATCAAATTTAGTCGTAACATCCGCACCAGTAACTGAATCGTAAACCTTGATATCTGAAGCATTAACAGTCAATTTATCCTTGTCGTAGTTATCTGTGATTCCTACTGTTTGGATATTGTCTTTGTTGTTTGCGTCAAATTTAGTTGTATCCAACCATACTTGGTAGTAAAGTTTTTGACCACGTTCAACTGGTTTCGTATTCAAGTTTTCATCTTCGTTGTTGGCAGTTGTATCGACATATGGGTTTGTATTTGTTTCACCATATTTATCTGTCAATTCAGAATCGTCATCAACGAGCTTAGTACCTGTGATATCGAATTTCGCTTTAGAAACAACGTATTTCTCTGGTTGGAACTTAGGTTCTGTTGGTGGAGTGACACGGTTGTTGAACTCTTTATCAGCAGGTTCTGTCACATTTGTGATCAAGGCTTTGGCTGTACCGTCATGAGAAACAGTAACGGTTACAACTGCAGACATTTCATCATAAGTGACAGTTGAGTCTGTACCCTTAACCTCTGTTACAGTGTAAGTGTAAGTACCTTCTTGACCCTTCTGGTATTTAAGGGCAGTGACAGTTTTACCAGCTTTGTTTGTGTAATCAACTGGAGTGAACTTGAAGTTACCAGCTGCATCGTTGGTTGCAGTCGCAATCACAACATTGTCGCTGTCTTTCAACTCGAATGTGAATTCGTTAGCTTTAAGAGCACGACCTTCCAATTTCTTAGTGAAGTTAAATTCTACTGAGATTGGAACATTGTTGACACGTTTTTCAGTTGGTTTTTCAGGTTTTTCAACTTTCTTAGTAGTTGGGTTGTAATAGTTTACAACTTGAGCTGCAGTATTTTCGATATCTGCACCAGCTACGACATCGTCTTTCACTGTTGTTGGAATATCGAACTTGTAGTAACGTCCGAATTCGAATTTAGTTGTGTCGATAACTTGTGTGTTTTCTGCATCGCCAAGTGACTTCGTGAAGCCAGCTTTCAAGTTAGCAGTGATCACACCGTTGTTGACAGCGATATCGAATTTATCTGTTACTTCTGCACCTGTTACAGAGTCGTAAGCTTTAATATCAGCTGCATTAAGATTTAATTTAGCTTCATCATAGTTATCTGAAATACCTACTGTTTGGATGTTGTCCTTGTTAGCTGCGTCAAATTTAGTTGTATCCAACCATACTTGGTAAACCAATTTAGAACCACGTTCAACAGTCTTAGTATTCAAGTTTTCTGCTTCATTGTTTGATGCATCGTCCGCATATGGGTTCGCATTTGTATCTGCGTACTTGTCTGCCAACTCTCTATCATCGTCAACAAGCTTGTCACCAGTGATATCGTATTTCTCTTTAGAAACAACGTATTTCTCTGGTTGGAACTTAGGTTCTTCTGGAGGTGTTACACGGTTGTTAAATTCTTTATCAGCAGCATCCGTTACGTTGGCAACGATTGCTTTCGCTGTACCATCGTGTGAAACAACCACTTTAACAGTAGCAACCATTGTGTCGTATTTGACAGTTGCATCTGTACCAGGAGTTTCTTCTACTGTGTAGTTGTATGTCTTACCAAGATCATCACGACCGAACTCAAGAGTCTTGAAGACAATCTTACCAGCAGCGTCATTCTTCACGCGTTCAACTTCAACGCCGTCTTTCTTCAATACGAATTCGAATTCCTTGGCTTGAAGTTCACGACCTTCCAAACGTTTCGTGAAGTTCATTTCCACTGGAACTGGAACGCTGTTGACACGTTTTTGTGTTGGTTTTTCAGGTTTTTCAACTGTTTTGCTTACTGGGTTGTAAACGTGAACTGTTTGGTTGGCTGTATTTTCAATATCAGCACCAGCTTTAACAGATTCTTTAACAGTTGCTGGAATATCAAATTTATAGTAACGTCCAAATTCGAACTTAGTTGTATCGATAACAGGAGCATTGACTTTATCTTTGATAAATTCATCTTTAGAAGTTGCAGTGATTGTACCATTTTCAACTTTGATGTCGAATTTATTGGTTACTTCTGCACCAGTTACTGAATCATATGCTTTGATGTCCGCTGCATTGACGTCCAATTTATCAGCGTCGTATGTATCAGATACACCAACGTATTGGATGTTGTTTGCTTCAGTGAATTTAGTAGTATCAAGCCATACTTGGTAAACCAATTTAGAACCACGTTTAACTGTCTTCGTATTCAAGTTTTCTGGTTCGTTGTTGTTTGTCTTGTCTACATATGGATCTGCATTTGTTTCAGTGTATTCATTTGTCAACTCATCGTCGTCATCCATCAACTTGTTACCAGTGATGTCATATTTCTCTTTAGAAACAACAAATTTTTCTGGTTGGAATTCTGGAGTTTCTGGAGGAGTGACTTTGTTGTTGAATTCTTTATCTGCGGTACCATTAGTAGCGTTACCGTCAGCATCAACCCCACCTTTTGATGTTACGTTTGTAACTGTAGTCAATGAATGACCGTTCTTCGCAACTTCAACTGTCACTGTAGCTTTCATTTGGTCGTAAGTCATTCCGAATTCTTTGTTTTCAGGAATCACTTCTTCTACAGTATAAGTGTGTGTACCAACTTTCGTATTGTCGAATGACAATTCTGAGAATGTAACATTACCGTCAGCATCATTTTTCACTGTTTCAACTTTGTTACCAGCAGCATCTTTCAATACGAAGCTGAATTCGCCTGCAGCCAATTTACGGCCAGCCAACTTCTTAGTGAAGTCAAATTTCGTTACAACTGGAGAAACCACATAGTTGTTAAACTCAGTGTCTTCTGGCATTGTAACAGCTGCGCTCAAGATACCTGTAGCTGCATTTTTGGTTACATTAACAGTTACGACTGCATTCATTGAATCGTAGTCGATGTTTGTATCTGCGCCAGCTACTTCACGTACAGTGTAAGTGTGTTCACCTACAGCGTTGTATTCAATCGCATCAAATGTGATAGATCCATCTGCTGCATTTTTCTTGGTTTGGATCACATTGCCATTTTCAAGCAATTCGAATGTGAAGGCATCCTTTGTAAGCTCTTTCCCTTCAAGACGTTTAGTGAACTTGAATTGAGCTTGAGCTGCAGCAGGTGTGAAGGTGTTGTTGAACTCTGTATCTGCAGGAAGTGTGTTTGTTGCTTTAAGAACATGACCTTCCTTAGTAACAGTGATTGTTACTTCAGCTTTCATTGGGTCGTAAGTCATGCCAGTTTCTTTATTTTCTGGGATAACTTCTTCTACAGTGTACTTGTGAGTACCAACTTGAGTATTATCAAAGGTCAAATCATCAAAGGCTACAACACCTTGTTTAGTATTGGTCTTGGTTTGAAGAGTCTTACCATTTGAATCTTTCAATACAAAGCTGAATTCGCCTTCTTTCAACTCACGGCCTGCAAGGGCTTTGCTGAAGTCGAAACGAGTCTTAACTGGAGCTACTGCAAAGTTGTTAAACTCTGTATCTTCAGGCATTGTAACCTTAGCAGTCAAGACACCAGATGCAGCATCTTTCGTAACGTTAACTTTTACGACTGCATTCATATCATCGTAGTCGATGTTTGTATCTGTTCCAGCTACTTCACGTACAGTATAAGTGTGAGAACCTTCTTTATCGTAAGAAATCGCGTCGAATTGGATGGTTCCATCAGCCGCATTTTTCTTCGTTTGGATGACATTACCATTTTCAACCAATTCAAATGTGAAGGCATCCTTCGTGAGCTCTTTCCCTTCCAATTTCTTAGTGAACTTGAATTGAGCTTGTGTAGCAACAGGTGTGAAGGTATTGTTGAACTCTGTATCTGCAGGAAGTGTGTTTGTTGCTTTAAGAACATGACCTTGCTTAGTAACAGTAATGGTCACTTCAGCTTTCATTGTGTCGTAAGTCATACCAGTTTCTTTATTTTCTGGGAT
This sequence comes from Streptococcus sp. CF8_St5-11, assembly GCF_024295625.1. GTDB lineage: Bacteria > Bacillota > Bacilli > Lactobacillales > Streptococcaceae > Streptococcus. The sequence continues at coordinate 734,860 of NZ_JANCOJ010000001.1, forward strand.
AACTTCTTCTACAGTATATTTGTGTGTACCAACTTGTGTGTTATCAAAAGTCAAATCATCAAAGGCTACAACACCTGCCTTAGTATTTGTCTTGGTTTGAATGACCTTACCATCTGAATCTTTCAATACAAAGCTAAATTCACCGGCTTTCAACTCACGACCTGCAAGAGCCTTGCTGAAGTCAAACTTAGTCTTAACTGGAGCTACAACGTAGTTGTTGAAGACTTTATCATCTGCACTTGAAGCAAATCCGCCAGTACCGCTGTATTTAACGGAACCTTGCAAATCACCTTTAGAGTTCTCAGTTACAGTAACAGTCATCTTAACTGTCATACCATCGTAATCGACGTTTGTATCTGCCCCTTTAACCTCAGTGATTGTGTAAATGTAAGTACCAACTTTATTGAAGCTTAATTTACTAAATGAAGCTTTACCGTTTTTGTTAGTTACAGTTTCTTCATATGAAGGAAGTGATTTGTTTTCATTGACTTCTTTAATCTTGAAGCTAAATTCACCATCAACAAGCACACGTCCTTCCAATTGTTTTTCAACTTCTGGAGTGACTGTTACTGGTTCTTGCTTCACGTAGTAGTAAACAGGTTGTTTATACGGCGTCAAAGAGTTAAGCAAGTCAACGTTGGTACCGATACCAGTTACTCCTCGAATCAATTGTTCGTTTGGAGAAAGGTGACCAATGTTATCTCCCAAGAATGGAACAAAGACAGTCTTGTACGGTGTATATCCAGCAGCTTTTTGGAAGTCAAATGGAACTTCCTTACCATTTGCATAGGTTACACCTTTGCTATCTGTGAAAGGAATGGTGTTTAGTGGTGTTTTCTTAACAGCTAGTTCTTGTTTGTTATAATCACCTGGTTTAATCGGTTTGGTTTCTGCTAGCAACATGTAGCCATCAGTGCTCAAGCTACCATCAGAACGTTTGCTTTGTTGTTTTGGATCTAGAAGATAAACGCGAACAACTACAGATCCGTCTTCCCCTACGATTTCTTTAATCCGTTTAATTCCTGCACGCTCAGCGTCCATGAATTTAGTTCCAACTTTGTAAGGGCGACTTACATAACCTGATTTATCATTTGCATCAGCTGCTTGATACAATTTGTAACCATCAAATTGACGCTCTCCAGATGCTGTGAAGTTTTGCCCTTCCATAGCTTTAAGAGTGTATGAAGCTAAATCAACTTCATTGCCATTTTCTTTATAATCTTGAACAGTTACATCCGTTTTATTCGCGTTAAATGTTGGATTATTTTTATCAACTACTTTATAGTAAGTTGTTTTATTAACTGATGCTGGAATCTTGGCATTGGTATCCGTAATCGTACGACCGTTATAAGCTGGTTCTACAACGTTGATAATATCTGTTGATGTACGAGCAGCATAAACAGCATCGTATAATTTTTGTTCGTCAGGTGTAAGTTGATGTCCTGGAGCTACTAAAGCTTGGATGCTTGCTCCAACTTCATAACCATATTGAATAAATGGTTGGTCCGTTTTACCAGGACCAGTTCCTGTACCTGGATCGTAATCAACTTGCCAAGTTAATTCACTTTTAGATGCAGCTGTAGTTGTTGTGAATTTTTGAATACCGCTAGAAGCTGTGATGGTTCTAGTTTCTACTACATTACCTGTAGTTTTATCGATTAATTCAACAGTTGTATCTGTAGAAGCATCAAATCTCTTGTATGCTCGAGTATAGTAGTTTGTATTGTAGCGTTCATTAAAGCGAGTGAGGTCTACGATGCTATAAGTATAGACATCGCCTTCTTTAGCAGCGTATCCTGATGGTACTGTTTGTGAACGAACACTTGCACCATTTGGATCCGTCATCTCAGGTGTAGCAACTTCACCGTCTTTTAGGAAAGTTGCTACAGCAACCGGCTCGTTATTGTGGTCTGTAGCGGCACGACGATTACGACGACGGCTACTTACTGCTAAAGCTCCTGCATTTGTACGTTCTGTAGCAGCGTTTGCTACAGCCGCAGCAGCATCTGTACTTGTTGCTCTATCTGCTTGAGCAGCTGGTTCTGTACCAGTGATTGAAGCTGCTGGATTAACAGTAGCTGAAAAAGTAGTTGGTGCTGCTGGTGTAGCCGCTTCTTCTCTTGCAGCTGCTCTCTCTGAGCTTTCACCTGCTGCAGCACGAGTTGCAGTTGGTGCTGCTGGTGTAGCCGCTGTTGTAGGAGCTGGTTTAGAGCTGGTTTCTACCTTTTTCGCTGTTGGTAGAGCGATTTCTGGCAATGAACCAACGTTTAGTGGTTTTGAAGCTTCTTCAGTTTTTTTAGTTTCAGCTGGCGCTACCTGTTTTTCTGTAGCAGCTGGTGTTGCAGCTGCCTCAGTTTTTTCAGTCGCTGAAGCCGGTGTTTCTGAAGTTGCAGCAACAGTTCCAGAAAGGTCAATTTTTGGAACTGATCCCCCTTCCCCGTATGCCTTAGAAGCAGCTGGTGCTTCTGCTTGACTTGACTCTGTTGTAGCAGGTTGTGCTGCTTCTGAAGCTGCTGTCCCCGCAGATTCAGAGGCTGCTTCATCCGCTGACGCGGATTGAGCTCCTGCAGCAAAGAGCGCTGTTCCTAAGAGAACAGAACAAACCCCAATGCTATATTTTCGTAAAGAAAAGCGTTGGCGTCTATTGAAAATATCCTTCATTTATAGGATCTCCTTTTTCATATTTCATGATTCCATGATACAAATAAAATTGTAACATTCTTGACATCAAGAGTCAATCTGTTGAAATTTAATTGTAATATTCTTGTTAAAATGTTATATTATACCACATATTTTTTAATATTTTGTGCCAAATTGTCACATTTTTTCCTATTTGGTTCAATTTTTTTACGCCAATAAAAAAGAGTTCAAGAAAACAAAGTCGTTTTGTTTTCTTGAACCCTTCTATTTTATTTCACTTCGGAGATCAATCCGGTATCCACATCATACACAGCTCCTGAAATCACTACATCCTCTGGAATCAAAGGGGAAGCTTTTAAAAGCTCCATATCTTCACGGACACTCTCTTCAATGTCTTGAAAGGGGAGGAAGTCGCGCTCTCCCACATCTACTCCCAGTTCTTTCTTTAGATGTTGCCGGAAAGCTTCGTTTTCAAAGGTTTGTGCGCCACAGTCTGTATGGTGCAAGACGACGATTTCGCGGGTTCCCATCTGTTGCTGGGAAATAACCAAGGAGCGGATCATATCATCTGTCACGCGCCCTCCAGCATTCCGCAAAATATGGGCATCTCCAAGAGCCAGGCCCAGTGCTGGTGCCACGTGAAGGCGGGAATCCATACAGGTCACGATGGCGACTTGTGTTTTGGGCTTAATCGGAAGACGGAGGTCTCCATGCAACGCCACATAAGCTTGGTTGGCTGTTAAAAAATTATCAAAATAAGACATGGTCTCTCCTTTGTTCCTTTGAAATTCAAATCATCTATTATTTTACCACATCTCACTATTTCTGTCAGAGAGGATCTCCCGTCATCTGTCACATCTGAAAAAAAGAGAGTGGGACAGAAATCGGTCATTCGTTAGAATTCGATTTCGACGTCCCACCTCCGCACAGTTGAGTAGGGCTGTAAAAGCTGATGAAATCAGCGTAGTAGAGTCCACTCAACCACTGCGTCTTGCTCGACAATCCAAAAACAATTAAGAGGCTAGGACTTTTGTCCCAGCCTCTTTTCTTCTATTAAAATACTTTCTTCAAGACTTCAGCTAGTGTACTCACACCGACCACTTGGATACCTGATGGTGTCGTGATCCCCGTCAGAGAATTTTTAGGCACATAAATCTTGGTGAAACCGAGCTTAGCAGCTTCATTGATCCGTTGTTCGATCCGATTGACTCGGCGGACTTCTCCGGTCAAGCCCAACTCTCCAACGAAACATTCTTGCGGGTTGGTTGGCTTGTCCTTGTAGCTTGAAGCAATGGCTACAGCTACGGCTAGGTCGATAGCTGGCTCATCCAACTTGACACCACCTGCAGACTTGAGGTAAGCATCCTGATTTTGAAGGAGCAAACCCGCTCGTTTTTCTAGCACTGCCATGATGAGACTAGCTCGGTTAAAATCAAGCCCTGTTGTCGTCCGCTTGGCATTTCCAAATACAGTCGGTGTCACCAAGGCCTGAACTTCCGCCAAGATTGGTCTGCTGCCTTCCATGGTGACGACAATGGCAGAGCCAGTCGCCCCATCCAAGCGTTCTTCCAGAAAGACCTGACTGGGATTGAGGACCTCAACCAGTCCACCTGATTGCATCTCGAAGATCCCTATCTCATTGGTGGAGCCAAAGCGGTTTTTGACCGCTCTCAAGATCCGGAAGGTATGGTGGCGCTCGCCCTCAAAGTAGAGCACCGTATCCACCATGTGCTCCAACATCCGAGGGCCCGCCAAGGTCCCTTCCTTGGTCACATGCCCTACGATAAAGATGGCAATGTTATTAGTCTTAGCCAGCTGCATAAGTTCAGCTGTCACCTCACGCACCTGAGAAACAGACCCCTGCACCCCTGAAATCTCAGGAGACATAATGGTCTGGATCGAGTCAATGATAAGGAAGTTGGGCTGGATGCGTTCCACCTCTGCTCGCACGCTTTGCATATTGGTCTCAGCATAGAGATAAAACTCACTGTCGATATCCCCCAAGCGCTCTGCCCGAAGTTTGATCTGCTGGGCTGATTCCTCTCCACTAACATAGAGTACCGTTCCCACTTGAGACAACTGGGTCGACACTTGGAGGAGCAGGGTTGATTTCCCGATCCCTGGATCCCCACCGATGAGGACTAGACTTCCTGGCACCACTCCTCCTCCAAGCACACGGTTGAATTCCTCCATCTCCGTCTTGGTCCGGTGAACATTGATAGAGGTCACGTCCGCCAATTTCATGGGTTTGGTCTTTTCACCTGTCAAGGATACCCGTGCATTCTTGACCTCTGCAACCTCGACCTCCTCAACAAAAGAAGACCAAGACCCACAGTTAGGACAGCGTCCTAGGTATTTGGGTGAATTGTAGGCACAATTTTGACAAATAAATGTCGTTTTTTTCTTTGCGATGATAAACCTCTTTCTAAATCTCTATCTCACACTCAATCACTTGGCAAAAATCAATGGTTTCATTCGGTACAAATTGACACATGAGCATGCGATGGGTAACCACTACAAGCTTTTGATAGTCTCGGTACTTGGCCAAACTTTCAATAAAGCGAGCTCTCATATCCTCAGCAGTTTCATATTGAATTGGGCTATCCGGAAGGAGCTTCCCATTATTTTCTAGAAACAGAGTCCGAGCTGTTTCAAAATTCTTTCTTCCACTTTCGTAGACCTGCCATTCGTGCAATAAGGGTTCCACTTTCAAAGGTAGGCCCGTAGCACAAGCCAGATAAGAAGCCGTTTCTAAAGCTCGCGTTACTGCTGAAGCTACTAGCAGATCAGCTGATTGGAACAAGGGGTTTTGGCAAAGGTCCTGAGCCTGTTTCCTTCCCTTCTCAGATAAGGGAGCTAAATCCATTCCAAATCCGGAATAAGCACGCTCCTCTAATACACGATAATCTGGCTCCCCGTGACGGACAAAGATAATCTTCATATTAAGATCCCCATAAAACTATCCAATCTTGATTCCGCAATCTTGCCACTGCTTCAGTGTTTTAGAGAATTTCTTCTGGTTGGCAACTCCGACAGCAGACAAATCGACAGAAACCTGATAATTCTCCTTAACAGCTGCCAAAATGGAAGCCTTGACACATCCATTGCCATCTACCCCTATAAACTCTATGCTTTTAGCACCGTTTCCCTCTAAAAAATCTTTTAAATCTGGATTAGTAAAGCAAGAAGCCCGACGCTTCTCAAAAATACGAGAAGATACAACCAGCAAGCCGGTCGCAAATTTCTTCTTTCTATCTTTTCTCTCCCAGAAAAAACGATTGAGAATATAGATAACTCGGTCGCTAGGATAGGTAGCAATTTTGTCATTTACAGCTGCAGTCAGTTCTTCATGATATGCTTTTCCTACAGCAACATAATCTGACTGCATGTCTACAACTAATAAATAGTCTGCCATTTTATTCCTCTATTTCCCTGTTGACCCAAATCCACCGGTCCGCACGCCGTCTGCTTCATCCCCATCTGCAATCAAGAATGGAGCAAAGACAGCCTGAACCACACGTTCACCGACTTCAAGGATGACTTCTTGGTCCGTAATATTTTTCATCTGAGCAAAGATATGGCCTTCATTTCCTGGATTGCCGTAGTAGTCTCCATCGATAACCCCAACAGAGTTGATCAAGACCAATCCCTTCTTGCGAGGATTAGACGAGCGGTCATAGAGATAGAGCACCTCAGTCGGTTGCATATAGGCCTTGACCCCAGTTGGGACGAGGACGATCTCTCCTGGTGCAATCACTGTGCGCTCTGCCACCTTTAAGTCGTAACCAGCTGCGTGTGCTGTCTCCCGTTTTGGCAACAAGTCCTGATTGGTATAGCTTGATACAAGTTCAAATCCACGAATTTTTGTCATCATGATTCCTCTTTCATTCTAAATAGTTTCTATCTCTTCTATTATACCATCACTTTGCCCTAGCGTCTCTCCTATACTACTATTCGTATTTTTTGAGTAAAAACCTCCTTTTTCACCTTCATTATTTGTAAATTGTATGATACTTTCATGGTTGTTTTCTAAAAGAAAGTGAAAGTTAATGAAACGGCTTAAAAGCCCATAATTCCTGCCTAATTTTACCAATTTTAGCTTGAAGCCAATCATTATTTTTGCTATAATTCCCTGTGTAGGGAATAATTTTAAAAGTAAAATATTTCACCCTATAAAATTATTTAATGGAGGTCGTGTCTCAGCACTCAATTCTAATTACCAACAGATAGGATTTGAAAGATCCATATCGTTAAAAGTAATCAGGTATTGATGATTAGGCACTAATTTTTTTATGAAAAGGGAAGATAAGATGAAGAATAGGAATATCAAAATTTTCTCATTTGTCCTTTGTTTAGTGGCGACACTTTTCGCTTTAGGATGGAATCGGATTTCAGCTGAAACTCCTGAGGTTTCAGTATCAGGGAAATTTGTGGATACAATCCAAAATGTTAAAGTATCAAATAATGAAGGCGGAGTTCTCGACTGGGACTTGAAACAGTGGGCAACCTTCCGAATTAACGCTGATTACGATTTGTCTGGAAAGAATGTTAAAGCAGGGGATTCAACTGTAGTTACAGTTCCAGATGCTTTGATGATTACTTCAAGTTCGTTTCAAATTCTTGATATAAATACGAAGGAAGTTATAGCAGATGCTAAAGTAAACCCAGATAATAAATCCATTACAATTACCTATACAGATTATGTTGAAAAACATTCAGATACAAGCGGATCATTCTTCTTTTACGCTCGTATCGATTTCAAAAAACACCCACAAAAAGGTGAGGTTCCAATAGAAATCACCATTAATAGGGAGACAAAAATTGCTGGTAAAGTTTCATTTACTGGTGTCGGCGACGGAAATCCTTTTCTTCTATCAAAGACTAGTTGGGTAAACGAAGGGGACAAAAAGGAAATCCAATACACGATTTCTGTCAATCGTACAAAACAAAATATTAAGAATGTTACAATCGAAGATCACTTGCAATTTACGAATGCTTCTTACGAAAAAGATAGCATTAAAATTATTAAAGGTAAATTCTCTTATGATACTGGCGAATGGGTATTCTCTGATAGAGTTGATGTAACAGACCAACATAAGATTACCATTAGCGAAGATGGTCGATCATTTGTTATCGATTTAGGTGATGTTACTGAAAATGACCAATATCGTATTGATTATAAAGTTCGTTTAAATTATGACCCTGCCGACGGAGAGGTCTTGAAAAATGAAGCAACTCTCAAAGGTCTAGGTATTGAAACCAAAAATGTAACGAATGCTGCTGCCGTTCAAATTGCTGGTGGTGCTGGTGTTGGTTATGTTTACTCAATCAATATTCATAAAGTCGATGATGCTAACCAACCACTTAAAGGTGCTAAGTTTAGAGTTGTTCGTCAAGCTAATAATCAAGTTATCGGTGAGTTTGAATCAGACGAAAATGGTAATATTGCCGTTGGTAAACTGTTAAAAGATAAATATATCTTAACTGAAATTGAAGCCCCTTCAGGTCATATCATTAAAGAAGCTGATACTGTAGTTAATGTTGAAGATTTTGGTGCTGATCATTCAGTAACGAAAACGATTGTGAATCCGAAGGAAGAAACAACGACTACAACGACTACAACGACTACAACAACTACGACTACTACGTCTACAACGACTCAAGAGCCAACAACCACTACGACGACAACTCAAGAGCCGACGACGACTACGACAACAACTGAGGAACCTACACCTACTACCACTACAACAACTCCAGAGTCAACAACAACTTCAACGACAACTGAAGAACCTACAACTACAACAACGACGACTCAAGAGCCTACAACTACAACAACGACGACAGAAGGTCCAAAACCTACGCCGACAACCACTACAACTACAACGACGACTACAACTACGTCTGAAAAACCAGTGCCTACAACGACCACTACGACAACAACGCCAGAGGGGCCAACAACGAATACGACCAAACCTGGCAACCCAGGTGATTCTGGCACGACAACTTCAAACGGAGGTCGCAAGACATTCCTGCCAAAAACAGGTGAAGCAGTCGCTACTGGTGTCATCTTGATCGGTGTTGCTATCCTATCAGGAGCCGTCATCTTGAAACGCAAGATTTCTAATAACTAATCGTTCGCATGTGCGGATCATATAAAAAAGAGGCTGGGACAAAAGTCCTAGCCTCTTAATTGTTTTTCGATTGTCGAGCAAGACGCAGTGGTTGAGTGGGCTCTACTACGCTGATTTCATCAGCTTTACAGCCCTACTCAACTGTGCGGAGGTGGGACGACGAAATCGAATTCTAACGAATTACCGATTTCTGTCCCACTCTCTTTTTGTGTGGATAACTGTTTTTGATTTTCTTAAATCCTATTGTCCTTCATCACTTCTACTTCTTCTCATTTGAATGACTAAGTAAGCAACGGAAACAATGGATAGCAAGGCACCTAGGATCACTCCTTTTTGTCTAAAGACGAATTCAACCTTATGATTTCCCTTTGAGATTGGGAACGATAAGAATGCATTCCATGCTTTTTCGGTTTTGACAAACTTCCCATCCACTTTCACTTTCCAGCCATCGCTGTATGGAATGGAAGTCATCATATAGTTACTATCATCTGTGATAGACACATCACCAACAATATGGGTATTTGAAAACTTGGTTACTTGTAAACCTTGTTTCTTCCGGTTTTCTAATACCTGTTGAATCTGATCAACGTCGGCACGATAAACACCTGCATTGCTCATATCAATGTGATCTGTTCTAAATCTAAATTCAATAACGGTTTCTTGGTTTTCAGTTTGATCTGTCAACTGCCAAATTTGTCTCTGCGTAAAAATTTTAGCATTGAGCAACCATTTATTATTGAGTAAAACCGAGTAATCTTGGTTTTGGATCAAAGATACAGGAGTAAAGAAATAATAGGTGTAATTGGTACGTGGAGTGACCTTATAACGAATAATGGCATCTTTTGACGAATCCGCTCTCTTATAGATGGCTTCTCCCGTTTCCTTATTAACCTTTTCTTCGATCACATTTTCTGTCTCGATCGAGCTGAACGCCAAGGGTTTAAAGTACTCAACGGTATCATTATTGGCCTTTTGATGCCCCTCCATGGAATTCAAAATAATATTCTGGTTAGCAAAGGCATTATTGGCACCAAATTGAATATTCCTTACCAGACTGTTCGTCCCGTATGCAAGTGGGAAGGAATTTGGATTCTTATAGACGACATAACGATTGTCCTCATAAACCTTGTCTGTGAAATAGCGATGCAGATCAAAGCGGTCTGTAAATCGATAAAAGTACATCTTATCTGGATGGGCTTCAATCTCTTTAGGATCAAAGTCCTTAGCACTCATAAAGTAACGAACACCATATAAAGCATCTGTCAAAGGTGTTCCGTTTGAATATTGGGTCGCCGCATTGACGCCAAGATCTCCCATGAAAGCAAACTGATCCATGGTGCTACGTTCCAAACTTGAGCTAAAGGTACTTAGACCCGGATAGGACACCAAGGAAGGAACCGTTCTGGAATAGGCAAAATCTGTGGCAATCCGATAGAATTTTTGATCTGCATTTTCTTGGATACTGTCTGTCACGCGCTTGACCGAAACAGTCGCATCTGCAAACTTGTGCACATCATCATACCCAAATGTTACTTGGGACAAGTACGCATTATAGCCAAACTCAAAGATTGTCAGCACTGATACGACAATCATGGATAAGCGTGAGATCTTAAAGTTTAGGATAAAGAGAATGCTCAGGTAGAGCATCGCTGTAATCCCCACTTGCGACAAGAGATAGCCTGTCTTTAATAAGACAGCAGCTAGCACTAAGATGACCGCTGCTAGAGCCATTCGAATCATTTTTTCCAATTGGCTCTTCTGAGATTTTTCCCAATACGCATAGAAGATGAAGCAGGTCACCGCTGCTATTCCCAGAACACTTAGAATAGAGAACTTAGAGAGGAAACGACTGATCGCTTGCGGTTGAGTCTTTGAGATAAAACTATACTGATGGAAATAGAGATAAACTACCGACAAGAGCAAGCCCAAGCCGATGATACAGTTGGTTCGTTTGGAAATAACGATCTTCTGCTTCATCGCTTGATAAGCTAGGACTAGCATAAAGAATGAAAACAGCCAAGAAAAACGGAAGAAGAAACCGGCTGGGTTTTGTCCCATATGCCATATCTTACTGACAAATTCATTGACAAAGGAAATCAGGAAAATGAGGGTAACAATCCCTGCAGCCCATTTTTTGGCTTTTCCAACTTTTTGCGATAGGAAATAAAAGATAAATCCAAGAAAGCCAAGCGCTCCAATATAAATATTGGGAAGGTTGGGACCCGCTGACCATCCTGATGTTGTATCAAAGCCACCAACAACCAACTTAGAAAGAATATCCAAAGGGTTAATTTGGAAGGCAAATGAGAAGGTCATGCCTCCACCAACTTGCCCCTTACTTTCAATCAGGTTGAAAAATACAGGCAAGAGCAAGACTGAGGCTGTCGCAATCCCAATAATCGAATAGATCACTGCTTGCAACAAAGGGATACTAAAGTTTTTAATCTTTGCCTTTAGATCACCTTCAATCAGCAATCTTGGCGATACATAGTAGCAGGCGTACAGAGCGATGAAAATGGAGATCATATAGCCCATGTAAAACTGAAGCAAGACCGTCAATCCTAAAGCAAAAGCATAGCGATAAGGAGATTTCCCATCTAATAGTTCTTCCAAATACACAATCACAATTGGCAGCATGATCATGGCATCATAGAAGATGACGTTCATCTGATAGGAAACCAACATCCCTGACAAGGCATAGGCCGTCGAGAATAATGGAACCAACCATTTTCTAGATTCTAATCCTTTGTAGCGCTTGATTAAAAGGAAAGCAAAGGATAGACCGATTGCCCCGTAGCGGAGCCAAATGGTTAAAAATACTGCTGCCCCAAAATATTTGAGGGGAGCTAGAATGTAGATGATGTTGAAGGGACTCATTAAATAGTAGCCGAGCACACCGATCATATCTCCACCAAGAGACTTGGTGAAAGAATAACTCAAACTAGATAGATCCCCCGTCAAGATGGCATTTTTTAGCAAGCCAAAGAAACTGATATATTGCTGTCCAAAGTCAACAGCCATCAGACTCTTGCTTCCAAAAGGATACATCCCTATAAAAGCCCACACAATGAGCATGATGGTCATTGGGAGCAGGGCACTTGCAGCATAGAGAATTTTCTTTGGATGTTTTTTCCAAAACTCTTGCCAACGCATGAACCAGATTAACATGTTTTCTCCTATCTTCTTTAGCCGATATGATTTTTCTTCGCTTGTTCGATATTGGTCTCTTCAATGATGAAATGAGGACGACGCTTCACTTCATAATAGATCTTGCCAATATACTCTCCAAGAATTCCGATGAAGATGAGTTGCACTCCGCTAAATAATATAATAGCCGCAATCGTTGTGAAATAACCACTCACATAATTCCCAGCAGCGAAGATATATTTCATCAACTCAAAAACTAGATATAAAAGAGCCAGCCCTAAACAGATGAAACCGAATTGAATACAAACACGGAGAGGACGATCATTAAAAGAAATAATTCCTTGAATCGCATAATTCAAAGATTTCTTAAAACCAAATTTGCTCTTTCCAGCCTTACGGGTTTCATTCTTATAAGGAATTACTTTCTCTTTAAAACCAATCCATTCATACAAACCTTTATTAAAGCGATTATACTCTGGCATTGACACAAAGGCTTCCATGGCTTTTCGGCTAAGCAGTCTTAATTCAGATTTCCCGTCTGTTAGGTGCACATCCATGGAGCGATTTGACAAGAAGTAAAACAAGCGTGCAAAGGAACTTCCTACAAAAGATTCTCCTTCACGAGTTCGTTGGCCACTAACAATATCATAGCCCTCATTATAAGCTTCTAAGAATGAGGGAATCAAGTATGGTGGATGCTGGAGATCCCCGTCCATGACCATCACCGCATCCCCACTGGCATATTTAAAACCAGCCAAGATACCACTCTCTCGTCCAAAATTTCGACTGAAACGGATATATTTGATGCGGTCGTTTTCTCTTGCAAATTCTTCAATTAACTCAAAGGTCTTGTCACTACTTCCATCATCGATGTAGAGGATTTCATAATCAGAGAGCTCTTTCCCTAACATTTGCTCAAGCTGATTAGAAATTTCACGATGGGTTTGAGGAAGTACCAGCTCCTCATTCAAGAGGGTTATTAAGATTGATAATTTCATCCCTTTTTCTCCATAATACATTCCCAAAAAAGAGAGAGCTCATGCTCTCCCCTTATATAGAAACTCATTGCTTATTTAATAGACAATTTTCGTTTCAATACGACTGCACCTGCTAACACAAAGGCTCCTGAGAATACAAATCCAGTTGCTGCAACTTCACCTGTATTAGGAAGAAGCGCTTTACGCCCTCCTCCATTGTTTCCACCTTTTGGTCCTGGTTGTCCAGTCGTGGTCGTCGTTGTTGATTCTTCATTTCCTGGAGTCACCGGTTTCTCTGGAGTTGTCGTTGTTGTTGTCGTTGGCGTTGGTTCTGCAGTAGTCGTTGTTGTTGTCGTTGGCTCTGCAGTTGTTGTGGTTGAAGTAGTCGTCGGCTCTTCTGTTGTCGTAGTTGTAGTAGTCGTCGGCTCTTCTGTTGTCGTAGTTGAAGTAGTCGTCGGCTCTTCTGTTGTTGTGGTTGTAGTAGTCGTCGGCTCTTCTGTTGTCGTAGTTGAAGTAGTCGTCGGCTCTTCTGTTGTCGTGGTTGTAGTAGTCGTCGGCTCTTCTGTTGTCGTAGTTGTAGTAGTCGTCGGCTCTTCTGTTGTCGTAGTTGTAGTAGTCGTCGGCTCTGCAGTAGTCGTTGTGGTTGTCGTTGGCTCTGCAGTAGTCGTTGTGGTTGTCGTTGGCTCTGCAGTAGTCGTCGTTGTGGTTGTCGTTGGCTCTGCAGTAGTCGTCGTTGTTGTTGTTGGCTCTGCAGTAGTTGTTGTCGTTGTCGTTGGTTCTGCAGTAGTCGTGGTGGTGGTTGTTGGTTCTGCAGTAGTTGTTGTGGTTGTTGTAGTCGTGGTGGTTGTTGTAGTTGTTGTAGTTGTAGTTGTTTTTTGGTCTACAATATTCTTAGCTACAGGAGATTTTGGTGTTTTGAATTCACCAGCTTCAACTACAGTATCAGCTGCCAACTCATAACCTTCTGGAGCTTTAACTTCTTTAATGATGTATTTGTCACGCAAGATGTTCTTAACAGTGAATTCACCATTAGCATCTGACTCAAACTCACCAATGATATCTTGGTTAGTTGCACGGATAACTTGGAATTTCGCACCTTTAAGTGGAGCACCGTTTTCGTCTACTTTTTTCACTTGAATGCTAAATTCGTAACCGACACCTTCACCACCAGCGATTTGGATGTTTACTTTACTATTTGAAGGGTACTCCTCTTTGTTATCACCTGCGATAGTCGCTGTATTCTTAATTTGTTCGCCGTCAACAGTTTCATAGTTAGCAACTGCTTCATATTCTACTGCAAAGTGATCGTTAACAGAAATATTACCAAAATCAATAGAGAATGACTTATCTGTTGCGTTTACAGTATAGTTAGCCGTAACGTCTTGTTTATTGTTAAGAGTCCATTTTCCATTAGCGTATTCCCAAGTACCTTTGAAGATTTTGAAACTATCCTTTTTGTAGGTAACCCCTGCTGATGTTATTGAATCTGAAAGGACTGCATTGTTGATTGCTTCGTTAGTTCTGTTTACAGAGATACGGAATCCAAGGTTTTTGTGATCTCCATTATCCCAACCAGATTTGATGATTGTGTAACGTTTACCTTCACCAACTGTTGTACTTGTTACTTTACCGTTGAATTTTACATTACCGTTAACAGAAACCTTAACAGGAACTTCACCATCATTTGGGAATTTATCTTTGTTAACACCAGCGTAGAAGAAGAATGAACCTGAAACGTCATTTTTCGTTTGAGCGAAATCTGTGAATGTCAAGACAATCTTACCAGTTTTTGCATCAACTTTTGCATCGGCAATCTTTTTACCAGTGATTGTATCGTTGATTTCAAAATCCTGAGACTTGATATCGATTGGTCCATCGATAGTGACTTCAGTTGTATCCCCTGCTTTAACATTTTTTCCTTCTAAAGCAAATTTTGCATTCAGACGGAAAGTGTCATAACGACCTAGACCGGTTGCTAATTCTTCACCTTTGCTATTTTGGATCTTGATCTCCGTGATGACATCGACTTTTTTAGACGTTTCCGCCTGTACAGTTTTAGAAAAAAGTGTCAATGACACAATCAATAGCGAACAAACTATTGACAAATAAACTGCTAACTTTTTCATTTTTTCTCCCTTTCTAGGCTGATTTTTTATAAATCAACGCATATAATATAGCAAAACATAGTGAGAAAGTCAAGATTATTGAACAAAAAATCCATCTTTTGTATATTTAAGGTCTATTTAGCTTGTGAATTTTTTTCTAAATAAACCTCCCTCTTTCAAACAGTTATTTTTCCAGAATCAGCACATCTTTTGTAGATAAGTTGCTCTCTTTATACCCTGATTCTTTATAGAGGTTTAGAGTGGCTGTTTCAGAATAGCCATTTTTTTCCTCTTGCATTTCCCTTGGAACTACCACTATGTCAATCTTAGAATCAAGCTTTTTGTCATTATGGTAGAAAATATCATACAATTTTTCATGGCTGCGAAGACTCGGCGTATAGCCACCTGCTGCTAAGACCGCTTTATCTTTAGGGACAGCCTGCAGGGTCTTTTCGAGCCCATCAAAATAGTCTTTGCGTGTTTGATAGTATTGGATTTCAAAACTCCAATTATGCGTGAAACTATATAGAATGGCGCTTGAAAAAATGATGGAAGAAGCTAGTAGAGCCACCAATACATTATCTGATGCCGACTGGTTCTTGCTTAATTGATCGATAGACAATAAAGCCATCAAAAATAGAAGCGTGACCGAACCATAGCTATACTGAAAACCAATATCATATTGGTAAGGCCAATCCATCAATAAATTAATGAGAAAAAGAGGCAACATCAGAAAATAGGTAGACCAACGTCGCTGAATCAGTGGTAAAAAGCTAAAAGGAAATAGGACCAAAAAGAGGTAACCAAGTCGTTTCGCTGTAAATAAACTTCCCAAAACATAAAGCGGATTTAGGACTACATTTTTCACAACCATCAGGAGGCCGTTTTCGCCACTTAATAATAGATTATTGTATCGAGAAACCATAGCTCCCTCGCCATATCTTGCTAAGAGGAACATGGCAAATGCAAAATAAAGTATCGGTAAGGCAAACAGGCTGAGATACAACCACTTTTTAAACTTGGCCTCGAAGATAAAACGATGTTGAAACGCAAAATAAAGTCCTAAGGACAGCACGTAGACAAAGGCATCCTCTTTCACAAAAAGGAGCAACAAGGTGAACAAGATAGTTCTTCCACGCCACTGAGAAATCAGGCTGTAGAACAACCAAAGTATCAATGGAGGCAAAAAACAATTTTCATGCAAATGGAATCCACCACTCGTTGTCATGACCGGAGTCACAAAAAAGAGGGCAAGCACGAGCGGCGTCATGACTTTTGGCAATTGTATTTTCTTTAGAATCAAACAAAGCGGGATAACTGCTGAAAATACAATCACTGTTTGAGCGATATCTAACGTTTCCACATAAGGAAATAGCATATAGAAGGGCAAGATCAAATAATAAATAGGAGAAATATGGACTCCAAAATGTGATAATGCCCTATCTCTTTCGAGGGTGGTAACTTGCGAAAAATCATGTCTCATTCTCTCAAACATCTGTGAAAAGATTCCAATATCAAAAGAAGAGACCGCATTGGCTTTAATCTTATAATAGGCAACAATCGATAGATAGAGCACATAGAAAATACCACCTATAATTGTCACCACTGTGAGTCTTCGAACCCAGGTTTCATTAACTTTAGCCAAAGAAATCTTGGAGAGAAGAAAACCGATCAGGACGGCAACGATAACGGCTACTAATACTGGCCAAATCAACGTAGGCAACTTCGATTCAGAAATCGTAAACGTAAAGATTCCCAGTTCCTTATCTTGAAGATTGGCACTGGTTTGTAGCAACAATTTCGGAAAAGACAAGACATCTACCGCTAAGAAGATATAAGCGATTTTTTCTTTTCCTAAATAAAAATATAGAAACAAGACCAGTGAGAGCAACACTAGGCCCAATGACATAAAGAGACTCGGACTTTTCAAAATAGAAATAAATAGGATACCTGCCGCGAACCAAAGATTCAATTTTTGTATGCAGATATACTTCTTGCTCTCCGTCAAAAACCAAAGAATAGGATAACTAATGAACAAAGCAAGGACCGTATGGGTCCATCCTACTTTACCAAGTTCTAGAAATAATTCCTTTGTTGAAAAACTCAATAGATTGACCATCATGGCCACAAAATAAGAACCTAGAAGCAACCATAAATAGTTAAGGTTCATTGTCTTAGCAAGGTTCATTGTCTTAGCAAGTTTCATTTCTATCAATACCTCCCAATTGTAGTTCCTATTCTAGCACAAAACCCTTACTATTTCTAGATAGTAATAACCATACCAAAAGAGAGGCTGATACCAATTCAACCTCTCTTTTTCTTATAATTCCTGTAATAAATAACGGAAGAGTTCTAAATTCCCTTTTTCTTCATTGACCAAATATTCTGGATGCCATTGCAAGCCCATAATCCGATGGCCGTCTACTGCTTCAATCGCTTCGATGGTGTGATCGCGCGGATCAAAGGCGGTCGCACGGAAATTTGGTGCAAGATCCTTGATACTTTGACGGTGAACGGAATTGATCCGACTGGCCTGACCAAAGAGTTGCTCCACCACACTACCTTTTTTAGTCTCGATAGAATGGGAAGTCCCAAATGGAAGACCTTGCCAATGCCCTTCAATCTCTTGATTGAGTGTTCCTCCAAAAGCTACATTGATCAACTGAACCCCGCGGCAGATTCCTAGAACCGGTTTGTTTTGGCGAACTGCTTCCTTCAGTAGGGCAAGCTCAAATTGATCGCGTTCGATATTGTAATCATCGCTTTCGATGGTTTTTTCTTCGCCATAGAGACTAGGATCGACATTTTGACCTCCACTTAGGATCAACTTGTCAATCGTTTCAACATAATCCTTAACTAAGGAAGGATCTCCCATCGGGATGACCATTGGAAGTCCACCTGCTTGACGGATCCCTTCCGCAAATTGACTAGACACGGAGGAATGAAGGTTTTTCCCTTCCGGGTCAACCGGACAGAGATTAGCGGATACTCCAACAATTGTTCTGCACATATTCATTCCTCCTTCATTTTAACTACTACTTATCTTACCACCCATTAGTGATAGTGTCTAATATGTATTTTTTAAAACCGTGATAGATTTTATTTATCACCCTCACCTTCCTCACAAAACAATTGATGATCATACAAGTTTTTTTACCTATATTATGTTAAAATAGAGAGGAAAATAGAATCGTCCTTCAAGGCACACATTAGGCCGTTTCGAAGGTGCAAGCGCTAGATTCCTAGCCTTGTTGAAAAAATAGACATAGAAATGGAAGATACAATGGAAAAACAAACCGTTGCAGTATTGGGTCCTGGTTCATGGGGAACAGCCCTTTCACAAGTCCTCAATGATAACGGCCATGAAGTCCGTCTCTGGGGAAATATCCAAGAACAAATCGATGAAATCAATACCGCTCATACCAATCAACGCTATTTTAAAGACATCGTTATTAGCGAAGAGATTACTGCTACGACCGATCTGAAAGCAGCTTTGGACGGTGTGGATGCTATCCTTTTTGTCGTTCCTACCAAGGTGACCCGCTTGGTCGCTAAACAAGTCGCTGAAACACTGGATCACCCTGTCACAGTCATGCACGCTTCTAAAGGGCTAGAACCTGGTACACACGATCGGATTTCTCAAATCCTTGAAGAAGAAATTCCTGCTTCTCTTCGCAGTGAAGTAGTGGTCGTTTCTGGACCGAGTCATGCAGAGGAGACCATCGTACGGGACATCACCCTTATTACAGCAGCCTCAAAAGATTTAGAAGCGGCACGCTATGTTCAGGAACTCTTTAGCAATTACTACTTCCGCCTCTATACCAATACAGATGTTATCGGAGTGGAAACTGCTGGAGCCTTGAAAAATATCATCGCGGTCGGAGCTGGGGCCCTGCACGGTCTTGGTTATGGTGACAATGCCAAAGCAGCCATCATCACGCGCGGTCTCGCTGAAATCACGCGACTTGGCGTTAAGCTCGGAGCTAGCCCATTGACTTATAGTGGTTTGTCTGGGGTCGGTGACTTGATCGTTACCGGAACTTCTGTCCACTCTCGCAACTGGCGAGCTGGGGATGCTCTCGGACGTGGCGAAAAATTGGAAGATATCGAAGCCAACATGGGCATGATCATTGAAGGGATCTCTACGACCAAAGTCGCCCACGAGCTGGCCCAAGAACTGGATGTCTACATGCCGATTACACAAGCCATTTACCAAGTCATTTATGAAGGGAAAGATATCCGCGAAGCCATCCACCACATGATGAGCAATGAATTTAAAGAAGAAAATGAGTGGAAATAAGTCAACCACCCTAACATCAATCCTACCTTTTAGAAAGGAAACTATATGACTAAAGTTAGAAAAGCAGTCATTCCTGCGGCTGGTTTGGGGACGCGCTTCCTCCCAGCTACCAAAGCTTTGGCAAAGGAAATGTTGCCAATCGTTGACAAACCGACGATCCAATTCATCGTAGAAGAGGCTCTGAAATCTGGGATCGAGGAAATCCTTGTCGTAACAGGGAAGGCCAAACGTTCGATCGAAGACCATTTCGATTCTAACTTCGAATTGGAATACAATCTCGAGCAAAAAGGCAAGACTGACTTACTCAAGTTGGTCAATGATACAACAGCGATCAATCTTCATTTCATCCGCCAAAGTCACCCTCGAGGTTTAGGGGACGCTGTTCTTCAGGCAAAAGCCTTTGTTGGAAACGAGCCTTTTGTCGTTATGTTGGGAGATGACCTGATGGACATCACTAATGATGATGCCTTGCCATTGACCAAACAATTGATGAACGACTACGATGAAACCCATGCGTCCACTATCGCTGTGATGGAAGTCCCTCACGAAGAGGTTTCTTCTTATGGTGTGATCGCACCTCAAGGAGAAGGTATTAACGGTCTTTATAGCGTTGAAACGTTTGTCGAAAAACCAAACCCAGAGGACGCTCCAAGTGATCTCGCTATTATCGGACGCTACCTCTTGACTCCTGAAATCTTTGATATTCTTGCAAATCAAGAACCAGGTGCTGGCAATGAAATTCAATTGACAGATGCAATCGATACCCTCAATAAGACCCAACGAGTCTTTGCCCGTGAATTTAAAGGCCAACGCTACGATGTGGGTGATAAATTCGGCTTCATGAAAACTTCGATCGACTATGCCTTGAAACACCCTCAAGTCAAAGATGATCTTAAACAATATATTATCGACCTTGGAAAAAAATTAGAAGCAACTGAACAAACTTCAGACTAATCATTCATAAATCAAAAGAATACAAAAGAGACTGGCCATATCATGTAAGAGCTTTACTGCCTTACAATGGTCAGTCTTTTTTTATAAAAAAGAGGCTGGATAAAAATCCGGCCTCTTTCGTTTCATTGGACTTGGTCCAATTTACTTTTTATTCTTATTGTTTAAGGATGAACATTGTAAGAATAATTTGTATTTGGGAAAGTTTCAACAGTTGCTTTCGCAAAAGATGAACCAAAACGATTGTTCTCATTGCCGCCATTACCAGCTGAAACTGCTTCGGATGGATCTTGAGCTTTTGCTTCTGGTTTCACAAATGTTTCAACTTTAGTAGAAACATAAGATTCTTTATCTTTTGTAGCTGCATAACCGAAGCGGTTATTTGGATTGCCTTCTTCATTGACTTTGGTTTGAATTGGCTGAGTTTTTTCTGGCTGTACTGGTTTTTCAGGTTGAACTGGTTTCTCAGGTTGAACCGGTTTTTCAGGTTCTACTGGTTTTTCAGGTTGAACCGGTTTTTCAGGTTCTACTGGTTTCTCAGGTTGAACTGGTTTTTCAGGTTCTACTGGTTTCTCAGGTTGAACCGGTTTTTCAGGTTGAACTGGTTTTTCAGGTTCTGGATCTTTGTAATCATCTGGCTTAGAGGCACGATATGGATCATCCTTACGACCTAGCTCAATCAAATGTGCATGCATATCTGCTTCATAAGATTTGAAGTGTTCAAATAGTTTTTTAGATAGCGCAAGAGCATTTGCTGTAACTTCGTCTTCTACTGCTTTAGCAGCTTCCGGATTATCTTTCAAAGCTTTATATTTCGCATCACTAGCTTCTTGTTCGATGATCAATTGTTTTTCAAGAGCTTTCCAGTGATCTTGGACTGATTTTCCAAAGACATCTTGGTTATTGATGGCCATCTGGTCAATGTGCCATACTGTCCAATACCATGAATTTGGATCATAAGTTGCTGTTTGAGGTTTGAAGGCTTCGTAAGTATCTTTTAGATTACCATAGAATGGAACATAAGGAGTGTTCCGAGATGGTCCCATACCAAGCCATAACGTACCACCAAATGATTTTGGAAGGTTTGGATTAATTTGGTAGACATGGGCATCGATAACGTTTTCGTTTCCTAAAGCATACTTGTATTGGTCTTTACGAACAGCATCATTGCTACCATTATCCCCTTGTTTCTTGACACCAATTTGATCGTCTGGAACAAACCGACCATTCAAATGTTCAAAACGGTTGCGTTGGAGAGCAAAGGCATCTTCCAAAGTAAATTTCTTGTTTGGATCTGTTGGTGAGCGGAAGAGTTCGTATTCATCATCTTCATAAGTCACTTTTGATTTTGGATCCAAAAGAGTGATTCCTGCGTAAGTACGTGAACGGTCTCCTTCAGCATATTTTTCTGGTCCATAAGATTTAGCGATATGGAAGTTACCATCTTTGTCTGTCTTGTAGTTACCAGATTCTTTGGCTACTTTTTCGACATCTTTCGAAGCGATCACATTTTCCTTGTCATTCAAATCCACATGACCAAGGTAGTAGGTATTTGCAAAGACTGCATATTTGTCTTCTGGGACTTTTACCGCTACATATTGGTGACCAGAAAGAATTTCCATATACCAAGTTTCTTTTTGGTCTGCAAAAACGACAACATTCCCTTCTGCTGATCCTTTTTCTTCAATGACTTTAGCTAGGAATTCAACCCCTTCACGAGCAGACTTAACGCGTGGTAAAACCACGTCCAACATAGCAGCTTCTGGAATTCCCTTTTCTGTCAATGGGTCAGTCTTCAAGACTTTTTTGTTTGGAATTGCTGTAACAGTTGAGGTCATAGAGACGCCGGCTTCGTTAAATCCGTGTTCACCAAAGGCACCGTTACTACCATCTCCACGAGCAGAGTCATAAGTCGCTGTGTATTTCATTTCACTGGCAGCATGTGGATAGGTAAAACCATTAGATTCGTCTTCCAGTTGATCCCCTTCCTTATAGTTCTTCGCATCAACAACTACAAAGTTTTTGTTGTGCTTTCCACCATTTGGATAGTAAGGGTAGTCTTCTGTCCGACCAAAGAGAGTGGTCCCATCCTTGGTCAATTGGCGACCAATGATAAAACCGCAACAGGCTTGAACAGCTTGAATCGGTAGGAGTAAGAGTGTCATCGCTACCAACGAGAGTTTTAACAACCATTTTTTCATGGCAAATCTCCTTTGTTTTTGCACTACTTTTGACAAAATAGCACTATTTTTGATTTTTATACCTCCAGTTTACACCTTTCTAAACCCTTTTGCAAGCGCTTTCTATTTTGCATTTTTATACCTTTTTACCCATGATTACCTTCTCTATGGACCTACCAATAGTGGGTTCACTCGGCTCCTGCAAGTATATTATGATAAATATATACAATTCTTTGCATTTCAAACAATTTTCTGTTAGTTTACGATTGCACTACATTTTTTAGGAAAAAAAGAGAGTGGGACAGAAATCGGTAATTCGTTAGAATTCGATTTCGTCGTCCCACCTCCGCACAGTTGAGTAGGGCTGTAAAAGCTGATGAAATCAGCGTAGTAGAGCCCACTCAACCACTGCGTCTTGCTCGACAATCCAAAAACAATTAAGAGGCTAGGACTTTTGTCCTAGCCTCTTCTTAAAATAGATTCAAGATTTTACCTAAGAAATAAAGCAAAAGCAAGAGATAAGATAGAGCTGCACTAATCTGATAGGTTCGGTTCATAAAGCGAGCTTCCCCTCTTACTGGAAAGACATAAGCCAACATGACCCCAGCTACTAAGCCACCGATGTGCCCCGCCATACTGATCCCTGGCATGAAGCTAAAGATCAAATTGACCACAATCAAGCTGGTATAGGACTGACTCAAATGGCGAATATAGGGACTTTGGACAATAAAGCGCAAAGCACCAATAGTCCCAAACAGTCCAAAGAGGGCTGTAGAAGCTCCTGCTGCAATCACATCTGGCGTAAAAATAGCTACAAAGACATTACCCATCATGCCTGATAAGAGATAAAGAGCTAAGAAAGCCTTCGATCCAAAGAGATCTTCTGCCAAACGTCCTAAGTAATAGAGGGTGATCATATTGAGCACAAAATGTTCTAGGCCGATATGAACAAATGTAGCTGTCACTACTCGCCATAACTGGCTAGGATCGACTTTCACAACCTCTCCAATAATACCACCGCTATAGTAAATAGCAGCACCTGTTTGGTAGTCGCCTCCAAATCGGATAAACATGGAAAGAAAGACTGCCGTTGTGACGAGCAACAAGAGGCTGGTCACAGGATAACGACGATCAAAGAGTAACTTCATAGACTAGCACCTCCTGAACTGCCTGATCAAAAGTATCTGGCTGGAAATCCCCTTGCTGGATGGAATAAATCGTACTAACCGTTTTTCCAGTAAAATCTTCCAAATAACGATCATAATAGCCACCACCATAGCCAATTCGGTAGCCTTTTGACTGGAAGACCACGCCTGGTACATGGATCAGATCAATCTCTGACTGATCCACAAGCTTTCCTTTTTCATTGGGCTCCAGCAAACCAAAGCGTGTCTTTTCCAAAATATTAGGATCGTATTCCACAAATTCCATTCGCCCTTGTGGATAGGTACGGGGAACACAGACGCGTTTTCCAAGTTGAAGAGCTGCTTGGATCAAGCCAGCTGTGGAAACTTCATGGCCAAAAGACAGATAGGTCGCAAGGGTCTTTGCCTCCTGAAAAGCTGGTAGCTCCAAGAGGCGCTGAGTCAGCTCTTCATCTGCTTGAGTTTTTACGGATTCTGGCAACTGTTTCATAGCTGCAATGGTTTCTTTTCGTAGTATTTTCTTCATTCCCTACTCCTTTTGTATAGCTTTAATTGTATCATTTTTTATGAAACATCCGAACAGTTTGCACACGAGAAAATAAAAATCCAACTCCAGACGGAGTTGAATCAATCCCTTATTGGTTAGCTTTCATTTTCAAAAATTTACCAATGTTTTCCACAGCAAAGGGAAGGGCAGCCTCATTTGGGCTCATCTTCGGATGGTGCAGGGCATAAGGGGTATCAATCCCCAGCCAGAACATGACACCAGGGACCTTGCTCAAGAGAAAGCCGAAGTCTTCTCCTGTCATCGCTGGCAGGATATCAATCAGGTTTACGTCTTCCTCAGCTGTGAAAAAGTCCATGAGCTCTTTGGCCAATTCTGGTTGGTTTTCCACAGGCAGGTAGCCTCCTTGCTTGAGTTCCAGGTCCAATTTCACATCAAAGGCTGTTGCAACTCCTTCTGCAATGGCTTTGACCCGTTTTTGAGTCAAAAGATTCATCTCCATGGTCAAGGTCCGAATGGTCCCATGAAGGAAGGCTGTCTCAGCAATCACATTATTGGTTGTTCCTGCATGCATGGAACCAAAGGTCACCACAGCCCCTTCAATCGGATCGACATTTCGACTCACGACCGATTGGACTTGGGTAATAAAGTAAGAGGCTGCTACAAGAGCGTCATTGGCCTCATGTGGAAAGGCGGCATGCCCTCCCTTTCCTGTAAAGGTGATCTTGACTTCACAGGTCCCTGCAAAAAGAGTACCCGTATTGGTCGCAATGTCCCCCACCTTCAAATCAGGGCGTACATGCAGACCATAAAATTCATCAGGGAGCCAGTCGCCAAAAGCATTGTCCTTATACATGAGCATTCCACCAGCCTCATTTTCTTCAGCTGGTTGGAATAAAAAGAGAAGGTTATTTTTGGGTTGTACTTGAACCAGTTGGTCCAAAAGCCCAAGAGCTGTCGTCATGTGCATATCATGACCACAAGCATGCATCCGTCCTTCGTGCTTGGAGGCAAAATCAAGGCCCGTTTGTTCCACAATCGGTAAGCCATCGATATCTGTCCGCCAGCCGATCGTTTTTTCAGGCGCAGATCCATGGAGATAAACCAGGATCCCGGTCCGCCAAGTCCGTTGCTCAACAAAGTCCTTGCCCGCTGTGATCTCTGCGATTCGCTCTAAGAGGTAGGCTTGGGTTTCAAATTCTTCCAACCCAATTTCAGGGATTTGGTGCAAATCCCGTCTGATTTTGATTAAATCCAATGTCATAGTTGTCTTCTTTCTATTAGAATAGAGGCCTTGCGGCCTCTTAGATTAAATACCAAATTTTCTTTCGAGACTTTCCTTAGGTGAGTACGGACGTCAGCGAACTTCTAAGAAGTTCCATGACTAATTTTTGAGCCTACAGTCTCAAAAATTCCGAACGCCTGAAGCTACTCAGCTGCAGGCGTTTTTATCACAGCGGAAAGTCTCCTTTTTACGCTCAATTGGCTCGTAAAACATGCAATTATTTCAATGTTGTTTCTAAGATTATTCGGTTATCACGCAGTAAAAAATAGTTCACTTAAATGATTAGAAGTCCGGTTTTTATCTATTTATTCCTTATTACAAATTACGCAAGGCGTCTTCCAACGCTGTTTTTTGTTGTGTTTTTTCATCGATTTCCTTGATGATGCGAGCTGGGACACCAGCTACAACCACATTTTCAGGGACATCTTGAGTAACGATAGCGCCAGCGGCAACGACTGAACCGTTCCCTACTTGAACCCCTTCAATCACAACTGCATTGGCACCGACCAAGACATTGTCACCAATCCGAACCGGCTCAGCAGAAGCTGGCTCAATGACACCCGCAAGAACGGCACCTGCACCGATGTGGCTGTTTTTACCAACTGTTGCACGGCCACCAAGGATAGCCCCCATATCAATCATAGTTCCTGCACCGATTTCAGCACCAATATTGATGACAGCACCCATCATCACGACAGCATTGTCTTCGATGGTCACTTGGTCACGGATAATAGCACCTGGTTCGATACGCGCATTTAGATAGCGCTTATCCAGCAGGGGAACAGCTGAATTCCGGCCATCTTGTTCCACCACATAATCCTTGTTCTCTGTCAAGTTGGCAAGAAGGGGCTCGATATCTTTCCAGTCACCGAACAACACATTGCCAAGTTTCGTAACAGAAGCAGGAACAGCTGTTGCCAATTCCCCTTCAAAGGTTACTTTCACATTTGTTTTCTTTTCTGCATTTCCAATAAAAGCGATAATTTCTTGAGCAGACATTTTTTGTGCAGTCATGAGATTCTCCATTCATTTCAATTAAAGGTATCCATATTATACCACAATCCCAAAGAGATGAACACCTAAGGCGACGTGCTTGTAGCCGAATCCTTCAGGCCTGTCATTTCACTAATGGTGCGATTGCTTCCAAAGTGAATCGTAACTAAATGCGCATCAGAAAGTTTGTAGTAAAAGATTAAGAAGGACTCTGAACTCATCATACTCGACCAAGAAACACGGTTAGGAATTCCTACGGTATTCACAAGATCTGAATAGCTGGTTCCTATTTTAATATTGGCAAAATCCTCTCTGTTCAAACTGCCATTTTTATTGGCTAATCGCTCACTGTTTAGGTTCTCAAAATCAAGAGAAGATAAACGGTCACCAACAATATTTGAAAGTAAAACTGTTACGGAAGAAGGAGAGCCTTCCGACTGATAATCCAATTGTGTCATAAAAGGACTGACACCACCTTCTTGGTAGGTTTCTTCCCCACCACTAGCCTTCCCCAGTACAGCTACCACATCCTGCGGAGACAGATAAGTTGAAGAGGTACGGCCTTGATCCTCCTCACTTAAACCAGGAATCAGGGAAATCGCCTTCTCATAGGTCACTTGAAACTGAAATTCACCTTCCGGTGCAATCAAGGTACTCGTACCACTCTTCAAAGTTTCCTTTCTGGTTCCATAAGACTGGCCAGGACTTCCGTATTCACTAGTAGTAGAAGAAGGAGCTTCCTTACTATGGATACCTCCTGAAGCTAGATAGGCAAATAATCCCAGCATGGCCAATAATCCAAAAAAGGCTGCCAGCGAAGACCCTCCACTATTAGAGGAAGGAGAGTAGGTTTTCGCCCTATCCGATTGGGAGTCTAGTACCGTTTGTCTTGGTTCTGAATGCCTGCCTCCCCCTATTGAAGCCAGATCAGCTTCTGAAATCAAGCGGCTCCCACCCTGGTGAGAGGAAGCTGCCTTGATGTCTGTCCGTTGATCGTCCAATGATGTCTCCTTTCTTATACCAACACTAATTTCTTGGCTTTTTTCTTGAATTCCATCACCACTTCTGGCTGCCCTGGTAGCTGGTAAGTCGCGCGATAGCCCATTCCGCCATCTGGCATTTCCCCCCAGACCAAGCGTTGAGGATTTCCTAGTTGCTTAATGAGCTGGGCGAATTCTGTACCTTTTTTCTCTTTTTCAGTAGTGATTTCTTTCTCACTGCTTGTCTTCTCTTTTGCGTCCAACAAATTCGTCGCATCCACTGTCGTCAAGCGATACCCCTGGTCTTTTTCCTGTTCAAACCACAAGGTTACACTTTTCTTGCCCTGATCGGTTTGCTTAGCTGCATAAGTCAAGACAAGAACGGTTTGTTCTCCTTGAGCTGTCTTTGTATACTTAACTTTTTGGGCTTTTCCCCATTCCGTCACAACTGTTTCCAAGCGGGTTCCTGGTTGCTGACTCTGCTTGAGACGAACTTTCAAATTCGCCACAGCTTCGATGGTCCATTTAAACTGCTTGATTTCTTGTTCCTTGCTGACCAAATTCTTGTAATCCTTTGGCTGGAAATAAGTCAGTGTTTGGTCCTCCTTGGTATCGGTTCCTTGCTCTTGCACCTGGATGCTTGCAATCGCAAGTAAAAATCCTAAAACAAAACACAAAAACGGCAGCAAGAGCTCTTTTCGATTCTTTTTCATACACTCGATCATCTGCTTCACCCCTTCTTCGTCAAACGATACTGACCACTATGGTCACGTTCAAAGGTTAAAGAGACCAGTCCATCTGTCACCTGATAAGACAGGGCTAGGACTTGCTTGTCCTTTTCAGAGGTCAAACTAAGAGAATTGGGAAGACCTGATTTTTTCAAGACATCTTCTACTGCTGTCCCCTTTTCCTTTTTTCCATCTAGTGTCTGATAGCCTGTAAAATCTGCCAGTTTTAAGTTCTTTTTGCTCTGATAGTGAGCCGACTTGGGCGCAAAGCCTTGAATCGAGCTCAAATAAAAGGTATCATCCTGCTTTTGAAATTCTATGGTATAAGGATGAATCCCCTGCACAGGAGTCCCATAGCCTAGCTGGACTTGCGTTCCAAAAGTCGTATCTTCTTGTGTAAAACTCGCTGCTTTTCCAATTTTTTTGACGAATGCAGATAAAGTCACCCAATTTTTTTGTGTCTTTCCTTCTCCCCTTGCAAGGTCCAATGACAACAAGTCTTCTAAAGCCGGCTCTTTGGAAGAAGACGCAACAAATTGCTGGCTGTCTTCTTGCATGCGAGACAAACTCAACAAGCGATCTTTGGGCAAGGTTTTCACTGGATGAATCATAAACACCAAGCAAACACCAACCATAAAAGCCAGCAAAGCACTTGCAGCTTTTTGGAGGATCCGCTTATGATGTTCTATCCACTCTTTCATTTCTTCCATCCTTCATGCTCTTTCTATTCAAACTCTTTCTATTGTATAGAAAATTAGCGTATTTGTCTCGTCTTATCCCAAAAAAGAGGCGCTTGCCTCTTTCTTGTCTGATCCTTTTAGTAGCTGTCTTTACTGCTCAAGAGAAAATCTCCATTTTCTTGGCGAATAAAGGTCAAATCCACGTAGTCCCCATTTTTCTTTTGGAAGTCCATGACCAATTCTATCTCGTCTGAATCATCAGATGAACTCACCGTCAGATTGACTGCATCACCGTATTTTTCTAAAAGCTCTTTGTAAGAGGTCCCTCCAGCACCGGTTTCACTATCTCCAACCTTGAACCCATCTGCAAAGTTATCCTCAACCGTAAGATTTTTCCCAAATTGATTAAATTCAAATTTGACAAGCTGGAATGCTTTCCCTTTCTTAGAGTATGTCGCTTTGACCTCTTTATTATAAGAGTTATCATCCCAAAATAATTTCAATTCTCCACTTTCAAATTGAACGGAGCTAGCTTTCCCATAAGCTTCAATCATTTCCTCAGGAGTCTCCCCAGCATCACTTCCTGTTAAAAACTGAAGTTGCTCGATATCAGACTGTTTCCAGCTAAAATCAACTTCCGAGTCTTCTGCGGTCAATTGATCCAAATCGATATTGGAAGACGAACCAGAATGGTCGCTTGACCAGGTAGAAGCATGTTTTTTTGAGGGACTAGTGCTCGGGCTGGCATGACCAATCAAATAGCCACTGACTCCTCCGATAAGAAGACCCACTAAAATCCCAAGGGCAAAACGAATCGCCTTCTTGTCTGCAGTATCCATCGGTTTTCTGACAGGGGGGATAGGTGCTTGTGAAATATTTGTTCCAGGAAGAGGGGCTATTTGCGGACTAACTGGTTGAGCTGCTATGTTTTGAGGAGCTTCAGGCGCAGGCTGGAATGGAGGAGTCGGTTGGGGAGGTGCAACTACATCCGGATGTTCTCCAACAGTTGCTTCATCCACCTTTGGAGGCTCCACTGTTTCTGAAACAGCTGGCTCGTCTGCCTCTTCTTTCATTGCTTTCGACTCCGTCACTGAAAGGCCACTAGCTTCTGGAGCCACCAAATCTTCGGCTTCTTCTTTTGGGACAAAAGCTGGCGCAGCCACATCAAATTGAGGCGCACCCTCTACGGGAGTATGTTTCATAAATTGTTCTTGATCTTTCTCGGACATTTCGAATTCTCCTTTTTATTCTTCTCTTCTACTATAACATAAAACCAAGCAAGGACCAACTCCTGTCTGTTTAGACTGAAAAAGATCGGACCTTTTAGAAACTTCTATTAAAATTTCTTTCGAAGGGTGACAATCGCAATCAGATTACCATATGATCGAGAAACATAACTAGATCGTGTTTTTATAATTAATTCCAGGGGACAAAAATATGAGTTTGTTTAGCAAATAAAAAAACGATCTTTTTCAAGATCGTTTTGTCTATTGATTAAAGACGAGCGTTGAGTTCTGCTCCAAGCTCTTCAAATCCTGGTTTACCAAGAAGGGCAAACATATTTTTCTTGTAGGCTTCAACACCTGGTTGGTCAAATGGGTTGATAGCATTCAAGTAACCTGAAAGGGCGATGGCCAATTCGAAGAAGTAGATAGTGTAACCAAGAGTGAAGGCATCTTGCTCAGGAAGAGTTACGTACATGTTTGGCACGTCACCATCTGTGTGGGCAAGAAGAACACCGTCAGTTGCTTTTTTATTAACGAAGTCAACGTCTTTTCCTTGAAGGTATCCAAGTCCGTCAAGGTCTTCTTCCAAAGTAGGGATGATCACGTTCTTACGTGGTTTGTCCACACGGACAACTGTTTCAAACATGATGCGAGTTCCTTCTTGGATAAATTGACCCAATGAGTGCAAGTCTGTTGAGAAGTTAGCTGAAGTTGGGTAAATACCTTTTTGGTCTTTCCCTTCTGACTCACCAGCCAATTGTTTCCACCATTCTGAGAAGTATTGAAGGGATGGCTCGTAGTTGACCAAGATTTCAGTAGCATAACCTTTACGGTAAAGGATGTTACGAACAGCTGCGTATTGGTAAGCTTCGTTTTCAGCAATCTTGTCTGAAGTGTAGTCTTTACGAGCTGCGTTCGCACCTTCCATAAGGGCTTTGATGTCTGCACCTGATGCAGCGATTGGAAGCAATCCAACTGCTGTCAATACTGAGAAGCGTCCACCGATATCATCTGGAACCACAAATGTTTCCCAACCGTTCGCATCTGCTTCAACCTTAACAGCACCTTTTTGGCGGTCAGTTGTTGCATAGATCCGTTTGTTAGCTTCTTCTTGACCATATTTCTTCACCAAGAGTTCTTTGAAGACACGGAAAGCGATCGCTGGTTCAGTTGTTGTACCTGATTTAGAAATCACGTTGACTGAGAAATCTTTATCTGAAACATACTCTACCAAGTCAGCAAGGTAAGTAGATGAGATGGAGTTTCCAGCATAAAGGATTTGTGGAGCTTTGCGTTCTTCTTTTGTTTGCAAGTTTGCAAAGTGGTGGTTCAAGAAGTCGATAGCTGCTTTGGCACCAAGGTAAGATCCACCGATACCGATCACGACCAAAACATCGCTGTCTGCTTTGATTTGTTCAGCAGCTTTCAAGATGCGGTCAAATTCCTCACGGTCATAATTTTCAGGAAGGTCCAACCAACCTAGGAAGTCACTACCAGCACCTGTTCCTTTACGGATCAATTCATCAGCTGCAGTCACTTGTGGTTGCATATATTCCACTTCATGTGGGGCAACAAATTTACCCAAAACTTTTGAGTAGTCAAATTTAATATGAGACATGTTATTCCTCCAATATTTCTTCTCCTCTATGATATCGCTTTACAGGGATTTAATCAAGGAAAACCATCCTATAAAACGTTTTCATTTGCTAATTTTTTTATTTTCACAAATCAAGCAACGACGCAATAGCAATCGTTTGCATATTTGTACTATTTTTGACTAGAAAATCAAAAAAAAGAGGCTTCTTCCGAAGCTCTATTTTCACGCTATTATTCTTTGAATCCGCTAATGAATTTCAAGATGACTCTAGTGAGTGATAGCCCTCACGTCGCTTCACTCCTCAGGATCAATATCTCTAGGTTCGGTTGCGCCTTACAGGCTAATTTCATGTTACGCTATAGCCCTCACGTCGCTTTGCTCCTCAGGATCAATATCTCTATGTTCGGTTGCGCCTTACAGGCTTACCTCACTAAGAGCATTCATAGGTTTACAGCTTTTTCCCTAACGGGAAAAACTGCATCCATTGCTCTAAGATTCGTCTGCGTCTTACTGGCTAATTTCATTTCACGCTATAGCCCTCACGTTGCTTCACTCCTCAGGATCAATATCTCTAAGTTCAGTTGCGACTTACAGGCTTGATTCGTTAAGAGCTTTTATCGGTTTACAGCTTTTTCCCTAACGGGAAAAACTGCATCCATTGCTCTAAGATTCATCTGCGTCCCTTGGACTTGATTCATCAAGAGCAATAGAAAAGAGCACACAGTTCACTTCGCTTAGGGCTGCTGGATTCCTCCCCTGACCCGCTTCACGCAGAACTGTTGCTCCGATAGGTATTATATCATAATTTGTTCGATTTGCAAAGGTCCGGTTTTTATTCTTGTGTTTCGGCCTTGGCTGCGAGTTTGGCTTGTTTTTTTCGTTCTCGACCTTGGCGGAAGAAGGTCTGCATGATGGCTGCACATTCTGCTTCCAAGATTCCTGTTTCTACTTCGACTCGGTGATTGAGGCGTTCATCTGCCAAAATGTCGTAGAGACTACCTGCTCCACCGAACTTCTGATTGGTCGCCCCGTAAATCACCTTGGGAATGCGAGCCAGACCGATGGCGCCACTGCACATGACACAGGGCTCAATCGTGACAAAAAGCGTCGTATCCAGCAGGCGCCAGCTATTTTCACGCTGATTGGCCTCCTCGATCGCCATGATTTCCGCATGCATGACCGCCCGCTGCAGCTCCTCACGCGCATTATGTCCACGCCCGATAATCTGACCATCCTTGACCAAGACACAGCCAATCGGTATTTCATCATTGGCGAGGGCAATCTCCGCCTCCTTCAGGGCTTCCCTCATAAACATCGCTTTTTCCTCTATCGTGTAGTCCATCTCTTCCTTCTTCCTTTTAGTTTCTTTGTTCATTATACCATAGGCAGCTTACGACTCACAAAAAAAGCCGCCGATTGGGCGACTCTTATGGGAGATTATTATGAAAAAGTTTAGGAGGTTTAAACAAAGTTAGGAGGTCTTTGTTTATGCTTCTAGTATAGCTGGCCTATCTTAAATAAAGCTTAAGTTCTCTGAGTATTGATGATTTTGGAAATATCACCACTTAGAATCTCAAAAATATCTGACAAATTGCTGGCTTACTACTATCCGCTTTGTCGCAGAACCAACTATTGTGGCATCGCTCATCCTTTACGTAACTCAAGGATTTGGTCATAGCGCTCTTCTTCATCAATATGATGGGCTATTTCTAGTACCGTGATCGGCAAAGAAAAGATTAGGTCTCTAACCAGACGACTATTTTTTCGTCCAAAGCTGATGTCACTTCGTCCGCTAATAAAATATCCTTCTCGCGTAAGAGAAAACGAGCCAACTCTAATCTGACACGCTGACCTCCTGAAATGTTTTCACCATTATTATGAATTTCTACATTCAAAATATCCTGAAATTCATCTATTAAGCCAACTCGGTCCAATACCTCCAATAATTCATGGTCCTGAAAAGGCTGACCAAAAGTTAGATTATAGCGGATAGTATCGTTAAACAGGAAGGGATGCTGGCTAATTAAACCGATATTCCCTTGGAAATGACTCGTTATTTGATTTCCATCATACTGAACGAAAATGTCACCCTCATCACATACTTCTTCTCCTAAAATCAAGCGAAAAAGAGTCGTCTTTCCAGACCCGCTCGGTCCTTTGATTAAGACCTTCTGACCTACTGAAATCGTCGCCGTCAAATCAGAAAAAAGCTGACGTTCAGCAAAACTTTTTGAAATATGATTTAAGCGCAACGATTCGAGATTTTCAACAAATTGATCCTTTGTCTCTTCGAAATCAGGTTCTTCCTCGATAATCTTAAACAGGCGGTTCGCAGTCGGCAAGGCACCTTGGAGATTGGCTGCACTGTACATCAGAGTTTGGATCGGTTCTACCAGCATCCCCGCAGCAACATACATAGAGATGAGGCTTGTAATAGAAATAGAATTTCCCTGTAAACTCAAATAAAAGCCTAAAGCAAGAGGAACAACCTGACTAAAAAAGACCATAAATCCATTAAAGAAAAAAATAATATTATGTGTGAAACAAAATCTTTGGATGGCTTTTTGATATTCTCCGTTTAAATCATTCACGCGCTCTTCATTCAGCCTCATGGCCTGATTAATCCGTAAGGTTTGGCTGCCTTGCATACTATCCGAGACAAGCCCATGTAATTTCGTTCTAAGCTTGGACCAGCTGTCTCCCGAATCTTGTAAACGACGATTCATGATGAACTGAGGAATAGGTCTCATAATCGTAAAAATGACAAAAATAAGTCCTAAGAGAAAATTTTGTGAAACAATATAAATGGCTGTAACAAGGGCGACAAATCCCCAACTCACCATAACATTTATATTTTCCAAATAATTATCGCCCACATATTCCATATCTTGAGTTAGCAGACTAACTTTTTCATCATTGGAAAATTTAGGATTCAATATGACTTTCTTAAATAAAAGGGCACGGACACTTTTGTTGATTTCTCTTCGGAATATATTGTGCGAATGGTTTGAAAACAGCATCAGACTATAAATAACAAGATAGACAGACAAACCAAATAAAACAAAATTGAGAATTTTTCCATAAGAAAGGCCGTCTTGATCTAACTTCAAGGCCTTCGTTAAAATCAGAGGTTGCGCCAACACCAAACCACTATTCACAATACGCCCTAAAAAAATAGGAAAAAGATACTTCTTATCAATGTACTTATAAATATTTCTCATAATTATCATCCATCAAAATAGAGGGCTAGCACAACCCTCTTCTCTAATTTATTTAAAATCGTGATTATTTACAATCACAATTATAGTTAAATACTCTAGGTTTAGCATTCATTTTGTCATCGAATTTGTTATTCACTTTAACCTTCACCGAAAATTACAATCTCCATGTGTCAAAATTGTTAGTTCCAATAATTCAGCATCTGTATCGCTTATTTTAGATAGATACTTTTCGACCTCATACTCACCCTCACTTAAATATTTATTTTTATCAAGATAAGCATGAAACTCTTTCCTAATCACATCATTGCTGTCGACTACTCTATTCAATTCATTCGTAAGAAAAAATGAATGATTGGTTTTAGTATTAAAATACAACGTACCATCATCAGTACTATATTTTAATATATATCGTGACAAATTCATATTATCACCTCTTAATCTGTGTGACTTAACCTACAGTAAGTGTACGCCGATAGAAATATTAAATCAAGCAATATTCAGCAGATTAGAAAAGTTCCAACTTTTAATATTTTGGAAAAGGTTATCCTATAAAAGCTGCAATTTCGCCAACTTCTTGAGCAATATAGGTGGCGCCGGCTTCTTCCAATTCTTCCCTGCTTCCAAAGCCATAAAGGACACCGATAGAATCAAGCTTTTGCGCTTGAGCGCCAAGCACATCGTGCTCCCTGTCTCCAATCATGATGGTATGCGCCAAATCTGTAATCCCATTTTGCTCCAAGGCATACTGGATAACATCGCTTTTTTTACTACGTTTTCTATCCATGGTCGCACCAGCGACAAAGTCAAAATAATCATACAAACCAAAGTGTTTGAGAATTTGAATGGAAAATTCTTCAGGCTTTGACGTAGCTACAATCAACTGTTTGCCAGCCTGCTTGAGAGAAGCCAGCAAGTCAGGAACGCCTAGATAGACCTCATTTTCATAAAGGCCTTTTTCGGAAAAATACTCATGATAGTAGTCAATGGCCTTTAAACATTCTTCCTTAGAAAATCCATAAAAGCGCTCAAAAGACTCCTGCAAGGGCGGACCGATGAAAACTCTCAATGCTTTCTTGTCTGGCACTTGAATCCCATATTTTCCTAAGGCATAGGCCACCGAGTTGGTAATCCCTAGTTCTGAATTGGTCAAGGTGCCGTCTAGGTCAAATAAAATCGTTTGATACATTTTTTCCTCTTTCTGCTTTCAAAAAGAGGCTGGGACAAAAGTCCTAGCCTCTCAATTGTCTTTGGATTGTCGAGCAAGACGCAGTGGTTGAGTGGGCTCTACTACGCTGATTTCATCAGCTTTTACAGCCCTACTCAACTGTGCGGAGGTGGGACGATGAAATCGAATTCTAACGAATGACCGATTTCTGTCTCACTCTCTTTTTTAAATTATTTACTTGACCAGACACTTTCAAGGATATTGGTTTGGTCACGATCTGGTCCGACTGAGAAGGTTGAAATGCGCACACCAACCAATTCACCGATCCGGCGGACATAGTTGCGGGCATTTTCTGGAAGCTCATCCAAGTGGCGCACACCGGTGATGTCTTCTGACCAACCTGGCAATTCTTCATAGATTGGTTTGCAACGTTTGAGTTGCTCCAAGCTGGCTGGATAGTGATCAATGCGTTCGCCATCTAAGTCGTAGGCCACACAGATTTTCACTGTAT
This sequence comes from Streptococcus sp. CF8_St5-11, assembly GCF_024295625.1. Lineage (GTDB taxonomy): Bacteria > Bacillota > Bacilli > Lactobacillales > Streptococcaceae > Streptococcus. The sequence goes on from NZ_JANCOJ010000001.1 coordinate 771,327, forward strand.
CCAAGCCTGATAGAACGTCGATCGAGTTCAAGCTTAGGTTAGTAATTCCTGAAACACGACGGCTATGGCGCATGACAACTGAGTCAAACCAACCGACACGACGTGGACGACCTGTTGTTGTCCCATACTCATGACCGACTTCACGGATCCGATCCCCCACTTCATCAAAAAGCTCCGTAGGGAATGGTCCATCACCAACACGGCTGGTATAGGCTTTACATACACCGACAACCTTGTCGATCTTGCTTGGGCCGACACCTGATCCGATGGTCACCCCACCTGCAACAGGGTTTGATGAAGTAACAAATGGATAAGTTCCTTGGTCGATATCCAGCATAACCCCTTGAGCTCCTTCGAAGAGCACGCGCTTGCCGTTATCCAAAGCATCGTTCAAGATGACAGAAGTATCGGTTACATATTGCTTGATTTGTTGACCATATTCATAGTATTCTTCGAAGATATCGTCAAATGAAAGAGGCTCTGCATCATAGAGTTTGGTAAATTGACGATTCTTTTCTTCCAAGTTGATGCGAAGGCGTTCTGCGAAGACGTCGCGGTCCAAAAGGTCCGCAATCCGGATTCCCACACGCGCAGCCTTGTCCATGTAGGCTGGTCCAATCCCTTTAATCGTCGTTCCGATCTTGTTGTCTCCCTTAGACTCTTCTTGGAGACGGTCCAATTCGATATGGTAAGGGAGGATGACATGGGCGCGGTCTGAAATGCGCAAACTGTCTGTTGTCACACCTTCTTCATGAAGATAAGCCAACTCTTTGACCAATGATTTAGGATTGATCACCACGCCGTTTCCGATGACAGAAATCTTTTCAGGGAAGAAGATACCTGAAGGAATCAAGTGCAACTTGAACTTTTTGCCATCGATCACGATAGTGTGACCGGCATTGTCCCCACCTTGGTAGCGAGCAATGACTTCTGCATTGGCTGATAGGAAGTCAGTAATCTTCCCTTTTCCTTCATCACCCCATTGGGTTCCTACTACAACTACTGATGTCATAATTCTTTTTCATATACCATAGATAGGATGCTATCTATGCCTTTCTTCAAACTAAGGGCAGGAGTCTCACCTGCAAGTTTGTCTTACACTCTATTATAAGCAATTTTTGATGTTTTTTCAAGATCCACTCGGCTATCGTTTATTTTTCTCCTTCCTTTTTAAACCAACTTCTCTATGAAACTCGTCTTTTACTTGGAAATTGCTTCTTTCTCGAAATAACGTTCGGAATTTTCTTTTCTTCTTGCCCTTCTTCTGAAACGACTGATTTTCGGAATTCTCCTTGTCCCCACTTTGCTTGATTTGTGCTAAAATAGTAGGTATGGACAAAATTATTAAAACTATCTCAGAAAGCGGCGCTTTTCGTGCCTATGTACTAGACAGTACAGAAACCGTACGAACAGCCCAAGAAAAACATCATACACAAGCTAGCTCCACGGTCGCACTTGGCCGTACCCTCATTGCCAGTCAAATCTTGGCGGCAAACGAGAAAGGGGATACTAAAATTACGGTCAAAGTCCTTGGGACTAGCTCACTCGGAGCCATCATCACCGTGGCAGACACCAAGGGAAATGTTAAAGGCTACGTACAAAATCCTGGAGTGGATATCAAGAAGACGGCAACTGGTGAAGTCCTGGTGGGACCATTTGTCGGAAACGGAGAATTCCTGGTCATCACTGACTATGGTACGGGCAATCCTTATAACTCCATGACCCCTCTTGTCACCGGTGAAATCGGAGAAGACCTGGCCTTTTATCTGACGGAAAGCCAACAAACACCTTCTGCAGTTGGACTCAATGTTCTGTTGGATAACGAAGACAAGGTCAAGGTGGCGGGTGGCTTCTTGCTTCAAGTCTTGCCAAATGCCAAGGAAGAAGAAATCGCGCGCTTTGAAAAACGCATCCAAGAAATGCCTGCTATCTCCACACTTTTGGAATCTGAAGACCACATTGAAGCTCTTCTTGCTGCTATCTATGGGGATGAACCTTTCAAACGTCTCTCTGAAGAAGAACTTCGCTTCCAGTGCGACTGCAGCCGTGAGCGTTTCTTGAACGCTTTAGCAAGTCTGCCAGCTAGTGATCTAAAAGAGATGAAAGATGAAGATCACGGTGCAGAGATTACCTGCCAATTCTGCCAAACACACTACCACTTTGACGAAAATGACTTGGAGGAACTCATTCGTGACAAATCTTAATACGCCATTTATGATCGGGGATGTCGAAATCCCTAACCGTACTGTCCTAGCTCCAATGGCCGGAGTGACCAACTCAGCTTTCCGGACCATTGCCAAAGAACTGGGGGCAGGGCTCGTTGTGATGGAAATGGTCTCTGACAAGGGAATCCAGTACAACAATGAAAAGACGCTTCACATGCTCCATATCGATGAAGGAGAAAATCCTGTATCGATCCAACTCTTTGGAAGTGACGAAGATAGCCTCGCACGCGCAGCTGAATTTATCCAAGAAAATACCAAGACCGATATCGTCGATATCAACATGGGTTGCCCGGTGAATAAAATTGTCAAAAACGAGGCTGGTGCCATGTGGCTCAAGGACCCAGACAAGATCTACTCCATCATCAATAAGGTTCAATCCGTCCTTGATATTCCCCTCACTGTTAAAATGCGGACGGGTTGGTCGGACCCTTCCCTAGCAGTTGAAAATGCCCTCGCTGCTGAAGCTGCGGGTGTCTCTGCCCTTGCCATGCACGGACGGACCCGAGAACAAATGTATACAGGTCACGCTGACCTTGAAACCCTTCACAAGGTTGCCCAAGCTCTGACCAAAATTCCATTTATCGCAAACGGAGATATCCGTACGGTTCAAGATGCCAAACAACGGATCGAAGAAGTCGGTGCCGATGCGGTCATGATTGGTCGCGCTGCTATGGGGAATCCTTATCTCTTCAACCAAATCAACCACTACTTTGAAACAGGAGAAATCCTGCCTGATTTGACTTTTGAAGACAAGATGAAGATTGCTTACGAACATTTGAAACGCTTGATCGATCTCAAAGGTGAGCACATTGCCGTTCGTGAATTCCGTGGTCTCGCCCCTCACTACCTCCGTGGTACCTCAGGTGCAGCCAAACTACGTGGCGCCATCTCGCAAGCTAGCACTCTGGCTGAGATTGAAGAACTCTTACAATTAAAAGCATAGAAACACAAAAAGCGAGAGTGGGACAGAAATCGGTAATTCGTTAGAATTCGATTTCGTCGTCCCACCTCCGCACAGTTGAGTAGGGCTGTAAAAGCTGATAAAATCAGCGTAGTAGAGCCCACTCAACCACTGCGTCTTGCTCGACAATCCAAAAACAATTGAGAGGCTAGGACTTTTGTCCCAGCCTCGTTTTTATAGATTATCTGTTTGCAGGCCGAGTTGTTTAACTCTGGCGGTGTAGTAGGTCATGATCAAAAAGAGGTTGGCTGTGATCAGCCAGATGGCCCATTGGTGAATGAAATGCATGAGGATGGCTACGCTAATAGCTCCCGCAATAAAGCTTCCAACGACAATCCCGTAATTCATGGCCTGACGCCGATACTCGTCCAAATCTCCCTTTCCTCGAGTGATTCGGTACAAGGCCGTCAGCATCTTGCGGTAATTGCCGGAAGTCATAAAGATCACGTAAGGGTGGTTTTCAATGAGGCTCCCTGTAAAGGTCAACATCATCATCCCTGTTCCAAAAGCAATAAAGGGAACTTCTACAGGTGGTATGACAGACACCAAGGGAATCAGGAGTGTCACCACAAACAAAGGAATCAACATCTTGGTTCGCCAAAAGGCTGTCTTGCGATATTCTTTGATATGGAGGGCAACCAGAAAGCCGATCGAGAAAAATAAAATCGATGAAAAACGCATGATGGTATTTTCGACACGGGGATCGTGCCAATCAGCGATGAGAAGCAGGAGGTTCCCCGTTTGGGTCGCGACCAAACTCCGGTAGTGCATGTGGCAAAAGACATCGAGGCCCCCTCCGATAAAACCAAGCAGAGCCCCCATCAGTCGTGTATTTTGTGGTAAAATTATTTTTTCTTCCATAGTCTTGTCTCTTTTGATCTCAATTATGTTTATTATACCACTTTGCATACAAGTGGAGCAGGAAAAATCAGAAAAAGCCCTTCCGTTACTATAAGTAAGGGAGGACTGGTAGAATGAACCCCGCTCGATCTACTGTTTTAGGCGATAGGTCTTGCGTGGTTTTTTCTTAGGTACCCGCTTGACACCCACTTCTTCCACGAATTCTCCGAATTTTACGAGGAAGTTATTGCTAACGATGGGACGTCCAGGATTGATCAGATTGACCAATTCGGTTGCTTCATAAACGGTGAAAGGCTCCTCTAACAGATAGAGGAAGGTTGGATTCCAGTCGAGACGTCCCTGAATCCGCTTGATCGATTCTTGAATGATTTGATAGTGGTCAAAGGCAAAATCAGAAGCAGCTAAGGGTTCTCCATCGAGCAAACACTGGGACTTTTTGAAATCGACATCGAGAAAAACGACTTCCTTGGCATCATCACCTGCATGGGCTAAGTCTACTGCTTCTGCTGGCAGATAGACCAGATGGGCGATGGTAATGACCCAGCCTCTGGGGTCCCGCCCAGGGGTGGAAACTGTCAGGAGCTGCTCCACCTTATTCACTGGAAGATCGAGTCCGACTTCTTCTTTGACTTCTCGGATACAGGCATGGGTCGCATCTTCATCCTTGTTTACAAAGCCCCCCACCAAGGCGAGGCGGTGTTGATAAGGGTGGGCCTTGCGGCGAATGGCTAAGAGCTTGAGCTGGCCTTCAACAAAACAGTAAGCCACCATGTCCGCTGTGACACTTGGAGTTTCATAAGTTGGCAGGTCTTGCTCCTTGTACCACTTGAGAAAGTCTGCTTCACTAGCGACCGTCTCAAAATACTCTTTCTCCGTCATTCCTGCTGGAATCAAGAGATTGGTCATTTAGGCCACCTCCTTCTTGAGGGCTTTGGTCCATTGGTACCAGCCCACTAAACTATTGAGCGTGTAAACCCAGTACATCCCTTGAATGTGAAGACTCTGATCCCACCAGAGATAGATACTAAAGACGTTGGTCGCAATCCAGAAGATCCATTGTTCCCGATAAAGACGGGTCATGAGAAGCTGGCCGACCCCATTGGTCGCATCGGTGATACTATCACGGAAAGGACGAGCACTATGGATGCTCTGATAAGCAAAGCCCATACCAATCCAGATCACGGCACTCAAGGCCAAGTAGCGCATCCACTCGATCAAGGTCAATTTCTTGGCTTCAAAATGAGATTCTTCGACCTTTCCTTGATCGTTGATCCGATTGGAAAGCCAGACATAGAGACCGATCGGTTGCATGATGAAGAAATAAAGTGTTGTCAGAACTTCCCCGTAGAAGTTTTTATTGAGGGCTAAAACAAGGTAGATAGCGGAATTCACTGCTCCAAAGAGGTAGTTACTAGCACGCCCTTCGGCAACCAGGATAACACAGACAATGCCTGTCCAAGAGGCAAACAGTCCCAGCCAATCATGCTGTCCTGTACGATTGGTCCATTCTAAGAAGAAGGGAACGCTGGAAAGAAGCAGGAGATAGATCCATTGAAAGGCTGTACGTCCCACAAAAAGGTCCTTCCACAGGAGTTTCATAATATTGACAAAGCCTTGCTTTCTCGCTTCTTGGTGAACATTTCTAAAGTCTTGGCTAAAAGTTGCGAATTTTTGAGATAGGTTTTTCATAAGCTGCTCCTTAGTCGGCTTGGTAAATGGCATCGATCACCTTCTTGGCTTCTTCGTAGTTGCCGAGGTAGTCTGATGCAAGGAAAGTGGTCGGAATGTTTCCTAGGTATTGCTGGCGCAATTGGTCTAGGTAATTTGAAAAGCTGGTGCGGATCTCTTCGTCAGCCATGGTCATGTCTCGGAAACCATCATTGACATAAGAGCCGATCGGCTGTACAAAGAGGATCAAATCCCATTTTTCTTTGGACAAAATACTGACAAAGAGGTTGTCAAAGGTATCGGTCATGCTGGTATCCTGGCCTTCGACTTCCATGTAGTAGTCGTAATAACCCTTGGTTACCAGGGAATTGGTATCGGCGATGACAAGGCCTCGATTGGCACTACTATCGATGAGCTTAGAGGTTTGATCATACTGTCCTAAGAGTAGGTAATAGTAATCTTTTGGCGTGAGCTCATCATCTCGAACATTGTTCTTGATCTGGTATTCACGGGCATACTCAAGACTAACAGGTGCATCGTAAAAGCGAGCCAAGTCCTTTGCAAGGGTCGTTTTCCCGTTGCTGGCGCTCCCCATGATCAAGACTTTTTTCGTGAACTGGCGACGGAAGGGCTGGGCGATGTATTTCCAGTATTTGCTTGGATTTTCCCGGATCATGGTAGCAGAGATCCCGAAGCGACGCTCTTCTAAGTGAACTTCAAACCCTCTAGCTTCCAACTCTTCCTTATAGGCTTTCTCCCCTACATAAAAGATCAACTCTTCTGTCTCTGTTTGATACTGGATGGTGTCTAGGGCTGTTTGTAACCAAGGTTCCCAACCCAAGGGATAACGAGGAAGTTCTGTCTCATCTAACTTATAGACTTGGGTCAACTCATCATTTGAGAAGGCTTCGCGAATATAACGGAAGCGTTTTTGTAAGGTCAATCCCACTTCTTCACCACGGTCCCCTTCATAACCAGATACAATGACACGAACGCGATCACACTGACGCTTGGCCCGCTGGATCAGGTCAATATGCCCTTGATGAAGAGGCGCAAAGGTTCCAAAAACCAGGGCAATTCTTTCTTTTTTCATATGAACTCCTTTTTATAATTTTTTATAAATAGATTTTCTTTATGTTTTTATTATAAACTATATTTTCCATCTGTCAATAGTTTTTTATAAAAAAATATATTTTTCTTCAAATCAACAAAAAAAGATCTGAAAAGAGAAGTTTCTCCTTTCAGATCTTTCGAATTTTATTCACGAGTAAGGGAGTGGCTGACACCATCTTTCAGAACCGTCACACTAGATACAGAGCCATCTTTTCCAACTACGATATCTAGAGTCGCTGCAGACCCATCGCCTGCTGAGAGATTAGCATGGTAATGACCATCATCCAAGGTATAGTTATAAGCACTGATACCATAGGCTACGGGTTGGCCCCCAGGAAGTTGGATGGTCACTTGACCACCTTGGCCAATAGTGACTCCAGTGTCGCGTTTGTCAGACCAATTCCCAGCTGCTGCAGAGAAATCCCCTGCTGCTACAGAATAGACTCCCTTGTATTGGGCATTCTCTGTAGCAGAAGCTTGCTTCTTAGCATGGGCATGGCCGTCTTCTAGACTTGGCAATTTTGCTTTCGCTGGTGTTGCTGGAGTGGCTACTTCTTTTGTTTCTTTTGTTACGGGTGCTGCTGGTGTCGCTTCTTTAGCTGGAGCAGGTGTTTGACTAGCTGCAGCTTGGTTATTTTTGCTACCAACAGTATGACTTTCTTCTGATTTGCTATCAGAGGATGAAGAGGCAATCGGATCTTTACTAGTGATCACTTTTTTCTTAGAAGAAGAACTTGTTTGTTTAACCTGACTGGTCTTTGAACTGCTTGCTTCTGAAGTTTTTTCTTCTTTATTCCCGCCACAGGCTCCTAGGAAAAGACTAGCTGTAAGAGCTAGAGCTGCTAGGGAAATGATTTTTTTGTTTTTCATAACAGAACCTCTATTTGTAACATTTGTAATATTTTGTAACACTATTGTAACACTGTTATATGAGGCTGTCAATAGTTTCTCAAATATTTTTCTAATTTGAAAGAAGTTTTAAATAAGCTCCTAAACTTTAGCAAAAAAGAGGCTGGAACAAAAGTCCTAGCCTCTCAATTATTTTTGGATTGTCGAGCAAGACGCAGTGGTTGAGTGGGCTCTACTACGCTGACTTCATCAGCTTTTACAGCCCTACTCAACTGTGCGGAGGTGGGACGACGAAATCGAATTCTAACGAATTACCGATTTCTGTCCCACTCTCTTCTCATTATTTATACACTTCTTGATAGAATTCGATCTTATCCCCTTTTTTAACGGTGGTTTCAGCAGCTCCTTTTGGAGCCATCTCGCCATTGATCTTGTACATCCAGTAAAGGCCTTTGGCTTTGTCTTGGCTGTAACCGTCAATTGAGGTGATCATGCCATTTTTTTCTTCAATCTTGTAGTTGGCTTTGAGCACTTTCATAAGGTTGCTCTCTTCTGCTACTTTCAAGGTTTTTGATTGCGCTTTTTGACCTTCTGGCGTCACGCTAATCGTAATCAAAATTTCGTTTTTCTTGGCAACTTCTGTGCTAGAAGCTGTTGTTTGATGGTTTGTGCTATGAGACGGAGCGCAACTCGCTAAAAGAAGAGCTGCAAGTAAGGTCATCAAGCTAGAAATGGTTTTTTTCAACATAAAATCTCCTAAAGATTTGATAGATAATGGGATAGAAAATGATCGTCGACAGAGCATGGGCAAGGTTAAAACTAAAACCATTGACCAAAGCATAGGTCCACCAAGGAATATGGTATATCAAGGCATAAACACTATCGATCAAGACCCCATAAGCAAAGGACAGTAGGCCCACAAAAAGGATCTGAAGGACAAAGGGCAACCACTTGTAACTGATGCGCCAAATGAGCATCAAACAGCCAAAGGCAACAATCTGAAAGAACACAATCAAGCTCATCCCCAGGAAAAAGGCGGAGACAAACATAGTGATCATCATCACAAGAAAAGCAAAGCTATACCCTTCAAATATCACCAAGAGAAAAAAGATAGCAGAAATAGGTTGGACATTTGGAAAAGGGGCAAAAGCCTGACGTAGAGCGACACAAAGGGCCGCCAAAAGCGAAATACGGGTTAATCGCTGAAGCGTCATGACGTCCTCCTAGACAATCTCGAACTTGATCGTTCCGGCTGTCGTTCCAACCTTGATGGTTTGCCCTTCTTGGGCTTGGCCTTTCAGCAATAGCTCTGCTAGTTGATCTTCCACTTCGGTCTGCAAAACGCGACGGAGTGGGCGAGCTCCCATTTCTGGATCGTAGCCTTTGGTTGCTAGCAACTTGAGCGCTGAAGGCTGGAATTTGAGGGTCATGCCTTGTTCTGCCAAGGTCGCAATGAGCGGTTTGACCATGACTTTCACCACCTGCTGCATGTCCTCGCTTGAGAGACTATGGAAGACTACCTTTTCATCAATCCGGTTGATAAACTCTGGACGATAGGTCTTCTTCAACTCTTCAAACATGCGTTTTTCCATATTGGCCTGGTCAAAGCGGATATCTTTGGCACCAAAACCAACTGTCTTATCATCCCGAAGAGCTGTTGCTCCCAGGTTTGAGGTCATGATGATAATGGTATTAGAGAAGTCGATCTTCCGGCCTTTGCTATCGGTTAAGACTCCGTCATCTAAGACTTGCAAAAGGACATTGAAAATGTCTGGGTGGGCTTTTTCCACCTCATCAAATAAGAGGACAGAATACGGTTTGTTGCGGACTTTCTCGGTCAACTCGCCCCCTTCTTCGTAGCCCACATAGCCTGGAGGGGCACCGTTGAGGCGGCTAGCGGCGAATTTTTCCATGTACTCACTCATATCAAAACGGATGAGGGCCGATTCATCATCAAATAAAACTTCCGCCAAGGCTTTGGCTAGCTCCGTTTTTCCGACACCGGTAGGTCCTAGGAACATGAAAGAACCGATCGGACGTTTATTGCTACGGATACCCGATTGATTGCGACGAATAGCCCGACTGATACTCGAAACGGCTTGATCTTGACCAATCACGCGCTTGTGCAATTCTGTTTCTAAGTTTAGGTACTTCTTGGCATCAGTTTGGGTCAGTTTTTGAGTTGGAATACCCGATAATTGGCTCAAGGTCACCAAGACATCTTGGTCAGTGACCTCTTTTTTGTAGACAATGGGAGCAACCTCTACTTGTAAGAGCTGGGCTGCTTTCTTCCACTTGCCATCCATCAAAGCCCGGTCCAAGGCGGTCAACTCTTCTTTTACGTGACCGTTGGAATCGCGGTTTTGTACGGTAGCTGCCGCTTCATCCAAGAGATCAATGGCTGAATCTGGTAATTGACGGCTGGTCAAATAGCGGTGGGAATATTTGACAGCTGTTTCGATCGCTTCATCGGTAATGGTCACATGATGGTGGTCCTGGTAGGTCTCTTTCAAGCCTTGGAGAATTTGGATGCTATCTGCAACACTCGGTTCTTCAATGGTGACTTTCGCAAAACGACGAGAGAGAGCCGCGTCTTTTTCGATATGCTTTTGGTACTCATCTTGAGTCGTAGCACCAACTGTGCGCAAGGTTCCTCGTGCCAGGGCTGGTTTTAGAATATTGGCTGCGTCTAAGGTCGAATCAATACCGGATCCTGAGCCCATAATGGTATGCAGTTCATCGATAAAGAGAATCACGTGACCGTCTTCTTCGATGTCCTGGATGATATTGTTCATCCGTTCTTCGAAGTCCCCACGGAAGCGCGTCCCTGCAACGACATTCATGAGATCCAATTCAAGAACACGCATTTGCGCGATTTCAGCTGGAACATTGCCACTAGCGACACGCTGAGCCAGACCTAATGCAAGAGCGGTTTTTCCGACCCCTGCTTCTCCCACCAATACAGGATTGTTCTTGGTCTTGCGGCTGAGGATTTGGATCATGCGTGAAATCTCTGCATCCCGGCCGATCACAGGCTCAAGCTGGCCTGCACGCGCCATTTCTGTCAAATCACGGGTATAATCTTCAAGACCTCCACTGGTGCTTGGGGGCATGCCCATCATATTTCCCATGGTTTGGCGGTTAGGGTTTTGGGCCCGGTAGAGGCTCCGGATGGCTTTGATATCATTCTTGTCCCAGCCTGCCTTGTCTTCTAAATTCTTGCGAAGGGAGGCAATAGGAACTCCCTTGTCTTGCTCTGTAAAGGCAAAGCCGGCAAACTCCATGACTTGGCTCGCCAAGGTCCCACGGTCTGCTAGAAGAGAGAGGAGCACATGCTCTGTTCCCAAGGTCTTGGCATGAAGGACCTGGGCAATCTCTCTTGCGTGCTTCATAATGGCTTCCATCCGATAAGAAAATGGGAAGATTTCATACCGATTGTCGCTTTGAAAAGCTTGGCCTGTAATATGCTCCGCCGCATCCTGAAACTCATCGATCTGCATAGGATAATCGTTAAGTACAGAACCTGCCACGCTATAGGGATTATTGGCCATAGCCGTCAGGAGATGCCAAGTATCTAAGGTATGTCCCTGATAGTGGCCTGCTAGTATTTGGGCCGCTTCTATACTTTCTAACAGTGCTGTTGAATAGTTCATCTAGTCGGTATTTCCTTTTCTATCTACTTGTTGAATGATTTTTTTCAGCATCGTTGCTCGTAGGATGAGAACATCTCGACCTAGGACCTCATCGGAGGTCGTCGCAAGCAAGAGCTGCGTTTCACGTCTTGTCAATAATTTTTCTTCATAGAGCATCTGGAGGATATCATTGAAGACCTGCTGGCTGATGGTTTCTCCAATATTGGCTGCCAAGTCTTGGAGCATCTGATGGTGATCTGAAAACTGGACCTTGCCAATGCGGATATAGCCACCCCCACCGCGTTTGCTCTCTACAATATAGCCTCGACTCTCGGTAAAACGGGTCTTAATGACATAGTTAATCTGACTGGGTACGACCTGAAAGACATCGGCTAACTCACTTCTTTTGAGCTCTGCCATGCCAGCTTGAGCCAGCAAGGCCTTAATATAAGCTTCGATGCTATCAGATGTGTTCTTATTTGCCATGATGCTCCTTTCTGGCTTGTTTTTTTCTAGATGGATGCTCTGCTCTTTGGCCCATAAAAAATGGCCTTGGAGTGTTCCTTCTCATCATTGACCTTATTTGACTATTATACAATTTTTACGGCTGTAAATAAAGCAAAGACTCTATGGAAATAGGAATCTCTTAAGAAGGCAAAAAAAAGAGGCTAGTGAGAACTAACCTCTTATGCGAAGAAGGAGCTACTCTTTGCGACGAGCGAATTTGGCGCCTCCGCCCAAGAAACCTAGACCAAGAAGGCCTAACCAAGCAAAGAAACCACCTTCTTTTGTACCGGTTTGAGGTAGTTTTCCTTCCGATTGTAGAGAAGGACTTTCAACCACTTCTTTTTCCGGATGGTCTGAAGTCAAAACAGAAACTGCTTCTGGGGTTTTCGGTTGCAAGAGAACAGGTCTTCCTTTTTCTTTTTTGTCTTCAGCTTGAGAAAGAGTCATAACTTCTGGTTGCACCTTACTTGGGGTGACAGGAGTGGTTGGAGTCGGCATATCAGCTATCAACGGACTTTTTTCCGCTTCCTTCGTTCCGACTTCTGTGATCTGGTCCTGGGCCTCCACTTCGACAAAGGCATCGACTTCTGTCCGAATTTCTTTGCCTTCTTCTTGTCGAATCTCGATCAATTTCAACCGGCGTCCGACCTTTCCTGCTTGAAGGATCCGGCTTTCGCCCTTGGCCAAGTCCTTGTTCTCACGTGTTTGACTCTCAAATGGAATCTCCTCCGCTTCGATGAGAAGTTCTGGCTTTTCAAGAATCAAATCCCGAATACCTTCTTCTGGCCGTGTCTGCGTCAGGGGTTCATAATTGTGAGCATCTTCTAAGATGGTTTCAAGGGCTTCGACTTGATTAGCTGCAGCAACCAAATCTGGCCGCTCTTGATCCAACAACTGAGTCAAGTCCGTCAATTGTCCTTGAACCGTCGGTTTGAGATCTGCTTTCAAGCGATCGAGAGAAGTAGCCTTGATCTTTTCTACTCCTTCTCTGATGATCTGTTGCAGCTCTTCTTGACTGAGCAACTGGCTATCTTTCCCTGATAGGATAAATTGATCTACCTGGATGGCTCTGGATGACTGAGGGTCATTGAGGGCTGGATCCAGATGCAAGCGTAGCTGGTGGTAGCCTTTTGCTAGGCCTTGCAGATTGACCAAACTCTGGTCGAGCTTGCGTTGATCTCCGTAGCCACTGAAATAATGATCGCCGTCGATCTCATAATCATGGCCACGCCCTTCTTCGAAGGCCATTTCTTTCCCATCCAAAGTGACGCTGTAGAGACCATGACTTGGATCAACCACTCCTCGGACCTCCACGCCTGTGCCCTTAAAGGTAATGGTCACTTCAATGTGTTTCTTGCCTTCCTCATCGGTCACTTGGTTAAAGCTGGACCAAGATTCTGTGCCATTTGAGAAGTCTTTGTTGTCTGTCTCATGATGCCAGCCTTGGCTATAGTGCAGTTTTGGATCTTGGTCATCCACTTCTTTGCGATTTTCTGGCAACTGGTCTTCATTCATCACTTGGACTGTCAGTTCTGGAATAAAGCCGACCAGGCTTCCTTGATCCGGATGCAACAATTTGACCTTAAAGTCATAGACATCGGTCGCTTTCCCTGCAAAATCAAGGGTTGGAACTTGGACTGTTTTTTCCGTCTCTCCATCTGCGAACTCAAGGGTGACGTTGGTATCTTTGTAGACCTTACCATGAACCCCTGTTCCCGGCTCTGTGATCAATTTCAGACTGGCACTTCCTTTAGAGCCACCTTTTCTCTTGACGACGACTTGCGCTGGGTCGCCTTTTTTAACAGCTAGGGTTGGCTGAGCAAACTCAAAGAGACCCTTTTCTTGGTTATTGAGGGCATAAATCCCTTCCGTTGCGATCGCATCTCCCTTGCTATTGACCAAGGTCAAGGTGTGAGATCCTGCTGCCAAATCCGATGTTTCATAGACCTTTTGGCTGCGTTTGCGGCTTGGACTTTGGGTATTGACGGTCGCTAGCTTTTGGCCATCGACATAGACATCCATTTCCCCATGACCAGGGTCGACAGTTGCGACGACATAGGCCTTGGTGCCTTCAAATTGATAGGTCACCGAAGCTCCCTTTTCTTTGGTCCACATAGAGGTGCCTCGAACGCCTTCTCCCTCTTCATTCCACTGGCCATTGGACCGCTCTGCTGTCCGGTCGGAATGATAAGTCAAACCAAGCGGATAGCCATCGGTTTCTTCAATGCTGGCTGGTGTCTTATAGACAGAGACACCGTTCAAGATTGGAGTGGCTTGGGCATCAGTGATGGACACCCGAATATAGCGACTATCAACTGGTTGCCCTTTGATTAATCGGCGGTATCCCACAGTTGAGCCAGCTCCATAAGGAACCCATTGCCCATTCACTGCCACATCAATGGTGAAGCCAGAAATCCGTTGGCCTTTCTCGATGGTTTCTTTGAGCTCTACCACATCAAAGTGTTGCTCTTTTCCAAGATCAAGGACAAAAGAGCCGGTTTTGGCATCATCTGCAGGTGCCCAACTGGTCTTTTCATCGCCATCTGTCAAATGGCTGGCCTTGTAGAGAGGATTGCGCCGTGTCGAGTCAGCTTCTACCAAAGCTCCTGCCGCATAGTTCACACTGTAGAGTTGGTCCAAGGTCTGGCGGAATTCTTTCAAACGGGCCACATCGGCCTCCGCAAATTTTCCGTCTTGATTGGGTGGAATATTAAGCAGAAGCGGGGTGCCACGGCCGACCGATTTGAAGTAAATGTCCATCAATTCGCGCAAGGACTTAGGCTCTTGGTTGTCATGGTAGAACCAGCCTGAGCGAATAGAAACATCGGCTTCTCCCACTGAGTATTGCTTCCCTTCCGGATCCCCGTGATTGAGGTAGCTATTAGATGGATTGTTGCGGATCTTATCTGGATTAACCTTTTGCCAAACCGGATCTCCGGCAATCCCCTTTTCATTTCCAATCCAACGAACATTGGTCGGCTCAGCTGAGAAGATAGCTATATCCCCTTGGGCCTTGCGAATGGCTTCAAACCACTTGTCAAAGGTATAGGTGACCTTTTGAGCCCCATCGCCACGCGCACCATCCATCCAGACTTCTACGAACTTGCCTTTGTTTCCATATTTAGGATCTTCAAGGATTTCTTTGAGCTGGTTGAGGTAGTATTCATTGTATTGGTCCTCTGTATCCATATGGTAGAGAGGGCTGTGAGCATCCCAAGGTGAGAGATAGACCCCCATGTCCATGTCATACTTGCTGGCAGAAGCAGAAACCTCGGCTAGAACATCGCCTTTTCCATCTTTCCAACCACTTTTGGCAATGGTATGGTCAGTGTATTTGGATGGGTACAAGAGGAAGCCATCGTGGTGCTTGACGACCATGATCGTCCGTTTAAAGCCTGCATCCTTCAGGGTTTTGATCCACTGATCGGTATCCAGATGCTCTGGATAGAAATAATAA
This sequence comes from Streptococcus sp. CF8_St5-11, assembly GCF_024295625.1. Lineage (GTDB taxonomy): Bacteria > Bacillota > Bacilli > Lactobacillales > Streptococcaceae > Streptococcus. The sequence goes on from NZ_JANCOJ010000001.1 coordinate 786,600, forward strand.
GGATCTTCTTGCCCATCTCCCCACTCACGATCGTAGTAAGTATTCATCCCAAAGTGGATGAAAGCCGCTAGTTCTTCGCGGTGGTATTGCATCTGAGCCTTGCTTGGAAGTGGTCCGTAATCCGCAATCTCAGTCTCCTCATCTAGAGAAGTGGCTGGTTGAGTGGCTTCTGTCCCTTGGCTGGCTGTGCGATTTTCTTTCTCGCTAGTAACTGCTGAGGGCTGTTCTGATTCTTCTTGGTGCTCGTTCACAGTTTTCTCCTCCTTTCCTTGATCTCCTGCATCGCTCGTTTCAACCCGTTCTTCACGCGGTTCACTATTCTCAGCTTGTTCCTCTGCGTAACTGGTAGTAGCTCCTAAAAAACAAGTCGCTACGACTACCGAGCAGACGCCTACCGAGAGTTTACGAATGCCAAATCGATTTCTCTGATCAACTAATCTTTTTCCCATATTCCATTCCTTTATGTCACCAGGTAAAGAGGGTGGGGCTTCCCCATCCTCCTTCTTTTTACCTGTGAACTTTTCACCGTTTTTTGCTAGTTTCTCTAGCTGTTTTACTTGGCCTTATTGGCTCTTTTTTTCTGATCGTCCAGCACAGCACTGGCAAGGCCTGCCGCTAGGATTCCAGCAACGAGGCTTGCGACGCTTTCTTCCGTTCCTGTATTTGGTAATCTACCTTCGGAAACTGGAGCAGCTGAAACTGCTGGTGTTTGAGTTTCTTTCTCGACTTCCTTCCCTGCTGCATCTATCCCTTCCTGGCGCACCGCTTTGACCTCAAGAGATGCTTGAGGAGTTGCGATAGCTACTGGTCCTTCTGAAACATGAGGGCGCTCTAGGTTCGGAAGCGGTTGTGGTTCTGGTTGTGGTTCTGGTTGTGGTTGTGGCTCTGGTTGCGGTTGCGGCTCTGGTTGCGGTTGCGGCTGTGGCTCTGGTTGTGGAGTATCTGGAAGTACTTCTTTCGTGCCCACCTCTGTGATTTCTGCCACTGGATCTAGTTCTACAAAGGCATCTAGTTCCTTCCGGCTTTCCACACCATTTTCTTGAGAAACTTCCACCAAGCGCAATTTGCGGCCTTTTTGACCTTCTTGAACCACACGTTTCTCACCTTTTGGAAGATCCGCATTTGGACGTTCTAAGCGTTCAAAGTCCATCTCTTCTGGCTCAATCACCAACTCTGGCTTGGTATGAACCAGATTCTTAACTCCTTCTTCAGGAATGGCTGAGCCTGTAGGTGCTTTTGCGGAGAGAGAAAGTTGATATACTTTTTCGACCTTGCCATCTTCTGAGACAACCTTGACAAGAACAGGAGCATTGGCGCTTTTAGCATCCACGACCGTAACGGCTGTTCCATTCTTGCCTTGTGCGGAAACGATTGGACGGTCTCCCTCATACTCTAGATGATAATCTGTCACATCTGGTTTAAAACCTTCTAGGTCTTTACCATTCACTTGGATGGTGACATCAGTTGTTGCCCGAGCTTCTTCCGTTGGTGCATAGGCACTCAGTTCAATAATTCCAATCCCTTTTAGATTCTCATTTCGAACCATTCTTAAGCGGATCGCTTTGGTTCTTGTTTCATTGAAGCTAAGGTTGGAGATATAGCCCGGTTCAAAGTCATAATCCAAGCTATAAGGAATTTCTTCCCAGTTAGAGGCCTGGTTAAATGGATGATCTGGAAGATTCTTCAGATTGCCATAATCATCCGGAACATCAAAGTCTGGACCAATGTAGCGTTCAAGAACAGTTTTCGTTGGCAGACCTGTTTCCTGATCTGCAAAGAAGTCGACCGCTACTTTATTGACCAAACGCTCTGTTACTTGACCATTTTTCTTGAAGATAAGACCAGCAAATACTTCAGTTTGATCCGGTTCTCTCTTCCAGTTGGTCCAGCGATAGTACTCGTTGTAGCCACCATCATTGATGTAATCGATATAGTCGATTTGATTTGGATCGAGATCATTGGTTTCACTAGCAAATGCCCTGGTATCTTCTGCATTGTAGTCACGGTTCACAGAGAGGTTTTCTCCTGTCTTTTCTGATACCCGGACGGTCAGCTGAGCTGTCAGATCATAGCCAATGACTTTTCCTTCCAGCGTGAAGCTGCCTTCGTGAGAAAGCGCATCAGCTGGTAGAGGCTTCCAGTCCACCGTCAGTTCCTTGCGTTCATAGCCTGTATCCCCTTGGAAGTAGACACCTACGGTAGATGGTAGAACCAGATCTTGACCAATTTTCACAAAACGGCTACCTGCTTCCACTGCTACTGGGGCAGCTTGTTTCAGTTTTTCTGCATCACTTGTGAGATGGAGGCGATATTCTTGTAAGATGGTACCATCTTCCGCTTTATGGATGACACGGATTGGCTCCCCTTCATGGACACTTGGCACAACCGTTGCAAGACCGTGATGGCTGGCTGTCGCTTCCACTTGTGGATAAGCCCGATCACGCGCATCGATGTAGTAATCGGTCACACTTGGGTTGACACCTGGCAAGACATCGCCATTAACACGAATGGTCAACTGGCTCTTCTCTTCTGCCGCAACCTTATTGGCAAATATCTGAATCTCTGAAATAGAGCTTCCACGCTTGCCTTCTGGCGTCTTCATACGGATACGAACAGCATAGGTGTCGACTTTATCAAAACTGAAATGATTCATCTTACCAGCTGCTACCGGTTCTTCAACGGTTAGGTTGCTAACTTCTTTCCAGTTGGCTGGATTGTTAAATGGATGGTCTGTTTCGTCTTTGACACGATTTGGATTGCTTGGAACCGTTGGGATTTGTTCCCCTGTATAGTACTCAATCACATATTCACTTGGAGCCCCAACACCGTGGTCTTCGTGGAAACCAACATGGAGGTTATCCACTGCTCGCTTGGTCAAGATACCAGAATCCCCAAACAAGATCCCAACCGAATCTTCCGCATTGTTACGACCCCAGTTGGTCCAACGGTTAGCTGGAGCATCGGTAAAGGAGATGACCTTGTCATTGACCTTAGCAACTGGATCTGCATCGTTAGAGTCACTTGCAAAAGCGAGTGGCAAGACTGATCCTGTCCATTGCTCTGCTACGTTGGCCCCCTTGACTGTGTTTGCGGAAACACGAATATGAAGACGTGTTGGAAGATCCGTTCCTTCTACACGACCGGCTAGGACAACTTCTCCTTCTTTGGCCAAGAGTTGCGGATCGACCGCATCCCAGGCCACCTTAGCAGTATAGGTCTTACCATTAGAGTGATAGGTCCGCACGCTTTCTGGAAGGGCTGGTTTTTCTCCGACTGGAGTGGTAGTGCTGACTTCTTCTACAGCGATAATGCCTTCAACCGTCACTTGAGCTTGGGCTTCTTTTTCCACACCCTCTACATGACCGGTGACTGTAAAGCTATGGTAATCCTTGACTTGATCTGCGGTTACAGCATCCCAGGTCACGCGTTTTTCTTTAGGGAATCCCTTATCATACTCGACCAAGACGGTCTCTGGAAGAGCTGGCAAAATGTTTCGATCTGTACTAATCCGTACAGGACGCACCTTGACAACCGTCTTTTCTTCAGGATTTGGTGTGATGGTAAAGCTGACTTCTCCCGTTTGTCCTTGGAAGTTGGCTTCTAAATGAACCAATCCTGCTTCTCGCAATTCCAAACCTTTATTGGTTGCGACGGCTTTTCCTTGGCTACCAGCTCTTGTCTTCACATCGATTTGATCTGCTTTGAGACTTGCCTGGCTACCATCTTGGTAATGGGCAATGACTTCAAGTGGTACCGTTTGGTCTTCCTTGAGTTCCTGTCCTTCTGGCAGACGCAATTCTAGGCGCTGGATCTGCGGACTTTCTTCTTGGAATTGAACTACATAGGTCTGTACAGCTCCCGTATCCTTAGCAGTCACAAAAATTTGAGCCTTCAAACCATTTTCACGATTAGCTTGTAGGACCGTCACTTGAGCATTTTCTGCACTTGCTGTGACTTGACCTGGCTCTTGACCATAAGCGAGGGAACGGAAAATGGTATGGTTGCCACTACCAAATTTTGGAAGAGCTACTCCATCTAGCTGAACCGTTGGTTTCTTAGCCTTGGTTACATCTCCTCCTGCAACCACTAGTGTCGCTTGGACCGTTTCCCCATTGCCTAGGAGTCCTGTCGCCTTCAAGCGTGCTCCCGGTGTAGACAATTGATCTTCTTGACCAGCTTCCAAGGTCCATTGATCGACCTCATAGTGGGCAGTGGTCCCATCAGTGAAGACTAATTGCACAGCCTTATCCACTGTTGCTAGATCTGCTCCCTGTGGGATTTGTTTGATGACTGGAAGGACTTGTTCCACGCCGATCACATCGACCAGAGCTTCGACCGTGCGTCCTTGAACATGACCTGTCACACGGACTTGGCCAGCACGGCTATAGTCTGCCGCATCCCATTCAACAGCTTCTTCTTGGGCCTTGCCATCACTATAGACCACATTGACCTTACTTGGCAAGGTTGGTTTTTCTCCTAGATAAGCACTTTGTCGAACAGGTTCCACACCTAATACAGTGCGTTCTGCTTGGTCCTTCTTACCTGTAAAGAGGCTGACCTGGTCTGATTGCAAGCGATCTGAGTCTGCATACAGAGTAAAGGCACCTGCCTGCTCAGTTGATTTGACAATCACAACCCCTTTGCCGTTAAAGGCTTTGCGTTGCCATGAGCCATCTTCCTGCGCTTTGTAGCGTTCACGGCTGGCTTGTTCCCCATTATCGACACCGACAATTTGGCCTTGTCCATGCAAATGGAAATGTACCAAATTATTGGCAGTTGGTACGACACGACCTTCTTCATCGACGATTTCGTAGGTAATATAGGTCAAATCTTTGCCGTCCGCTGCAATCGCGTGTTCTTCTTTCAACAAACGGACACCCGCAGGCTTGCCGGCTGTTTCGACTTGATCTTTCGCAATCACTTCTCCCGCTTCGTTGCGCGCAATAGCTTCTACTTTACCTGGTACATAAGGGACCAACCACTCTAGATAGAGTTCATCCGGATTTGCCCCTTCTTGGTAGGTCCGGCCATCAGCTGTGGTCTTCTTGGTAAAGGTCTTGACTCCTTGTGATTCCCCATTGACAATCAATTCCACACTGTGGGCATTAGAGAAGGTCCGAACAGGAATCCGGCCTTCTTCGTCCATGACACGATTGGCTAATTCTGGATTGTCCCAGTTCCAATGTGGCAAGAGATGGACCATCGGATGTTTCTCTGCCGATACCCATTGACTTTGGTAAAGGTAAAAATCATTCTTTGGAAGGCCGGCAGTATCCACGATACCGAAATAAGAACTTTTCACAGGTGTGTCATTTTGGTTGTGCCATGGTGTTGGCTCACCGATATAATCAGTACCGGTCCAGATAAATTGTCCTGCATAACCGGCATGATCACGGTCAAAGGTCCAAGAGGCGGTTGCTGTCCGACCCCAACCAACCCGGTCATTGCCGTAGTCTGATTGTTCATAGTGGCGGTCTTCTTGGTTGCTGCCGACCCATTCTCTTTCAGGATGATAGTATGAGCCCCGTGTCCGCGTTGCAGAAGAGGTTTCCGAACCATAAATGAGCCAGTTTGGATGTTTGGCCCGTAAGCTTTCATAGTTGGCCTCTGAATAGTTAAATCCAACCGCATCGAGCTCTGCTGCTACCTTTTCATGGCCTCCTGAGCCATCACCAAAGCGGAATTTATCAGCTCCCATGGTGACATAACGGGTTGCATCCACGTCCTTGATGGTCTTGACCAACCGACGAACAGTTGCGACAGATTTGTCTGAACCATCTGCTTCACCGACTTCGTTACCGATTGACCACATGACAATGGCTGGATTGTTCTTGCCCCGCTCTACCATGGTTCGTAGATCGTAATCGGACCAAGTATCCCCCTTACGAGCTTCTGGGTGAGTGGCATCTTTTTCAAAGAAACGACCATAATCGTATTGTTTCTTACCACCATACCAGGTATCAAAGGCTTCTTCTTGGACCATCAAGCCCAACTCAGCAGCAATTTTTAAGGTTTGTTCACTGGCTGGGTTGTGGGTCGTCCGAATCGCATTGACCCCCATGTCTTTCATCTGTTTGAGACGACGGTATTCAGCCTTGTAATTTTCCTCAGCTCCAAGAGCCCCGTGGTCATGGTGAAGGGATACTCCGTGGAATTTCGTCGCCACCCCATTGAGGAAGAAGCCACCTTCTGGCGTCCAGTTGAGATAGCGATAACCAAAGCGTTCCTTTTGCACATCGACCAACTGCGAATCCCGATAAACCCGCGTATACAAGGTATAGAGAGCTGGATGATCCGTTTTCACATCCCAGAGGGTTGGTTTTTCAACATGGAGGGTTTGAGATAGATTGATCTCTTGACCTGCTAGAACAGCTTGTGCTTCACTGCGCGTTTTTTCGCTCACCACTTGGCCATTTTGATCGACAATTTCATATTCCGCATAAATACTATGAGCTTGATCATCTTGGTTGACAATGCGGCTCTTCACCACTGTATCTACTGCCCCATTTTTCTGTTTTTCCAACTGAGGGGTCGTAATCGTTGTCCCATACTGCGCTAAATGAACCTTGTCCGTTACACTCAGCTTAACATCTCGGTAAATCCCACTACCAGAATACCAACGGCTACTTGGTTGTTGATTGACCACATGAACGGCGATGGTATTCTCGCTTCCATCCGCATTCAAATAAGGAGTAATATCATAAGAAAAGGCATTGTAGCCATTTGGATAATGACCAACGAATTGTCCGTTTACATAGACTTTGGAATCCATATAAACCCCGCCAAATTCCAAGCGGACCTTCTTATCTAGATCCTTGTCGTCCAAACGGAAAGTCTTACGATACCAAGCATCCCCTCCGTTTAATTGTCCCCCTTCATTTTGAGCAGGAGAGTTGTGATCGAAATCAAAGAAAATAGACCAGTCATGAGGAAGATCTAATTTTTTCCAATCCTTGACATCCACTTGACGCCCTTCTGCACCAGGAGCCGCATTTAATTTAAAATACCAATCTTTATTAAAATCACGTTCTCGATCTTGCACAATATCCTCCGCTACACGATTTTGATCTGGAGCAGCTGTTGCTTCCGTTCCTGTAGCACGCTCAGATGAAGTAGAAACAGGCTGGCCTTCGCCTTGAGGCGCTGGCTTTTCCTCAGCTCTGGTAGGGGTGATGACAGCTGGAGCTTCTGAAACCCTTGCACCAGCTCCAGGAACTTCCGCTTCTGAATTTTCCGTCACAACACTTGGTGTCTCAATCGAAGTCGGTTCACTTTCGAGGGCTGGCTTTTCTTCCGCATGGACCCTTGAAAGACCCAAGGCAGAAAGCCCAATCACAACAGAACAAGCTCCAACTGAGAGCTTACGAATACTAAAAACAGGACGCTTTTCAAAAAAAGACTTTCCCATAAAAACCTCCTCTAAAGACTTTCCCATAAAAACCTCCTCTTAGGATTAACTATTGAATTTGTAAGCGCTTTCTTATATCTGCGAACGCTTACAGAAAATCACATATTAACTATACCAAAAAAATAGGAGGAATAGACCTCGATTTCGCTCCAACTATAGTTAGATTAAGAATTCCTTTAATTAGTGGAAATCTCCTACAAACCAAAAAAATAGAAGCCCACGGCTTCTATTTTTTTATGATCTTATAATCCTGGTTCTTGACCAAGTTCAGCAGCCACCATCCAAATGTTCTTTTCAAGTTCTGCTTTAGCCCCAACAAAGATATCGTTGGTTACATCGTCGCCTTCAGCATCGGTAACATCCAAAGCTTTTTGGTAAAGGCCATCAAGGTAATGGAAGATTTCAAGAACACGTGTCAAGCTTTCTTCTACATTTTTTGTAAATGTTCCACGGCGTTCTTCAATATTGCTGTGTTCCAAAAATTCAGTCATGCTAGAATATGGCGCACCACCAAGAGTGATCAAGCGTTCGCTCACTTCATCTAAGGTTGCATCCAAGCTGTCCATGTATTCGTCCATTTTTGGATGCCAAACCATAAAGCCACGTCCACGCATGTACCAGTGTACTTGGTGAAGGGCAATGTGAGCGACGTAGAGGTCTGCTACCACTTGGTTCAAGATGGCTTTTGTTTCTGGAAGACTTTCTTTATTAGAAGGTGCAAAAGTTGCTACATCAGTAGCTGCTTCATGTTTCATAGTTGTCATATCGTTTCTCCTTTTTATAATGATTCTAATTAACTATGTCTTTATTATATCCTTCCTCCATCAGAAAGTCAAGATAAAAGATTTAAAAAGATCATTCCAAAGTTGGAATAGTTGTCAATTGAAGGAAGATACGATAGAATGAAGAAGACTAATCGAAAGGCACAACCAATGAAATATATCCTTACCTTCCTGATCTCCATGGTTCCCCTCGTTGAATTGCGAGGAGCCATCCCTTTTGCCATTGCAAATGGTATTCCCTTATGGACAGCGCTCCTGATCGGAGTAATCGGAAATCTTCTCCCTGTCCCTCTGATCTTCTTCTTCGCCCGCCATATCCTCACCTGGGGGGCAAAAAAACCGATCATCGGAGGCTTTTTTAGCTGGTGTCTCAATAAGGGCCATAGAGGCGGACAAAAATTAGAAAAAGCCGCAGGAGACAAGGGAATCTTCTGGGCCTTATTGCTCTTTGTGGGAATCCCTCTTCCGGGAACTGGTGCCTGGACTGGTGCCCTTGCAGCTTCTATCCTTGACTGGGACTTCAAACGCAGTAGCCTCGCAGTCATGCTCGGAGTGATCCTAGCCGGCCTCATCATGGGGACCCTGTCCCTGCTTCTAGGAATCGATACCTTCGCACATTAAACAAAAGACTGAAGCAACGGCTTCAGTTTTTGCATACAAAAAAGAGGTTTCCTTCGAAACCTCTTTTTGTTTATTCTTAGTTGTTAAGAGCTGCTGCCATTGTAGCTGCAACTTCTGCTTCAAAGTCATTTGAAGCTTTTTCAATACCTTCACCAACTTCAAAACGAACGAATTCGATAACTGAAGCATTTACTGATTCAAGGTAAGCTTCAACTGTCTTGCTGTCATCCATGATGTAGACTTGTGCAAGAAGAGTGTAGGCTTGGTCAACTTTTGTGTTGTCCAAGAAGAAGCGATCCATTTTACCTGGGATGATTTTATCCCAGATTTTTTCTGGTTTACCTTCAGCTGCCAATTCAGCTTTGATATCTTCTTCAGCTTGAGCAACCACTTCGTCAGTCAATTGTGCTTTTGAACCGAATTTCAAGTGTGGAAGAGCTGGTTTACCAACCATTGCACGGCTTTCGTTATCTTGGTCGATGACGTGGTTCAATTGTGCCAATTCATCTTTCACGAATTGTTCATCCAATTCTTTGTATGAAAGAACAGTTGGTTTCATTGCAGCGATGTGCATTGAAATTTGTTTAGCAAGTGCTTCGTCTCCACCTTCGATCACAGAGATAACACCGATACGTCCACCGTTGTGTTGGTAAGCACCGAAGTGTTGTGCATCTGTTTTTTCAAGCAAAGCAAAACGACGGAATGAAATTTTTTCACCGATTGTAGCTGTTGCAGATACGTATGCAGCTTCAAGAGTTTCGCCTGAAGGCATTGTCAAAGCAAGAGCTTCTTCGTTGTTAGCTGGTTTACCTTCAGCGATGACTTTCGCTGTTGCGTTTACCAATTCAACGAATTGAGCGTTTTTCGCAACGAAGTCAGTTTCAGCGTTTACTTCAACTACTGCTGCAACGTTACCATTGACATAAACACCAGTCAAACCTTCAGCGGCAACACGGTCAGCTTTCTTAGCTGCTTTAGCCATACCTTTTTCGCGAAGCAATTCGATCGCTTTTTCGATATCACCTTCAACTTCAACCAATGCCTTTTTAGCGTCCATGACACCGGCACCAGATTTTTCACGCAATTCTTTTACAAGCTTAGCTGTAATTTCTGCCATTTTTGTTCTCCTATATTTTTTAATAAAATAAGAGGGTCGGGCTGAGCCCTGCCCTCTTAGGTTCGTTACTTATTGAATGAAATTAAGCGTTGTCGCCTTCTACAACTTCAACGATTTCTTCGATTGAATCAGCTTGACCTTCAGTAGCTGCCAATTCAGCTTCTACTGTAGCAACACTGTCTTCACCTTGACGTCCTTCGATAACAGCGTCAGCCATTTTCGCAGTGATCAATTTAACAGCGCGGATAGCGTCATCGTTCGCTGGGATGATAACATCGATATCATCTGGGTCAGTGTTTGTGTCGACCATCGCTACAACTGGGATACCCAATTTCTTAGCTTCTTTAACAGCGATTTGTTCTTTATGTGGATCCACAACGTACATTACGTCTGGGATACGAGGCATGTCTTCGATACCGCCCAAGAATTTTTCAAGACGAGCGCGTTGTTTGTTCAACAATGCAACTTCTTTCTTAGGAAGAACTTCAAAAGTTCCATCTTCTTCCATGCGTTTGATTTCTTTCAAACGAGCGATACGTTTTTGGATTGTTCCCCAGTTAGTAAGAGTTCCACCCAACCAACGGTGGTTGATGAAGTATTGACCTGCACGAACAGCTTCTTCTGCAACAGCATCAGCAGCTTGTTTTTTAGTACCTACGAACAAGATCACTGCATCGTTTGCAGCTGCATCACGCATGAAGTCGTATGCTTGGTCTGCATATTTTACAGTTTGTTGCAAGTCGATTACGTGGATTCCGTTACGTTCTGTGAAGATGTACTTAGCCATCTTAGGGTTCCAGCGACGAGTTTGGTGACCGAAGTGTACACCAGCCTCAAGAAGTTGTTTCATTGAAATTACTGCCATGAGTAGTTTCTCCTTTTTTGTTTTTTTCTCCTCTCTCAGACGTCAACTTGCAGCACGACCACAAGGGCAACGGTGCCACAATGGATCCGAGATGAGTATTTGCTGTCTTAGACAACTCTATAAGTATAGCAGAAATCACTAGAATTCGCAAGCTATTTGAGAGATTTTTTCAATCCCTCCGATGAAATGGTTTTCTAAAGTTGTTTGACGTAAAAAGTTTTTCTTGACCTATCTTTATTTTTAGGTTACAATATTATATGTTATGGCGGTATAGCCAAGTGGTAAGGCACGGCTCTGCAAAAGCTTGATCGTCGGTTCAAATCCGTCTACCGCCTTGATAATAAAATTTTTTATCATCTTTTATCTTTTAAAAATTCCCCTAGCAATAGGGGGTTTTTTGTTGCCATTTGCTCCTTTCCTTGATTATTGATATAATAAAACCTCGCCCGATCGGCGAAGCACATTAGAAATGGTATTTATGAAAAACATTCGTTTCTTTACGATCGGCCTTCTTTCACTAGTGACACTAGCAGCTTGCTCATCTGCCAATTCTGCGCAACCAGCAAAAACAGCTTCTAGCTCTAGAAAACCGATCAAACAATCCTCAACAAAAAAAATCATCTAGTAAATCGTCGAGCACTTCTTCAGACAGCAGTAGCTCAGATGATTTTTCAGGTCGCTTCAGTTTGGATCCAGATGATGGCGCATCTCTCCAATATGTGCCAGGAGCTGCATCCATTCCTGAGATCGAAAAGCTCAAGAACCTCCACCCTACCACCGGTTTTGTATTGAGAACCGAAGATGGACAAGAGGTTGGTGGGCCAAAAGAAAGAAGCAGTTACGATGACGTAGTTGCAGCCTTTGGTCAACCCATAAGTAGTACAGACAGTGCGAATCCTGGTGATGGAGTCAATGTTTGGGCAACAGACAATGGCGATATCATGGCTTTCTTCCGCAATAATGTGTTAACAGATATCACCTTCCGACTAAGAGGGGGCGATGCCAACCACCAGTCTACTGGCAGCATTTCCAAATCCGATACACCAAAAACGGCTCTCGAGCGTCTCGGAAAACCCTATGCCATTATGCGTTCTGAACGTTGGACCAGTTATGTCTATAAAGATAGTAACGGGGACGAATCTAACTTCTCTACACAAGGAGACCAGATCGTTAATGTTATGTCTGCTGCAGAAACCAAGCGCTTAAAAAGCATCACCGGTCTAGATAAAAATCAATAACGATCTATACAAAGAGGCTGGGACAAAAGTCCTAGCCTCTTAATTGTTTTTGGATTGCCGAGCAAGACGCAGTGGTTGAGTGCTCAAAGCACTGCTTTGAGGTGGCGGATAGAACTTGCGAAGCAAGTATCCTAAGTCTTTGTTCGCTTTTTAAGCTTCAAAGATGCCCTATGTTGACGGAAGCTACGTTTCCTTTATCTGCAACCTTCAACAGTCTCCCAGACTGTTGAAGCTGTCCCACTCTCTCTTTCTTACAATTCAGCAATTTGGTTCAAATTCACTTCTGCAACCGTATCGTTACCGAACATAGAAATGACCATTTTGACCTTGTTGTTATCAATTTCAGTGATCTTACCAGTATAGTCTGTGAAGGCACCGTCGATGATACGAACTGTATCGCCTACCTTGACATCCAAGTCAAACTCTTGAACGGTTTGACCCATAGAGAGCAAGATACTGCGGATTTCTTCTTCCAACAATGGAGTTGGTTTTGAACGGTTTCCGTGGGATCCAACGAAACCAGTAACGTTCGGGGTATTCCGGACAACAAACCAAGCTTCATCTGTCATGACCATTTCGACCAAGACATAACCTGGGAAGCGGTTTTCTTCGATTTCTTTTGTTTTACCGTTTTTCTCAACTTGTACGGTTTGAGTTGGAATCTCTACGCGCAAGATGTTTTCTAACATATTGTAAGTTTGCGCACGTTGCAAAAGATTCTCTTTTACTTTGTTTTCATATCCTGAGTAGGTTTGTAGTACAAACCAGCCTTTATCAAAACTGTCCATTTGGGCATCCTTTCTTTCTGTTTAGCCTGCTCGAGCTTTTGTGAACATACTAAAAAAAGCCTCTTGGCTTTCCTTTTCCTAGCTTCATTATACCACATTTTGCAGGAATGCAAAGAGGTTTGCTGATTTATTTTTAAGAAAAGACTACAAAAAGTGGGACCCAGAGGGTCCCACCTGGCTTCTTTTCTTAAAAGAAATTGATCATGTGCAATAGGCCACGTGCAATGACTTTGTCGAACAAATAAATCAATGCCACAAAGAAAGCGGTGTACTCAATCACTGAGATAAAGTTTTTCCATCTTTCCTTGCGATTTGGCCAAGTTGTATCTTTTAGTAAGACGAAAATATCTTTAATGAATTTCACAACTCTCTCCTATCGTGTTTCTTTATGGATGGTATACTTGCTGCAATGCTTGCAGAATTTATTGACTTCTAGACGTGTTGGTTTTGGCGTCCCACTCAACTTAATGGAGTAATTGCGTGACCCACAAACCGTACACGCTAGACTTGCTTTTTTTAATGCCATAACGCCTCCGTTCACCCCATTATAGCAAGTTTTCCACGTTTTGACAAGAACAGAAAATCTCCTGTCAAGAAAAAAGCAAATCTAAAGCGTTATCACTCTGGTTTTTGCCTCATTTTTGGTAAAATAAAACAAAAGGAGACGAATATGAAAAGTGATAACCTAAAAGAAAGTAGAAATATCGAAGACCGTCGAGGGCAAAGCTACTCCCAGTCTTCAGGCAATAGTAATCTTGGCGGAGGCATTTTACAGATCTTACTATCGCCGGGGAGCTTCAAAAGTAAGATCGTCCTCATCCTTCTTCTGGTTCTTCTAGGAGGTGGTGGCGCTAGCCTTGGGGGCCTCTTTGGAAATGGGACTTCTTCCCAACCTTACCAGTCCACCCAAGTCACGCGTACCAACAAGACCCATGTCGATGATGCAGATGCTGAGTTCGTCAGCAAGGTCCTTGGAACAACAGAAGATCATTGGCACAAGGTCTTTCAAGCTGAAGGACGCACTTACCATGAGCCCAAACTAGTCTTCTATACCGGACGGACACAGACAGGCTGTGGGGTTGGGCAAGCATCGGCTGGTCCTTTCTACTGTCCAACCGACAAAAAGATTTATTTGGATATGAGCTTCTACAAGGAATTGACAACCAAATACAAGGCTAGCGGGGACTTCGCTATGGCCTACGTCATCGCCCACGAAGTCGGCCACCACGTACAAAACGAGCTGGGAATCCTTGGCAAATACCATCGGATGCAACAAGGTCTTTCTGAAAAGGAACGAAATGCCATCAGCGTCCGCATTGAGCTACAAGCCGATTACCTAGCAGGTGTCTGGGCCCGCTCCATTCAAGACCGAAATCTTCTAGATATCGGCGATATCGAAGAAGCCATGAATGCAGCCCATGCCGTCGGGGACGACACTCTCCAAGAGCAAGCCTACGGCTACTCGGTGCCAGATAGCTTTACCCACGGAACTTCAGAGCAACGCATGCGCTGGTTCAAACGTGGCTACCAGTACGGGGATCTCCAACACGGCGATACCTTTAGCTTGTCAGATAGCGAACTCTAAACAAAGGTCTATTCAGAAATCCTTCTGAATGGATCTTTTTAGAATATAGACAAATTGCATTTTACATAAAACAATCTAAGTAACGTTGAAAAATTAAAATAATTAATACTATTAGGATCATTTCAACAGAAACTTTCCGCCGTGAGAAAAGTGCTATAAACACTAGTGTTTATAGCACTCGGGAGTTTTGGAAGTAAAACAGTTCGGGGAACTGTTTTAGCATGAGCCTAAAATTTGAAAAGCGAATGGGTTCAAAACGAATCGAACACGGGCTGCGGATCGTGTCAAAAAGATAAGTCTTCCTAGAATCTAAAGATTCTGCGTCAAACTTCCTATTTTGACTTTATCCGCGAACGCCCTTTGTATCTTAATTTAGTCATGGAACTTCTTCGAAGTTCGCTGACGTCCGTACTCACCTAAGGAAAGTTTCTAAGAAGACTTTGTCTTCAATCTGCAAAAAACGATTCAGAAATTCCTCTGAATCGTTTTTTGATTAGAAACCAAGCCAGCCTTTGAAGGTATCCCAAGCGTTTTTCGCTTTTCCTGGGATATCGGCCTCGTCGATTGCTTTTTTCGCATCATCGACCATATTCGACGCCTTTTCTTTGACATCCTCAAAGAAACCTTTGTCTTCTTTGCTATCTGTTTCTGTCGTTTCTTCTCCGACTGGTGCAATGCCGTTTTCAGCATAAGAGTTCTTCACCGAGTCAAACTGGGTACCGTCTGTATAAGGCAGGACACTGTTGGCAACATTGCGGAAGATCTCGGACGCCGTTCCAGCACTACTGTCCGTCAGGTAGTGATTTTCATCGGTCGTTGGGAAACCAAGCCATTGACTGATGACCACATCTGGCGTGTAGCCGATCACCCATTGGTCTCCAGAGAGGTCCTTGTTAAAGCTGGTCTCTGTCGTACCGGTTTTCCCTGCCATGGTATAGCCATAAGGCGCAGCGTTCACCCCTGTACCATTACTAAAGGTACCAAGCATCATATTGGTCATCTTATCTGTCGTTGACCCACTAAGCACTCGGGTTGATTTCTGGCTGTGGCTCTTGACCACTTGGCCACTTGCATTTTCGATCTTGGTAATGAGGTGAGCATCATTCATGACCCCGCCGTTAGCAAAGGTGCCATAGGCCTGGGCCATCTGCATCGGATTGGTTGTCACACCAGCTCCCAAGGCAACGGCAAGCGACTTGTCCACCTTGTCCATGTTGAGCCCGAATTTTTTCCCGTATTCAAAGACCGTATCGAGACCCAAATCATTAGCGGTCGCTACGGCTGGAAGGTTAAGGGACTCTGCCAAGGCCTGGTACATCGGTACCGTTGGGCTAGACTGGATTCCCGCATAGTTATTGACCTCATAGCTTCCATATTGGGTGGTACTATTGTCCAACTCCTTATTGGTCGACCAACCTTCAGCAACAGCTGGGCTATAGACGACTAAAGGTTTGATGGTTGATCCTGGACTACGAGCAGCCTGGGTAGCGTAGTTGTAGGTACGGAAACCTGGATTTTGATCGCTGCCGACACGCCCTACGAGAGCCCGAACCCCTCCGGTCTTAGGATCAAGCGCCACACTACCAGATTCCGCGCGCGTGCCGTCTTCTGCTACTGGGAAGAGGGCCGTATTGTCATAGATCACCTGCATGCTTGCTTGGTAATTTTGATCCAGCTCGGTGTAGATCCGGTAGCCATTTTTGACAATGTCTTCTTCGGTCAGGCCGTATTCATTGACCGCTTCATTGATGACCGCATCAAAATAGGATGGGTAGCGGTAATCCTCCGACTTGCCTTCATAGGCATCGACCAGCTGGCCATGGATATCGACAGCAGCCGACTGATCAGCCGTTTTCTGGTCAATATAGCCAGCCGCCACCATATTTTGGAGGACCGTATTGCGGCGATTGGTCGCATTCTCTACTGAATAGAGCGGGTTATAGATCTCAGGTCCCTTGAGCATACCGGCGAGTACCGCAGACTGATCCAGGCTTAATTGACTGGCTGAAACCCCAAAATACTTCTTGGAAGCATCCTCAATTCCCCAAACCCCATTTCCAAAATAGGCATTGTTGAGGTACATGGTGAGGATTTCTTTTTTGCTGTATTTCTTATTGATTTCAAGCGCCAGGAAGAATTCCTTGGCCTTACGCTCCACCGTCTGGTCCTGAGACAGGTAAGCATTCTTGGCTAGCTGCTGGGTGATGGTCGACCCACCACCTGAGCGACCCAGGGTCAAAATCGCTAAGAAGAAGCGACCATAGTTGATCCCGCTATTCTTGTAAAAGCTCCGGTCCTCTGTTGCGACCACGGCATTTTGCAGATTCTCACTAATGGCATCGAGTTCGACATAGGTTCCTTTTTGCCCGGTCAAACTTCCCGCCTGGTCCCCATTCTTATCATAGATAATGGTGGTCGCCTTCAGTGCATTCTGCAAATCTTTGACGTTGGTCGTCTTTGCGAGGTAGAAGAGATAGCCCCCTGTCAAGAGGCTAAAGCCTAGCCCAATGATCAGGAGAATCTTGGTCAAATGGAAGCGGCGCCAAAAACGACGGAAGGGATGCTGAGAGAGAGGCTTGCTTCTGTGCTTGCCTGAGCGACTATAGGTCGGCTCTACTGTCTCTTCCGGTAGTTCCGTGTCTGGCACTTCTTCTGCCACCGCTTTGGGCGGATGATCCTTTCTAAAAAAAGTGATCAGGTTTTCAAATAATTCTTTTATTCTATTCATACCTGTTATTGTAACACCTTATCCTTGTCCTAGCAAGAAAAGATAGCACATCCCCTTCTCCCATTTAGTTTTCTTTAAGCTTAGATTTTGCTACAATAGGGTCATGAACTATCAATTTACTATTCCACAATCCTTTCCCCAGATGACTGTGAAAGAGTTGCTTGAGGACTACTTCCTCATTCCCCGTAAGATCCGGCATTTTTTACGAACCAAGAAGCACGTCTTGGTCAATGGCGAGACCATCAACTGGCAGAGCCCCGTTCAAAAAGGAGACCAGATCCAGCTGATCTTTGACGCGGACGATTACCCTGAAAAAGAGCTCCTAGCCGGAGACCCGAGTCTGGTCGAAGAGCTCTATCAGGATGAGCATGTCATCATCGTCAATAAGCTTGAAGGTATGAAAACCCATGCCAATGAGCCGACAGAAATTGCTCTTCTCAACCATGTTTCCAGCTATGTTGGATCCACCTGCTACGTCGTGCACCGCCTAGATAAGGAAACCAGCGGAGCGATTTTATTTGCTAAAAATCCTTTTATCCTGCCCATTCTCAACCGCATTTTAGAAGATAAAAACATCCAACGCGAGTACTGGGCCTTGATCCAAGGCAGCTTAGCACAAAAAACCATCGTCTACAAGGATAAAATCGGACGCGATCGCCACGATCGGCGCAAGCGCCTGGTCGATCCACGCAAGGGACAGTACGCAGAAACTCAGGTGACGCAACTGAAAAAAATCGGGCGAAACAGCCTGATCAAATGCCAGCTCAAGACGGGGCGTACTCATCAGATCCGGGTGCATCTCTCCCATCATGGGCACCCGATTGTCGGGGACCCTCTCTATAACCCTGCACGCGGAGAGCGACTCATGCTCCATGCTCACCGCTTGACCTTCACCAATCCATTAACCCTT
Source organism: Streptococcus sp. CF8_St5-11 (assembly GCF_024295625.1). GTDB lineage: Bacteria > Bacillota > Bacilli > Lactobacillales > Streptococcaceae > Streptococcus. The sequence continues at coordinate 804,642 of NZ_JANCOJ010000001.1, forward strand.
GAAACCATCCAAGTCGAGGCCCCTTCCAAGAGTTTCGAAGAAGGGTTGAAAAAATAAGAAAAGAACCGAAATAGTATTCTTAGAGACTTTCCTTAAGTGAGTACGGACGTCAGCGAACTTCAAAGAAGTTCCATGACTTAGTTTTGAGCCCAAGGTCTCAAAACTCCCGAGTGCTTGAAATTCTAATATTTCAAGCACTTTTCTCACTGCGTAAAGTCTCCAGTCATTATCGAATAATTCAAAAGATAAAAATCATTTAAAACAATTGACAGAATCTCTCATTTTATTTTAAAAACTTATCTGCATTCAAAAAAGAAGCCACAAAAAGAGGCTGGACAAAAACTGTTCAGCCTTTTTATATTTGATAGAAATAACTGTATGACGCAGTGGTTGATTGGCATCTTTGTTCGCTTTTCAAGCTCCAAAGATGACCTAATCAACTGTGCGGGGGTGGGAAGACGAACTCTTTTTAACTAGTCAGAGTTCTTTCCCACTCCCTTTTTATTATTGATAGCGAGGGGTTGCAAATCCACGGATATTGCCATGTCCGATTCGGTAGGTATTGCGACGGACTTGGTTGTTGGAGTTTCCTTCAATGGTATGAATGATCCCATTTGAGACGCTCTCGACAATTCCTATGTGATCCGCAAAGCCATTATTTTGTTGGCTATTTTGATCCCAGTTAAAGGTGATGATGTCCCCTGCTTTTGGTGTAGTGGTACCATCTTCATTCCAGATGCCCAAGCGTTTGAAGATCTGGATGTGACGTTCGACTCCACATTCACGGCCAATCAAACCGCTCAAACCTTCCCGCTGGAAGACCGTTGTGACAAAGATATCACACCAATCATCGGTCGTCTTCACTGCATAACCTACAGGAAGTGGTTTGACACTGTTGTAATCATTGACCAATTGATGGTGAGCTGCAGTTCCGCCACGAACACCAACTAAACTAGCTGCTGCCCGTAAGACACGGTCCCGTTGCCCATTCGTTACACGAGGACTAAAAGCAGTTTGATCTACTGTCGCACGAGGATGAAGGGCTGTTTGACCGAGGTTAAAGCCTTCAACGCCACCATCGACATAGTCCACATAGACGTGAGTCGTATAGTTGCCTGATTGGTACTGGTGATTGGCTGTAGAAACCTGCACTTCTGTGTGCATACCAGAAGGTGCTGTTGAATACCAGAAGAGATTTTCCTGATGAGCTTGAGACCACGCAGCGACACGGATGTTCTTAATCTGACGACCTTGAGGCGCTTGATCCACCGTTACTGTATAAGTTCCAGCACCAGAATTGACATTCTTGATAGAAGCTAGCGTCTTGGTCTTGGCATTTCGGAACTCCACTTCTGTAGTCGTTGTACCAGCACCCACACGAGAACCATCATTTTGAATGTAGTAAAGGTGAACATGGTACTTACCAGTAGAGTTCTTGTGATCGCTTGCTTTAACAGATACCTTGTAGTCTCCGTTCGCTTGACGAGTCGCTTCATACCAGCGGATATCGTCTTGGCCGTCCTTATCCGACCAAGTTGGAACTTGAACGGTCCGCACACCTTTAGGGCTGTAGACATCCTTAATGATGACGTCAAAGGTACCTGTATCCTTGTTGTTGTTTTGGATCAAGAGACTAGCAGTTGGACGTGATTGATTTTTGTAGTCAATAAAGGCTTTCTTGACAAACTTGTTTTGTCCGTTAGCATCCACATAGAAGACCTGCGCTTCGTACTTGCCATCAGCGTTTTCGTGGTCACTAGCTTTGGCTGTTACAGTATATGAACCGTCTGCCTGGCGAGTTGGCGTGTACCAGATGATATCTTTCATCCCATTGGCATGAGACCAGAATGGAATCTTCACTTCTTTATAACCATCGAAACCTTGAAGGTTCTTAGCTGTAATAGTGAAAGTCCCGTCTGACTCTGATTTTGTAATGGTCAGATCAGCAGATGGTTTAGGAGCTGTGTAATCGATAAAGGCTTTCTTGACAAACTTGTTTTGACCTTGGGCATCCACATAGAAAACTTGCGCTTCGTATTTGCCATCAGCGTTTTCGTGGTCACTAGCTTTGGCTGTTACGGTATAAGAACCGTCTGCCTGGCGAGTCGGAGTGTACCAGATGATATCTTTTATCCCATTGGCATGAGACCAGAACGGAATCTTCACTTCCTTGTAGCTGTCGAAGCCTTGGAGGTTCTTAGCTGTGATGGTGAAGGTACCGTCTGACTCTGATTTCGTAATGGTTAGATCAGCAGATGGTTTAGGAGCTGTATAGTCAATAAAGGCTTTCTTAACAAACTTGTTTTGGCCTTTAGCATCCACATAGAAAACTTGCGCTTCATATTTGCCATCAGCGTTTTCGTGGTCACTAGCTTTGGCTGTTACAGTATAAGAACCATCTGCTTGACGACTTGGAGTGTACCAGATGATGTCTTTCATCCCATTGGCATGAGACCAGAATGGAATCTTCACTTCTTCATAACCATCCAAGCCTTGAAGATTCTTAGCCGTAATGGTAAAGGTGCCGTCTGACTCTGATTTTGCAATAGTCAAATCTGCGGAAACCGGAGATTCCTGTTGAGGAACACTCTCATTTCTTGCTGCTACCACTCGTGCGCGTGCGCCATATGGTGCACGACTAGCTACCACAGCTGGTGCTGGTTGCTCTGATACAACCTTGTCGCTAGTGCCCTTGTCAGAAGACTGGTTATTGCTAAGAGTCGGTGTGACAGGTGCTGCCTCTGTTGCAACGGTATTTTCTGTCTGAATACCTTTCTCAACTCCCACTCCTTCATTCACGGTATTCTGTGCTTCTGATGAAGTTGTTGTTGCAACGATAGCTGATGTATTTTCTGGTGTTTGATCAGACGCATGTTGCTCATCGGCTTTGACTTGTTGTGTCGAAAAAGCCAACAAAACGGCTGTCCCAGCATAAAAAATAAGATCTTTCTTTTTCATGTATCTTCCTTACAATTTTTTATACGGTTGTACCCACATAGTAGTATTATAGCACAAACCGCCGGATCAAGAAACAATATCATGAGAAGAATCCTATTTTTAAAGAAAACAGAAGGCCAGATTGGCCTTCTGATTAGCTTATACAAAAATTGAGAAGAAAGGTGCTCCAAGCTTGTTATCCATCGGGTCCTTACTCTTAATAGAGTGAAGATAATTGATGGAGTACCAGCCGTTGTTGCCGCTATTATATGGATCGCGAACATAGGTTCTTCCATTGTCATAACCATGCAAGACCAATTCATGAGTATAAGGATCACTAGTAAATTGGCTATTACCTACTGCAGCAAGTACATGCTTGCCAGCCATGAGGGCTTCTGCAATGCCTCCAGCTCCATTAATCAATTGGCTCTTCAAGCCCCAGTTACGAGTGGCAGCTACAATCCCATCAGAATCTGTTCCTGCTTCACCTTTGTTGAATGAATCAGTATTGTTGTAGAGATAATCAGCTACTGTTGTGGGCAAAACAGTTCTACCTAGGATATCTGTAAAGGTCATAGCAAGAGAGGTTGGCACACAACCTGACTGATCGACATTGCTCACACCGTAATATTTCCCAGCCCAACGAGGATCCCGTTGAGAATAATAGGTTGTTTGTGGATTCACCTTTTGATTTCGTGGAGACAAGGATGTCTGACCCAGGTTAAAGCCTTCAACTCCCCCATCTTTGTAGTCTACATAGACGTGAGTGGTATAGTTGCCCGCTTCATTACCGTGATTATTGGCAGAGACAGTGATCTCTGTGTGCATACCTGTCGGCGTTGCGGAATACCAGTAAAGATTTTCTTGATGCGCTTTAGACCAAGCTGCGACACGAATATTCTTAATCTGACGTCCCTGAGGTGCTTGATCTACAGCTACTGTATAAGTCCCGTTCGTTGCATTAACATTCTTAATAGAAGCTTGCGTCTTGGTCATGGCATTTCTAACTTCTACGTCTGTTGTTGTGGTACCAATACCAATCCGAGATCCATCATTTTGAATGTAATAGAGGTGAACATGGTACTTACCAGTAGAGTTCTTGTGATCGCTCGCTTTGACCGATACCTTGTAGTCTCCATTTGATTGGCGAGTCGCTTCATACCAGCGAATATCGTCTTGGCCATCCTTATCAGACCAAGTAGGAACTTGCACAGTCTGCACCCCTTTAGGGCTGTAGACATCCTTGATGATGACGTCAAATGTTCCTGTATCCTTGTTGTTGTTTTGGATCAAGAGAGTGCCGGTTGGACGAGATTGATTTTTGTAATCAATAAAGGCTTTCTTAACAAACTTGTTTTGACCTTGAGCGTCCACATAGAAAACTTGCGCTTCGTATTTGCCATCAGCATTTTCGTGGTCACTGGCTTTGGCTGTTACAGTATAAGAACCGTCTGCCTGGCGAGTCGGAGTATACCAGATGATGTCTTTCATCCCATTCGCATGAGACCAGAATGGAATCTTCACTTCCTTGTAGCCATCGAAGCCTTGAAGGTTCTTAGCTGTGATGGTGAAGGTGCCGTCTTTTTCTGATTTTGTAATGGTCAGATCAGCAGATGGTTTAGAAGCTGTGTAATCGATAAAGGCTTTCTTGACAAACTTATTTTGGCCTTTGGCATCCACATAGAAGACCTGCGCTTCATATTTGCCATCAGCGTTTTCGTGGTCACTAGCCTTAGCCGTTACAGTATATGAACCGTCTGCCTGGCGAGTTGGAGTGTACCAGATGATATCCTTCATCCCATTGACATGAGACCAGAATGGAATCTTCACTTCCTTGTAGCCATCGAAGCCTTGAAGATTCTTAGCTGTGATGGTGAAGGTGCCATCTTTTTCTGATTTTGTAATGGTCAGATCAGCTGCGACAGCATTGGCCGGCTTTGTCGCCGTATAATCGATAAAGGCCTTTTTCACAAATTTGTTTTGACCTTGGGCGTCTACATAGAAGACCTGCGCTTCGTATTTGCCATCAGCATTTTCGTGGTTACTGGCTTTGGCTGTTACAGTATAAGAACCGTCTGCCTGGCGAGTCGGAGTATACCAGATGATGTCTTTCATCCCATTCGCATGAGACCAGAATGGAATCTTCACTTCCTTGTAGCCATCGAAGCCTTGAAGGTTCTTAGCTGTAATGGTGAAGGTACCGTCTTTTTCTGATTTTGCAATAGTCAAATCAGCTGACACTGGTGTCTGATTTTTCTTTCCAATGGCTACTGTCGTCGTTGTTCCGCCCACACCCGTCATTTGTCCATTATTCTGAACATAGTAAAGATGGACATTGTAAAGACCGGTTGAGTTTTTATGGTCCGCTGCTTTTACATTGATGGTATAGGTCCCATTGGCTTGACGGTTGGCTGTATACCAAACAAGGTCATCTTGACCACCTGTTTCTGACCAGATTGGGACAGAAACGGTTCGAACTCCATTTGGCGCCTTAACATTTGAGATGACAACGTCAAAGCGGCCCGTCATAGTATCGTTATTGACAATGTCAATCTTCCCACTTAAGCTGCCTTCTGTTGGATCCGCTGCAGGTTTTGCGTTCGCTGTGAAGCGACCAGTATAGTCCACACTGTGGTCAAAGAGGTGTTTTCCTGGAAGCAATTCCGCTTGAGAAGTGAACTGCCAGGCGCCGGCTTTCCCATTGTAACGCAAGCTTTTCGCATCGTTTACAGACAGTTTTGGAGAAGGGTATTGGGCAACCCAGAAATTCTGAAGCCCAAATTGAGCGGTGTTGACTGGACCTTTCTTGCGAAGATTGTTTTCATCCAACCAGCTAGCACTGGTGTAGAACATCAAGTTGGTGTAGCCATTTTTACGCATTTCGTCAGCCCAAGCTTGGGTGTTGCGGTTAATGTTTGGCTGCATCTTGGCATCCTCAAAGTCATTGACCATGAGGGTGTTCTTTGGAAGACTCAAGCGTTGCGCCTCTGCAATGTAGAATCGCGCTTCTGCACGCGCCGCTTCCTCAGAAGTATAGCGTGAGAAGTGGTAGGTCGATACTTGTAGACCCGCAGCTTGTGCATTACGAATTTGGTTCTCCGCATTTGGGTTCTTGTACCAAGTGTCTTCTGTCAATTTGACAACGACACCGCCCACGCCTTTATTAGCTAGGGTACGGTAGTCTCCAATACTAATGTCTCCGTTATGGCTACTCACATCAACGAATGATTTTGGCTGAACCGCCACATCTGTTGAACGACCAGCTGGAGCGTGAGCGCCTGTGTTAAAGAAGGTCGTGCTTCCTGAATCAGACGGAAGAGGAGTTTCTTCTTTCTCAGTAGTCGATGCTTCTGTAGCCTTCTCTACAGATGGGGTCCCACTTTCTGAAGCTGCGGCCTTGCTCACAGGTGTCACAGCTGGTTCGGTCACATTTGCTGGTGCTGCATAGTTGCTTGCGACAGGTGCTACTGACTTTTCAGCAACGGCTACTTCTGGCGCTTTTTCAGCTTGGACTTGGTTACCTTCAGTAGTAGTGGCTTCATTTGAAACCAGCTCATCTGCACTGACTCCCTGAGCAGATACAGCCATCAAGACTGCCGCTCCGGCATAAAAAATAAGATCTTTCTTTTTCATATAAACTTCCCTTTATACAAATTTTATACGTTAATCATTTTACCACACGGTTTCAGCGATGAAAAGTTTTATGAAGCAAATTTTTAAAATTAGTGATATTTTTTTGAAACACTAAAAAAAGAAGTCCGTCTGACTTCTTTTGATCTTATGCTAAAGGATTTAAGGCCGTCTTTAGGTAGTGACCCTCTCGGATTTCCTGACCGACACGCTTGGCATTGTCCACCAAGTCTTGGTAATCAGCATCTGAAAGATTGTCGATTGTCTCCTTCAAGTCATGAAGCGACTCTACTGCAATCCCACAGCCCTTCTCAAGCACAAAATGAGACAAGGCTGACTGTTTCCAAACCACAAGCGGGAAGCCTGAGGCCAAGTATAGTGACGCCTTGTGAGAGTTGTTGTAGCGAAGATACTCGCCAAAGACACCACTACAGGTTTCCGCACTATCCCCATCCCAGACCAGTCCAAAACCACCCTCAAGGGCTGCAGGAAGCTCATCAGGCAGGAAGGAACCAAAGTAGGTTTCATTTGCAAGCGCTCTACGCTCATCAAAGCCAACACCATAGAGGTTATAGGCTGGCGCTTCTGGAAGAGTATAAAGATAACCGGCTTTTTCCTGTGCCAAGTTACCAGCTACAATAATTGGCTGATTCTTCGTGAAACCTGTCTTCTCTTGGAAATTTGGAATCAAATAGTCGAAAATGCCAAGACTAACAATCTTATCTTCCGCAATCCCTTTATCCATCAAGACAGATTTCATAACCGGGTTGTGGGCGATGATCCCATCAGCTGCTTTGAGAAAACTTGCTTCTTGAAGGTACATCCGAATTCTGTGTTTTAAAGGTAGTGAAGTCATGTTGGCATGTCGAAGCACTTCTAGGTCATGAATCAAGAGATAGACTTTAATCCCTCTTTTTTGCGCTTTTTTGACCAAATGGGTGGAGAAAAAGCTATGGTGAAGCATTGGAAACTGGATCAACAACTCATCTCCTTGCTTTAGTTGATCCAAGGCTAGTCCAAAAGCCTTTGCCTTATGACGTTGAGCCGCAAGGGTACGCATTTGATACCAATTGTCGACGGACAAGACCAAGGGGTGATAGCCTTCTTCTTTCACAATACTTTCTACGTCATTGCGCGCTTTATTTCCCGCGTTCTTTGCGTTGACATCATGCAGGAATTCTTCTTTTAAGTAGTATTTCATAGATTATCGTTTCTCTTAATCAAACTCATTTGCCACGACTTCTAGAGCACGCTCAATGACCACGTGCATGTCGTAGTATTTATAATCTGCAAGACGTCCACAGAAGATAACCTTGTCATTTTTGGCTGCTTCTTCTTGGTACTTAGCAAACATGGCATTGTTCTTTTCATCATTGATTGGATAGTAGGGTTCATCTCCACGTTTCCAGTCAGCTGGGTATTCACGGGTAATCACCGTCTTCGGTTGAGTCCCATACTCGAAGTGCTTGTGCTCAATGATCCGAGTATAAGGAATTTCACGCTCGGTGTAGTTGACCACGGCATTTCCTTGATAGTTTTCCTCATCCAAGATCTCGTGTTCGAACCGAAGGCTGCGGTATTCCAACTCCCCATGATTGTAGTCAAAGTACTGGTCAATCATCCCTGTAAAGACCACTTTTTCCGCTGAGCTTTCCAGTTCTTCACGATTGGCAAAAAAATCAACCCCAAGTTCTACTTCTACATCGCCCAGCATGTTTTCAATGATGACGTTGTAGCCACCGATTGGAATCCCTTGGTAACGGTCGTTAAAGTAGTTATTATCAAAGGTCAAACGCACTGGGAGGCGCTTAATGATGAAAGGAGGAAGGTCCGTCGCAGAACGTCCCCATTGCTTCTCCGTATAGCCCTTGATCAACTTTTCATAGATATCTGGACCAATCAACTTGATCGCTTGTTCTTCCAAGTTTTTCGGCTCAACATCTTTCATGTCAGCTGTCTGCTCGGCAATCTTGTCCTTGACTTCTTGAGGAGTCTTGGTTCCCCACATGGCATAAAAGGTATTCATGTTGAAGGGAAGATTGTAGAGGCTACCCTTGTAATTAGCTACCGGTGAATTGATATAGTTGTTAAATTCAGCAAACTGGTTGACATAGTCCCAGACTTTTTTGTTGGACGTATGGAAAATGTGGGCACCATACTTGTGAACATTGATTCCTTCCACTTCTTCACAGTAGATATTGCCACCAATGTGGTCCCGTTTATCAATGACTTTTACTTTTTTACCACGCTTGGTCGCCTCATGTGCAAAAATTGCCCCCGACAAACCAGCACCAACAATCAGATAATCGTACATAGTAGACTCCATTATTTTTCTATTTTAAAACACATCTAACCTCTTAGCCGTTTCACTAGACTCATTGCTATAGATTAAACCTTCAAATCCCCTCAATTTCCTCACTATAAGAGAGGGAATTGACCGGCTTCTTTTTGACAACTTCTGTCGCAAAGAGCGTGAACATAAAGATGTTATAAGTCGGTACAAACCAAAACGCTTCAATCATACAATTAATCGCAATGAGGGACAAGATTGCAACAAATAAATAGTGCCCCTTCTTGAATTCATATTTTGAAACAATGACATAAATGGCGACTAATAAGGCAACCGGTACGATACCATATGTAAATAACATCTGAACATAGGACGAATCAACATAATTATAATTGAGGACAGACTCTGTACTTCCCCCGGATCCAATAAACTGAACCCCTCTTGTCCCAAACCAATTCAAAGGATATAAATTAAAAGCATTTTTACCCAAGGCTAAACGGCCGGTAATAAATTGATTAATTTGAACATAAAGTGGAGATGACCAGGAGAAGTGATAGGTTAAATAGATCATTCCGGTTGAAAAAAGGATGACCGAATAGGGCAACAAGTGATACAACTTCAGCTTCTTCTCCTTTGTGAAATAAAAGAAGAGAAACAGTAAGACAGCGACCAATAGTGAGACCGCATTCATACGAGCATCACAGAACTTCATAATAAATAAAGCTAAGAGAACGCCACTTAGAGATCGTAAGACAATATATCGGTCTTTTAACAAATAGGAGATCGCAACATAGAGGTAGAAACAATGGGCTGCGAAATCTGTTGGATAGATAAACCCAAATGAATTACGGATAACGGCACCCCGACTATATTGTAAGTTTGGAACTACCTTTAATAGTGACAATAGAAATACTGCAAGGACAATCGTACCTGCAACACCTACATAAGTTTTTAAAATGACTTTCCTATCCGCATTGACCAGCAAAACCATTAAGAGAGAATAAACTAAAAAATTTAATTTATCTGTCTTAAAATAAACCATGACCGCTACCAACAATAACATAGCAGACAAAATGAGATAATGATAGGGAATCGTAATTTTGTTGAAAAAACGAAGCAACAATAGCGCTACAACCACTATGAGCGAGCTCGCACCAACATGCAAAAAGCCTTTATTTAACATCGTAGTGGATATTGTATTAAAGAAGATCACAATCGAGACGACAAAACCAACCAGTAGATCGTCAAATTTCATTTTTATCATTAAATTACCTGATAAAGAATTTTTAAAGAAAAGCTCATTCTGTCTAGATTGGAATGCCTGCTTTGGGAACACCTGTGCTATAGCATTCTTTTCTAAAGATTTTGTTTACTTAAAAATTCATATCCTTCCTTTCTACTCTCTACTGTTTATTTAAAAATTGTTGTTTTAATTCTTTCACATCTACCACTCTCAGAGATAGGATAGCGATCAGATAAATGATCCCACCAAGCACCGCATACACGAGTACATTCAGAGTAGGGGTGAAATGTAGGAATGGTTTTACAAGGAGCAAGAGGCCATACATCACAGCAGATGCAAAAATAATTTTTGTCATAGACCCGATAATTGGAACTTCCTTGAGGTAATGACGGGTATAGTACAGTTGAATCAGCCATACCAAGGATTCTGTTAAGACGGATACAATGGCTGCACCGATAAAACCAAAATGAGGTAAGAAGAGCACATTCAACCCGACACTGACGATAGCAGGAATCGTGGTTGACAGCATAAATTCTTTGTTCTTATCATGCGGGATGAGAATTTGAATCCCCATGATATTGGTCCATCCGATGAAGAACATACGGAAGATCATGATAGCGATGGCATAGCGAGCATCTTGGAAATCCTTCCCTAAGAAGAATCGAACAAAGTCATCGTTGACAATCAGCATACCCGCGATGATTGGGAAGATGACCAAATTATAGATCAAAAAGGACATTTGGTGCATCTTATTGACAGCCTTGTGGTCTCCTGAAGCCAAGAGACTCGCCACGCGCGGAAGCATGACACTTCCTAAAGACGTCACAAGGGTCAGCAAAATATTAACCAATTTCAAGGCCTGGTCGTAAATCCCTACATCCTTTGTAGAGGCGAGAGCCCCCAGCATAGTCCGATCCAAGGTGACATAGAGGGAAATAGCAATCTGCGGTAAAAAGAGCAGAATGACCGGTTTTAAATGCACCCGTGCATAAGCCAAATCAAAATGGGCTTTCCCAATGAACTCCCGAGCAGGTAACCACATACTGAGCTGACCTAAGAGCTCAAAGATGGTGAGTAAGAATACATAGAGATACAAATCATTGGCAGATTTGACAAACAAGAAGATGGAGATGACTCCAACCAGTTTAACCGTGATATTTCGAACGGTAATCTTACGAAAATCCTCTAATCCCTGAAAGAGCCAGGAGATGTCGAGTCCCTTTGAAACCAAACTGAGCCCTAAGATATAGGCCACAGGGTTTTGCATAGAAGGAAGCGCCAAGCACAGCAAGACATAGAGTAGGATGGACACAAAGGTCGCTCCTAACTGGAGGGTATAAATCCCCCAGAAATTCTTTTGAATGTCTTTGCGGTGTCCTGAGATCTCCTTGGTCCCGTAGTTAGCCACTCCCAAGGTCGCCAACAGGATAAAATAGGTGACGATGGAGTTGAAATAGCCATAGGTCCCCAAGTCATTCGAGCTAAAGACCCGTGTCACATAAGGAGTGGTAATAATCGGCAAGATAATCACCAGTAACTGGTAGGAGAGATTATAGGCGTAATTTTTTAACACTTTCATGACTGTCTACAATCCCCACTTGAAGACCGTTTTAAACGGTGTGATCAAATCCGTCGCAAAAGCTCGATGAATATCTGGAATGGTTTGAACTTCTCCATCAACGTGGATAATGTTTTTCAAACGACTTTGAACCCGACGATTAGCCAGCATCTCTACAGCCCGCTCAAAATCCTCACGACCTGAGCGAGAAGACCCCACAAAAGTCAATCCCTTTTCAAGAACATCTCTTGTATTAACCGCGACCCGGTTATCACTAACCCCCATTAACATCACGGTTCCTTGGGGTTTGATATGATCAATAATATCATTGATGGCTGGTTCGCTTCCTTGACCACCAGTACACTCAAAGGCGTGGTCAAACCGTTGATCGTCTGTCAACTCGCTGGTCAAAATTGCTTGATGAATGAAATTAAACAATTGCAGTTTATCATTGTTGCGCCCAACTACAGTTATCTTCAAATCTGGATAAAGATAGTGCAAAGAAGTCGCAACCACATATGAAAGACTACCATCTCCTAAAATCAAAACGGACTCTCTTCGTTGGTGGGCAATGAGGTCAAAGCGATGAATGGCATGCATGGCAACACTACTAAATTCCGCCAGAGCTGTCACAGGACCCCGAACTTCCTCTGGGTAAGCCACTACACGATCCAGCGGTAAGGCAACGACTTCCTGCATAAAGCCATTAAAGCCACTAGACAAGAAGTGCGTCCCCTCCAAATAATTTTCAAAGAAGACACCCTCTGTTTGATGAGGAGGTTGATTGGGAACCATAGCCACAATCTGTCCTGGTTGATAGGTTCCCGTAGGATCCGCTACCACGATACCAGATGACTCATGTATCAGGGCCATGGGTAATTTCTTTTTAAGCACCTTAGGATCCCGTTTTCCTTGATAGTAACGTTGGTCCGCATGACAAATAGCCATGTAATAGGGGCGTATTAACACCTTGTCTTCACGGCTCATGTCTTCTTCTTGGTATTTGATGGTAATATTTTTCGGCTGGGTCAGCTGAAAGATTTGGTTCAACATATTAATTGTCCTCAATCATACCGCGTGCAATTTTCAAATCTGTAATCGTCGTAATTTTAATATTGGAATATTCCCCTTTTGCAAGGGCAACTTTTTTACCATTGATGACAAAGATCTTGCAGGCATCTGTCAAGACTTCTTTTTGCTGATCACTCAAATCATGGTACAAGGCAAGAAAGTCTTTCATTTTGAAGGTTTGAGGGGTTTGACCCTGATAGAGGTATTGACGTTCTGGGATATCCGTGATAAAGGTATTATCTAAGCTTTGAACAATGGTATCGGTCGCTTCGACCACTGTATCCACCACATCATGACTCTTAGCTAGTTCAATGTTTTCTTGGATAGTTTTGAGGCTGACAAAGGGACGAACGGAATCATGAGTGACGATAATATCCTCATCTGTTAAAGGTTGCACCTCATCGATAGCCAAGATGATGTTTTCGATGGTAGAGTTGCGGTCACTTCCTCCCTCTACAACCACGATCCGATCCTTATAAGAAGCCAAGTATTTGTCGACCAGGTCTTCCGTATAGGTCACCCAGTCCGGATGAATCCCCAATACAATCTTTTGAATCTCATGGACTAATAAGAACTTCTCAACGGTATGGATTAAAATAGGACGTCCCCCCAAATCCAAAAATTGTTTGGGCATATCCGTAATCCCCATCCGTGAGCCTGTCCCACCTGCTAAAATCCCTGCATAAATCATCCTAAACCTCCTGTGTTGTCTCATTTCCCTTCTCTAGAACATAGCTATTTAGCAATCTAGCCTAGTTTTGCTCTCACCTTTTGATACAAATGAGGAGAAAGGAGCAAAAGAAGGTATTTGAGTTTATTTTTTCTTGTAATATGTGAATTGATTAGAATATCTTTCCAATAGCGACGATACTCTTTGCGAATCTTATTGACTTGGTCATACATTTGAGAACCTAATAAGGCATGGACCACATGCAAGCCATTAAAGACATAGCGGGTATTGACCGCTTTTTTCATTTCCGGATCATCAGGATAGTCTCGCTCGACATAGGCTCTGTTCCATTCCATGGCCTTGTAGAAATTCAAGAGCCGATCGCTATAAGAAGAATTGACGATACTCCCTGGTCTTCGATAGTATTTATAAAGATTTAGATCGCTAACTGCAATTTCCTCACAACAAGCAATATGTTCATAAGCAACAGCCAAATCTTCATAAATCATTCCTTCTGGATAGGGATGTTGGAGTAAGATCTCTTTCTTGTAGAGTTTTCCTCCTGAATGGGTCCCAACGTGGTGACCATAGAACATTTCTATCAGAGCTGTATGGCGGTCTAATTTCCTAGCGCCCTTTTCATTTAGATCTCCTGAAAAATCTTTGTCCTCATAACTTCTGACTTCAATGACCGGGGTCGATACGAGGTCAACATTATACTGGTCTTTCAATCCCATTAAATATTCAACAGTTCTACGATCATAATAATCATCTGAATCAAGGAAGATAATCCAGTCAGTTGTCGCAACTTTCACTCCTGTATTTCGAGCATTAGACAATCCCCCATTTTGAAGATGGAGCACTCGAATACGGTCATCTTCCTGAGCATACTGGTCACAAATTTCTCCTGATCGATCCGTCGATCCATCATCGACTAGGATGATTTCAATATTTGAATAGGTCTGTTGTCTAAGACTACCGACACTATACTGTAAATACTCCTCGACATTATAGACCGGTATGACAATCGAAACCTTTTCCATTATGCTAATCCCTTCATGATAATTTCTACAATCTGTTGACAAGCCGTTCCATCCCCATAAGGATTACTTGCCTGGCTCATCTTCTCGTATTCATCTTGGTCTTCCAGAAGGAGCTTGAAGTTGCGATAGATGTTTTCTTCTTCTGTTCCGACCAATTTCAAAGTCCCTGCAGCCACACCTTCTGGACGCTCTGTCGTATCACGCATGACAAGGACGGGCTTCCCTAAAGAAGGCGCTTCTTCTTGGACGCCACCTGAGTCCGTCAAGATCATATAGCTTTGGTTCATGAAATTATGAAAATCAATCACTTCCAAAGGCTCAATGATTTTCATTCGCTCATTCTCTCCAAAAATCTTGCTAGCCAATTCTCTGACTTTTGGATTTTTGTGAATAGGATAGACCACCTTGACATCTTCAAACTCTTCTAAAATCCGGTTGACCGCACGGAACATGTGCTCCATAGGTTCTCCAAGATTCTCGCGACGGTGGGCCGTCAACATGATGAGCTTGCTTCCTTTTGCCCATTCCAATATAGGGTGGTCGTAGTCTTCTTGGACTGTAGTTTTTAAGGCATCAATAACGGTATTTCCTGTAACGAAAATATTGGTCCGTCCTTCTTTTTGAAGATTCTCTTTTGAAACCTGGGTTGGAGCAAAATTGTAATCTGCCACTATGGAAGTAGCTTGACGGTTAAACTCTTCAGGGTATGGGCTTTGGAGATTGTAAGTCCGAAGGCCTGCTTCCACATGCCCCACTTTGATGCCCATATAAAAGGCCGCCAAAGCTGTTGCAAAGGTGGTTGTGGTATCTCCATGGACGAGGACAATATCAGGTTTTTCTTGCTCCAAGACTGGTTGGATTTTTTCCAATATAGAGGTCGTGATGGTAAATAATGTTTGATTGGCCTTCATAATGCCTAGATTATAGTCTGGAACAACACGAAAAACGTCTAAGACTTGGTCCAGCATTTCCTTGTGCTGCCCTGTTACACAGACTACCGTTTCAATGGTATCGTGTTGTTTGAGTTCATTGACCAAAGGACACATTTTAATGGCTTCTGGGCGCGTCCCAAACACTAACATTACTTTTTTCATTTTGAACCCTTCCTCATCGATTGGTAAAAGTTGCGATAGTTGTTTAAAAAGATCGGATAGCTAAACTTGTTATCATAATCTCTCTTTGCTTGAGCAGCTAAAGAGGCTCTTTTCTCAGGATCCTCTGCCAATTTTTTAATTGCTTGAGCTAAGGCTTGCGGATCCTCAGCTGGGACGAGGATCCCATTGCCAGAATTCACCACTTCGTTCACACCTGGAATATCTGTTGCAATCATGGTTTTGCCGTTCATAAAGGCCTCGATTGCGACCAATCCAAATCCTTCAAAGACAGACGGAAGGACACAAAAGTCAAAGCTATTGATACACTCTACCACGTCGCTTCGGTAGCCCAAAAAATGAATTCTTTCTTCAAGAGCCAATTCTTTTGTTTGATTTATCAAATAATTTTTTAATTCTCCGTCACCGACAAGAAACAAGGATACACTTGGATTTGTCACAAGTGACATGGCTTGGATCAGGTAGGGTAAGCCTTTTTGTTCGGATAAGCGAGCGATACAGCCTATTTTGATACCGTCACATTTAGTAATTTCATTTACTGTATGCTCACTTTGTTTCATTTTCACTCCATTATAAATCACAATAGAGTTTTTTGACCCTACATCATTAAGGATATTTCCCTGGACAGCTTGACTGACAGCAACCGTTCGAGCCTTTCCTAGGGCGAATTTATAAAGTGGTAATTTATCCTTGAAAACATTATGGGCTGTATAGACATGGATCAATTTTGGATGGCGCATCTGCAGCAAACGAATATAGAAAGCAGCCATCCGGTGATGGGTGTGAACAATAGTGATCTCATTTTCTTTGATGATCTTGGAAAGACTAGCAAGAATCTTGAGGACAGTAGCTGGCTGTTTGCTATCGACATCTAGAATCCGATGGTGTTGAATCCCATTCTCTGCTAGTTTTTCTTCCCACAATCCACCAGTAGACGCAACATGAACCTGGTCAAATTCATCCTTGAGGTCTGTCGCCAACTGATAGACAATGCGCTCTGCCCCACCGATATCCATGGTCCGCGAAATGTGCAGAATATTATTTTTTTGCTTTCCGTTTTTCATGTACTACTCTCTTAATAAAAGTGGCATTTCCTACAAAATAGCGCTTAAAGAGGCGTTTTGGTTCATTGGCCACACGGAACAACCATTCCAGATTGGCCTTTTGCATCCACATAGGTGCCCGCTTGATATGTCCTGAAAGGACATCAAAGCTTCCTCCCACTCCCATAAAGACAGAGTTGACTCCATTGTCCATAAACTTCTGGATCAAGTACTCTTTTTTAGGAGAGGTAATGCCGACAAAGACAAAATCTGGATTCTTCTCACGAATATCTTCTTGAATAGCCTCTTCCTCTTCAGCAGAGAAATAGCCATTGCGATGCCCCACTACTCGGAGATTCGGATAATCCTTTTTAAAGATAGTTAACATATCTGTCAAGACTTCCTCTTTTGCCCCGAAGAAGTAGACAGAGTAGCCTTTTTCATTGGCCAAATGGAGCAATTCCTGCATCAAATCAATGCCTGCCACGCGCTCTGGTACAGAATAGCCCAAATAGCGCGCTGCGAGAACAACAGAAGCACCGTCTGCATTAATGATTTCAGATTCATTAACTATCTTCTTGATGGCTTCGTCTGTCGCACACTGATTGAGCTTATCTGCGTTGACCCCCATCAAATGGAGTGGTTTTTTATCTCGTACAAATTTTTCTGTAGCAGCAACGGTTTCAGCCATTGTTAAAGGGTCAATTCTGACCCCCATCATTGTAAAACTTTTCAAGCTTATTCTCCCCAAGTTGATTCAAAGTGACCTTTTTGCTCTGATTCTTCAGGCAACTTCATATAATCGCCATAAATTTTTGTCAGATAAGCATCCGGATCAGCATGACCACTGATTTTAATGGTTTCAAAATCAAGGAGTTGTGGCTCCCCAAATACCTCTTTGTAGGCCAATTCTCTCTCGCGATAGGATCCTAAGACATTTCCCACGAGATCACTTGTCTCAAAGTCATATTTTTTAATCGTATTTTGTAACTTTTGATTGATTTTTTCAGTATTTAGTAATTTGTCTAGGTGAAGGATCTTAGAAACCTTCACAATTGAATTTTCAAAGAAACCTCGGTCGCGATTGTGCAATCGATTGATGACAGATATTTTGGAAAGGGCACGGTAATACTTAATTTTATTAGTGTGCAAGAAATAGTGGAACCCATCTGATGGGTATCCATCTAAAGGAAACACATCGATAAAAGGACTACACACAACCCCACCAAATTCAATTTGAAGCGAGGTATCCATGATCGATGTATTGCCTAAATTATCATCATGGATTCTCAAGATGACATTGCTTGGTAATTCATTTTGGCAAATTTCCAGAAACTTTTCATAGTCTTTCCTAGGCATGCCTAAATCCATATCGTCATCCCAAGGGATAAAGCCCTTGTGACGAATAGCTCCCAACAAAGTGCCCCCTAAAGCATAGTATCGAAGATTGTGTTTTCTGCAAATTTCAATATACTTTTCTAGTAAGGATAATTCTCCTAATTGAATCTGTCTAACTTTACTCACAGGCTACTTCGCTCCTTCTTTTCTAAGTACAACCTTTACGGTCTTGAGCAAGATCTGAATGTCTCTCCAAATCGTCCAATCATCCATGTACGCAACGTCCAGTTTGACCACTTCGTCAAAATCCTTGATTTCACTGCGTCCGCTCACTTGCCAAAGGCCTGTAATGCCTGGCTTGAAGCTGAGTCGGCGTTTTTGGGCTGGCGTATATTCTTGGTATTCGTCAACTGTTGGGGGACGAGTCCCGACCAGACTCATATCACCGATCAGAACATTGTAAAATTGTGGCAATTCATCGAGACTGGTCTTACGGATAAAGCGTCCGATTGGCGTTACCCGCGGATCATTTTCCATCTTGAACATGCCACCTGTCATGGTATTTTGTGCCATGAGATCTTTTTTAATCTCTTCGGCGTCCACGCGCATGGAGCGGAATTTATAGAAGTTGAAATACCGTCCGTTCTTTCCAACCCGTTTTTGTACAAAGAAGGCAGGTCCGCCATCCTTACGAATCAGAGGGACTAAGACGATACTCACTAGGCCACAAATCAAGAGACCAAAGAGGGCTCCTGCAATGTCCAAGAGACGCTTAGCAAATACGTGGCTCGGCTTGTAGAAATTGGTTGAGAAAGTGACGACACTTAGTCCCCCGACTTCTCGAACCCGTTTATTGCCCAAGGAAGCGAAGTTAAAGGCATTAAGATTAACCGATACATCGATCCCCATACTCTCAAACTCCGAGACGAAATCACTAATATTGTAGTCCTCACTTGGCAGATTGATAAACACTTCATCTACCACTTCCTTGGTCACAAAGTTCATCATTTGATCCGGCTGCACCACCCGTACACCCGAATGGGTAAAATCCGTATCATCCATGACAGTGACACCGATCAATTCCCCATGATAAAGGCTAGGCGAATGCAGAATATCAAATACCTTTTCCATCCGACTGGTCGCTGTGATCAAGAAAATCTTTCGCGAACTTTTCCGTCGCGGTGAAACAGACTTCCGGTATCTCTTGAGCAAGAGATCCATGATGTAGACGGAAAACGTATTGAAAAGAAAGAAGTAGATCATCCCCCGACGAGAAATGGAAAAGACCCCATCGAGCATAAAAGAGGTAAAGGTGATCCCAACAGCGAAAAATACGTTGTATTTCAAGACCTGAAAGAGCTCATCTAGATAGCCTCTGCTATAAAAACGATAGGCAATATTGCTAATGTAAAAGGCTACAAAATGCAAGAGATAGAGAATGGCGATCGTCTGTGACGTGTATTCTGCATCCTTAAAAAGACTCACAATGTAAGCTGAAAATAGGACAGCTAAACTTTGAAAGAGAACAATATTTAGTTTTTCCAGTTCAATTCTTTCTTCTCCCATTTTCCCTCAATCCTATTCTTTACTTTTTCCCGTACTCTCCGTAAGATCCATACCCACCGTATGAACCATACTCAGCAGCTTTAATGTTAAATTTATTGAGCACTACTCCTAAGAAAGGTGTGCCTGTTTGTTCTAATTGGTCCTTGGCCTTTTGGACAGCCTTGCGTCCATTGGCACCAGATTCTGTGATCAAGACAGTTCCATCACAGCGTTGGGCGATAATGGCCGCATCGATCACGACCCCGATTGGAGGCGTATCGACAATGATGTAGTCAAAATGCTCACGCAAGGCATCCATCATCACAGTGAAGTTCTTGCTTTGCAAGAGACCTGTTGGGTTTGGCGCGACCTGTCCAGACTCGATGATATCCAAGTTTGGAAAATCAGTCGCATACAAGATTTGGTCCAATTGGCTACGACCAGATAAGAAGTCAGTCAAGCCTTGGATCTTATCCCGACTACGGAAAATCCCTGTCATGACAGAGTTCCGGATATCACAGTCGACCAAGAGGGTCTTGTAACCCGCACGCGCAAAGGCAACGGCCAAGTTGGTTGAAGTGGTTGATTTCCCTTCATTTTCTTGAACAGATGAGATAGCGATGACTTTTAAGTCCACCCCACTCAATTGGATATTCGTCGCAAGGGCATTGAAGTATTCTTCTGCCTTCCGAATTTCTTGTAATTTATTTTTTGAAATTTCTAACGTATTCATGCGATCCCCAGTCTACAGTTTCTTAATATCTGGCACAATACCAAGTAAGGTTAAGCCCATCAACTCTTCGATATCTTCTGGTCTCTTGACACGATCGTCCAAGACTTCTACTACAACCATGAGAACCACCATGAGGCCTGCTCCAGCAATGAAGCCAAGAAGGACATTGCGTCGGATATTTGGTGAAGAAGGTGATTGAGGCACTTCTGCTTCATCCAAGGTCGTAACATCTGACACCTTGGTCACAGCAATGATCTTTTCAGCTGCTACATTCCGAAGGCCGTTGGCAATACGAGCTGCTTCTTTTGGATTTCCGTCCTTAGCCGTGATCGAAAGGATACGAGTATCTGTTGGAACGGATACACTGATCTTTTTCGACAACTCAGCAGGTGTCATATCGAGTTTCAATTCTTCGATGGCTTGGCTCAAGACATTTTGAGAAAGAATGATTTCACGGTAGTCCTTAACCAAGTAAGAACCAGCCTGCAAATCAGAGTTTGTCAAGGCATTGTTATCTTGGTTTTGACGACTGACCACGTAGATCCGGCTAGTACTTTGGTATTCTTTCTTGGCTAAAAAGGCACTGTAGCCAAATGCTGCAATGGCAAAGACAAGAGCGACCAAAACGATCGAAAACTTGCGTTTCCATAGGGTCTTCAGCATAGCGAAAACATCAATTTCCACTGCTTGATTTTCTTGATTGTTCATTTCCTAATTACTCCTTCATGTGGATCTCTCCACCTGTTTTCTGGTTAGATTAATTCATCCGCTAACAAGAGTTCTTGATTGCTGACAAAGAGAGCTTGTGCTCGTTGTTCTCCGTATTCTTCCTTGATCAAGCGATAGGCTTCTGCCATATAAGGCGGTCGTTTATCCACATTGTGCATATCACTGGCCACAAAGTGCACCAAGTCTTTTTCTAAGAAGTACCGAGCTCGTTTTTTGAGTTGTTTTTGTTCATCCCCAAAGAGGCGAGGCTTGAGAACACTGGAACTATTGATCTGCATGTAGCAGCCCATGTCAATCATCTCTTGCACGCGCTCCTCATTTTTCTCCAAGCACTTGTAGCGCTCGATATGGGCCACCACTGGTGTCACACCTAGATGGAGCAAACGGTCCAAGGCCGTATGAATCTCCTTGTAAGGTGTTCCCATGCTGAATTCAATCAGCGCAAAGCGCGTCTCAGCTAAACGTGGAATGATCTTTTCTTCCAGTTTTTTCAAGACATCATTCGTAAAGTAGATCTCTGCCCCGTAATGAATCGTTAAATCTGGCGCGACCTCTGCCGCAATTTTTTTCACTTCTTGAAAATTTTCAGAAATCTTTTCTTCGGGAGTTTCAAACATCCCCTTGCGACGATGAGAAGTGGAGATAATAGTCCGCACCCCTTGGCGATAGCTTTCTTCCAATAAGGCACGCGTATCTTCTCTTGTCTTTGGTCCATCATCCACATCAAAGACGATGTGCGAGTGGATATCAATCATTTTTCTTTTCCTTCCATTACTTTTTGAATGGTTTCCTTAGCCTTGGTCAAGCTCGCTTGATCCAACTCCATGACATAGAGGTTGGATCCAGGCATAGCATAAGACGGCAAGTCATTTCGTCCTTGACCGGTAATCGCTTGAGAAGTCACCTCATAAGAACCACCTGTTTCTAACTGGGTATTGATCAAGTTCATCATAGTCGGCAACTGCATATTGGTTTGGACAGAATCTTGGAGGTTTCCGATAATCTCATTGTAGTTGCTTAAGACCTTGGTAGAGGTCAACTTTTTGATAATGGCCGCAATGACTTTTTCTTGGTTTTTCCCACGGTCATTGTCGCCACCTTGAAGAGAGTAGCGTTCTCGGACAAAACCGAGGGCTTGCTCTGAATTCAAATGAACCTTTCCAACTGGGAAATGGAACTTGCCATGAAGGCTCGTGAATTCTTGGTCATTTTCCACATCGATTCCCCCTAGAAGGTCAATCAACTTGAGGAAGGAGGTGAAATTGAGACGAACATAATAGTTGAGCTTGATATCATAGAGATTCTCAAGAGTATGGATCGAAGCATCCACTCCGTAGATCCCTGCATGGGTCAACTTATCGTTCTGGTTGTTACCACCATCTGCAATCGGTACATAGGCATCCCGTGGAGTCGTTGTCAATAGGACTTGCTTGGTCTTCCGATTAACCGTCATGATGATATTGACATCTGATCGAGAAACCGAGGTTACTGGGCCATAGGTATCGATCCCGCTGACATAGATGTTAAAGACATCCGCATTGGCAGACACCTTGCTCGTCGCTGCTACTTCTTTTCGAATCTTGTAGGAATAGATTTTCTTCAACTTCTTCGCATAGTCGGCATCTTCAGCAGCGATAGTATCTTCAAAGGTACTGTTGAGCACCATGGCAGAAGCATTCCCTTCTTGCAGGCTCTTATAGGCATCTAGATAAGTCTGTGCATCGACTACAGAAATTTCCTGACCCTTGGTCTTTTTGATATTGTCCAAGAGGGCCGTGAGATTGGCTTCATTATTGTTGCCCTTTGGTGCCACCACTTCCTTGATTTCTTTGATGTCTTTGATGTCACTGTCTTTCTTGACATAGACAGCCATCTCAAACTCTGTATAGTTAGAATGGCCATTGACATTGCTCGTCAGATTTAGCAGCTGTTGACTAGCAAACAAAACTCCCGAACTAGCCAATAAGCCGACAAGAAGCAAGACCAAAGTTGTCTTTTTGGCCTGATTTTTGATCACAAACCAAGCTGATAAGAGCAAGAGAAGAGCTAGTAGTGCAATCACGAGAACATTGACATAGCGAAAAGCCAAGATGTTATTGGCCAACATAGTATAGGTCGCCCAACTTGCAGTCATAAGCAAAAAAATAAGCAATACGGAATTAATGATTCGCAATTGCCCCCACTTATGTTCTGAACGACGACTCCGTCTCCTTTGTGACATAAATACCTCCAATTAGTCCTAATCATGTTTATTGTAACATATTTTTAGCAAAAAATGCATTAATTATCACTTTTTTGTCCATTATGGACATTTGGAAAGTAAGCGTTTTCAAAAACAAGCAAAACCCCTTGTATACTTATGCAGAGAATCCAAAAAAACCGGGTGAAACACCCGGTTTTTGAAGATCCTACAAAAGATCATCCCGCTTGACTTGCTCAAAACTTTCCTTGCCATCATTGAGCTTGTCCCAGATGACAACCTTTCCTTCTTTCAATGATTTTTGAACATCAATAATCCGCTGGTTGGAAGAACCACGAAATTGCAACATGAGGTTGCGCTTGCTTTTATCATACCGTCCATCGACCAGGATATCAATCAGCGACAATAGCTCCAGTTTATCAGGCGTTTCTAACATCATTTCTTCCCAAGTGTAGCCGGTCCAAGACCAAATATCTTTTTCCGGCAATTCTTTCCGAATACGTTTTACAAGGGGTAAAAGAATACCGGTATTAAGAAATGGCTCTCCCCCAAGCAGGGTCAGGCCTTGGACATAGGGTTGGGCCAGATCTTCCATGATCTGCTCTTCCAATTCTTTGGTATAAGGAATGCCTGCATTGAAAGACCAGGTCGCTACATTGTAACAGCCCTCACAGTGAAACATGCAACCGGCCACGTAAAGGGAGTTGCGCACTCCTTCTCCATCTACAAAGTTAAAGGCCTTATAGTCAATGATTCGCCCTTTACTCAGCTCCTCACTTTTCCATTCACCTGGTTTAGGTGTATTCCATGTCATCCTTCTACTCCACTTCTATCCAATAACGCTCCGTTCCATTTCGAACATCTTCAAATTGACCGCCATTAGCTAAGATAACCGCTCGGCTGGCCGGATTTTCCGTGCTACAAGTCACCAGAGCACGATGGATGTTCTTTTCTTTAGCAACTTGCAGACCTTGACGGAGAGCTTCCTTGGCATACCCCTTGCCTCTTTCAGAGGGACGGATGGAATAGCCAATATGGCCTCCTTCTTCCAATAAGAAGTCATTGAGACGCAATCGAAGGTTGAGGAATCCAACTGCTTTACCATCTTTTGCAAAAGCAACTAACTGAATATCAGGCACCCACCCTTCAGGCAAATTAATCCCCATTTCATGATTCTGATTACTTTCCAACCACTCTTCATAAACAAAATTCTCAGCATCCCAAAAGCCGCCGTCGTGGGCCGACTGGCTCTGTTCAAACTCTGCCATCATCTCTAAAACTGTTTCTTTATCTGCTAATCTTGGTCTGCGTAGTTCCATATTCCCCTCCCCGCTATAAGAAAAGCGAGAGCGAACTCTCACTTTTTCTTATTCTTATTTAAAAATTGTTCTCTCAGGCTGGCTACTCGGTCTTTTTTATTGATTCCACCCTTTGAATGCTTCTCGTGGAATCGTTGAACCTGAGCCTTGCCCTTATCATCTAATTGGTATTTTCCCATAATATCCTTTTCTAATCTGTCACTTGGTGACCAGCTGATTTGATAGTGGATCCATTCATGTGTTTGACCCGTGCAGCGATTTCCTTATGACGGCCATTGACCATCGGACGAGCTTGCGGGTTTCCGAGATAACCACAGGTCCGTTTGACCACATCAACCGTCTTAGGATCGCTATTGCCACAGTTTGGACAAGCAAATCCGCGCTCAGTCGGCGTGAAATCTCCTTCAAAATCACACTTGTAACAACGGTCAATCGGCGTATTGGTTCCGAGATAACCAACCCGGTCATAAGCATAATCCCAAACTGCTTCAAGGGCTTTTGGATTTTGTTGGAGCACAGGGTATTCACAATAGTGGATAAAGCCACCAGACGCCCCAGCTTCAGGATAAACTTTTTCAAAATCCAACTTTTCAAATGGCGTTGGGTTCTTACGAACATCGTAGTGGAAACTATTGGTGTAGTATTCCTTGTCTGTGATATCCGGAACCTTACCAAATTTCTCCGTATCTAGGCGACAGAAGCGGTCTGTCAAGCTTTCTGACGGTGTCGAATAGATGGAGAAGTGGTAATCATACTGGTCAGACCATTCTTCCACGCGCGCTTTCATATCCTTGATGATATCGATCGTGAATTGTTTGGCTTCTGGATTGTGTTCCCAATTTGGACCATAAAAGACGGTTGCGACTTCATAGAGTCCGATATAGCCAAGAGAAACGGTCGCTCTGCGATGACGGAAGAGCTGATCTACCTGGTCATACTTGCCCAAGCGTTTCCCGAAAGCGCCATATTGGTAGAGAATCGGTGCATTGGCTGGTGTCGCTTCTTTGGTGCGTTCCACCCGGTAAACCAAGGCATCTTCAGCGATGTTCATCCGTTCATTAAAGATTTGCCAGAATTTCTCCTTGTCTCCGCCAGATTCCAAGGCAATTCGAGGTAAATTGACCGTCACGACTCCAAGATTCATCCGGCCAGAATTAACTTCCACACCATTCTCGTCCTTCCAACCTTGAAGGAAAGAGCGACATCCCATGGGCACCTTGAAGGAGCCTGTCAATTCTACAATCTTGTCATAAGAGAGGACATCTGGATACATGCGTTTCGTAGCACATTCCAAGGCCAATTGCTTAATATCATAGTTAGGCGTTCCAGGCTCTAAGTTGAGTCCCCGCTTGAGGGTAAAGATTAATTTTGGAAAAATGGCTGTCCGATGTTCCGATCCAAGACCCTTAATCCGAATTTCCAGAATCGCCTTTTGGATTTCCCGTTCGAAGCGATTGGTTCCAAGGCCAAAACCAAGCGAAGTGAAAGGAGTTTGCCCGTTTGAAGTAAAGAGGGTATTGATCTCATATTCTAGCGATTGCATGGCATCATAAATATCTTTTTGAGTCTTGCTCCAAGCATAGTCCTCTTGCTTTTCAGGAAGTACCCACTCTTTGGCATCTGCCAAGTGTTTTTGGTAGTTCTTTTCTGCATAAGGGGCCAGGACCTCATCGATCCGGTCAGCTGAACAGCCCCCGTACTGACTAGAAGCTACATTGGCAATAATCTGCGAGATTTGTGCCGTTGCAGTTTGGATAGACTTAGGACTTTCGACTTCTGCATTCCCGATTTTGAAGCCATTTCTGAGCATGCCTTCAAAATCGATCAAACAGCAGTTGGTCATCGGTGTATAAGGGCTATAGTCCAAATCATGGTAGTGGATGTCCCCTTTTTGGTGAGCATTGGCTACGTGTTTGGGCAACATTTTAAGACCAATAGACTTACCAACGATCCCTGCCGTCAAGTCCCGTTGCGTATTAAAGACATCACTGTCCTTATTGGCGTTTTCATTGACGACGGCTTGGTCCTTATTGAGGAGTTTGCCAATTGTAAAGTTGATATCCGTCGCTTTTGAGCGCTCAAAATCCCGCTGAGTCCGATAAGTAATGTAGCTCTCAGCAATCGCATATTCATTGGCTTGAAGCAATTCATGTTCGACAACATTTTGGATCTCATAGATCTTCACGCCATTTGGAAAACGTTCCAAGATCTCTGCGATCACACGATCGACAATGGCTTCTAGTTTGGCTTCCATCACTGGAGTGAGAGAAGTCACTTCTTCTGTCGCCTTCAACAAGGCTTTATAAATTTTTTCAACATCGAATTGAACACGACGGCCATCTCGTTTTTCAACAAAAATATCCGGGGCCATTCTCAGTTTTTCTTCTCTCAAGGTGATCATACCAAACATGCCTCTCTTCATTTATTTACATACAAGTTGTATTATACCACTCCAAAAATAAAAATCAATATCTTGTGGAAAATTTTATAAAAAACTTTCTAAAGCACAAGATATTGATTTTCTTAAGAGCGTTGATAGAGTTTGAAATGACGGTATTTCTTCTCAACGAGACGATAATTTTCTTTGAGCAAGTCCTTCATTTTGGAGGTCAATTCTACCTGATTGTTGACCACAATATACTTGGGTTCAGACCGATCGATTTGTTGGGTTACATTTGTTCGGTTTTCATTAATCCCCAGATAAGAAGTCGGGGTCAATAAGGCAGAAGCTGCCAAACGATCGCTTTCTTGATAGAGAATAGCTGTCGTATCCCAAGCATAGATGGTATCTTTGTCCTTGCTATGGTTATGAATGTAGCTAGCAATAGCGCTCCGTTCACTGGATTGACCAGACTGAAGCACCAGATCTTGAACCACTGGATTCGCCAACAGATAGATAAGGGCTACTAGCGGTAAGAAAACTTGGCTCGTAAAGTAAGCGGCCCAAACTTCCTTGTTTTTCTTCTTCCGACCACGGCGTTCGATCCCATCGTTTTCTTCCCCATCTCGTGAGAACCAGATCGCAAACAAAGGAAGAACAAATGGCAACATCGGTAACAATTGGTAAGCTCCTTGTTCCGGAAGACCAATCGACACGATAAGGACTACCAAGCTACCTGCCCATCCTATAAAGCGGAAGATCCGGCGAGCACTGCTATTTTGCTTCGTAAAGGACATCAAAAAGGCAGAGACTAGGCCAAAGGCCAGCGCCAACAGTCCGTAATAAATGGCGTTACTGAAGGTCTGTCCATTAGTAAAATTCAAGGCATTAAAGACATAGGTTACTTGGTTAATGGCATAGCCAAAAGTCTGATTCAAAACGGTGATATAGCCAATTGGATAAAAGACGAGTGAAAAACCAAGGAGAGCTGCTAGCAGTTGATAAAAGCCACGCGCCCATCTCTTCTGCTTGATGTTAAAGGCTGTTAATCCAAGGAAGGCCAACAAATAAAACAAGGCACTGGTCATCGGATCAATCAAGAAAGCCACAGCTGCAATCGCACCATAAAGGATAAAGCCTTCATCCTTACGATGCCCAATCAAATAAGCCAAAATGAAATTCATGCTGGCAAATAGGATTGGAAGACTAAAGAGAGTCACATAAGTTCCTCCAAAACCAAGGCCTAGCACCAAGAAATAAAAGAGTAACTGGACATTCTTCGCTGTATCTTTATCAGACACCAGCAAGCGCACAACCCGATAGAGATAGGTACCCGCAAAGAAGAGGGCAATCGCTTGGAGGATCATCAAGATCCAATGTCCACCAGCTAAACTTCCCAACCAGTTGATTGCATAATAGAGCAGACCATTGGTTCCGTAAAAATCACCAAACGGTACTTGCCCCTTGGTCATTGCCCAGCCAGCATACAAGTTTTGCGATTGTTGATTGGTTGCAAAACGGGTTAAAAATGGCACCCCGACATGCAGCAAACTAATCAAGAGACTCAACACAAAAGGAATCGCTAGGGGGACTGGACGCTTAGCTTGACGACGGATCGGCTCAACTGCCACATCTGCTTCTAGCTCTTCCGTATTCTCTTCTACCTTCGATGCTTCCGCTTTTGTCGCTTCAACTCCCGCCTTACGCGAACGACGACTCATCCGACTGAGCGGTTGCTCAGCTTCTTGTTCCAATTCTTGTGTAGGTTCTGCTATTGCTTCTGGCTTGGCATCACTAATTTCCTCTGATGCCTCCATTGCAACCGGCTCCTCCAAGACTTCTGCCTGCTGGCTATGAGTCGGCTCTTCTTCACGAAAGACTGATTTATCTAGCACCTCGCGAATTTCACGTGTATCCTGAAAACTGTCTCCCACGTGAAGCCCTAACTTTTTCGAAGTCATTTCTTGCTCTTTTTCGCTCATTCTTTTTCCTTTTCTTCGCTATTCCTCTGCTCTTTCCTTTTAGAAAAAAGCCCATTATCTTCTCTAGTATACCAAATTCTGCTGACCCTGTCAGCCTCTTATCACATAGTCCTATGGAAAAAGAGTCAGGCATCTCGATTCCTGACTCTGATTTTCGTTTTTATACATTTACAACATCGGTGCGAACAATTGCATAATTTCCTTGATTAAGCTTTGGTGCCATGTAAAGCGGAAGGTATCTTCAGTGATTTCTTGGGATACTTCAAAGATGTGGTCAAAATCCTCCCGAATCTTTTTCAAGGCAGGCGTCCGATACATCCAGACCGCATTTTCATAGTGATGGACCAGGCTGCGGTAGTCAAAGTTAATCGACCCTACAACCGCCATTTCATCATCGGCAAGAACTTGCTTGCTATGGACAAAACCAGGCGTGTACTCATAGATTTTCACACCAGCATCCATCAGATCCAAGTAAGCCCCACGCGTAACAATTTGGATCAATTTTTTATCCGGAATATGCGGGGTCACGATGCGAACATCCACCCCACGAAGGGCCGCATTGCGGATATCTTCTGTCAAATCATAATCGATGATCAAGTAAGGAGTCGTGATATAGACGTAATCCGTCGCTTGGTTGATCATATTTTGATAAACCGTCTTTCCGACCTGCGACTTGTAAATTGGCTTTGGTCCACTCCCATAGGGAATGTAGAGCCCTTCTCCTTCGACCGCCTTATTTTCAATATGGTAGCGGTCAAAATCCTCGATTTCCCCACGGTTGATGTACCAGTTCATGAGGAAGAGTCGCGTTAAGGCCTTAACAGCTCGTCCATCCAAACGGATGGCACTGTCCTTCCAGTGACCAAACCGCTCAATGTGGTTGATGTACTCGTCTGCCAAATTGACACCACCCGTATAGCCGATCTGACCATCAATGACCAAGATCTTACGGTGGTCTCGGTTGTTATAAGCTACTGTCAAACGGGGGATCACCTTGTTAAATTTATGGGCATCAATTCCCATCTTTCGCAATCGTTTGGTATAGTTCCCAGCCAAAGTCGCCATACAGCCGATATCGTCATAAAGGAGTTTGACTTCGACCCCCTCTTTCACTTTCTGCTCTAAAATCTCTAGGATACTGTTCCACATCAAGCCCTCATCAATGATGTAAAACTCGATGAAGATAAATTTTTTCGCCGCTCTCAGATCCTCTAGTAGTTGCTCATACATCTCCTCCCCTAGAGGGTAAAAGGTTGATGCCGTCCCATTGTAGAGATCCGCATTGTGATCCATGGATAAAATCGACTTGACCAAGCCATAAACCGCCTTGCTTTCTTGCTTGAGCTCCTTACGCAACTGATGACTATTGTCCTCTCGAAACTTCATGGACTCCATATTTTTCAGCTGGATCATTTCCTTTTTGGACAAACGTCGCTCTCCAAACATGAGGTATAAAAGCGATCCAAAGACAGGAATGACGGCAATCAAGAGCCAGGTCACCTTATTTTCAGGCGGGGTATTTCGATTAACAATAGCCAAGATTGTCGACACATATAAGAGCCCAATGACCGCAACAGATAGCCAATGCGGGAACCATCTATTAAGCCAGAAGAAGGCCGCAAAGGATGCCCAAAGTTCAAAGCCCATAAACAAAATACTAAATCCATATTTGGACATTAATAGACGTAATTTTCGAAAGGTCACAGCATCCTCCTTTTTTCTTTCTACTAGTATACCAATTCTTTTTACCCGATGCAACGACCAACCAAGCCCCTTCTAGACAAACAAAAAGAGAGTGGGACA
>NZ_JANCOJ010000010.1 GCF_024295625.1 Streptococcus sp. CF8_St5-11
GCTAGTTGGTGAGGTAACGGCTCACCAAGGCGACGATACATAGCCGACCTGAGAGGGTGATCGGCCACACTGGGACTGAGACACGGCCCAGACTCCTACGGGAGGCAGCAGTAGGGAATCTTCGGCAATGGGGGCAACCCTGACCGAGCAACGCCGCGTGAGTGAAGAAGGTTTTCGGATCGTAAAGCTCTGTTGTAAGAGAAGAACGAGTGTGAGAGTGGAAAGTTCACACTGTGACGGTAACTTACCAGAAAGGGACGGCTAACTACGTGCCAGCAGCCGCGGTAATACGTAGGTCCCGAGCGTTATCCGGATTTATTGGGCGTAAAGCGAGCGCAGGCGGTTAGATAAGTCTGAAGTTAAAGGCTGTGGCTTAACCATAGTACGCTTTGGAAACTGTTTAACTTGAGTGCAGAAGGGGAGAGTGGAATTCCATGTGTAGCGGTGAAATGCGTAGATATATGGAGGAACACCGGTGGCGAAAGCGGCTCTCTGGTCTGTAACTGACGCTGAGGCTCGAAAGCGTGGGGAGCAAACAGGATTAGATACCCTGGTAGTCCACGCCGTAAACGATGAGTGCTAGGTGTTGGGTCCTTTCCGGGACTCAGTGCCGCAGCTAACGCATTAAGCACTCCGCCTGGGGAGTACGACCGCAAGGTTGAAACTCAAAGGAATTGACGGGGGCCCGCACAAGCGGTGGAGCATGTGGTTTAATTCGAAGCAACGCGAAGAACCTTACCAGGTCTTGACATCCCTCTGACCGCTCTAGAGATAGAGCTTTCCTTCGGGACAGAGGTGACAGGTGGTGCATGGTTGTCGTCAGCTCGTGTCGTGAGATGTTGGGTTAAGTCCCGCAACGAGCGCAACCCCTATTGTTAGTTGCCATCATTTAGTTGGGCACTCTAGCGAGACTGCCGGTAATAAACCGGAGGAAGGTGGGGATGACGTCAAATCATCATGCCCCTTATGACCTGGGCTACACACGTGCTACAATGGCTGGTACAACGAGTCGCGAGTCGGTGACGGCAAGCTAATCTCTTAAAGCCAGTCTCAGTTCGGATTGTAGGCTGCAACTCGCCTACATGAAGTCGGAATCGCTAGTAATCGCGGATCAGCACGCCGCGGTGAATACGTTCCCGGGCCTTGTACACACCGCCCGTCACACCACGAGAGTTTGTAACACCCGAAGTCGGTGAGGTAACCATTTGGAGCCAGCCGCCTAAGGTGGGATAGATGATTGGGGTGAAGTCGTAACAAGGTAGCCGTATCGGAAGGTGCGGCTGGATCACCTCCTTTCTAAGGAAATGGAAACCTGTACGTTGGTCTTGTTTAGTTTTGAGAGGTCTTGTGGGGCCTTAGCTCAGCTGGGAGAGCGCCTGCTTTGCACGCAGGAGGTCAGCGGTTCGATCCCGCTAGGCTCCATTAACACTTTAGTAGTGTTAAGATTGAACATTGAAAATTGAATATCTATATCAAATAGTAACAAGAAAATAAACCGAAACGCTGTAAATATTTAAAGAGTTTAGGTCGCAAGACCAAAAATAAGGTTAAGTTAATAAGGGCGCACGGTGGATGCCTTGGCACTAGAAGCCGAAGAAGGACGTGACAAACGACGAAATGCTTTGGGGAGCTGTAAGTAAGCGACGATCCAGAGATGTCCGAATGGGGGAACCCACTAGCTAATGGCTAGTACTCCTATCTGTTAAGGATAGGTAGAGGAAGACGCAGTGAACTGAAACATCTAAGTAGCTGCAGGAAGAGAAAGCAAAAGCGATTGCCTGAGTAGCGGCGAGCGAAACGGCAGGAGGGCAAACCGAAGAGTTTACTCTTCGGGGTTGTAGGACTGCAATGTGGACTTAAAGATTATAGAAGAATGACATGGGAAGGTCAGCCAAAGAGAGTAAGAGCCTCGTATTCGAAATAGTCTTTATACCTAGCAGTATCCTGAGTACGGCGGGACACGAGAAATCCCGTCGGAATCTGGGAGGACCATCTCCCAACCCTAAATACTCTCTAGTGACCGATAGTGAACCAGTACCGTGAGGGAAAGGTGAAAAGCACCCCGGGAGGGGAGTGAAATAGAACCTGAAACCGTGTGCCTACAACAAGTTCGAGCCCGTTAATGGGTGAGAGCGTGCCTTTTGTAGAATGAACCGGCGAGTTACGATATGATGCGAGGTTAAGTTGAAGAGACGGAGCCGTAGGGAAACCGAGTCTGAATAGGGCGCATTAGTATTATGTCGTAGACCCGAAACCATGTGACCTACCCATGAGCAGGTTGAAGGTGAGGTAAAACTCACTGGAGGACCGAACCAGGGCACGTTGAAAAGTGCTTGGATGACTTGTGGGTAGCGGAGAAATTCCAAACGAACTTGGAGATAGCTGGTTCTCTCCGAAATAGCTTTAGGGCTAGCGTCGACATTGAGATTCTTGGAGGTAGAGCACTGTTTGGGTGAGGGGTCCATCCCGGATTACCAATCTCAGATAAACTCCGAATGCCAATGAATTATGGTCGGCAGTCAGACTGCGAGTGCTAAGATCCGTAGTCGAAAGGGAAACAGCCCAGACCACCAGCTAAGGTCCCAAAATAATTGTTAAGTGGAAAAGGATGTGGGGTTGCACAGACAACTAGGATGTTAGCTTAGAAGCAGCTATTCATTCAAAGAGTGCGTAATAGCTCACTAGTCGAGTGACCCTGCGCCGAAAATGTACCGGGGCTAAAACAATTTACCGAAGCTGTGGATACCTTTATAGGTATGGTAGGAGAGCGTTCTATGTGTGGAGAAGGTGTACCGTGAGGAGCGCTGGAACGCATAGAAGTGAGAATGCCGGTATGAGTAGCGAAAGACAGGTGAGAATCCTGTCCACCGTAAGACTAAGGTTTCCAGGGGAAGGCTCGTCCGCCCTGGGTTAGTCGGGACCTAAGGAGAGACCGAAAGGTGTATCCGATGGACAACAGGTTGATATTCCTGTACTAGAGTATGTAGTGAAGGAGGGACGCAGTAGGCTAACTAAAGCGTGCGACTGGAAGTGCACGTCTAAGCAGTGAGGTGTGAATTGAGTTAAATGCTTAATTCTATAACATTGAGCTGTGATGGGGAGCGAAGTTTAGTAGCGAAGTTAGTG
>NZ_JANCOJ010000012.1 GCF_024295625.1 Streptococcus sp. CF8_St5-11
GTTGAGAAGACAGTAGCCATCAATGAAAATGTTCCAGCAACTTTCGAAGATGGTTCAACAACCAAGACTGTAGACGGTGTAGGTACTTTCACAGTAGCTGCAGATGGAACCGTAACCTTCGTTCCTGAGAAATCATTTGTCGGAACTGCGCCAGCTGTAACGGTTGTTCGTGAAGACATGAATGGATCTAAGGCTTCAGCGACTTACACACCAACCGTAACACCAGTAACCCCAACAGCAACACCAGCTGAAACAACAGGTGTTCAAGGTGCTACACAAACTGGTAAGCCTGTATTCACTGAAGGTAACAGTCGTGTGCCGATGAATGATGATGTTGCTGCAACATTTGACGATGGCTCAACTACTAAGACAGTAGATGGCGTTGGTACTTATACAGTAGCAGCAGACGGTACTGTTACATTTGTTCCAGACCCAAGCTTTACTGGTACTGCACCAGCCATAACAGTTGTTCGTGAAGATAAGAACGGAAGCAAAGCTTCTGCAACTTACACACCAACTGTAAATCCAGTTACTCTTACTCCAACAAATAAAGTTTCTGAAGACATTCAAAATGTTCCTCAAACAGAGACTCCTACATTTGCATTAAGTAACGATGAAACTGCTCAAATTACAAGTAAGAAATTGATTGACCCTGCAACAGGTCAACCAACCGATGAAACAACTGTAACAGTAGCAGGTGAAGGAACTTACACAATCGATCCTACTACAGGAGCAGTAACCTTCACTCCTGAAAAAGACTTCGTTGGAACTGCAACTGGCGTGAAAGTCCAAGCAACTGCAACAATTACCAATGCAGA
>NZ_JANCOJ010000013.1 GCF_024295625.1 Streptococcus sp. CF8_St5-11
CCGCTTTATGCACCCTAGAGGAGTCGAACCTCTAACCGCCTGATTCGTAGTCAGGTACTCTATCCAGTTGAGCTAAGGGTGCTCGTTCCTATTCAATTATTACATAGCCTTGCGACCATGCACCCTAGAGGAGTCGAACCTCTAACCGCCTGATTCGTAGTCAGGTACTCTATCCAGTTGAGCTAAGGGTGCTTCTTTCAACCTTTGTCTATGCCGAGGACCGGAATCGAACCGGTACGATCGTTACCAATCGCAGGATTTTAAGTCCTGTGCGTCTGCCAGTTCCGCCACCCCGGCCTCCTCAAGCGAACGACGGGATTCGAACCCGCGACCCCCACCTTGGCAAGGTGGTGTTCTACCACTGAACTACGTTCGCATTGCTTTCTTTATATAAAAAAATGCCGGCTACATGACTTGAACACGCGACCCTCTGATTACAAATCAGATGCTCTACCAACTGAGCTAAGCCGGCTCATTATTATTCTCTTATGCGGGTTAAGGGACTTGAACCCCCACGCCGTAAAGCGCCAGATCCTAAATCTGGTGCGTCTGCCAATTCCGCCAAACCCGCAAAATATGACCCGTACTGGGCTCGAACCAGTGACCCATTGATTAAAAGTCAATTGCTCTACCAACTGAGCTAACGAGTCTTAAAATAATTTTCATTATTTTAACGGTCCCGACGGGAATCGAACCCGCGATCTTCGCCGTGACAGGGCGACGTGATAACCGCTACACTACGGGACC